>NZ_JAMYPT010000001.1:0-677003 GCF_040320505.1 Mesorhizobium sp. M0678 | reverse complement strand
CTCGTATGCCGGCTACGACCCTGTTTTCCTGTCCATCGCCCGCTCGGTCATCGGCGGCCTGTGTGTTTTCGGCTGGTGCCGCTGGCGCGGCATTGCGCTGTTCACGCCCGACAAGACCCTCCTCGCCGGCATCCTGGCAGGCGCGCTTTTCGGTCTCGAGTTCCTGTTTCTCTATGTCGGGCTCGAGCACACCACTGTCGTGCGCAATACCTTGCTGGTCAACACCATGCCGTTCTGGATGCTGGTCGGCGGCCATTTCCTGCTGGGCGAAAGCATCACGGCACGCAAGCTGGTTGGTCTTCTGCTCGCTTTCGCCGGACTGATCGCGGTGTTTTCCGATAAACTGAGCGCCAATGGCGGCGCAACATTGGGCGGCGATTTGCTCAGTCTCGGTGCCGGCATTCTGTGGGCCGTGACCAATATCGTCATCAAGCGGTCGAAGCTGGTGACGGCCAGCGCCGAAAAGCTGCTGCTCTATCAGCTGGCCGGGGCCGCCGTCGTCGGCATTTTGGTGATGCCCTTTGCCGGGCCGCCCGTCCGCAACTTTACCGTCTTGCCAACCTTGGCTCTGCTGTTCCAGGCCGTCTACGTTGTCGCCTTCACCTATGTGCTGTGGTTCTGGCTGCTGCGGCGCTACCCTGCATCTGGACTGTCGAGCTTCACCTTCCTGTCGCCGGTGTTTGGTGTGCTGTGCGGCGCCGTGTTCTTGAACGAGCCGCTGACCGTTCGTATCTTCCTGGCACTCGCCCTGATCGCCGCCGGACTCATCATCGTCAACCGGCCGGCCCGAAAACAAAGTCCCGGATGAGCATGCGCGATATATTGAACGACCTCGAAGCTGGAAAGCAGCTCTCCGATCCGGACCCGGTGCGTCGCGCCCAGATCCAAATGAAGACGCCGCTGCCGAAGCGCTTCTACAAGACCGTCGCGGTAGCACCGGTCGAAGACGGTTTTGCCGTCCATCTCGATGGCAAGCCCGTCCGCACGCCGGCCAAGGCGCTGCTGGCGCTGCCGACCGAAAAGGCGGCTGCACTCGTCGCCAAGGAATTCGCCGCACAGGAGGAGACCATCAACCCGGTGACGATGCCGGTGATGCGTCTGGTCAATACGGCAATCGATGGCGTCGCCAGTGATCCTCAGGCCGTGCTGGAGGACATCCTGCGCTTTGCCTCGTCCGATCTGCTCTGCTACCGCGCCGATGCGCCCCAAGGACTCGTCGACCGGCAGAACGAGCATTGGGATCCCGTCATCGACTGGGTGCACAGCGCGCTCGGCGCCCGGTTCCATCTCGCCGAAGGCGTGATCCATGTCGAACAGCCGCGCGAGAGTATCGCGCTGCTTGGCCAGCATCTTGCCCAACGTGCCGATCCGCTGCGCCTTGCCGCCATCCACGTCATGACGTCGCTGACCGGATCGGCGCTGCTGGCGCTGGCCGTCGATGTCGGCGAGCTAGACGGCGAGGCGGCCTGGGCTGCCGGCCATGTCGACGAGGACTGGCAGGCCGAGCAATGGGGCCATGATGCCGAGGCGCTCGCGCGCCGCGCGGCCCGCAAGCGCGACATGATGGCGGCAGTCGGACTGCTCGACGCTCTCAAAGGCTGACGGCACTACCTGCGATTTCGCACTGCACATTAGACCAAAGTCATAATCCCAAAGGCGGTCTGCCTCTGGGCACTGCTTTCTGTCATTTTTTGCACTGATGGCTGCACTGAGTCTGCGTTGCGAGGAAACGCGGACGATGAAGTGCCGCATCGAGGACTGGCAGAATCACACGGGAGGATACGCTCATGGCAATGGCATCGACCGCCGGCAAAACAAGCCGCGGCATGACGCGCGAGGAGAAGAAGGTCATCTTTGCTTCCTCGCTCGGCACCATTTTCGAATGGTACGATTTCTATCTCTACGGTGCATTGGCGGCCGCGATCGGCACCGCATTCTTCAACTCCTATCCGGAAACAACGAGAAATATCTTCGTGCTTCTGGCGTTTGCCGCAGGCTTCATCGTTCGCCCGCTTGGTGCCCTGGTGTTCGGCCGCATCGGCGATCTCGTCGGCCGCAAGTACACATTTCTTGTCACCATCATGATCATGGGTCTGTCGACCTTCCTCGTCGGCGTGCTTCCCGGCTCCGCCAGTTGGGGCATTGCCGCGCCGATCATGCTGATTGCGCTCCGTCTGCTCCAGGGTCTGGCGCTTGGCGGCGAATATGGCGGCGCCGCGACCTACGTCGCCGAGCACGCTCCAGATGACCGCCGTGGCTTCTACACCTCATGGATCCAGACCACCGCAACGCTCGGCCTGTTCCTGTCGCTGATCGTGATTCTGATTGTGCAGAATTCCCTCAGCAAGGAAGATTTCACAGCTTGGGGCTGGCGCATTCCGTTCCTGGTTTCCGCGGTCCTGCTCGCCATCTCGGTCTGGATTCGCCTGTCACTTGCCGAGTCTCCGACCTTCCAGCGTATGAAGGCAGAGGGCAAAGGCTCCAAGGCACCCCTGTTCGAAGCCTTCGGCCAGTGGAAAAACGCCAAGATCGCATTGCTGGCGTTGCTTGGCCTTACCGCTGGCCAGGCCGTGGTCTGGTACAACGGCCAGTTCTACGCGCTGTTCTTCCTGCAGAACGTGCTCAAGGTCGATCCGCAGTCGGTCAATATCATGATCGCGATCGCGCTGGCGCTTGGCACCATCTTCTTCGTCGTATTCGGCTGGCTCTCCGACAAGATCGGCCGCAAACCGATCATCATGGCGGGTTTGGCGCTGGCGATCGTCACCACCTTTCCACTGTTCAAGGCACTGACCCGCGCCGCTAATCCCACTCTAGCTACCGCGCAGGAAAATGTTCGAGCAACCGTCACCGCCGCACCGGGCGACTGCAGTTTCCAATTCAATCTTACCGGAACATGGAAATTCACCAGCTCGTGCGATGTTGCCACGGCATTCCTTGCGAAGAGTTCCGTGCCATACGATGTGGTCACGACAGCCGCGCCCGGAACTGCTGCAACGGTCAAGATCGGCAACGAAACGGCTGAAGCCTATGACGCGGTCGCGGCTGGCGACCAGTTGAAGGCCAAGGACACAGCCTTCGGCAAGGCAATCAATATCGCCTTACAGGATGGAGGTTATCCTCTAAAGCGTGCGGCATCGAAAGTGGCCGACCAGAAGCTCGACGCTTTTGTGGCTGCCAATCCCGAGCTTAAACTCGATGCCACCGCGATTCGTGCCGGCGAAAAAACGACCGTCCCGACAGACAAGGCAGTCGCTGACAAGATCCTGACCAAGGAAGAAGCGGCTGGCGCAACCGAGGTGACAGTCTACAACATTCCCGCGTCCGGCGCTTTTGCCATGTTCGCGGATCCGGCACAGATCAACTGGCCGCTGACCATCGGCATCCTGTTCATCCTGGTTCTGTACGTGACCATGGTTTACGGGCCGATCGCTGCGATCCTGGTCGAGATGTTCCCGACCCGCATCCGCTACACCGGCATGTCGCTGCCTTATCATATTGGCAATGGCTGGTTTGGCGGTTTACTGCCGGTGACCGTCTTCGCGCTGAGCGCGGCTAAGGGCAACATCTATTACGGCCTCTGGTATCCGGTCGCCGTTGCAGCGATGTCGCTGATCATTGGCATGATCTTCGTCAGGGATACCCTCGGAACAGACCTGCACACCAAGCAGTAGCCGACCTGTCCCGGCTCAAGCAAAGCCCGGCGCGAGCGATCGCGCCGGGCTTTGCCAATTTATCAAATACGCGGACGGAGAAGCCTAGCTCTTCCGATCCTGTTTCGCTTCCTCGATCGCTGCCTCATGATACCAGGCACTTCCGAAATCCGTGCGGTTGCGCAAAGAAGCAAGTTCTGCCGCGAACTTAGCCTTTCCGCTTAAATTTGAGGCAGACACGCGCGCTGCCACCGGGAACATCAGGATTTTGGCCGACTGACGAGTGGAAGTGATTTCCATTGTCGGTTTCCTTTCTTCGACAGAACCTAGCCGATTCAACCTTTCCCCAAGATAGGTTCAGCAATCGAATTAGGCAATATGATTATAAAAAGATCACTAGTTGCACATTATTTATGCAAACTATGCTTGTGAGTGATCCCAGCGCACCTTGCAGCGGCCCGGCAATTTTGCGCCGATGCGACCTCACTTTGCCGCACCCGTCGCCGGCGAGAATGGCACACGAATTGCTTTTTGATAATCCGGCAGGTCGGCTGCTGGATAGGCCGGCTCGCCCCGGCGCCATCCAGGGTTCGGTGATCAAGCAACGAGAGGCTAGAATGACGAAATACAAGCTCGAGTACATTTGGCTCGATGGATACACCCCGGTTCCCAATCTTCGCGGAAAGACGCAGGTCAAGGACTATGCCGAGTTTCCGACGCTCGACCAGCTTCCGCTGTGGGGCTTCGACGGTTCTTCGACCATGCAGGCCGAGGGCCACAGCTCCGACTGCGTTTTGAAGCCGGTCGCCGTCTACCCGGATCCGGCCCGCACCAATGGCGCGCTCGTTATGTGCGAGGTCATGATGCCCGATGGCGTGACGCCGCATGCGTCCAATAAGCGCGCCACCATCCTCGACGACGAGGGCGCCTGGTTCGGCTTCGAGCAGGAATATTTCTTCTACAAGGACGGCCGCCCGCTCGGCTTCCCCGAGAGCGGCTATCCGGCGCCGCAAGGCCCGTACTATACCGGCGTCGGCTACAGCAATGTCGGCTCAGTCGCCAGGCAGATCGTCGAGGAGCATCTCGACCTTTGCCTTGCTGCCGGCATCAACCATGAAGGCATCAACGCCGAGGTGGCCAAAGGCCAGTGGGAATTCCAGATCTTCGGCAAGGGCTCCAAGAAGGCCGCCGACCAGATGTGGATGGCGCGCTATTTGTTGCAGCGCCTGACCGAGAAGTACGGCATCGACATCGAATATCACTGCAAGCCGCTCGGCGACACCGATTGGAACGGCTCCGGCATGCATGCCAACTTCTCGACCGCCTATATGCGCGAAGTCGGCGGCAAGGGCTATTTCGAGGCGCTGATGGCAGCCTTCGACAAAAACCTGATGGATCACATCGCCGTCTATGGGCCGGACAACGACAAGCGTTTGACCGGCAAGCACGAGACCGCGCCCTGGAACAGGTTCAGCTACGGCATCGCCGACCGCGGCGCCTCGATCCGTGTGCCGCATTCCTTTATCAATAACGGCTACAAGGGCTATCTCGAGGATCGCCGCCCGAACTCGCAGGGTGACCCCTACCAGATCGCCTCGCAGATATTGAAGACGACCGCCTCCGTCCCTACCAGCGCCGAAGTTTCGGCCGCGGCTTGAGCATTCGTCCCGGCGTAGACCTCAGGTCTGCGCCGTGACTTTCTCTCCAATCGCATCACAATAAAAAACCCCGGCGTCTCTGCCGGGGTTTTTTTGTTGGCTGCAACGATCTGGATCAGACCGAATAGTACATATCGTATTCGACCGGATGCGGCGTCATTTCGAAGCGCATCACCTCGGCCATCTTGAGCTCGATATAGCTGTCGATTTGGTCGTCGTCGAAGACGCCGCCGGCCTTAAGGAACCCGCGGTCCTTGTCGAGGCTCTGCAAAGCCTCGCGCAGCGAGCCGCAGACGGTCGGGATTTTCTTCAATTCCTTCGGCGGCAGATCGTAGAGATCCTTGTCCATCGGCTGTCCCGGGTGGATCTTGTTCTTGATGCCGTCGAGGCCGGCCATCAGCATGGCGGCGAAGGCGAGATAGGGGTTCGCGCCCGGATCGGGAAAGCGGACCTCGACGCGCTTGGATTTCGGCGATGAGCCGAACGGAATGCGGCAGGAGGCCGAGCGGTTGCGTGCCGAATAGGCGAGCAGCACCGGCGCCTCATAGCCCGGCACCAGGCGCTTGTAGGAATTGGTCAGCGGGTTGGTAAAGGCGTTGATCGCCTTGGCATGCTTGATGATGCCACCGATGTAGAACAGGCAGCTCTCGGACAGGCCGGCATATTCGTTGCCGGCGAAGGTCGGCTTGCCTTCTTTCCAAATCGACTGGTGGACATGCATGCCCGAGCCATTGTCGCCGAACACCGGCTTCGGCATGAAAGTGGCCGTCTTGCCGTAGGCGTTGGCGACCTGGTGCACGACATATTTATAGATCAGCATCTTGTCGGCGTTGCGGACCAGCGTGTCGAACTTGATGCCGAGCTCGTGCTGGGCGGCGGCCACTTCGTGATGGTGCTTTTCAACGCGCACGCCCATCTCGGCGAGCACGGTGAGCATTTCCGAGCGCATGTCCTGCGCCGAATCGACCGGCGGCACCGGGAAATAGCCGCCCTTGATGCGCGGCCGATGACCGAGGTTGCCGGTCTCGTAGTCGGTGTCGTCATTGGACGGCAGTTCGGTCGAATCCAGCCTGAAGCCGGTGTTGTAGGGATCGGCCTTGTACTTGACGTCGTCGAAGACGAAGAACTCGGCTTCCGGGCCGACGAAGATCTGGTCGCCGATGCCTTCGGCCTTCATGTAGGCCTCGGCTTTCTTGGCGGTGCCGCGCGGATCGCGGTTGTAGGATTCCCCCGAGATCGGATCGAGAATGTCGCACAGGATGACCATGGTCGACTGCGCGAAGAACGGGTCCATATGCACCGTATCGGAATCCGGCATCAGCACCATGTCGGACTCGTTGATCGCCTTCCAGCCAGCGATCGAGGAACCATCGAACATGACGCCATCGGCAAACATGTCTTCCTCGACCTCGACGACATCCATCGTAACGTGCTGCAGTTTGCCCTTCGGATCGGTGAAGCGCAGATCGACGAACTTAACGTCGTTGTCCTTGATCTGCTTCATGATGTCTTTGGCTGTCGTCATGTCCCTGCTTCCCTATGTGATGACGTTTTGAACATGGCCTTTTAACGGGAAAATTCAGACGGCGTCCATGCCGGTTTCGCCGGTGCGAATGCGCACCACTTCCTCGATATTGGAGACGAAGATCTTACCGTCGCCGATGCGGCCGGTCTGGGCCGCCTTGCGGATGGCTTCGATCGCGGCTTCGACCGCATCGTCGCCGAGCACGACTTCGATTTTCACCTTCGGCAGGAAGTCGACGACATATTCGGCGCCGCGATAAAGCTCGGTATGGCCCTTCTGGCGGCCAAACCCTTTGGCCTCGGTAACGGTGATACCTTGCAGGCCGGCCTCCTGAAGCGCTTCCTTCACTTCGTCTAGCTTGAACGGCTTGATGATCGCTTCGATCTTTTTCATGTAAAAAGTGGCCTCCACTGCCAAAAAAGACGGGTTGTGAGCCCCGCTTGCGCCTCAATCAAGCACGAACTGTGCCAATTGATGGGGCGCCGAACGGCCTCACATGATTTGGATACCATGCTACGCGGGAATGTACATTCGCGTCATTCCCTGCGTCGGATGCGCCATGAATGCCGCGAGCCTACACACCGCCGGTCCTGCCGTCCGCACAAAAATTGGGCAGATCGGGTATTTCATGGGCAGCTGCGCGCCGTCGTCCCGAACGATGTACGCCGCCAAATTGCTTGGGGACCTTCGTGGTTTGCGTCGGATCAAAAACTGGACAATGCTTGGGGAAATGATGTGCATGTCGCCCGCATGAGCAATGAGCTTCTGTCTCCGTCCGACATGGCCGAGGCCGACCGGCTGGCGATTGCCGCTGGTCCATTCGACGGCATCGGCCTGATGCGCAATGCCGGTGCTGCGGTTGCTGCCGTGGTGCTCAAGCGCTACCCGAACGCAACGCGCGTCCACGTGCTTTGCGGCCCCGGCAACAATGGCGGCGACGGCTATGTCGTGGCGCGCATCCTTCGGGAGAGCGCCGTCGACGTTTCGGTATGGGCGTCCGGATCGCCTAAAGGAGGCAGCGATGCAGCAGTCGCTGCCTCGGAGTGTCCGGTTGAAGCTCGGCCGCTGTCGGATTTCGTTGCCGAGACGGGCTCGATCGTGGTCGATGCGCTTTACGGGGCGGGGCTGTCCAAGCCGCTTTCCGGCGACCCCGCCAAGGCGATCGACAATGTGGCGGAGTTGAATTTGCCGGTCGTCGCGGTCGACCTGCCGTCGGGCGTCTCTGGTGAGAGCGGCAATGTCCTCGGTCAGGCTTTCCGCGTCCGAATCACCGTGACCTTTGCGCGAAAAAAGCCAGGCCATCTTTTGTTGCCGGGGCGCGAGCTGTGCGGCGAAATCATGCTCGCTGATATCGGCATAAGCGACAGTGTTGTTGCGCAGCTTGAACCACGAACATTCGAGAACATTCCGGCGCTCTGGCTTGGCCGCTTTCCGGTTCCGGCCGTCGACACCCATAAGTATAAACGCGGCCATGTCGGCGTCTTTTCCGGAGGGCCGTCGGCGACGGGTGCTGCGCGGCTGTCGGCGCTTGCCGCGGCAAGGAGCGGGGCAGGGGCAGTCACCATGCTGTCGCCGGCGAACGCCATCCATGTGAACGCGGCGCATCTGACCTCGATCATGCTGCGCAAGGTAGACACTGTCGCGGATGTGGACGAATTCGTCGGCAGCCGTGGGCCATCGGCCTTCGTGCTCGGCCCGGGATTTGGCATTGGTGAGAAGACGCGCGAATTCGTCCTGGCCGTGCTGAATGGCGCCCATGGGCAGGGCGGCGGGATTGAGGGCTTGGTGCTCGACGCCGACGGCGTCACCTCGTTTCGCGACGCGCCGGATGCCCTGTTCGAAGCCGCCAGCCGGCCGAGCGCGCCGGCTCTGGTGATGACGCCGCATGACAGCGAATTCGCCAGGCTTTTTTCAGATATCGCCGAGGACCAGGACCTGTCCAAACTCGCCAAGGCACGCGCCGCAGCCGAACGGGCCAACGCCACTCTCGTCTACAAGGGTGCCGACACTGTGATTGCGGCCCCCGATGGCCGGGCAGCGATCAACGGCAATGGCGCGCCTTGGCTGGCCACCGCCGGTTCGGGCGACGTGCTGTCGGGTATCATCGCCGCGCTGCTGGCGCAGGGCATGCCGGCCTTTGAAGCGGCCTGTGCAGCAGTCTGGATCCATGCCGAGGCCGGCAGCCGTTTCGGACCGGGGATGATCGCCGAGGACCTGCCGCTGGCGCTGGTGCCGGTCCTGCGCGAGCTTATCGAAAGTCGCGGGATAGCTGCCGAATGAACCGCCTGTTCACGCTGCTCGTTGCGATCGTCAGCGCCGTATTCATGGCGCAGGCTGCGAACGCCGAAACTCCGCTGACGATCGTCGACGACCCGGCCGTTCTCGTCGCCCTCGACAGCAACGGTTACGGGTTCGCCGGCATTTTCGGCGTCGATGGCAAGGGCGATTTGAAGACGCTTTACGACAAGGCGCCGGCCTATCACGCGATCGTCGAAACGATTGCAAGCGACGTCGCAGCATTGCGGGCCGAGATGAAGGCCGGCGGTCGGCCGCTCTACGAGGTGACCGACGGCAATGTTGGCCGTGTCATGGACATGCGCTGGCTGAGGACCGATGCCGCGCGCTTCCGCCTCGTCGGCGTAGTCAACCGGCTCGACCGGCTCGACTTCGCCGCGCTGCAAGGCGATACGAGTTGCGGCGAAGTGCGCTTCGTCTATCGCTTATCCTATAGTTTCAAGAAAAACGGCAAGGTTCTGGGCTCGCGCCTGCCGTTCAATTTCAGTGCCGTCTACAATGCCGCGCCGGATGCCGATGGCGGTTGTGTCGGCGTCGCCGGGCGCTGGGCACCACAGCTCGACGAGAACGTCGATGCCGGCTGGCTGATCGGTGGGCCGCTGGACAGGGCGGCGCTCACCTTCAAGCAGCTCGAGCTCAATGCGCAAGTGGTGCGCTTCCCCTCCGGCCAGGAGACCGAATTCGGCGGGCAGGCTGCCTATCTCATGCGAATTTTCGGCATCGACGGAGCGGCTGCCAGCGAAAAGCCGTTGGAAAACACGCCCGATGCGGCACGCCTTGCCGAAGACGCCGCGCTGAAAGCAAGACTTGCGGACTATGTCCGCACCAGCGTCGCGGCGGTCGATCTCGGCGTCTACCAAATCCCCGATGAATTCTTGGCAAGGAAGGTCATTTCGTGGTCGACCTTCGGCAGTGCAAGGCAGGCCAACCACCCGTTCACGCCACTGTTCCAGCCCGCGGATTTCGCTGGTGTCGATTTCTCCGCGCTGAAGCTGGTGCGCACGCCGGAGGCATTGGTCGAGCGGCTGGACAACGGCGCCTGCCAGGGCTGCCATCAGGCGGGCTCGACCGCCGGCTTCCATTTCATCGGCCTCGACGACAAGACGACCTCGCCGCTCAACCGCATCGAGGTCGGCATCTCCCCGCATCTCCACGCCGACATCCCGCGCCGCGTCGCCTGGCTGCGCGCGACTGCCGACGGCAAGGAACCGAACCGCTTTCGCCCGTTATCGTTCGCGCCGCCGGCGACCTGGAACGATGCCGGCGAAATCGCCTATTCGCCGGCCGAGATGGCGATGCCGTGCCTGATGCCACAGGATGCGGCCCGCTTCGGCGCAACATGGCAATGCGGCGCCGGCACCGTCTGCACGCAGCTGGCAACCGCGTCCGGCGTACGCACCAAGCTGGCGCAATGCCTGTTGCCCAAGCACAGCGAAGAGATGTTCTCCGGCCATCCGTGCCTGACCGGCTCGATCGCCAGCAACCCGGCACAGCCTTTCAATGACCGCTATACCATCACCGGTCAGTTCGCGGCGTTCGCGCCAAGCATTTCGCGCGCCGCCTACACCTGCCGACCGCCGAAGATCGGTGTGCCGGCGGGTATCGCCTATCGCGGCTGCGACGACCGGGATCGCAGCTTTGCCGCCTTCAAGACGGGCAAGCCGATGCCCAACGAGATCTGCGGGCTGGTCGGCGGCAAGAAATTCGACACCTGCGTGGCGACCAATAATTTCGACCAGTGCCTGGGCGGCGCCGTCAATCGCGGCAATCGTCCTGCCTGCTCGGCCGACCATTTCTGCCGCGAGGATTACATGTGCCAGTCGCTGCCGCCCGACATTCCCGGTATCGGCAAAGTGAAGGGCATCGGCTTCTGCTCGCCGACTTATTTTATCTTCCAGATGCGCATCGACAATCACGCCACGCCATGGTCGGGCGCTGTCCGCGCGACGAGGGGGGCCGGGTTCGGAGCGGCGGAAGCGGAATAGCCTGCGCCGACTGGGCATTAGCCGCTATAGTTTCAGGTGGATAGCTATCGATCGAGATAGTCGGCGATCTTCGATGTCCATTCGCCGTCGAAATGGCGGACATGTTCGGCGACGATCTCATCGCTCAGCAGGCTCGACAAGGCGGAAACCAGAACTGGTTCTATCTCTGGAGCCGAGCTAAATCCAAGAGCAGTCAAACGTTCGGACCAGGGCGGATGATCCGCGCTTTCGTTATCTGGCGCGTCCCAGGCCTTTTGCGCATATTCTTGCAGGATGGGAAGCCTCGACAGGTGACTGGCGGCCGCCAGAACTCTTTCAAGTGGTGGACGAGGCGGTACCATGGTGCCAAGCAGTTCACGTTTAAGCGGAATATACACTTGGTCATCGAAGAATGCACTGGCGGCACCGATCAGTAGCAGGGCGCGCGCCGTTTCATGTGCATCGCCGGACATCGCTGCATGACGATCTGCGTCAATTTCCGCCCGCCGCGACAACCGTATTTCTTCGCGCTCCAGCGTGCGCGACAGCGGGCCAAGCATCCAGTAGAACAGGCTGCCTGAAACGGTTTTTCCCGGTGGGGCGAAGTCGAAGATTAGATCGAAGCTCTTTTCGAGTTCGGCCAGGTTGAGCCCGCCATTTGTATCTTTATTTTTCAGATGGGCGTCCTCATGGGCCAAGATCGCCGCAAACCCCTTTTGGTCGGTCGCTGCGAGCAGCGGCAGGCCCACGGTGAGAATTGCCCTGCGACCAAGCAGGCCCAGAAACGGCCGCTCTTCACCGATGCTAGCGTTGAGATCGTCGCTCAGGATGATGCTCGTGCGGCTGGCGCGGTGTTTGCCGGCAATACTCTCCCAGACAGCCCACAATTTCGGGGCTGATTCCCGAGTAATCCCGTCCACCTTGCTGGGTCGAAAACCGGCGAACAATGTCCCGATCAACAGAACGATGGCCAGCATCGCGGCCGGGATTGCAACAACGCCAGTCGCGATGACAGCGAGCGGATAGCAATCGAGGAACCAGAACCACAGGAGTATTGGGCAAAACAGCGGCAGGACGAAGAGCAGGATGGCAAACCTGCCGAAACGCGCTCCTACATAGAGGACCAGGCGCGACATCAACCCCTCACAGCGGAATGTTGTCGTGCTTCTTCCAGGGGTTTTGCATATCCTTGTTGCGCAGCATCCTGAGCGCGCGGGCGATGCGGCGGCGGGTCGAATGCGGCATGATCACCTCGTCGACATAGCCACGCTCGGCGGCAACGAAGGGGGACAGGAAGCGATCCTCGTAAGCTTTTGTATGTGCCGCGATCTTTTCCGCGTCGCCGATGTCCTTGCGGTAGATGATCTCGACCGCGCCCCTGGCGCCCATCACCGCGATCTGCGCCGTCGGCCAGGCATAGTTCATGTCGCCGCGCAGATGCTTCGAGGCCATCACGTCATAGGCGCCGCCATAGGCCTTTCTGGTGATGACGGTGATCTTTGGCACGGTCGCTTCGGCATAGGCGAACAGAAGCTTGGCGCCGTGCTTGATCAACCCACCATATTCCTGCGCGGTGCCGGGCTGTAAGCCCGGCACGTCGACGAAGGTGACGATCGGGATCGAGAAGCAGTCGCAGAATCGCACGAAACGAGCCGCCTTGCGGCTGGCATCCGAATCGAGCACGCCGGCCAGCACCATCGGCTGATTGGCGACGAAGCCGACGGTGCGGCCCTCGACACGGCCGAAGCCGGTGACGATGTTTTTCGCAAAATTCTGCTGGATCTCGAAGAAGTCACCCTCGTCGGCAACTTTAAGGATCAACTCTTTGATGTCGTAGGGTTTGTTGGCATTGTCGGGGATCAGCCTGTCGAGCGACAGATCGTGATCGGTGACCGACTGGTAGCATTCGATCTCGGGAATTTCCGCCGTGTTGGAAGCGGGCAGCAGATCGATCAGCCGGCGCATCTGCAGCAGCGCCTCGACGTCATTGTCGTAGGCTCCGTCGGCGATCGAGGACTTCGTCGTGTGGATAGAAGCGCCGCCGAGGCTTTCGGCGGTGACCGTCTCGTTGGTGACGGTCTTCACCACATCCGGCCCGGTGACGAACATGTAGGACGTTTCGCGAACCATGAAGATGAAGTCAGTCATCGCCGGCGAATAGACATCGCCGCCGGCGCAGGGGCCCATGATCAGTGAAATCTGCGGGATGACGCCAGAGGCCAGTACATTGCGCTGGAAGATCTCGGCATAGCCGCCGAGCGCCGCCACGCCTTCCTGGATGCGGGCGCCGCCGGCGTCGTAAAGGCCGATGATCGGCGCGCGATTGCGCAGCGCCATCTCTTGGACCTTGACCACCTTTTCGGCATGGGCCTCGGACAGCGAGCCGCCGAACACGGTGAAATCCTTGGCGAAAAGATAGACCGGGCGACCGTTGACGGTGCCCCAGCCGGTAACGACGCCGTCGCCGGCGATCTTGGTTTTCTCCATGCCGAAATCGGTCGAGCGGTGCTCGACATACATGTCGAACTCCTCGAACGAGCCCTCGTCGAGAAAGACGTCTATGCGTTCGCGGGCGGTCAGCTTGCCCTTCTTGTGCTGGGCGTCGATGCGGGCCTGGCCGCCGCCCATGCGGGCGATCTCGCGGCGGCGCTCGAGTTCCTTCAGCACGTCCTTCATGACCGGTCCCCGAAACGGAAAGCTGCATTGTGGTAATCATGCCAGCGAGAGAGCGCAAGCGCCGCTTCCTTATGGCTTTTGCTGCGCTGCAGCATCGGGCCCCTTGCATTTCGATGGGAACTGGGCCATATGCGGCGGCATAGGCGCTTGGGCCGGGATAATCCGGCCTTCTCGACGAATGAGACTGGTTGCGTCTGTTTTCCCTCTTCCCGACAGATCGGCAAGGTGGCGAAAAAGCCCCGTGGCATGATGCCTGCGGGCACGACAGCGCAGCCGTGCGGACGATAATGTCCGCCCGCCTTGTCGTTTCATGACAATTTTCGACGGCAGGTTGCGCCCTGCCGCCCATTGATGTTTGCGGCCAGGAGCCGCATGAAAGAAGAATATTTTGACCAATGAAAACACTTTGACCGGTAAGGACGCTGGGGAACTGAACGGTTTCGCCGCACTTGGAATTACCGGCGCACTGCTCAAGGCCACCAATGCCGCCGGCTTTACCGATCCGAAGCCGATCCAGGCCCAGGCGATCCCGCCGCAGCTCGAAGGCCGCGACATTTTCGGCATCGCCCAGACCGGCTCGGGCAAGACGGCGGCGTTCGCGCTGCCGATCCTGTCGAAGATCATCGCACTTGGCACCAAGCGCCGGCCGAAGACGGCCCGCGCGCTGATCCTGGCGCCGACACGTGAACTCGCGGTGCAGATCGAGGAGATGATCAAGCTGCTCGCCAAGGGCGCGCATGTATCGACCGCGCTCGTGCTGGGCGGCGTCTCGCGCTTCAGCCAGGTGAAGAAGGTTGCGCCCGGCGTCGACATCCTGATCGCAACGCCCGGTCGGCTGACCGACCTTGTGCGTGAAGGCGACCTGATGCTTGCCGACACCAAATGGCTGGTGCTCGACGAAGGCGACCGCATGCTCGACATGGGCTTCATCAACGACGTGAAGCGCATCGCCAAGGCGACGGCGCCGGACCGTCAGACGGTGCTGTTCTCGGCGACTATGCCGGCCGAGATCGCCGAACTGGCGAAAGGCCTGCTGAAGAACCCGATCCGCGTCGAAGTCGCTCCTCACAGCACCGCGGCAGCCGAGATCGTGCAGGGTGTCGTCTTTGCCCGCACCAAGCAGAAGCGCCAGGTGCTGGCCAACATGCTTGCCGATGAGGCGATGAAGTCCGTCATCATCTTCTCGCGCACCAAGCATGGCGCCGACAGGGTGACCAAGGATCTCGAGCGCGACGGCTTCAAGGCCGCCGTCATCCACGGCAACAAGTCGCAGAACGCCCGCCAGAAGGCACTCAACGATTTCCGTGAGGGTTCGGTGCGCATTCTCGTGGCGACCGACATTGCTGCACGCGGCATCGACGTGCCCGGCATCAGCCATGTGGTGAATTTCGACCTGCCGGACGAGGCGGAGAGCTATGTCCACCGCATCGGCCGCACCGGCCGCAACGGCATGGACGGCATCGCCATCACACTCTGCGACCCGTCTGAAAACAGCAAGCTGCGTCAGGTCGAGCGCATCATCCGCACCAAGCTGCCGATCGTTGCCGACCATCTCGGCAGCCCCGATCCGCAGCGCAATCCCGCCGAGAAGAACGAGCGCAGCTTCGAACCGGCCAATGATCGCAACGACCACAATGGCCGTCGCGACGGCAGGCGGCCCGGCGGCGCAAACAACGGCTTCGGCAAGAAGCGGTTCGGCGACAAGCCGGCCTTTGCGGGCGAGCGCAAGCCGGAAGGCGCCAAGCCCTTCAAGGGCAATAACAAGCGCCGCTTCGGCGGCAAACGGCCAACAGCGCGGGCCGCATAATCTGACCGTGTTGCGGTCGGCCAAGCCTGGCTTGGTCACACACGATTGAAGAGGGCGACCGGAGCGATGCTTCGGTCGCCCTCTTGCTTGGGGACCTTTGGTTCACCTTACCACCGCCTCGATCCACACGACGGTCCGCTACGCGAGGAAAGCCGTGGTCGATGGCGACAGCGCGTCGCCGGCAATGACGTGGTTGTCCGGGTCGCCGGTATCGTCGACCGGCACCAATTCATGTGCGGCGCCCCAGCGACCCGCAAACACGATCGCTCGCCCATCACCGATCCTACTCGACTGGCGGCTTGCGGTCGAAATTCAGTGGCCGCGCATTCCAGCGGGTGACCGTGCTGATCACCCATCGGCAGAACGGCCTCGGCAGCATCCTGAGCAACTTCAGCGTCCAACTCAGGCGGCGTGGGAAAGTGACTTCGAAGCCGCCGTATTCGATGCCTTGCGCGATGCGGCGCGAGGCCAGATTGACCGGCATCAAGCCCGGCATCGGCAGGAAGTTCTTTTCGGTCAGCCGCGTGTCGACAAAGCCCGGATTAATCACCTGGATGCGGACGTTCATCTTGTCGAAATCGTATTTCAGCGACTCGGCCAGGATATTGACCGCCGCCTTGGTGCCGCCATAGGCGGCGGTGGTGGGCCAGCCGAAATAGGCGGTAACCGAACCGATCAGCACGACATGGCCGCGCGAGCGCACGCGCATGCGTTCGATGACTGGCAGCAGGCCATTGATGATGCCAAAATAATTGACTTCGAAAGACCGACGGAAATTGCGCGCCACAAGATCCTCGCCCGGCGTTGCGATATAGCTTCCAGCGTTGAACACTGCCAACACGATCGGACCGAGATCTTTCTCGATCGCTGCAACCGTCTTCGCCATGCGTTTTTCGTCGGTCACGTCGCAAGGATAGGCTGCGACACGGCCCGCCATCTGCGCCGTTTCGACGATGAGAGTATCGATCGGATGGTCATCTGGCGCAGTCACCGCGACGACATAGCCCCGAGCGGCAAGATCCTTGGCCAGCGAACGGCCGATACCGCTGCTGCCGCCCGTAATCCAGGCGACGCCATGCTTCGGATTGGCCCGATAGAGTGTCATGTTGCGCCCCGCCGGCTCTTCTTAGCCTGTGCTCTACCGGTGAAGAAATCGAATGAAAAGAGTGCTTTTCGGTACATGGTTGAAATGAATACCGGTAGGGCGCTCCTGGCTGCAGGAATTGCAGTGTGCGAAATGCGACTGGACCAGGCAAATTCTTGCCTTGAAACCGAAGCTTCGGGTTTCTAGGGTTTCGCCGCACCCACAAAGGAATCTCCATGCCCCGTTCTGTGATCGACGTGATCGGCAACACGCCCCTGATCCGCCTCAACAAGGCCTCGGAAGCAACCGGCTGCGAGATCCTGGGCAAGGCCGAATTCATGAATCCCGGGCAGTCGGTAAAGGACCGCGCCGGCCTGTTTATCATCCGCGATGCGGAGCAGCGCGGGCTGCTGCGGCCCGGCGGCGTCATCGTCGAGGGGACGGCCGGAAATACCGGCATCGGATTGACACTGGTTGCCAAGGCGCTCGGCTACCGCACGGTGATCGTCATTCCCGACACCCAGAGCCAGGAGAAGAAGGATACAATCAAACTGCTCGGCGCCGAGCTGATCGAAGTGCCCGCCGTGCCTTACAAGAACCCGAACAACTACGTGAAGCTGTCGGGCCGGCTGGCCGAGCAGATGGCGAAGAGCGAGCCGAATGGCGCGATCTGGGCCAACCAGTTCGACAATGTCGCCAACCGTGACGGCCATATCCGCACCACGGCCGAAGAAATCTGGAACCAGACCGACGGCAAGGTGGATGGTTTCGTGTCGGCGGTCGGTTCCGGCGGCACTCTGGCAGGCGTCGGTTTCGGGCTGAAGGCCAAAAACAACCAGGTCAAGATCGCGCTGGCCGATCCGCTGGGGGCAGCGCTCTATTCCTTCTACACCAGCGGCGAACTGAAATCCGAGGGCAGTTCGATCACCGAAGGCATCGGGCAGGGGCGGATCACCGCCAACCTCCAAGGCTTTACACCCGATTTTGCCTTCCAGATCCCCGACGAGGACGCGCTGCCGATCGTATTCGACCTGATCCAGGAGGAGGGGCTTTGCGTTGGCGGTTCGACGGGCATCAACATTGCCGGCGCCATTCGCCTGGCGCGCGAGCTAGGCCCCGGCCACACCATCGTGACCATGCTTTGCGACTACGGCACGCGCTACCAGTCGAAGCTGTTCAATCCTGAATTCCTGCGCGAAAAGAAGCTGCCGGTGCCGGGCTGGATGGAGCAACAGAGCACGATTTCGGTACCGTTCGAAAGGGTTGCGTGATGGCGCACAAGACCGAAGCGCTGTTTCGTGACGACGCCTATCTGGGGACGGCCGACGCCACCGTCGTCGCAGTCAATGATCGCGGCGGCATCATTCTGGACCGGACGGTGTTTTACGCCACATCGGGCGGGCAGCCGGGCGACACCGGCAGCCTCGAACGCGCCGACGGCACCGGCATAGCGATTGCCGCTACGATCACCGGCGAAACCAAGGACGAGATCATCCATGTGCCGGCGCCGGAGCAGGCAGTTCCAAAGGTGGGCGAGCGCATGAGGCTCGCCATCGACTGGCCGCGGCGGCAGTTGCTGATGCGCATGCATTCTGCCTGCCACCTGCTTACCGTCGTCTGTCCGTTCCCGATCACCGGCGCCGCGGTTTCCGAGGACGACAGCCGTATCGATTTCGACATCCCGGACGCCGGCTTTACCAAGGAAGACGTGACGGCCAGACTGATGGAGCTGGTGCGAGCCGACCACCCGATCTTCACCCGGCTCATTTCCGACGAGGAACTGGCATCCAATCCGGGCTTGGTGAAATCCAAGAATGTGCGGCCCCCGGCCGGCACGGGAAGGATCCGATTGGTCTGCATCGGCGAGAACGCTTCGATCGACAGCCAGCCTTGCGGCGGCACCCATGTAAAGAGCACCAGCGAAATCGGCGAGATCCATATCGGCAAGATCGAGAAGAAGGGCCGCGAGAACCGGCGCTTCCGCATTCGCTTTGGTCCTATGCCGCCAGCCTGATATAGGACTGCGACGGACGGGACAGGAGAGAAAAGATGGCCGACGACAGTCCTTTCACCATCGATGCCGATTGGTTACAGAAGCGGCTCGGCGAACCCGGCCTGACGATTGTCGACGCGTCCTGGTATCTGCCGGCGCAAAAGCGTGACGCGCGCGCCGAGTACGACGTAGCGCATATTCCAGGCGCCCGCTTCCTCGACCAGGATGCGGTTTCGGACCCCGACGCGGCTCTGCCGCACACGCTGCCGTCGCCGCAGCATTTCGCGCAATATGTCGGCGCGATGGGTATTTCGGCCGATGACACGATTGTTGTCTATGACGGGCCAGGGTTCTTTTCTGCACCGCGCGCCTGGTGGTTGTTTCGCGTCATGGGCGTGTTCCAGGTCTATATACTCGACGGCGGCTTCGATCGTTGGAAAGCCGCCGGACGGCCGGTGACTGCGGAGCCGACGAAGATCGCGCCTTGCGTGTTTTATGCCAACTTCGATGCCGCCCGCGTCGCCAGCCTTGCCGACATGCGCCGGATCGTCGAGACGGGGGAGAGCCAGATCGCCGACGCGCGCTCGCCTGGCCGTTTTGCCGGCACCGAGCCGGAGCCGCGCCCCGGCATCCGCTCCGGCCATATGCCGGGCGCGCACAACGTGCCGTTTTCGGCGCTTTCGGAAAACGGCGAATTGTTGCCGAAGGACAGGCTGCGCAAAGTGATCGAAGGAGCCGGCATCGACCTGTCGAAGCCGGTCGTCACCTCCTGCGGGTCGGGCGTCACCGCGGCAGCCGTCACGCTAGCTTTGGAGACGCTTGGCCATGCCGACAACAGGCTTTATGACGGTTCATGGACCGAATGGGGCGGGCTTTCCGACACGCCTGTCGTGACGGGCAAGGACTGACGGTGATGGAAGACGGATCGCTGGAAGACATCGATGTCACCGTGACGTTTCTCGAAATGCATGTGCCGCCTGCCTATTCGCCGCCGCTGCCGTACAACCGCCAGATCGCGCTGCTCAAGACCAAAGACATTCCCCTGCATTTCTACCGCTATTTGATGGATCGGGTCGGCCGCAAATGGCACTGGGTCAATGTTTTGAGGCTGAGCGACGAGGAGCTTGCGGCGGGCATCCACCGCGAGGACCGCGACATCAGGGTGCTTTATCTGGATGGTGCGCCGGCCGGCTTCTTCGACCTCAAGCCGCATTTGCCGGAGGAAGTGGAACTCGCTTATTTCGGAATGATGGAGCACGCGACCGGGCAAGGCATCGGCCGCTGGTTCCTCGGTGCGGCAATCGCCGCAGCCTGGTCGCACGGGCCAAAGCGGGTGACGGTGCAGACCTGCACCCTCGATCACCCAGCAGCACTGCCGCTCTATCAAAAACTCGGCTTTACGCCAGTGGCGCAAAAAAAGGAGGTCGTACATCCGATGTCTTTTGCCGAGCGCGCGGCCAGCGTCATGCGGCCCTGATTTTCAGGCCCGTTCATCCGAGCTTCAGCTTGTCTTTGCAATGTCCCAGAGTCTCTGGATCAACACTCAAAGGCGAGCCCGACTTGAATGAGCTTGGCTCTTTCCATATCGCTATCGTCTAAAAACCGATGGGTGATGGAGGATCGCACGATGGCAATACGCGTGGTAATGGCCGGCGCGACCGGCTGGGTCGGCAAAGCGCTGGTTCCGGCGATCGGGGCGCAAGGCGACATGGCGCTGGCCGGGGCTGTATCACGCAGCGGCGCGGGGCAGGATTCCGGTCTGCTGGTTGGTATGCCGGCTAATGGTATTGCCGTTTCGGCCTCGCTGGCCGAGGCGCTGGAGGCGCCGTCGGACGTGCTGGTCGACTTCACCAAGCCGCATGTCGTGAAAGACCATGTGCTGCTCGCCATCGACAACGGACGGCACACGGTGATCGGCACGTCGGGACTGGGAGCTGCCGACTATGCCGAGATCGACGCCGCGGCGCGCGCCAATGGCGTCGGCGTTGTTGCCGCTGGCAACTTTTCCATCACCGCCACGCTGATGAAGCGGTTTGCACTTATGGCGGCAAAATACGTGCCGGATGTCGAGGTCATCGATTATGCTAGTGCAAAGAAGCCCGACGCGCCCTCCGGAACCGCACGAGAGCTTGCTGAAGCGCTGGCCGACATCCGCAAGGCCTCAACGGCAAAGCCGGTCTCCGAGGTCTCCGGCGTGCCGGCCACACGCGGTGGTGCGGTCGGCGCAGGCGAGGGGGTGCAAGTGCACGCGCTTCGCCTGCCGTCCTACATCCTGTCCTGCGAGGCGCTGTTCGGTCTGCCAGACGAGCGGCTGACCATACGCCACGACGCCGGCTCGTCCGCGGCGCCTTACGTGGCGGGCACGCTGCTCGCCATCAGACGGGTACAGCAGGTCAAAGGTCTGGTTCGTGGTCTCGACGCGCTGATGGATTGATCCATTTCGGCAGGAATCGGGTGGGAAGCTCTGTCTTGCGAGCATAATTCCGGTCGACGACACCGGAGATTTTGCCATGACGCTAAAATTCAAAGCCTTGCCAACCAATGCTGTCCGGGCACTTCAGCGCGGCGGGCCGGATGCTTATGGCTTGAAGCCAGAGCGGCAAATTTCGGATGGCGACGGCGTGCCTTGCCGTCATTGCTTGAAAAATATTGCTGTGGGAGAAGCCTATCTTGTTTTGGCCTATCGGCCTTTTCCGGAGCTGCAGCCTTATGCCGAAACGGGGCCGATCTTTCTGCATGCGAAAGAATGCGAACGCGCCGCCGAGGGGAAAATGCTTCCCGAAATGCTCGAAAGCAGCGATTACATTGTGCGTGGTTATGGCAAGGACGACCGCATCGTTTACGGCAGCGGCGGCGTCATTCCGACCGACGCAATTGCCGCACGGGCAGAGACGTTGTTCGAACGCGACGACATCGCTTACGTCCACATCCGCTCGGCGCGCAACAATTGCTATCAGTGCCGGATCGACCGCGCGTAACCGGACAGGCTGCACCGGCTTGGGACTGTCGTACTCCCGTCGCATACAAGCGGTAGAAACACACTGTCGATCGATTTGCCGACCGCGGATGAACCGGCGGGAATTTTCGACAACCGAGGAAGCGGGGCTTTGGCTCCACTTTTTTGTTGTCCGGTTATTCCGCGCGCCCGACACTTTTCAGTTTTTCGACATAAGAAAAAACCCGTCGGACGAATCCGACGGGCACTGGAGAGGCAGATTCGGACAGCTCAGGCGGCGAGAACGGCCTTCGGCTCGACCAGGTCGTAACCGAGCGCTTCGGCCACTGCGCGATTCGTGATCTTGCCCTTGTGGACGTTCAGCCCGTTGCGCAGATGGTGGTCGTCTACCAGCGCCTTGAGGCCCTTGTCGGCGAGCTGCAGGCCATAATGCAGCGTCGCATTATTGAGCGCGTGGGCCGAGGTGACCGGCACCGCACCCGGCATGTTGGCGACGCAATAGTGGATGACGCCATCGACCTCATAGGTCGGCTCGGCATGGGTGGTGGCGTGCGAGGTCTCGAAGCAGCCGCCCTGGTCGATGGCGACGTCGACCAGCACGGCGCCTTTCTTCATGCCCGACAGCATTTCGCGCGTCACCAGCTTTGGCGCTGCTGCCCCCGGGATCAGCACGGCGCCGACGACGATGTCAGCCGAAAAACATTCTTCCTCCAGCGCCTCGACGGTCGAGTAGCGGGTGTGGACGCGGCCGCCAAAGATGTCGTCGAGCTGACGCAGGCGCGGGATCGAGCGGTCAATGATGGTGACGTCGGCGCCAAGGCCGGCGGCCATCCGTGCAGCATGCAGGCCGACGACGCCGCCGCCGAGCACAGTGACCTTGCCGGGGAGCACGCCGGGCACGCCGCCAAGTAGCACGCCGCGGCCACCATTGGCCTTTTGCAGCGCCGTTGCGCCCGCCTGGATCGACAGGCGGCCGGCGACTTCCGACATCGGTGCTAGCAGCGGCAGACCGCCGCGCTCGTCGGTGACCGTCTCGTAGGCTATCGCGGTCACGCCGGAGGCCAGCAGGCCCTTGGTCTGCTCCGGATCCGGGGCAAGATGCAGATAGGTATAGAGGATCTGGCCGTCGCGGAGCTGAACCCATTCGTTGGGCTGCGGCTCCTTGACCTTCACGATCATGTCAGACTTGGCAAAAACGTCGGCGGCCGTTTTGGCAATCGTGGCGCCGGCGGCGCGATACGCGTTGTCATCGGCGCCGATGCCGGCGCCGGCGCCGGTCTCGATCAGCACTTCATGGCCATGCGCGACATATTCACGGACCGAACCCGGTGTCAGGCCGACGCGGTATTCATGGTTCTTGATTTCCCGGGGGCAACCGACGCGCATCTTTTTCTCCTGATCCGGCCCTTTTAGGACCTGTTCCCTGTCTAGAGATAGTGAACCACGAATCGTTCGGTAAGTGTTTGCGAATGCGCTTGCCAGAGAGGCCACTGTTCGATAATCGTTGCGCAAAACATTAGAATTCTCGCAGGAACCCGCAAAAATGCCGCTCGACAGGATTGATATCGCCATTCTCGAGACGTTGCAGAAAGACGGGCGGATACCCAACGCAGCGCTCGCCGAGAAGGTTGGCCTGTCGCAGTCGGCCTGTTCGCGGCGGCTGGACAATCTGGAGAAATCCGGAACCATCCGCGGCTATCATGCCCGGCTGTCCAACGCTGCGCTTGGGCACCAGATGACGGCGATCGTGCATATATCGCTGTCCGGGCAATTCGAGAAGACGTTGTCGGATTTTGAGGCAGCGATAAAGCGCTGCCCGAACGTCCTGTCCTGCCATTTGATGTCGGGCGAATATGACTACATCCTGCGCATCGCGGCAAAGGATCTCGTCGACTACGAACGTATCCACAAGGAGTGGCTGTCGGCAATGCCGCATGTGACGAAGATCAATTCGTCTTTTGCCTTGCGCGAAATCGTCGATCGCACGGCCGTGGGAATGAAGCCTGAACTCGCCTAGGCCCCGAACTCGCCTAGTCCTTGACTGCCTCGGTCACCACACGGTCCATCGGAATGTCGTGCGGCTGCGGGTAGATGGTGACGATGCGCTGCAGTTCGTAGCCGACGCCGATGACCAGCGGTTTGAAGGGCATCGCGGCAAGCGTGCGATCGAAGAAGCCGCCGCCATAACCCAGGCGAAACTGCCCAGGATCGATGCCGACAATCGGCGAAATGACGATGTCGGGTAACACCGGATCGCCGTCAGCCGGTATCGGGATATTCCAGACGCCCTTCTCCAGCCGGTCTCCGTGGGTATAGGCGCGAAAGACAAGCGGCCGGTCTTTCTCGACAACGACGGGCAACGCCGTGCGCCCGCCCCGCGCGTTAACGGTTTCCATCCACGGGCGCAGGTCCGGCTCGCCGCGAAACGGCCAATAGAGGCTGACCATGCGGCCGGCGATGTCGCCGATCACCGCGTCGAGCCCTTCGGCAATGCGCTGCGACATGGCTGCGCGCGTGTCGGCCGAAACGGCAAGGCGGGATACGATCAACCGCTCGCGCTCGGCCTTGCGCCAGCGCCTTACGTCGGTCCAGTCGGATAGCGGCGCTTGGAACTCCGGATCAAGCTCGTGCATAAAACAAGGCGGCGAGGCGTACTGCGCTGAGTCTTCATCTTCATTCCTAGCCATGCTTCACCTGCAATATACTGTTCCGACCAAGTCGTATCCGGGACGTAAGCTATATCCGGGAATGAGTCTGCAGCATGCGTATTCACGACATCAAGAGACGAGTCCCAGGCAGTTGCAGCGCAGGCATTGCTGCACTGCACAAGGATACTTACATCAGCCTTGGCGAGAGGGATGAGTGAGATGAACATAGCCAACCATCACGTCGTCGTCGTAGGCGCCGGTTTCGGCGGCCTCGAATTCACCCGCGCACTTGCCGGCGCGCCGGTGCGCATCACCATGATCGACAGGCGCAATCATCACCTTTTTCAGCCGCTGCTCTACCAGGTGGCGACGACGGCCCTGGCCACCTCCGAAGTGGCTTGGCCGATCCGCCATCTCCTGCGCAGGCGCAAGGACGTGACGACGCTGCTTGCCACCGTGACTGGCATCGACCGCACCGGCAAGCGGGTGCTGCTGCAGGACGGCGGCACGGTCGCCTACGACACGCTGGTGCTGGCCACCGGTGCGCGGCACGCCTATTTCGGCCATGACGAATGGGAGCCGTTCGCGCCGGGCCTGAAGACACTGGAGGACGCCACCACCATTCGACGGCGTATTCTTTTGGCTTTCGAGCAGGCCGAGCGGGAAACCGATCCCGCCAAGCGCCAGGCACTGCTGACGCTGGCGATCGTCGGCGGCGGGCCGACCGGCGTGGAATTGGCCGGCACCATTGCCGAACTGGCGCATGACACGCTGCGCGGCGAGTTCCGCAACATCGACACGCGGCAGACGCGTGTGGCGCTGATTGAGGCCGGCGACCGCGTTCTTGCCAATTTCGCGCCGGAACTCTCCGATTATGCAATGAAGGCGCTCGAACGGCTCGGCGTGACCGTCGAACTCGGCCGGGCGGTTACGCGCTGCGATGCCGAGGGTGTCGTCTTCGGCGACAGGCATTTGCCGGCTAGGACAATCCTGTGGGCGGCGGGCGTCGCCGCTTCGCCGGCCGCCGAATGGCTCGGCGCGGCAGCGGACCGCGCGGGCAGGGTGCTTGTCGAGCCCGACCTCACTGTACCGGGAAACCCGGAGATTTTCGTCATCGGTGACGTAGCGCACGTCCTGCGACCGGATGGCCGGCTGGTGCCGGGCGTCGCGCCCGCCGCCAAGCAGCAGGGACGGCACGTCGCCACGGCGATCAAGGCAAGGCTTGCCGGTGACGCGACACCGCGTCCTTTCAGCTACAGGCATGACGGCGATTTGGCGACGATCGGCAAGCGCGCGGCGGCCATCGATTTCGGCTGGATCAAGCTTACCGGCCGGCTTGCCTGGTGGCTATGGGGCTTGGCGCATATTTACTTCCTGATCGGCTTTCGTAACCGGCTTGCGGTTTCCCTGAGTTGGCTATGGATCTACTTCACCGGTCAGCGCAGCGCGCGGCTGATCACCCAGGGCGACGACGATAAGGGCTGATTGTTCGCTGCCGGACATTCATCGGCGCGTCACCTCCTCTTGATGGAATCGGCTTCTGGACTCGGCTGGATTTCGGCGCGAAGCTTTGCTTCGGGCAGGACTTGTCACGTCGTGGAAGGAAGAGAGAACGAATGTCCCAATTGCGCCACCTCGTCTCACGCCGCGATTTCCTCGCCGGCGTTGCCGCCAGCGGAGCGCTGATCATGCTGCACCCGTTCTCCGCCCGGGCTCAAGCCAATCAGGCGCATCTGAGGATTATGGAGACGACCGACATCCACGTGAATGTGCTGCCTTACGACTATTACGCCGACAAAGCTAACGACACGATGGGGCTATCGCGAACGGCATCGTTGATTGAAGCCGTGCGCAAGGAAGCAACCAACGCGATGCTGATCGATAATGGCGACCTTCTGCAAGGCAACCCGATGGGCGACTACATCGCCTACGAGAGGGGGATGAAGGATGGCGATCTGCATCCGGTCATGAAGGGCATGAACCTGCTCGGCTACGAATGCTCGACGCTCGGCAACCACGAGTTCAACTATGGCCTGTCGTTCATGGACAAGGTGCTGGCCGGTGCCAATTTCCCGTTTGTCTGCGCGAACCTGATCCGCGGCACGGAGCTCGCCGCGAACCCGCGCGACGACAAGCTTTATCTCAAGCCTTACGTCATCCTCGAAAGGAACATCAAAGACGGGTCGGGCACCGAGCAACCGATCAGGATCGGCATCATCGGCTTCGTGCCGCCGCAGATCATGGTCTGGGACCTGAAAAATCTCGAGGGCAGCGTCAAGACGCGCGACATCGTCGAGGCGGCCAAGGCGTGGGTGCCGCAAATGAAGGAAGAAGGCGCCGACATCGTCATTGCGCTCTCCCATTCCGGCATCGATGTGAAGCAAAGCGACATGATGGAGAATGCCTCCTTCTTCGTTGCCGGTGTCGAAGGTATCGATGCGGTGTTCACCGGCCACCAGCATCTGGTCTTCCCCGGCAAGAAGGACTTTCAGTCGCTGGACGCCGTCGATACGGCGAAAGGCACATTGCAAGGCAAGCCCGCCGTCATGGCCGGCTTCTGGGGCTCGCACATGGGGCTGATCGATCTGTTGCTGGAGCGCGACGGATCGACGTGGAAAATCGTTTCGACGACCTCTGAGGCCAGGCCGATTTTTGAGCGGGTCGACAAGACGAACAAGCCGACCGTCGCGGACGACCAGCGCATCGTCGACGCGCTCAAACAGGACCACGAGGCGACGCTTGCCTATGTGCGCCGGCCGGTCGGCAAAACCTCGGCGCCGCTCTATTCCTATTTTGCGCTGGTCGCCGACGATCCATCGGTGCAGATCGTCAGCCAGGCGCAGACCTGGTACTTGAAGGACATCCTGAAGAACACAGAGTGGAAGGATATGCCGCTGTTGTCGGCGGCGGCACCGTTCAAGGCGGGCGGGCGCAACGGCGCCGACTATTACACCGACGTGCCGGTGGGCGATATCGCCATCAAGAACGTCGCCGACCTCTACCTCTATCCAAACACGGTGCGCGCCGTCGAAATCACCGGGGCAGAGGTGAAGGAATGGCTGGAAATGTCGGCCGGCATCTTCAACCGGATCGAACCGGGCAAAGCCGACCAGGCGCTCATCAACACCGACTTCCCGTCTTATAATTTCGACGTGATCGACGGCGTCACATACAAGATCGATCTGTCGCAGCCACCGAAATATGATTCGAAGGGCGGGCTGGTGAATGCTGGCTCGACCCGCATCATTGACTTGATGTTCGACGGCAAACCAATTGGCCCCATGCGGAAATTCGTCGTCGCCACCAACAACTACCGAGCCGGCGGCGGGGGCAATTTCCCGGAGATCAATGCCTCGAAGATCATCTACGAAGCGCCCGACACCAACCGCGACGTGATCGTGCGCTATATCGTCAGCGAAGGCACCATCAACCCGTCGGCGGATGCTAACTGGTCGTTTGCGCCGCTGCCGGAAACCAGCGTCGTGTTCGAGACCGGCGCCAAGGCGAGAGAGTTTATTGCGCAAGTGAAGTCGCTGAAGATCGAGCCGGCGGGCGAGGGCGAAGCGGGGTTTTCCAAGTACCGCATCACTCTTTGAGGCGAGGATTTGAGCGTCGGCTCCAACTGTCTCAGGGTTAAGACAGTGTGCCGATACGGCCAATCCGTTTGAGACAGGGGGCCTCTTCAAGCAGGTGGTGCGAAACGCCGCTTGACGGCAGGCATGACCAGATCCAGCGCGTCCGTCGAAATCCCACCGGAATAATCGTGTGGCAGTTGGTCGATCGAGGCGGGAAGCGGTCGTCGAAGCCGAGCGGGGTTATCTTTCCAAGGCGCCCTGCAGCGGTAGCGCCATTCTGGCCAGCAAGCATCGCAGCGGACAGACCAAAGGCCGTTAAATTCGGGGAGAGTCCCAGCAGGGCCGGAATCGCTATGGTTGCAACCGTCCATATGCGCTAGTTTTAGTCATGCGTTATGTCATCGTCATCACGACCGTCACCTTTTTCCTGATCTGGGACGGCATTTACAACCAAGGCCGCTACCTCGACAGGACGGTCAGGGAGGTGACCCGCATCGTGCACTATGTAACCAGCATGGTGTAGTTTCTCTTCGCTGCTACGGTTCGCAGACGCGACAAACCTGCCGATTGACGGCACGCTCCCGCTGACACAAAAGAACGCCGGTCCAACGGTCGAGGAGGCTGGGTTGATCCGGCATATCGTTTTCTTCAGCGCACGGCGTAAAGTGGATGTCGAGGCAGTGCGCACGGGCCTCCTGGCGCTTGGCAAGATACCTCATTCGCGTCATTTCGAGGTAACGCTCAACACCAAGGTCGACCCGCTCTCGGATGAGATCGATGTGGTCGTCTACGCCGAGTTCGAGGACGAAGCGGCGCTCGCCGCCTACAAGGCGCATCCGCTCTATGCAGAGACGACCAGCCGGGTCAAACCTCTGCGCGAATTGCGTTATTCGGCCGACATCGTTGCAAGTTGACGAGCCGCCGTCCCCTACGGGCTGAGGTGGTCTTGCCGCTGAGACGTCGGCCAAGCCCTTGAACCATTTTCAGGAATGAGGCACATCGCGCGGGACATGACCGAGAACACCCCCGCAAGGCCTCATCCGCTCGATCACCTGGTGCTGCCGACAGCGAGCCTCGATGTTGCGCGGGCGCGCTTGACCTCGCTCGGCTTTACCGTTGCGCCGACAGGTATCCACCCTTTCGGAACGGAAAACTGCTGTGTCTTCCTCACCGACGGCACCTATCTCGAGCCGCTCGCGGTCGCTGACCGGCAGGCCGCGGCAACGGCGATCTCGAACCGCAATGTCTTTGTCGTGCGTGATCGCACGTATCGCGAAGAAAACGGCGATGAAGGATTTTCTGCCGTGGCGCTGGGCACCGAAAGCGCCGCCGCGGACCACGCGCGCTACATGGAAGCCGGTCTGTCGGCGGGAGACGCGCTAAGCTTTTCGCGCGCCTTCACCGATGCGACGGGAAAGAGCGACACCGCATCGTTCAAACTGGCCTTCGCGGCTACAGGCAAGGCAACGGACGCTTTTCTCTTCGCCTGCGAGCGGATCAATGCGCCGAACGTCGACCGCACTGCGTCGCAGGCCCACGCTAATGGCGCAACCGGCATTGTCGAAATCGTGGCAGCCAGTGGCGAACCCTTCGAACAACGCAATGTGATTTCGATCGCGGCTGGGATCAAGGCGCAGGGCGGCGGCACTGTCTATGAGCTGCCGAATGCCGTCGTGACCGTTCTGGATCCTGCAGCCTATTCGGCACGCTTCGGCATTCCTGCCGGCGCGCCATCTGAACTCCGCTTTGCTGGGATCGTCTTTTCGGTTAGGCACGGCGACACCGTCGCCAAGCTGCTTGCAGCCAATTCCGTCGAACACCACATGCGCGGCGGTGATATCATCGTGCCGCCGGCGCCAGGGCAGGGCGCAGCCTTCATTTTCCGGGAGATCGCATGAACAATCTCAATCCTCTGATGCCAAATTCTTCCGTTGCGATCGGCAAGGTCATTTTCGGCAACAGCGCGCCCCTGTCGCTGATCGCCGGTCCATGCCAGCTGGAATCGCGGCAGCACGCGTTCGACATGGCCGGTGCACTGAAGGAATTGACGGAACGGCTCGGAATCGGGCTCGTCTACAAGACCAGCTACGACAAGGCCAATCGCACATCGCTTGGCGGCACGCGCGGTGCGGGACTTGAAGCGGCAATGCCGATCTTCGACGACTTGCGCAACAATTTTTCGCTGCCGATCCTGACTGACGTCCACACTGAGGAACAATGCGCGATCGTCGCTCCGCATGCCGATATCCTGCAGATTCCTGCCTTCCTCAGCCGCCAGACCGATTTGCTGATCGCTGCGGCAAGAACCGGCAAGGTGGTGAATGTGAAGAAGGGGCAATTCCTCGCGCCGTGGGACATGAAGAACGTCGTCGCCAAAATCATCGGCTCCGGCAACGCCAATGTCTTGGTCACCGAGCGCGGCGCATCCTTTGGTTACAACACCCTGGTGTCCGACATGCGGGCGCTGCCGATCATGGCCGAGATCGGCGCGCCGGTGATTTTCGATGCCACCCATTCCGTGCAGCAGCCGGGTGGGCAGGGCGGTTCGTCCGGAGGCGACCGGCGCTTTGTCGAGACGCTGGCGCGCGCGGCCGTCGCGGTTGGCGTCGCCGGCGTCTTCATCGAGACGCACCAGGACCCCGACAACGCGCCTTCCGACGGTCCCAACATGGTGCCGCTAAAGGATCTTCCCGCATTGCTTGAACGGCTGATGGCGTTCGATCGCATTGCCAAAAGCGTGGGTTGAACCAGCAGTTGCGCCACAGCAGCGCCGCCAAGAAAACTTTGAAGAATTTCGAACCCGCCTGGAACCTTAGCCCGCGGCCCTCATTGTCAAAATCTAATGTCAACGACGACGAGGAGCACACCATGACGACCCAGACGGGACACACCGAAGCCATCGCCGCTTCGCGGGTTATCGGCACATCGGTCTACAATACGGAAGGCACTCATATCGGCGACATCGAGGATGTCATGCTCGACAAACTGTCGAACGGAATCATGTTTGCCGTGATCGGTTTTGGCGGATTTCTCGGCATCGGCGAGAAATACCACGCCATTCCGTGGGCGAGCCTTGACTATGATGAGAACAAGGGCGGCTATGTCGTGCCGTTCACCAAAGACCAGCTGATGGCCGCTCCTTCCTATTCGATCAACGAGCTGACCGGCGCCGACGGCGAGGCCGCGCGTGACGCCTCATACAACTACTACAAGGTCGAGCCTTACTGGCACTGACCTTGCTGGCACTGACTAAGTCTCCTGGAATCAAAAAGGCCCCCGGGAAATCGGGGGCCTTCGATGTGGCGGGATGCTACTGCGCAATCTGCAGGGCCGGCAAAGGCGACGATCCCTGCGGGGGTTGCTGATTGTCGCACGACGTCAGGAACGCAGCCGCGATCAGGAACAAACTCACAATACCGCTCAACTGGGACATGGCGAAACTCCTCCTGTTTCGCCCCGCGCGACAACAGCCATAAACCAGAAACCGGCATGCCGCGTATGACAAATGATGACAGCGCTTCGTGCTTCGTGAATCCGTAGCGCACGGGCAATATTTGCAAGTGCCCCGATTGCGTTTTGCGGCGCTTTGGCTAAGAGGTGCGCGACGCTTCAATCGATCAATCGGGGACATCGCAATGACGGCCATCATCGACATTGTCGGGCGTGAAATCCTGGACAGCCGCGGAAATCCGACCGTCGAGGTCGACATCGTGCTCGAAGACGGCTCGATGGGTCGCGCCGCGGTGCCGTCCGGCGCCTCGACCGGCGCGCATGAGGCGGTCGAACTGCGCGATGGCGGCCCCCGCTATCTCGGCAAGGGCGTGCTCACGGCGGTCGAGGCGGTGAACGGCGAGCTGTTCGAGGCGATCGGCGGCATGGAGGCAGAGAATCAGATCCATATCGACCAGACCATGATCGAGCTCGATGGTACGCCCAACAAGAGCCGGCTCGGCGCCAATGCCATCCTCGGCGTGTCGCTGGCTGTGGCCAAGGCCGCGGCCGAAGCGGCCGACCTGCCGCTCTATCGTTATGTCGGCGGCACCAAGGCCCATGTGCTGCCGGTGCCTATGATGAACATCATCAATGGCGGCGCGCATGCCGACAACCCGATCGATTTCCAGGAATTCATGATCCTCCCGATCGGCGCGCCGACGCTACGCGACGGCGTGCGCTGGGGCTCGGAGATCTTTCATACGCTGCGAAAGAAGCTGAAGGACGCCGGCCATAACACCAATGTCGGCGACGAGGGCGGCTTTGCCCCCAACCTGAAGGGCGCGCCGGCCGCGCTCGACTTCATCATGGAATCGATCGAGCAGGCTGGCTTCAAGCCCGGCGAGGAGGTTGCGCTAGGCCTCGACTGCGCGGCGACCGAATTCTTCAAGGATGGCAACTACGTCTATGAAGGCGAGAGGAAAACCCGCGACCCGAAGGCGCAGGCCAAATATCTAGCCAAACTCGCTGCCGACTACCCGATCATCACCATTGAGGACGGCCTGGCCGAGGATGACTGGGACGGCTGGAAAATACTGACTGATCTCATCGGCAAGCAAACGCAGCTGGTTGGCGACGATCTGTTCGTCACCAACTCGGCGCGGCTGCGCGACGGCATCCGCATGGGTGTCGCCAATTCGATCCTGGTCAAGGTCAACCAGATCGGCTCGCTTACCGAAACGCTCGACGCCGTCGAGACCGCGCACAAGGCCGGCTATACCGCGGTGATGTCGCACCGCTCGGGCGAGACCGAGGATTCGACCATCGCCGATCTCGCCGTTGCCACCAATTGCGGGCAGATCAAGACGGGCTCGCTGTCGCGCTCGGATCGCATGGCCAAGTACAACCAGCTCATCCGCATTGAGGAGGAGCTCGGCAAGCAGGCGCGATATGCCGGCAAGTCGATCGTGAAAAGCTGATTTCGAGAGAAAATCCGTGGCGACGAGGGCGGGGACATTCCCGCCCTTTTTTGCTTCCAGGCTCTGAATCCAACAGGCTGTAACCGTCCATTAAGCACAATCGGGCGACAAAGGCGGCGTAGAGGATTCGGACCATGTGGACACGCCAGCACAAGCAAAGAAACACCGGCCGGCTGATCATCCCCTCGCTCTGCGTGGTGTTCCTGACTTATTTCGGTTTCCATGCCTATCATGGCGAGTTCGGCATCTATTCCAAGTATCAGCTCGAAGCCGAGACTGCCGAATTGCAGGGCAGGCTCGATGCCGTCAGGGCGCGCCGGATCGATCTCGAGCGCCGCGTTCAGCTGATGCATGAGGGCACGCTGGAGAAGGACATGCTGGACGAGCAGGCGCGCAAGGCGCTTAATCTGTCCCACGCCGACGAGATCACCATCATGCTGCCGGTCGCAAGATAACCTGATCTCAGTTAATCAGCGATATTTGCAATGATTTTAATTGCTTAGATGCATGACAGCCATGCGTTTTCGGCATGGCGAAAGCCTTCCCTGCATGTTAGCCTGCCTCAAATTGGTGGGAGAACTGATCTCCCTCGCTGTCCGCCAAGAGACGCCAACAGGGAGTGATGCATGGCCACCGCCACCAGAAAAGCGCCTGCCAAATCCAAATTAGACGGCAAGATGCCGGGCCTTTCCACCCCGAAGCCTGTTGAATTCACCAAAGACCAGGAGCTTGCCGCCTACCGGCACATGCTGCTCATCCGCCGCTTCGAGGAAAAGGCCGGCCAGCTTTACGGCATGGGCTTCATCGGCGGTTTCTGCCACCTCTACATCGGCCAGGAAGCGGTCGTTACCGGCATGAAGATGGCGCTGATCGACGGCGACCAGATGATCACCGCCTATCGCGACCATGGTCATATGCTGGCCATGGAGTTGTCACCGCGCGGCGTCATGGCCGAACTGACCGGGCGCCGTAGCGGCCTGTCGAGAGGCAAGGGCGGCTCCATGCACATGTTCTCCAAGGAGAAGCATTTTTACGGCGGCCACGGCATCGTCGGCGCGCAAGTGTCGCTCGGCACCGGCATTGCCTTCGCCAACCGCTATCGCGGCAACAACAATGTGACGCTGACCTATTTCGGCGATGGCGCGGCGAACCAGGGCCAGGTCTACGAAAGCTTCAACATGGCCTCGCTGTGGAAGCTTCCGGTGATCTACATCATCGAGAACAACCGCTACGCCATGGGCACCTCGGTCTCGCGCTCATCGGCCGAGACGGATTTCTCGCACCGCGGCGCATCCTTCAAGATTCCAGGCATCCAGGTCGACGGCATGGATGTGCGCGCTGTAAAGGCAGCCGGCGACCTCGCCGCCGAATGGTGCCGCGCCGGCAACGGGCCGCTCATTCTCGAAATGCAGACCTATCGTTACCGCGGCCATTCGATGTCGGATCCGGCAAAATACCGCTCCAAGGAAGAAGTGCAGAAAATGCGCTCCGAACGTGACCCGATCGAACAGGTCAAAGCGCGGCTGCTCGACAAGAAATGGGCAAGCGAGGACGAGCTCAAGGCCATCGACAAGGAAGTCCGCGACGTTGTCGCCGATGCCGCAGAATTTGCCCAGAACGACGCGGAGCCGGATCCGTCCGAGCTCTGGACCGACATCGTACTTTAACGAGAGGGCAAGGACATGCCGATCGAAATTCTCATGCCCGCCCTCTCGCCGACCATGGAAGAGGGTAATGTTTCCAAGTGGTTGAAGAAAGAGGGCGACAAGGTCGCGGCGGGTGACGCCATTGCCGAGATAGAGACGGACAAGGCAACGATGGAAGTCGAAGCCGTGGACGACGGCACGCTTGCCAAGATCGTGGTTCCTGCCGGCACCGAAGGTGTCAAAGTCAACACGCTGATCGCTGTGCTGGCCGTCGATGGCGAAGACATCGACGAGGCAGGCGAAGGTATCGGCGAGGAGGCTATTGAGGCGCAAGCGGAAGCGCCCGCGGCCGCTCCGGCCCCCGCGGCTGCTGCGGCCAAGAGCGAAGCGGCAGCACCTGTCGCCGCTGCGCCCAGGTTGGAAATTGCCGCCGATCCGGACATCCCGGCCGGCACCGAAATGGTCTCGACCACAGTGCGTGAAGCCTTGCGCGACGCAATGGCGGAGGAAATGCGCCGCGACGGCGACGTCTTCGTCATGGGCGAGGAAGTCGCCGAGTACCAGGGCGCCTACAAGATCACACAAGGCCTGTTGCAGGAATTCGGTCCGAGACGCGTGGTCGACACGCCGATCACCGAGCACGGCTTTGCCGGCGTTGGTGTTGGCGCGGCGATGGCCGGCCTGAAGCCGATCGTCGAATTCATGACCTTCAACTTCGCCATGCAGGCGATCGACCAGATCATCAATTCAGCCGCCAAGACGCTCTATATGTCCGGCGGCCAGATGGGCGCCCCGATCGTCTTTCGCGGCCCGAACGGCGCTGCTGCCCGCGTCGCCGCGCAGCATTCGCAGTGCTATGCCGCCTGGTACAGCCATATTCCCGGCTTGAAGGTGGTGATGCCTTATACCGCCGCCGACGCCAAGGGTCTGCTCAAGGCGGCGATCCGCGATCCGAACCCGGTCATCTTCCTCGAAAACGAAATCCTTTACGGCCACTCCTTCGACGTGCCGAAGATAGATGATTTCGTGTTGCCGATCGGCAAGGCGCGCATTCACAAATCCGGCAAGGACGTGACCATCGTCTCGTTCGGCATCGGCATGACCTACGCGCTCAAGGCGGAGGCGGAGTTGCGCGGCATGGGCATCGATGCCGAGATCATCGACTTGCGCACCATCCGCCCGCTCGACTTCGACACGATCATCGCCTCGGTCAAGAAGACCAATCGCCTGGTGGTGGTCGAGGAAGGCTTTCCGCAGAACTCGGTCGGCGACCATATCGCCAATCAGGTCTCGCAGCGCGCCTTCGATTTCCTCGATGCACCGGTCATTACCATTGCCGGCAAGGACGTGCCGATGCCCTATGCGGCGAACCTCGAAAAGCTGGCGCTGCCCAATGTCGGCGAGGTCGTCGAGGCGGTCAAAGCCGTCACGTATCGCTGAGCAGGGCGGGAGGACAAAATGCCGATCAACATCACCATGCCGGCGCTTTCGCCCACGATGGAAGAAGGCAGCCTTTCCAAGTGGCTGGTCAAGGAAGGCGACAAGGTCTCGCCGGGCGACGTGATTGCCGAGATCGAGACCGACAAGGCAACGATGGAAGTCGAAGCCGTCGACGAAGGCACGGTCGCCAAGCTGGTGGTTCCAGCGGGCACTGAAGGCGTCAAGGTCAATGCGCTGATCGCGGTGCTGGCGGCCGAGGGCGAGGATGCTGCTTCTGCCGCGAAAAGCGGTGACGGCGCTGCACCGGCAAAGGCTGAGGCTCCGAAAGCGGACGTCTCCAAAGCTGAAACACCAAAGCCCGAAGCGCCGAAGCAGGAGCCTGCCGCACCTGCAGCTAAGGCGGAAGCGGCGCCGGCCGCCAACGGCCATGTCAACGGTGAGCGCATCTTCGCCTCGCCGCTGGCACGACGCATTGCCAAGGAAGCCGGCGTCGATGTCGCGGTGCTGACAGGCACCGGCCCGCATGGCCGCGTCGTCAAGGCCGATGTCGATGCCGCAATTTCCAGTGGCGGCGCCAAGGCGGCACCAGCGGCAAAAGCGGCGCCCGCCGGCGCTCCGGCACCTGCGGCCGCAGCACCCAAGGCGATGTCGGACGAGCAGGTGCTCAAACTGTTTGCCGAAGGCTCCTACGAGCTGATCCCGCACGACAATATGCGCAAGACCATTGCGAGGCGGCTGGTCGAGGCCAAGACCACCATCCCGCATTTCTATCTGACGCTCGACTGCGAGCTCGACGCACTTCTGGCGCTCCGCACGCAGATCAATGCGGCCGCGCCGGTGAAGAAGACCGAGAAGGGCGAAACGCCGGCCTACAAGCTGTCGGTCAACGACATGGTCATCAAGGCTCTTGCCATGGCGCTGATGGCGGTTCCGGATGCCAATGCGTCGTGGACAGAAAACGCCATGATCAAGCACAAGCACGCCGATGTCGGCGTTGCCGTTTCGATCCCCGGCGGCCTGATCACCCCGATCATCCGGCGTGCTGAGGAAAAGACGATGTCCGTCATCTCCAACGAGATGAAGGATCTTGCCGGCCGCGCCCGCAGTCGCAAGCTGAAGCCGGAAGAATATCAGGGCGGCACCACGGCGGTGTCCAATCTCGGCATGTTCGGCATCAAGGATTTTTCCGCCGTCATCAACCCGCCGCATGCGACGATCCTGGCGGTCGGCGCCGGCGAGCAACGCGCAGTGGTAAAGAACGGCGAGATCAAGATCGCAACAATCATGTCGGTGACGCTGTCGACCGATCACCGCGCAGTCGACGGTGCGCTCGGCGCCGAGCTGCTCGTCGCCTTCAAGCGTATGATCGAAAATCCGATGGGCATGCTGGTCTAAGAGAGGGGAACAGGGCGGTGCGGAAATTCTTCACCAGCCTTTTTGCCTTCTTTCTTTCCGGGTTGGCGGGCGGATTGGTGACGCAGTGGCTCGCCGTCGCCACCAATGCCGACGTAGAGTACATCCTTGTATTCATGATCTCGGCTCTCGTCACCATCCTCGCGACGCTCGCGTTCTTCATCACACAATTCATGCCGGACCCACAACGGGCAACAAAACTGACGGCGATCATAGGGTTAGGATTTTTTGTGCTCATTGGAGTTGCCCTGACCGGCTGGACTTTCTCCCAGCCGCCGGGCAAGCGCCAGTGGTCGAGCGATCTTCCCATCGTCGCCGGTCTGGTCCTGCCGGGCATCGCTACGGTGCTGGTCCAGTGGCTTTTCGTGCGCTGGCGATTGGGGCGCTCGCAACCAGATTTCGGCGGGGCAGGCACATGAAGACGGTCCTCTGCTACGGCGATTCGCTTACCTGGGGCTATGACGCGGCAGGCCTTGGCCGGCACCCGCTGGAAGGTCGCTGGCCGAGCGTGATGCAGGCGGCATTGGGCAGCGGCGTCGAGGTCATCGCCGAAGGCCTGAATGGCCGAACCACCGCCTTCGACGATCATTTGGCCGGGGCGGACCGCAATGGCGCAAGGCTGCTGCCAACAATCCTGACGACGCATGCGCCGATCGACTTAATCATCATCATGCTCGGCGCGAACGATATGAAGCCGTGGGTTCACGGCAATCCTGTCGCGGCCAAGCAAGGCATGCAACGCCTGATCGATATCGTGCGCGGTCACGATTACCCGTTCGATTGGCCGGCGCCGCAGATCCTGATCGTCGCGCCGCCCGTAGTCAGCCGCACGGAAAACGCCGAGTTCAAGGAAATGTTCGCCGGCGGCGATGACGCGTCAAAGCGGCTGGCGCCGCAATATTCCGCCCTCGCCGACGAGGCCGGCTGCGGCTTCTTCGATGCGGGCAGGGTGGCCAAAACGACGCCACTCGACGGCGTCCACCTCGACGCGGAAAACACGCGGAACGTCGGGCAAGCGCTGGCGCCGCTCGTGCGCGTCATGTTGGAATTATGAAGGGAGAAAGCCGTGGCTGAGAACTACGACGTCATCATCATCGGCTCTGGCCCCGGCGGCTATGTCACTGCAGTGCGTTCGGCGCAGCTTGGCTTCAAGACGGCGATTGTCGAGCGCGAGCACTTGGGCGGCATCTGCCTCAACTGGGGCTGCATTCCGACCAAAGCGCTGCTGCGCTCCGCCGAGATCATGCACTATTCGGATCATCTGAAGGACTATGGCCTGAAGATTGACGGCAAGGTCAGCGTTGACACAGCCGCCGTCGTCGATCGCTCGCGAAAGGTCTCGCTGCGGCTCAACGGCGGCGTCGGCTTCCTGATGAAGAAGAACAAGGTCGACGTCATCTGGGGCGAAGCCAAGCTGACCAAACCTGGCGAGATCGTCGTGTCGAAATCGTCGAAGAAGCCGATGGAGCCGCAGCCGCCGGCGCCCAAGGGCGTCAAGGGCGAGGGCACCTATAGCGCCAAGCACATCATCCTGGCGACCGGCGCCAGGCCGCGCGCGCTGCCCGGCATCGAGCCTGACGGCAAGTTGATCTGGACCTATTTCGAGGCGATGGTGCCGAAAGAGATGCCGAAATCGCTGCTGGTGATGGGCTCGGGCGCCATCGGCATCGAGTTCGCCTCGTTCTACCGCACCATGGGCGCCGAGGTGACGGTGGTCGAACTGCTGCCGGCTGTGATGCCGGTCGAGGACGCCGAGGTCTCGAAATTCGCGCAGAAGCAGTTCGAGAAGCAGGGCATGAAGATCATCTTAGAAGCCAAGGTGACCAAGGTCGAGAAGGGCACTAACTCGGTCACCGCGCATGTCGAGATGAAGGACGGCAAGGTCGAGAAGATCACCGCCGACCGCATGATCTCGGCCGTCGGCGTACAGGGCAACATCGAGAATCTCGGCCTCGAGGCGCTCGGCGTGAAGACCGAACGCGGCTGCGTCGTCGTCGACGGCTACGGCAAGACCAACGTGCCCGGCATCTATGCCATCGGCGATGTCGCCGGACCGCCGATGCTCGCCCACAAGGCCGAGCATGAGGGCGTGGTGTGCGTGGAAAAGATCGCCAATTTCCCCGGCGTGCATGCCATTGACAAGCTGAAGATCCCGGGCTGCACCTATTGCAATCCGCAAGTCGCCTCGGTCGGACTGACGGAAGCCAAAGCGAACGCCGATGGCAAGGACATCCGCGTCGGCCGCTTCCAGTTCGCCGCAAACGGCAAGGCGATTGCGCTCGGCGAGGACCAAGGCTTCGTCAAGACCATTTTCGACAAGAAGACCGGCCAGTTGCTGGGTGCCCACATGGTCGGCGCAGAAGTAACCGAACTGATCCAGGGCTTCGTCGTGGCGATGAATCTGGAGACCACCGAGGAAGAGCTGATGCACACGATCTTCCCGCACCCGACGCTGTCGGAGATGATGAAGGAGAGTGTACTCGACGCCTATGGCCGCGCACTGAATGCATGATAAATTAGTTGGGCGAGTCTCACACGGAAGACACAAAGGAACTCGACGGCAGAGCAATTCGTTTCGCAGGCATCATCCATCATACAAGGAGAGGGCATATGGAAATGAACGGCGTGGGCTGGGTTGCAGCCATCATCATCGGCGGCCTGGCGGGATGGCTCGCCGAGATGGTCATGAAGAGCAATACCGGCATCCTCATGAACATCGTTCTCGGCATTGTCGGCGCAATCGTGTTGAATGCCATCTTGCAGGCCCTGAACATCGGCATCTTCGGCGTCGGCTGGATCGCCTATCTGATCACCGGCTTCATCGGTGCCTGCATTCTGATTGCGGTCGGACGACTGGTACGCCGCTAACCTCTGTCGGCACTTGCTATGCGAAAAAGGCCACCGCGGCATGCGTGATCGCGGCCTTTTTCTTTTCGCCGAAAAGTCCTAGATGACGTGGGTAGAGCGAGCGCTGGACAAGCGCTTGCCAATGAGCCGGGTTTCACATGGTCACCGTCCTCGACACGATTGCCAATGCGCCGCGCCTGCGGCATCCCGAAAAGGCGCACAAGCCGGATCAGGACGTACTGCGCAAGCCTGACTGGATCCGCGTCAAGGCGCCGATGTCGAAAGGCTATGCCGAGACGCGCGAAATCGTGAAGTCTCACAAACTGGTGACGGTTTGCGAAGAGGCGGGCTGCCCCAATATCGGCGAGTGCTGGGAGAAGAAGCACGCCACCTTCATGATCATGGGCGACATCTGCACGCGGGCCTGCGCCTTTTGCAATGTCGCCACCGGCATCCCGACCGCACTCGATCCCGACGAGCCGGCGCGTGTCGCGCATGCGGTCAAGCAAATGGGCTTGAGCCATGTCGTCATCACCTCCGTCGATCGCGACGATCTCGCCGATGGCGGGGCCCAGCATTTTGCCGATGTCATCCGTGCGATCAGGGCAGCAACCCCGTCGACGACAATCGAAATCCTGACGCCCGATTTCCTGCGCAAGGACGGTGCACTGGAGATCGTCGTGGCGGCCAAGCCGGACGTTTTCAACCATAATCTCGAGACCGTTCCGTCGAACTATCTGACTGTTCGGCCGGGTGCGCGCTATTTCCACTCGATCAGGCTCTTGCAGCGGGTCAAGGAACTCGATCCCTCGATCTTCACCAAGTCCGGTATCATGGTCGGCCTTGGCGAGGAGCGGAACGAAATCCTGCAGCTGATGGACGATTTGCGTTCGGCCAATGTCGACTTCATGACCATCGGCCAATATCTGCAGCCGTCGAAGAAGCACCATCCGGTGATCCGCTTCGTCACGCCGGAGGAATTCAAGTCCTTTGAGACGATCGGCAGGACCAAGGGCTTCCTGCTGGTAGCGTCGAGCCCGCTGACGCGCTCGTCGCACCATGCCGGGGACGACTTTGCTAGGTTGCGCGCGGCGCGCGAAGCGTTTCTCAGGAAGTCCGCCTAACACACTGGTTTCATGCCACAATTCGAAGCCCATAGCCGCGTTGCGCATACGCCGGAACAGATGTTCGCTCTGGTTGCCGATATCGAATCCTATCCGCAATTCCTGCCGCTTTGCGAGGCACTTACGGTTCGTTCGCGCAAGGAACGCAACGGACGCACCCTGCTCATCGCGGACATGAGCATCGGCTACAAGGCGATCCGCGAGACTTTCACCACGCAGGTGCTGCTGAAGCCTGACGAGAACGCCATCGACGTCAAATATATCGACGGCCCGTTCAAATATCTCAGCAATGTCTGGCGCTTCGACCCGGCGGACGGCGGCGGTTGCAACGTCTGCTTCTTTATCGACTACGAGTTTAAGAGCCGCATTCTGGGTGCGCTCATGGGAACCATGTTCGACCGCGCCTTCCGCATGTTCTCCGAGGCGTTCGAGAAACGTGCCGAAATCATCTACGGCGCGCCATCGGCAGCCTGATCCGCGGCGAGCGCGCGTAAACCCAGTTCAAGCGCACGTCGGACCGTCTCCCGGCGGATGAAATCACGGCCCTTGTCGGCGAACAGCTGGCATTCGCTGACTACCGGCCGGCCAGCCACGGCAACGCCGAACCAGACCAGGCCGACAGGTTTTTCCGCAGAGCCGCCGTCCGGACCGGCGATGCCAGTCACCGCCAGGGCGAGCCCGGCCGGCGAATGCGCCAAGGCTCCGGCCGCCATCTCCACCGCAGTCTCGCGCGAGACCGCGCCGTGCGCCTCGAGCGTAGCGGCCGAGACGCCGAGCATCTCGGTCTTGGCCTGGTTGGAATAGGTGATGAAGCCGCGATCGATCACCGCGGAAGAGCCGGCGATGTCGGTCAGCGCGGCGATGATCATGCCGCCGGTGCAGCTCTCCGCCGTCGCCAGCATGATGCCGCGCTGCTGGCAGGCCTGAAGCAGGGCATCTGCGAGATCGCTATTGCTCACTCGGGGACATCCCCTGGAAACACAACGCTGGCGGTCGCGATGGCCGCTATGCCTTCCTCACGGCCGACGAAGCCGAGCTTCTCATTGGTTGTCGCCTTGATCGAGATGCGATTGCGCGAAATTCGCAGCATTGCCGAAAGCGCTTCGGTCATTGCCTCGCGATGTGGGCCGACGCGCGGCGCCTCGCAGATCAGGGTGATGTCGGCGTTGGCAATGCGCCCGCCGCCCTCGCGCACCAGCTTCACCGCGTGTTCGACGAAGATGCGTGAAGCGGCCCCTTTCCACTGCGGGTCGGAGGGCGGGAAATGCGTGCCGATGTCACCGGCGCCGCAGGTGGCCAGCAGGGCGTCGGTCAAGGCATGGAGACCGACATCGGCATCCGAATGGCCGGATAACTTCCTGTCGTGTGGAATGGCGACGCCGCACAGGGTGACATGGTCGCCGGGCTCGAAGGCATGGACGTCATAGCCATTGCCGGTTCGGATGTCCGGAAAACGTGCCCCCCCGGAAAGCCGCTGATCCGCCATCGCAATATCCCTTGCCCAGGTCAGTTTGACATTGTCCGGCGAGCCGGGAACGATCTTCACCGGAATATGCGCCCATTCGGCGATTGCCGCATCGTCGGTAAAATCCGCCTTGCCCAGATGATGAGCCTTTTCGTGCGCGGCCAGGATCGGCCAGAACGGAAAGCCTTGTGGTGTTTGTGCGGCATGGAGCCCGGCCCTGGACACTGTTTCGCCGATCATGCCTTCGGCCGTTTCGCGCTTCAGCGTATCGGCAACGGGCAAAGCAGGCAGCGCTCCCTGGCGCTCTTCAATGGCGGCGATCGTACGGTCTATCAGTTCCGCATCGACAAACGGCCGAGCCGCATCATGGATCAGGACCCGGCCCGGCGCATGGCTTCTCAACGCCAGCAGTCCAAGCCGGACGGACTCCTGCCGTGACGTACCGCCGATCACCGCGACGACACGGTCGGCGTTCGCGCCGGCGGCGCGGCGGAAAAGCGCGTCGTCTTCGGCATGTATAGCAACGACGACAGCTCCAATTTTCGGATGCGTCAGAAAGGCGTCGAGCGTGCGTGCGATAACGGCGCCGCCGCCAATCTGCTGGTACTGCTTCGGCCCCTTGGCCTGTCCGGCGCGCGCGCCGCGGCCGGCGGCAACGATGACCACCGCGACCTTGTCGTCCGCAGCTTGCTTTTCGTTGACATCTCTCATGCCGAGACGCTTAGCGCATGATCCCGAAAAGTGGTATCGCTTTCGGAAGACCCAGGATTGATGCGGTGCGGCGATCCGTATTTTCCCAAATCCGCCTTAATATCACGACATTGCGCGTTGCACATTGCCATCATTCTGGCTAGAGAATGTGCAGCAACCGAAGGTGCTTGGTTTTTGTGCATGCCTGATGTGACCAAATTGGCTTCGCCGCTGGATGTGGGTGGCGTGAGAATCCGCAACCGCGTGTTTCTCGCGCCGATGTCGGGCATTACCGACGAACCGTTCCGGCAGCGCGCCCATGCGCATGGCGCCGGGCTGGTTGTTTCGGAAATGGTGGCGAGCGGTGAGCTTGCAAAGGGCAGGGCTGGTTCCGGCCTGCGCATCCGTCATTCCGGGCTGCCTGTCCACATGGTCCAGCTTGCCGGCCGCGAGGCGATGCACATGGCCGAGGGCGCGCGAATCGCGGTCGGCGAAGGCGCCGACATCATCGACATCAACATGGGCTGTCCGGCCAAAAAAGTGACGGGCGGCCATGCCGGTTCGGCACTGATGCGAGACCTCGACCACGCGCTGTCGCTGATCGAAGCGGTAGTCGGCGCGGTCGACGTGCCGGTCACGGTCAAAATGCGGCTCGGCTGGGACGAAGGCGCGCTCAACGCGCCGATGCTGGCGCGACGCGCCGAGCAGGCCGGGGTGATGATGGTGACGGTGCACGGCCGCACACGTTGCCAGTTCTATCAGGGCACGGCCGACTGGCGTGCCATCGCACGTGTCAAGCAGGCCGTCTCGATCCCGGTCGTTGCCAATGGCGATGTCGGCTCGCCGGCGGAGGCAGCGTCGATCCTCGACCAGTCCGGCGCCGACGCGGTGATGATCGGCCGCGCGCACTATGGCGCGCCTTGGACGGCCGGCAGCATTGTAGCGACCGCGCTGGCCGAGCCGGTATCTGGCATGCCGGCCAGCCCGCAAACGCTGTCCGATTACGTCATTGCCCATTACGAAGACATGCTGACGTTCTATGGCGTGGAAAGCGGATTGCGCCAGGCACGCAAGCATCTCGGCTGGTATCTCGACCGCCACGCCGCCACAAGCGATGACCGGCGCAAAGCCATACTCACGTCTTTCGAGCCTGGGCGTGTCATTGCGTTGCTGCGCGACATGTTTTCAACCGCTCCCGAAGCGGCGAACCTGCGGAGTGCGGCATGAACGCCACCGTCACACAGAGCACGGATATGGCGGACGCCGCGCATATTGTGCTCAATACCATTCGCCGGCCGGTGATCATGGTCGATCCGCAAGGTTTCATCACCTTCGCCAATGCCGATGCCGAGGATTTTTTCCGGTCGAGCGCCACGGTGCTCGCCCGCAACACGCTGCACAAGCTCATTCCTTTCGGCAGCCCGCTGCTGACGCTTGTCGACCAGGTGCGCGAGCGCCGGGCGCCGGTCAACGAATACCGGGTGGACGTGTCGTCGCCGCGGCTCGGCATCGAGAAGGTGGTCGATCTCTACGTCGCGCCTGTGACGGAATTTCCAGGCTCCGTCGTGGTAATGTTCCAGGAACGCTCAATGGCCGACAAGATCGACCGGCAGATGACGCATCGCGGTGCGGCGCGCTCGGTCACCGGCCTCGCCGCGATGCTTGCCCATGAGATCAAGAACCCGCTGTCCGGCATTCGTGGTGCGGCGCAGTTGCTAGAGCTGTCGGCGTCCGACGAGGATCGCGCACTGACCAGGCTGATCACCGACGAGACCGACCGCATTGTCTCGCTGGTCGACCGCATGGAGGTGTTTTCCGACGAGCGGCCGATCGACCGCTACCCTGTCAACATCCATGTCGTGCTCGACCATGTTAAGGCAATCGCCAAGAACGGTTTTGCCAAGAGGATCAAGATATTAGAGGATTATGATCCATCATTGCCTCCGGTCTTTGCCAATCGCGACCAGCTCATCCAAGTATTCCTCAATCTGGTAAAAAATGCCGCCGAGGCGATCGGCAGCGATCCGCAGGGCGAGATCATGCTGTCGACCGCCTTCCGCCCGGGCATCCGTGTTTCCGTGCCCGGAACGCAGGACCGCGTGTCGCTGCCATTGGAATTCTGCGTGCGCGACAACGGTTCGGGTGTCTCCGAAGATATCCTGCCGATCCTGTTCGATCCCTTCATCACCACCAAGCCGAACGGCTCCGGTCTCGGTCTGGCGCTGGTCGCAAAGATCGTCGGCGAGCATGGCGGCATCATTGAATGCGAATCGACGCCGCGCGGGACCACCTTCCGTATCCTGATGCCGGCGTGGAAAGAAACTCAGTTTGGCACCGACGACGACGGTGAAGGAGACCGCAAATGACCGTTCGCGGCAATATTCTCGTCGCCGACGACGATGCGGCCATCCGCACTGTCCTCAACCAGGCGCTTTCGCGCGTCGGTCACGACGTGCGCGTCACCTCCAATGCCTCGACGCTGTGGCGCTGGGTGGCGGCGGGCGAGGGCGATCTGGTCATCACCGACGTTGTCATGCCCGACGAGAACGCCTTCGACATGCTGCCGCGCATCAAGAAGGCGCGACCGGAACTGCCGGTCATCGTCATGAGTGCGCAGAACACGTTCATGACTGCGATCCGGGCCTCCGAAACCGGAGCCTATGAATATCTGCCGAAACCGTTCGACCTGACGGAGCTGCTCAACATCGTCAACCGCGCGCTTTCCGAGCCGCGGCGGCCCAAGATCGATACGCGTGCCGACGAGCCGCCTGAAACGATGCCGCTGGTCGGCCGCTCGGCGGCCATGCAGGACATCTACCGCATGCTGGCGCGCATGATGCAGACCGACCTGACGGTGATGATCTCGGGCGAATCGGGTACCGGCAAGGAACTGGTGGCGCGCGCGCTGCATGAATATGGCCGTCGTCGTGGTGGCCCCTTCGTCGCCATCAACATGGCGGCGATCCCACGCGACCTGATCGAATCGGAACTATTCGGGCACGAGAAGGGCGCCTTTACCGGCGCACAGAACCGCTCCACCGGCCGTTTCGAGCAGGCCGAAGGCGGCACGCTCTTCCTCGACGAGATCGGTGATATGCCGATGGAAGCGCAGACGCGGCTGCTGCGTGTGCTGCAGCAGGGCGAATACACCACGGTCGGCGGCCGCACGCCGATCAAGACCGACGTGCGCATCGTCGCTGCCACCAACAAGGACCTGCGCACACTGATCAATCAGGGGCTTTTCCGCGAGGACCTGTTCTACCGTTTGAACGTTGTGCCGCTCAGGCTGCCGGCGCTGCGCGAGCGCTCGGAGGACATTCCGGACCTCGTCCGCCACTTCTTCAAGCTCGGCGTCAGTGAAGGCTTGCAGACCAAGCGCATTTCCACCGGCGGCATCGAGCTGATGAAGCGCTACCCATGGCCCGGTAACGTGCGCGAACTCGAAAATCTCATCCGCAGACTGGCCGCACTGTATTCGCAGGACGAGATCTCAGCGGAGATCATCGAGGCGGAGTTGAAGACCGGCGAAAGGCCTGTCGTTCCAGGTGGCGGCAACCTCATTCCCGACGACCTTTCCATCGGCCAGGCGGTGGAGCATTTCCTGCAGCGCTATTTTGCCTCGTTTGCCGGCGACTTGCCGCCGGCCGGCCTTTATCAGCGAATCCTCTCCGAGGTCGAGTATCCCCTGGTCCTCGCCTCGATGACCGCAACGCGCGGTAACCAGATCAAGGCCGCCGAATTGCTCGGACTCAACCGCAACACGCTGCGCAAGAAGATTCGCGAACTCGGCGTCAACGTCTACAAATCGTCCAGGCAGGTCTAGACGAATCCCTTTACGAGCGCTTTCCAGGGGATCGATTGCCGAAAGATTTCCGTCTCGGCCACACTTGTTGCATAATCGCCACAATGCGTTGCATACATCCGACGCAATCACTGGCTCTAGACGGCGACATGGCCCTGCACGCACCGACACTGAGCAAATCGCTTTTCAGCAATACGGGCGCGCGAGACGGTCGCCGGCTGCTTGCGCTGCCGGGCGTGATCGCCGTTGCCGGTGCGCTGGTGACGGCGGCGATCTCCTTCGCCATTCTGGTCGGCGCGACGCCGATCACGCCCGACGCGAGGACGACGCTGGCGCTGATTGCGCTTAATGCGGCGTTCGTCCTGTTTCTGATCTTGCTGGTCGGCCGCGAGGTGCATCGCATCCTGATGGCACGACGGCATGGCAAGGCTGCGTCGCGCCTGCATGTGCGCATAGTGGCGATGTTTGCGCTAGTCGCCGCCATCCCCGCGATCATGGTGGCGATCATCGCGTCGATCACGCTCGACATCGGCCTCGACCGCTGGTTCGAGATCCGCACCAAGACGATCGTCAATTCGTCATTGTCGATCGCCGACGCCTATGTGCAGGAAAACGCGCGAAATCTTCAGGGCACGACGTTGTCGATGGCTTACGACCTCGACGCTTCGCGCACGCTTTACGGCCTCGATCGTACCGGTTTTCTCGACCTCATGAACAAGGAGGCGGTGGGACGCTCGCTGGCGCACGCAGCACTCATCAAGCCCGATGGTTCCTTCGTTATGAGCGCCAAGACCGACGCGGACTTTGCCATGCCGGAGCCGCCTGAGGGCGCCGTGGCAAGCGCTGCCGACGGCAAGCCGGTGCTGATAGAACCGCGCACCCGCAACATCATGGGTGCCATCGTCAAGCTGCGCGAGATCGACGGCCTCTATCTCTACACCATTCGCCTCGTCGATCCCGAGGTGATCAAGGCGCGGCAGATCGTCAAATCCAACACCGCCGAATATCGCGGTCTCGAAGACAATCGCCGCACCTCGCAAGTGGCTTTCGCGCTTCCCTATCTGTCGCTGACGCTGATCATCATCCTGTCCGCCATCTGGACCGGCATTGCGGTGGCCGACCGCCTGGTGCGGCCGATTCGTCAGCTCATCGGCGCGGCCGACGAGGTCGCTACCGGCAATCTCGATGTGGCCGTGCCAGTCCGCCCCTCCGACGGCGACGTCGCCTCGCTCGGCGACACCTTCAACAAGATGCTGATGGAGCTGAAATCGCAGCGCAACGAGATCCTGTCGGCCAAGGATTTGATCGACGAGCGGCGACGCTTTTCGGAGGCGGTGCTTGCCGGCGTCACCGCCGGGGTCATCGGCGTCGATCCATATGGCATCGTCACCATCGTCAACCGTTCGGCCGAAACGATGCTGGCCATATCCGCCACGGCAGCGCTTGGGCAGAACCTTTCCGCCGTGCTGCCGCATGTCGGCCGCGTCTTCGAGATCGGCCGCAAGTCGGGCAAGCCGGTCTATCGCGAACAGGTCACCTTCTATCGTGCCGGCACTGAACGGACCTTCAACGTGCAGATCACGATTGAAGCCGGCGACGACGGTTCGGAGGATAAATCCTACGTCGTGACAGTCGACGACATTACCGATCTGGTCCAGGCACAGCGTTCCTCCGCATGGGCCGACGTGGCGCGGCGCATTGCCCACGAGATCAAGAACCCGCTGACGCCGATCCAGCTTTCGGCCGAGCGCATCAAGCGCCGTTACGGCAAGGTCATCACCGAGGACCGTGAGGTTTTCGATCAATGCACCGACACCATCATCAGGCAAGTGGAGGACATCGGCCGCATGGTCGACGAGTTCTCGGCGTTCGCCCGCATGCCGAAACCGGAAATGAAGGCCATCGATCTGCGCGATTCCTTGCGCGAAGCCTCGTTCCTGGTCGAAGTGAGCCGCGCCGACATCACCTTCGAGCGCGTCTTCGGCAATGAGCCGCTCAAAGGCACATTCGACAGCCGGCTGATGGCGCAGGCGTTCGGCAACGTCATCAAGAATGCTGCCGAAGCCATCGACGGACTTGATGCAGAGGATCGTCCGCACGGCATAATCCGGATTCAAGCCGGGCGTCAGAATGGCGCGATTCGAATCGACGTCATCGACAACGGCAGGGGCTTGCCGCGCGAAAACCGGCAGCGCTTGCTCGAGCCTTACATGACGACACGCGAGAAAGGCACCGGGCTTGGCCTCGCTATCGTCAAGAAGATCGTGGAGGACCATGGCGGGCGACTCGAATTGCACGATGCACCAGCGGACTTCCACGATGGGCGGGGTGCAATGATCAGCATCATCCTGCCGGTTGCCGCCACCGTTCCGGTACGCGGCGAGGGCAAGACGGAACACGAAAAAGAAACTGAAAAGGTCGGTAATGGCGTCTGATATTCTCATCGTCGATGACGAGGAAGACATCCGCGAACTCGTCGCCGGTATCCTGAGCGACGAAGGTCACGAAACACGCACGGCGTTTGACGCCGACAGCGCGCTTGCGGCGGTTGCCGACCGGGCACCCAGGCTGGTCTTCCTCGACATCTGGCTGCAGGGCTCGCGGCTCGATGGCCTGGCCTTGCTGGACGAGATCAAGACGATGCACCCGAACCTGCCGGTGGTGATGATCTCGGGCCACGGCAATATCGAAACGGCAGTCTCGGCCATCCGCCGCGGCGCCTATGATTTCATCGAAAAGCCATTCAAGGCCGACAGGCTGATCCTCATTGCCGAACGGGCGCTCGAAACCTCCAAATTGAGACGCGAGGTTTCGGATCTCAAGCTGCGCAGCGGCGAGACTTTCGACCTCATCGGCATGTCGTCGGCAATGAGCCAATTGCGCCAGACCATCGAGCGCGTCGCGCCGACCAACAGCCGCGTCATGATCATTGGCCCCTCCGGCTCGGGCAAAGAACTGGCGGCGCGCGCCATCCACGCACTGTCGGCGCGCAAGAGTGCACCGTTTGTGACGCTGAGCGCCGCCAACATCACGCCTGAGCGTATGGAGATCGAGTTGTTCGGCACCGAATCGAACGGCGTCGAACGCAAGGTCGGCGCGCTGGAGGAAGCCCATCGCGGCATTCTCTACATTGATGAAGTGGCCGACATGCCGCGCGAGACGCAAAACAAGATCCTGCGCGTGCTGGTCGAACAGCAGTTCGAGCGGGTAGGGGGCACCAAGCGGGTCAAGGTCGACGTGCGCATCGTCTCGTCGACCTCGCAGAACCTGGAAGCCATGATCGCCGACGGCCGTTTCCGTGAGGACCTTTATCATCGCCTGGCCGTGGTTCCGGTCATGGTGCCGGGACTGGCCGAGCGTCGCGAGGACATTCCCTATCTGGTCGACAATTTCATGAAGCAGATCGCTCGCCAGGCCGGCATCAAGCCGCGCCGCATCGGCGACGACGCGCTGGCGGTGCTGCAGGCGCATAACTGGCCGGGCAACGTTCGCCAGTTGCGCAACAATGTCGAGCGGCTGATGATCCTGGCGCGCGGCGACGATGTCGATGCGCCGATCACCGCCGATCTCCTGCCTGCCGAGATCGGCGACGTCATGCCGCGCACTCCAAACAAATCCGATCAGCACATAATGGCGCTGCCGCTGCGGGAAGCGCGCGAACAATTCGAGAAGGACTATCTGATCGCCCAGATCAACCGTTTTGGCGGCAACATCTCGAAGACGGCAGAGTTTATCGGCATGGAACGCTCTGCATTGCACCGCAAGCTGAAGTCGCTGGGCGTCTGACAGCCAAACCAGTCGTGGCCCACGCAATTATCGGTTACGGCGGTCTTGGAATCGCATAAGAAAGCTGGACTTCTCTCAGGGATTAGCCATGCCGCGCATTGCCTATGTGAACGGGCGCTACGTCGCTCACGCCGAAGCTTCCGTGCATATCGAGGACCGTGGCTATCAATTCGCCGACGGCGTCTACGAGGTCTGCGAGGTGGCACGAGGCTTCATCGTCGACATGCCGCGCCATCTCGCCCGATTGAACCGCTCACTTGCCGAACTCTCGATCGATTGGCCGATCACGCGCGGCGTGCTGCCGCTCGTCATGCGCGAGGTGGTGCGCCGCAACCATGTCGTCGACGGCCTGGTCTATGTCCAGGTGACACGCGGCGTCGCCAGCCGCGAGTTTTTCTTCCCGCCGGCGGACACGAAGCCGTCGCTGGTGGTGACCGCCAAAAAAGCCGATCCTGCAGCTGCCGCGAAGCGGGCCGAGAGCGGGATCCGGGTTATCACAGTGCCGGAGAACCGGTGGGATCGGGTCGATATCAAGTCGGTCGGCCTGCTGCCGAACGTGCTGGCCAAGCAGAAAGCCAAGGAAGCCGGCGCTCAGGAGGCCTGGTTCGTCGATGTCGACGGCACCGTCAAGGAAGGTGGATCGTCGAACGCCTGGATCATCACCGGGGATGGCGTGCTGGTGACGCGGCCGGCCGAGCACGGCATCCTGCGCGGCATCACCCGTACGACGCTGTTCGACGTGGCCGCCAAGCTCGGCCTGAAGATCGAGGAGCGCGGTTTTTCGGTGGCTGAAGCCAAGGCCGCGCGCGAGGTTTTCATCAGCTCCGCGACCACGATTGCCATGCCGGTGGTGGCGATCGATGGCACTCCCGTCGCCAACGGCCACCCGGGCTCGATAACAGTTTCATTACGGCAGGCCTTTTTTGACGTTGCGGAAAAAAGTCCAGCCTGATAACCGCACAGATGGAATGAACATCAATATATCTCGTTCTGCTTGTCGTTACTGACGGCAAGATGGTGTTTGCGTGCTTGACATGTGCCGGCTAATTTGGCGCATTGGCCTGCAAACCGAAGGGGATCGGCGAAAGACAAGAACAATGGCGGAACGATCGCAAAATCTTCAGGACCTGTTCCTGAATTCAGTTCGCAAGAGCAAAAATCCACTCACCATCTTTCTCATCAACGGCGTGAAGCTGACCGGCGTGGTCACTTCGTTCGACAATTTCTGCGTTCTGCTGCGTCGCGACGGCCATTCCCAGCTTGTCTACAAGCACGCTATTTCCACGATCATGCCGAGCCAGCCGGTTCAGATGTTCGATGGTGAGGAAAGCCAGGGCGCCTGATTGGCACGTGAGAAAGACGCGGACCGCAGCGTTCGCGGAAAACCAGCACATCAGACCGGGACAGAGGCCAACGGCCCGACCCGGGCGGTGGTTATCGTGCCGGTGCTTACCCGGCAGCCGCGTGGCGACGACGACACCAACCGCCCCCGCCTGAGCCGTTCCGCCGAGGCTCGTCGCGACGAGGCCGTCGGCCTCGCCAGCGCAATCGACCTCGACCTGGTCCACACGGCGGTGGTGACCGTCAACGATCCACGCCCGGCGACCTTGCTCGGCAGCGGCAAGGTGGCGGAGTTCGCTGAGATCGTCAAAGAGGGCCACGCGGAAGTGGTCATTGTCGATCATCCGCTGACCCCGGTACAGCAGCGCAACCTCGAAAAAGAGTTGAACGCCAAGGTGCTCGACCGCACCGGGCTGATCCTGGAGATTTTCGGCGAGCGCGCCCGCACCAAGGAAGGCACGCTGCAGGTCGATCTTGCCCATCTCAACTACCAGAAAGGCCGCCTTGTGCGGAGCTGGACCCACCTCGAGCGCCAGCGTGGCGGCGCCGGCTTTCTCGGCGGCCCTGGCGAGACCCAGATCGAGTCGGATCGGCGTGTGCTGCAGGACAAGATCACCAAGCTGAAGCACGAGCTCGAAACTGTGCGCCGCACCCGCGACCTGCACCGCGCCAAGCGCAAGAAGGTGCCATTTCCGGTGATGGCGATCGTCGGCTACACCAATGCCGGCAAGTCGACTCTGTTCAACCGGCTGACCGGAGCAGGGGTGCTGGCCGAAGACATGCTGTTTGCCACGCTCGACCCGACGCTGCGCCGCGTGCGCCTGCCGCACGGCACGCCGATCATCCTTTCCGATACGGTCGGCTTCATTTCCGACCTGCCAACGCATCTGGTCGCGGCCTTCAGGGCGACGCTGGAGGAAGTGGTCGAGGCAGACCTCGTCATTCATCTGCGCGACATCTCCGATCCCGATACGGCCGCGCAGGCCGAAGATGTCGAGCGCATCCTTGCCGATCTCGGCGTCGATGCCCGCGATAGCAAGCGCGTCATCGAAGTATGGAACAAGATCGACCGGCTCGACGAGGGCAACCGGGCGCGGCTGCTTGCCGATGGTGCTGACGGCAAGAAGGCACCGCCGATCGCCATATCGGCGGTAACCGGCGAGGGCATCGATGCGCTGAAGGCGATCATCGAGACGATGATGTCGGGCGAACTGGAGACGTTCACCGTCACACTCAAGCCCGACCAACTCGGCGTCGTCGACTGGCTTTACCGCAACGGCGACATCATCTCGCGCGACGACAATGAGGATGGCAGCGTAACCGTCGCGCTCAAGGCTACACACAGCGCTCGGCAAGAGATCGAAAGCCGATTGCGCCGTCAAAACAACGGGTAGAGGCGTTTACTTCGCGCTTTTTGCCTGCTGCCAGAGCGCTTCCATCTCGTCCAGCGTCGCCTCTTCGAGGCTGTTTCCCGACGCTTGCAGCGTCCGCTCGACATAGTGGAAGCGCGACCGGAATTTTTCGTTGGTGCCGCTGAGTGCCGCTTCGGAATCAATTTTGAGGTGCCGGCCGAGATTGACGACCGCAAACAGCATGTCGCCGAACTCGTCCTCGATCGGCGCAGTGTCGCCTTTGGCCAGCGCCTCGCGTAGTTCGCCGATCTCCTCCTCGATCTTGTCGAGGATCGGCGCCGCCTCGCTCCAGTCGAAGCCGACGCGGGCGGCCTTTTCCTGCAGCTTGAGCGCCCGGGTCAGCGCGGGCAGGGCGACCGGCACACTGTCGAGAAAGCCCTTGCCATGGTCTTCCGGGTCGAGCCCACGGGCGAGGCGCGCACTGCGCTTCTCCGCCTTTTCCTCTGCCTTGATCTTTTCCCACATGCCCTTGGCCATGCCGGCGCTGCGCGCCTTGTCGTCGCCGAAGACATGGGGGTGGCGGCGGATCATTTTTGTGGTGATGGCCAGGACCACATCGCCGAATGAAAATTCGCCGGCCTCCTCGGCCATTTGCGCGTGGTAGACCACTTGCAGCAGGAGATCGCCGAGTTCATCCCGCAGATCGTCCAGATCGCCGCGCGCAATGGCGTCCGCCACTTCGTAGGCTTCCTCGATCGTGTACGGCGCGATTGTCGAAAAGTCCTGCTCGATATCCCACGGGCAGCCGGTTTCCGGCGCCCGCAGCGCGGCCATGATCTCGATCAGCCGGGAAATGTCTTTCGAGGGTTTCATCAGGCGAACGCTATCCTGTACCCGGCCGCGCGGCCAACGGCTTCAGCCGGCGAGGGCGTCTTGTCCACAGATGGGCGGCCAGACCATGATCCGAAAGTGGAAGCCGGTTTCCGGAAAAGATACTAACTAGCAAAAAGTATCAGTCGAGCACGGAGACTATCGCCTTGGCGAGCGCATCCATGCCGTCCTCGGGCAGGCCGGCAACGTTGATGCGGCTGTCGCCGACCATGTAGATGGCATGCTCGGCGCGCAGCCGCTCGACTTGCGCTTCCGACAGGCCAAGCCGGGAAAACATGCCGCGATGGCTGGCGACGAAATCGAAACGGTCGGAGTTGGACTGCCGCCGCAGCGCCTCGGCGAACTGGACGCGCAGCCGTAGCATGCGCAGCCGCATCTCTTCAAGCTCTGCCTCCCAGTCGGAACGCAATGCGGGGTCTTCAAGCACGATGCGCACCGCCGCCGCGCCGTGGTCCGGCGGCATCGAATACATGGCGCGCGCCGCCGACAGCATCTGGCCCATCGCCAAATCCGCCTGCGCGCCACCTTTCGCCATGATCAGCGCTGCACCGACTCGGTCGCGATAGACGGAAAAGTTCTTCGAGCAGCTGGAGGCAACGACCATTTCCGGAACTTTTGCCGCCAGAAGGCGCAAGCCGGCGGCATCCGCATCAAGTCCCTCGCCAAAGCCCTGATAGGCGATGTCGACAAAGGGCAGCAGGCCGCGCTCAACGACAAGATCGGCAATGGCAGCCCATTGCGAGATGTCTAGATTGGCGCCTGTCGGGTTATGGCAACAGCCATGCAACAATACGACGTCGCCAGGATTGGCGGTTCTCAATGCATTCAGCATGTCGTCGAAGCGAACCGCACCAGAAGCAGCGTCGAAATAGGGATATTCGCGTGTCTGCAGGCCAGCGGCGCGCATCACCGGCATGTGGTTCGGCCATGTCGGATCCGACAGCCAGACCATCGCGTCGGTGCGGGTCCTTTTCAGCAGCTCTGCTACCAGCCGCAGCGCGCCGGAGCCGCCTGGCGCCTGCGCCGCACGAATGCGCGTCAGGTCGGGGGCTGGGCCGAACACCAACCTGGCCATCGCCGCGTTGAAGGCGGTATCGCCGGCAAGGCCGAGATAGGTCTTGGTATCCTGGCCCTGCAGCAGCCGCTTTTCGGCTTCGCGCACCGCGCGCATCACCGGCGTCTTGCCGTCGCGATCCCTATAAACGCCGACACCAAGATCGACCTTGTCGGGACGCGGGTCGGCGCGATAGAGACCGATCAAGGCCAGGATCTTGTCGGCAGGCGCGGGCTGGAGATTTTCGAACATCGATAAGGTTCCGTTGGCGGCGGAGTGATACGCAAACCGGCCGTACTTTGCCAGCAGTTTCATATGCGCCAACTCGGCGCCGGTTTGCCTCGAGGGCGGCCGATACTATCTGGCGGGCGAGAGCGGGCCCGATATCTCCCAGGACGAGAACGCGGCGAGCCGTAAGAAAATTTCGGGGAGAGCGGGATTAACATCCCGACCTGCTCCGTAAACAGGACATGAAACGGCCGATGCCACGCTTCGATATTCTGGGACAGCTCGGTTCGCTGCGCCGCTATGCACGCTCGCTGACGCGCGACAGCGCCGATGCAGAGGATCTGGTGCATGATGCGCTGGTGCGTGCCTATGAGCGACGCGGCAGCTTCCGCTCCGGCGGAAATCTTCGCGTATGGCTGCTGTCGATCGTCCATAATGCATTCATCGACGGTCTGCGGTCCCGCAAATCCGAAGCAATGCGCATCGAACAGGCCGGCTATCTCGCCGAGGCGAATGTCCAGGCTCCGCAGGAACATTCGGTCCGTCTGGCGCAGGTGCGCGAAGCGTTTTTCGAATTGCCGGAGGAGCAGCGTTCGGCGTTGCATCTCGTCGCCATCGAGGGGCTTAGCTACAGCCAGGCCGCTGAGGTGAGTGGCGTGCCGCTTGGCACGCTGATGTCGCGCATCGGCAGGGCGCGTGCGGCCCTGCGCGAGATGGAGGACGCGGTGCCGGCACGCGCGAAAGGCCATCTGAAGATCGTCGGAGGTGGATCATGAACCAACTGCGCGATCCCGTGACCGACGCCGATCTCGACGCCTATGTCGACGATCAGCTGGACGTGGCTCGTCGCATCGAGGTCGAGGCGTTCCTTTCGGCCCGCCCGGACGCGGCCGCGCGGGTGATGTCCGACTTACGGATGCGTGACGAATTGCGCGTGGCGCTTGCCGGATCGAAAGGCATGGCGCGGCCCGCGACGGCCGATGCTGCACGGCGGCTGGAGCGGGGATTGGCGCGCGGCCGCGTCCTTGGTGCTTTGCAGCGAGCTGCGGCAGTCGCTGTCTTCGTCGCTGCCGGCTGGCTTGCGAACGGGCTCATCGGACCGATATCGGTGACGGAAGTCGTCGCTTCGACCCATCCGCCGGCCTATGTGGAGGACGCGGTCCGGGCGCACCGCACGACGCTCGTGCGCGAGGCGATGTCGTCGCAACCCGAAGCACCCGGCTACAATGCCGACGAAATCCGCGCCGCGACGGCGATCGTGATGCCATCGCTGCCAGCGGACTGGACGGTCCGTGACGTGCAGATCTATCCATCGCAATTCGGACCGAGCGTCGAGATGGCTGTCGAGACGAAAGAGATGGGGCTGGTCTCGTTGTTCGCGATCAGGCCCGGAACATTCGACGTCGTCAAGCCGACCGTCGTTCCCTCGGGCGAAGTTTCCTCGGCTTATTTCCAGATCGGCGAGGTCGCCTACGCGGTCGTCGGACGCAGCGATGTCGGCGGTCTCGATCGCACGGCCGAAGCCCTCGCCAAAACGCTTTACTGATCGACCTGCAAGAAGGAGAACCACATGAACAATCTCGGATATATCGGGGCCGAAGCCCGAGCCGGAGCCGTCTACAATGAAGGCCTGCGCCGGCACATGCTGCGCGTCTATAACTATATGGGCCTTGGCCTCGTCGTTACGGGCGTGATCGCGTTCGTGGTGGCTTCCACGCCCGCTCTTTACGTGCCGATCTTCTCCACACCGCTGAAATGGGTGGTGATGCTGGCCCCGCTGGCCTTTGTGGTCTTGTTCTCGTTTCGGATGCAGGCGATGTCGGCAGCCGGCGCCCAGGCGATGTTCTGGGCATTCTGCGCGGTCATGGGCCTGTCGCTGGCTTCCGTGTTCCTGGTCTTTACCGGCACCAGCATCGCACGCACCTTCTTCGTCGCCGCCACCATGTTCGGCGCGACCAGCCTTTACGGGTACACGACCAAACGCGACCTGACGCAGTTTTCGTCGTTCCTGATCATGGGCCTGATCGGCGTGGTGATCGCCAGCATCGTCAATATCTTCCTGGGCTCGACCGCGCTCCAATTCGCGATCTCTGTGATCGGCATCGCCGTCTTCATCGGCCTCACCGCCTGGGATACCCAGACGATCAAGGAGCAGTATGCAGAAAACTTCGGCGCGGAATCACAGCAGAAACTCGCTGTCTTCGGTGCATTCTCGCTCTATCTGAACTTCATCAACATCTTCCAACTGCTGTTGAACTTCACCGGCGAGCGCGAATAGCCGGCGTTGAACCAGGACCGGAGTTGGACATCATGGACAGAAACGATCAGCAAGCGATCGGACAGCTCTTCGAGAAGTTGGCAAGCGCCGAGCGCCAGGCGCCGCCGCGCGATGCCGAAGCAGAGCGCTTCATCCAGGACCAGATCACCCAGCAGCCTGGGGCGCCATATTACATGGCCCAGACGATCGTGGTGCAGGAGCAGGCCCTGAACGCAGCTCAGGCGCGCATAGAAGAACTGGAGGAGCAGGCGCGGCAGCCGGCCGGCGGTGGACCGCTCAGCGGCTTCTTCGGCCGCAGCGGCGGCAGGCGCTCAGGCTCGGTTCCGCGGGTAGGGCGCACCGCCTCCGTTGCAACTGAAGGGCCGCAGGACACGCCACAGCGGGCAGGCGGCGGTTTTCTTGCCGGCGCCGCGCAGACCGCGATGGGCGTGGCGGGCGGCGTGCTGCTCGGCAACGCGATCGCCGGCGTGTTTGGCGGCAGCGAAGCGAAGGCAGCTGAACAGCCGACGCCGCAGCCGGACGAAGCCGATCAGGCAGGCGATTCCAGCTCCGATAATGGCGGTGACTTCGGTGATATGGAGTTCTGACGAGCGACCCAGCCTGTGCCTGTGCTGGCGCTGGTGACGATTGCGGGTCAGCATAGGCGAGGTGGCGAGGGCAACATCCGGGAAGCGAGCCCTCGCCGGCGGCTAATAGCCCAGGCGCTTCAGTTCAGCCTTGACCGCCGCGATCGTCTTGAAGCGGAAGTGCTTCGTTGTGCCGTCGCGCCAATGGCAGTCGCATGTGGCGTCGAACTTCCGGCTCGCTTTCAATTGAGTCAGCGCCTTCTGGCCTGGCTTAGGGCCATCGAAGATGCGAACTTCGTAGAGCGTCCCTTCGACATCGTAGTGCATCTGAGCCCAGGAAAGTATCACGATCAGTTCCTTCGCCGGGTCGTGGTCGGCGTTGGCGAGGCCGAGCGCTATGTCCGGTGTGTCGCCCTCTTGTTCACCGATTGTGACCTGGATTGCGCGATATCTATTGTCAGCTAGCCGTTGCAGCGCGACGAGCGGGCGTTCCGGATAGTCCTCAGCGGTCTGGTAATCGACGAAGAGTGTCTGGAGGCCGTTCCAGCTCACTACTGCGGTGTGCGGATCAGCATTGTCGGCGAACCCAACAACACGTTTGGCGAAAGCCAGGTCGTTCTCGCCTGGCGCACGATCAAAGTCCTGCGCTCGCGCGCCAGTGAGGGCGCAGGCGAGGGTGAGGGCAAGACTTGCAAGCAGCGGAAGCGTTTTCATGATTCGCAACCCTAGCATGCCCGTTGCCGCTGTTGCGAATGTCTAAGAGTGACCGGCCTGATCTCGCCGCCAACGGATGCTATAGGCGTAGTCGCATAAGATAGATTATGGAACTAGTTGGCCGATTGGATGTGACGTGAAGATAGCACCTCGCGAGATCCAACTCGGGAACCCAGGCGGTAAAAACTTAGTCTTTCACGCTGATTCGTAAGGGATTTCGATCGTCATGCCGTCATAAGCAGGCTCGACGTTGGCCGGCGTCTCGGCCATTACCGTAGCGTAGTCGAGTGGCACATGCATATGCGTCAGCACCGCGTTCTTCGGCGCCAGTCTTTCGATCCAGCCAAGCGCCTGGCCAAGCGACAGATGGCTCGGATGGACGGTGTATTGCAGCGCGTCGATGACCAGCATGTCCAGCCCGCGCAAACGCTTGGCGGTCGCCTCCGGAAAGTCGCTGACGTCAGGGCAATAGGCCAGCCCGCCGATGCGGAAACCCAGCGAGGTGATGTCGCCATGGAGCTGCAGCAGCGGTTCGAGGGTGAGGGCGCCGCCCTCGCCTGCGACCACCACCGGCCTGTGGTGGTCGATGATATGGGCGTTGACGATCGGCGGATACGAACTGCCTTTCGGTGTTTCGAAACAGTAGCGGAACGCCTCGCGTAGGCGCAGCATGGTAGCCTGATCCGCATGGATGTCGATCCGGTGGCGCTGCTCGAGCACGAAGCCGCGCAAATCGTCGATGCCGTGGATATGGTCGGCATGCGGATGTGTATAGACCACCGCATCGATGCGCTTGACCGATGCCAGCAGCATCTGCTCGCGGAAATCCGGGCCGGTGTCGATGACGACCGTGGTCCGGGCGCCACTCGCCGCGATCCGCTCGACGAGCGCTGCGGTGCGCGTGCGCCGGTTCCGGGGGTCCGCGGGATCGCAATTGCCCCAGTCGCCGGTGATGCGTGGCGTGCCCGGCGATGAGCCGCAGCCGAGGACGGTAAGACGTAACCGGTCGCTCATGCGTCAGGCGCCCGGCGCGCTCGGGCGCGGCATTTTCCTGAACAGCCGGAAGAAATTATCCGTGGTGATATTAGCGATCTCGGCCTCGCTGAAGCCGATCGTCTCGGCCAGCACCTTGGCTGTATGCGCGACATAGGCGGGCTCATTACGCTTGCCGCGAAACGGGATCGGCGCAAGGTATGGCGCGTCGGTTTCGACCAGCAGACGGTCGCGCGGCACATCGGCGGCGACGGCGCGCAGCTCGGCGGAGTTCTTGAAGGTCAGGATGCCGGAAAACGAGACGTAGCCGCCGAGCGCAACGCCGATCTCGGCCAGCCGGCGCGCCGACGAAAAACAGTGCAGGATGAAGGGGAAGGCACCCTTCCCCGTTTCTTCTTCGAGGATATCAGCCATGTCGTCGTCGGCGTCGCGCGAATGGATGACCAGCGGCAGACCGGTCACGCGCGCCGCGGCGATGTGGGTGCGAAAGCCCTGCGCCTGTGCGTCGCGCGGCGCATGATCGTAGAAATAGTCGAGTCCGGCCTCGCCGATCGCCACCACTTTGCGATGAGCAGAGAGCCGCACCAGATCATCGACAGTGACATCAAGCTCTTCGGCCGCATTATGCGGATGGGTGCCGACCGAGCAATAGACCTCATCGAAAGTCTCTGCAATCTCAAGCACTTGGTTAAATCGCTTCACCCTCGTCGAGATCGTCACCATTCGGCCGATGCCGGCCGCTAGGGCGCGGGCGACAATGGCCGCCCGCTCTTCGGCGAAATCCGGAAAGTCGAGGTGGCAGTGACTGTCGACCAGCATCAGGCGTTCGCGTCCTGCTTTTCGTAACGCGGAAAGACCGCCTCCGGCGCGGGCAATGCCGTGCCGGGCACCAGCGCATAGTCGGCGTGGACATGCGCAAAGTCACGGTTGTCTGCCGGCACCGCCAGCAGGTCGAGCAGCTTAGCAGCCGACCCCGGAACAAAGGGCTGGCAGAGCAGCGTCACGCGCCGGACGACTTCGATCGTCGTCCACAGAACTGTCTTCATACGCTCTGGATCGCTTTTGCTTAGCGCCCAGGGTTGCTGAGAGGCGAAATAGCGGTCAGCTTCGGCCACCACTCCGAAGATCGCCGCCAGCGCCAAATGGATGCCCTGATCCGCCATCGCCTTTCGCGCGACGGCGAGTGCCCCCACCGCTTGGTCGAGGATGGCGCTGTCGGCTTCGGTCAGTTCGCCGCGCTTTGGCACCGCGCCGCTGCAGTTCTTGGCGACCATCTTCAGCGAGCGCTGCGCCAGGTTGCCGAGGCCATTGGCAAGGTCGGCATTGGTGCGGTTGACGATCGCATCATGGCTGTAGCTGCCGTCCTGGCCGAACGGCACTTCGCGCAGCAAGAAATAGCGCACCTGGTCGAGGCCGTAGTGCTCGATCATCGCGAACGGGTCGATGACGTTGCCGACCGACTTCGACATTTTCTCGCCGCGGTTGAACAAAAAACCATGCGCGAACACGCGCTTCGGCAATTCGATGCCAGCCGACATCAGGAAAGCCGGCCAGTAGACCGCGTGGAAGCGGACGATGTCCTTGCCGATGACGTGCGCGTTTGCCGGCCAGAACGACCATCTCTCATTGGCCGGATCCGGATAGCCGGCGGCGGTGATGTAGTTGGTCAAGGCGTCGACCCAGACATACATCACATGCTTCTCGTCGCCCGGCACCGGGATGCCCCAGTCGAACGTGGTGCGCGAGATCGATAGGTCCTTCAGGCCGGACCTGACGAAGCTCATCACCTCATTGCGCCTCTCGGCAGGACCGACGAAATCGGGCTGGTTTTCGTAAAGTGCAAGGAGCCTGTCCTGATAAGCCGACAGCCGGAAGAAGTAGCTCTCTTCCTCGACCCATTCGACCGGCGTCCCCTGCGGCCCATAGCGGACATTGTCGGCACGCACCTCGGTCTCTTCTTCGCCGTAATAGGCTTCGTCACGCACCGAGTACCAGCCGGCATAGCCGCCCTTATAGACGTCGCCATTGGCGGCCATCGCCTTCCAGATCGCCTGCGAGGCCTTGTAGTGCCGCTTTTCCGTGGTGCGGATGAAATCGTCGTTGGAGGCATCGAGCGCGACGGCCATGCGCTCGAAATCGGCCGAGTTGCGGTCTGCCAGCTCGCGCGCTGAAATACCTTCTCTCTTCGCCGTCTGCAGCATCTTTATGCCGTGCTCGTCGGTGCCGGTGAGAAAGAGCACGTCCTTACCGTCGAGCCGCTGGAAGCGGGCCAGCGCGTCGGTGGCAATCAACTCGTAGGCATGGCCGATATGCGGTTTGCCGTTCGGATAGGAAATAGCCGTCGTGACGTAGTATTTTTCGCGTGCCATGGATGAGCCGTCATGAATGTCTGAATGAAAGATGTCGCGGTGAGATATCGCATCGAAACGGCAATTGCCATCCGACGCCAATGTGGTGGCTTCGAAGTTCCTGCGATTGATTGGCTCAGGGGCTTCAAAGCCACGCCAGCGGCCGTCACATTCGCATTGCAGAATTCAGGCGGTCGATCATGGTCAGGGCGTGCTGCTTTTTGTCGAGATTGTAGGTCTCGGTTTCAGATATAGCGTTCAAAGCCTCGTGCCAAGTATCCGACAGCGTTTTGGCCCGCGCGAGATCGCCGGCGAGCGCGGCCTGGCTGGCGCCGGCCGACAGCAGATCAAGCGCGCGGCGATTGAATATCTCGAACGGGATCGCCTGGTCGCGGCCGGCGACCGCCTCGGCAAGACGGTAGGCGCCTCCGACATCTATCTTCTTGGACATCACCAGGGCGTCGAGGGTGGCGGCGATTTCGAGCCCTCCATACTGCGTCAACAGGATCGCATTGCGCGCGCTGCCCCCTGCCCGCTCCGCCAGCGCCGCGCGCGCGCCAGGATCCTCCGGTGGCGGCGGCTCGATGCCTTCCAGAACCGTCATCAAGCTCTCGGCATCGAGCGGCGCCAACCGCACCATCTGGCAGCGCGACCGGATCGTCGGCAGCAGACTGCCCGGCGCATGGACGATGAGGATGAACAAGGTGCGCGCGGGTGGCTCTTCAAGATTCTTCAGCAAGGCATTGGCAGCATTGGTGTTCATGTCGTCGGCGGGATCGACGATAACCACCCGGTAGCTGCCGTCGTGCGAGGTCAGCGACAGAAAACGGCTGACCTTGCGGATTTCGTCGACCGTGACCACTGTCTTGAAGCTCTTGGTCTTGTCGTTCGCCGGGCGTGTAAGATGCAGCACCGAAGGATGCGCGCCGGTGGCGATCTGTCGAAACAGCGACGAAGCCGGATCTGGAACGGCAAGGCTTTCCGGCGCCTGCTCGAAGGCCGGGTGCTTCAACAGATGATGCGCCAGGTGAAAGGCCAGCGTCGCCTTGCCGATGCCAACCGGTCCGGCAAAGATCAGTGCGTGCGGCAGCTTTCCCGAGCGGTAAGCGGTGGCGAGCATGTTGGCCGCCTGCAGGTGACCGACAAGACGCGGCGTCTCGGATGGCTCGGGCACCCCGTCCAGCGTATCGTGCTGTTCGGGCGCGATGCGTTCGAAAATCATGCTGGCGCCGCCTGCCTTCTTTGCGCCGGCATCATCCTCTCGAGAGCCGCGAAGACCGCGGCGGTAACGACATCCTCCACCGCATCTAGGTCGGCTGAGGCATCGACGACAACGCAGCGTTCGGGTTCAGCTGAGGCGATCGCGAGAAACGCCTCGCGCCGGCGCTGGTGGATGGCCAATGTTTCTTTCTCGAAGCGGTCCGGTCCGTCACTGCTGCCCCGCCGGGCGGTAGCGCGCCTCAGGCCCTCGGCGGGGTCGATGTCGAAGATCAGTGTCATGTCCGGCACCATGCCGTTGATGGCGACCTTCTCCAATGCGTCCATGAATGCCGGGTCGAGGCCGCCGGTGACGCCCTGGTAGACGCGCGAGGAATCCATGAAACGATCGCAAAGCACGACCGAACCGCGCTCGACTGCCGGCCGGATGACCTGTTCGACATGGTCGGAACGCGCAGCGGCGAAAAGCAGCGCTTCCATCTTGGGGCCGAACGGCTCGGCTGCGCCTGAAAGCAGGACATGCCTGACCGCCTCCGCGCCCGGCGAGCCACCCGGCTCACGTGTCACCAGCACATCGTATTTCTTGGCGCGCATCTTCTTTGCCAGCCGCTCGATCTGCGTCGACTTGCCTGCTCCTTCGCCGCCTTCAAAAGTGATGAAAAATCCGCGCGCCAAAGCCTTTGTCCATACTTCGGGGACCGTATAGTCCCGGCGGGAAAAAAGGTCCACCGCGACGGTGCTAACGCAGCCAGCCGACGGCCAGTTCCTTGGCGGCGTCGAGCGCGCGCTGCGGCAGCGAACCGACACCGATCGACTCGGCGGCAAACAGCGGCGTCTCCTGGCTCAGCGTATCGCCGATCCAGACGCGCAGCGTACCCACCGGCTGCCCCTCCTCCACCGGCGCTGCCACCGGTCCGTCATAGACGATCCTGGCGGTGAGCTTGTCGCGGTTGGTGATCGGCAGGAAGATCTGCACCGGTCCTTTTGCCTTTAACGCGACACCGGACTTGGCGCCGCCAAAGACCTGGGCTTCGCCAACCACTTCGTCCTTGGCGAATACTTCAGTCTTCTCGAAGGAGCGAACGCCCCAGTCGAGCAGCTTTCGCGCTTCCTCAGCACGCTCACGGTCGTTTGCCAGGCCGCTCATCGCCGCGATGACCCTTTTGCCGTTGTGGCTGACCGAGCCGACAATGCCGAACCCGGATTGCTCGCTGGCACCGACCGCGAGCCCGTCGGCGCCTATGTCCATGGCCAGTAGCGGATTGCGGTTCCTCTGGGAAATCTTGTTCCAGGTAAAATCCTTCTGGCCGTAATAGCGGTAGAGATCCGGGTAGTTGCGCCAGATATGCAGCGCCAGAAGCGCAAGTTCGCGAACGCTCGTTTGCTGCTCATCGGCCGGCAGACCGGTGGAATTGACGAAAGTCGATTTCTGCAAGCCGATCTGGCGGGCACGCCCGGTCATCTGCGCTGCGAAGTTTGCTTCGGACCCGGCCATCCCTTCAGCGATGACGATACAGCCGTCATTGGCCGCCTGCACGGTCACGCCCTGGATCAGGTCTTCCAGCCGGATCGTCGACTTGAGCTTGGCGAACATGGTCGATGTCCCCGAAGGAGCGCCGCCTTTGCGCCAGGCGTTCTCGCTCACCACGAAGGTGTCATCGAGCGTCATGCGCCCTGATTTGATGGCGTCGAAAACCACTTCCATCGTCATCAGCTTGGCCAGCGAGGCCGGCGGGATCAACCTGTCGGCGTCCTTGGAAAACAGCACGGTTCCGGTTTCGGCATCGATCATGAAGGCCTGCGCGGCCTTGGTCTCGAAAAGCTGTGCTGAGGCCGGCGCAAGCGAGAGCAGCAGCAGGCCGAGCGCCATAAGCCCGGTGAAAGGGTGAAAAGATTTCATCAGGTTCGACCAGTGAGCCGGCGCTTTTGCAAGTTGGCAGAAGCTATCAGGCTTCTGCCTGGCGGATCAATCGCGCGCGAAAAAACCAGGCAGCCCCGAGCTCAGTTGCGTACAGCAAGCGCATCCGGCGCACCATGCGACCACGCTGCCTGCAGCATCTCGTCCAGGCTGCCACTACCGTCGGCAAAGAGGTTGACCGAGTACCAGTCCTTGCCTTCGAGTTCCGAGCGCTGGATCTCGGTCTTGCCGAAGCTGGAAAGCTGGGCCGCCACACGCTCCGCTTCGGCGGCATTCTCGAACGAACCCGCCGCGACATAGTCCGTGGGCGACCCGGTTAGAGGAGCTTGCCGCTTCCACGATTGAAGAATTTCGGCGGGCGACATGCCGGCGCCATCCAGCTCGGCAAACGCGTTGGAGGCGCGTTGCACGCGCTCGTCCGCGTAAGACAGCGACGCCACGGTGAACGGCGATTGCGCCGGCAGGTTGATCTCCGGGCGCTCCGGCACGATCGGGCCGAAATCGGGCAGTACAATGTCTCCCAAAACAGATGCTTGCACTGCCATGACAGGCCCTGCATCGGATCCCTGCCCGGAATTCGTCAACTGACCGGGGAACGGCACGGCAGCAGCGCTCACCGGCAGGCTTGGCGACGGCCCATTCATCGCGACCATGACACCGCTGGGCAGGCCGTCCGACGGATCCGGCGCCCTGTAGCCTGGACGATACGAAGCCATAAGATACTGCCCGTCATTGCCTTCGAGCGGCGCACGGCCGACATATTCGACCTTCACCTCGGCCGTACCGATGTTGGCATAATCGAGCATTTCAGCAGCGCGCTTCGATACATCGATGATGCGTCCATCATGATAGGGTCCGCGGTCGTTGACGCGCACGATCACCGAGCTGCCGGTCTTCATGTTGGTGACCCGCGCATAGCTCGGCAGCGGCATGGTCGGATGCGCCGCCGTCAGATCTGCCATGTCGTAGACTTCGCCGTTGGCGGTCAACCGGCCGTGGAAGGCCTCACCGTACCAGGATGCGAGGCCAACCTTGGCGTAACGTTTGTCTTCCTTCGGATAATACCACTTGCCGCGCACCTGATAGGGCTTGCCGAGCTGGTCGCGTCCGCGAGACGTCTTGAACATGACGCGCGGGCTGGCTTTCACGCCGTATTCGGCTTCAGAAAAATATTCCTTGGAGCGAGGTTTCTTGTTGACCATCGCCTTTTGCTGCGGCCCGGCACATGCTGCAAGAAAGGCTGCCGACAAGGCAAACAGCGCGAAAGCGGAAGCGCGACGAAGACGCGGGCGCGCCGTGGTCTGCATATTTTGATTGTCCCCTATAGCATCGACGAAGGCACCGCAGCATGAACGTCAGCGATGCCAAAGCACCCACTCCAGAAACGCCGGCGACGCCCTACCCCAATCCTTTTTGTGCGCAGGAATTGTTTATCACCGTATTAACCGATTGTGGTCGGAACCGGGCGAGATTGTGGCACGGACCGCCTCGCTGATCGGCATGAAAATCATCGCTTATCGATCAGAAACGCCGTTCGTGGCGCACTTTGCCCCTGGCTTGGCGTGTCTGCGAGCGCAGATTCAGGGACCGAATATCACAAGTTCGGTGAACGTCAGATCTCCAGGTGCGGGTGGTCTGGGACCTTTGAAGTATTTCAGCCCCTTGTTGGGGCGGTACCATCCCACCAAGCCTGGAATCGGCTCCTTGGCGTCGACAAAGCAAACCAGGATTCCGCTTCGCAAGAGAAAGCGCCCCATCGCACCGGCGCAGCGGCTCAAATCCGCAAGCGAGCGGCAATAGATGACCTGATGGCATCGGATAACACCGTGCAACATTCGGCGCGGCATCAATACCAGGGGGAACGCTGCTCCATCGCAGATGCAGATCAACGACAGGCAGCCCAGCGCGGCGTGTTCCGAGAGTATGTATCTCTCACTCTCGGGCAGCATCGCCAATTCCGGAAGATCGGGACGCCCTTCGACCACGCGACATGACCGCTGCGCCGAACTCAAAGCCGGCAAGAAGGTAAATTGTCCGCTGGAGAAGAGCCGAAAGCCGAGCGCCCGGTTGGCTTTCAATGTCGCTTGTGCAGGCGAAATGTTCGTGTAGGTCACGTCCTTCCGCTTGAGAACCGCCGCAACCAACATGGCGCCATAGGGACGGAAATCTGCATCGACTGACCAGCTTGAAAGATTGCAGCGAATTTCCTCGCTCTCCGACCCCTGATAGCGAGCATAAAGGGTGAGCACAACGCCGACGATCCGACCGGCATGCTCCAAAGCAAAGCCATATTGTGGGAACTCGGCAACCACAGGCCGCTGCGACAAGCGGGTCAGAGCGTGTATCCAGTAACTCCGGTTACGCGCCGGAAAGCCCCTGCACAGGCAATCAACCACTCCCTCCCAGTCGGTTTCGCGGATTGGTCTACAGCGAAGACCGGGCGGGAGAGCGCCAAGTACGGCCAAAATCAACTCCAGAATACGATTTACTTACATGTGCCTAATGCGCTCCACATATCAGCGCTCAACGATTAATAGTCCGTGCGGGTTTTAAAAACGATTTTCCACACTCAGCACAAACACAGCTCGCCATGACGCTGCTCACCGTCCTGGATCGCGCCGAAAGGTGCGGCCGCCACGGTTGACTTGGCGTTGAATGCGGCTTTACAGGAATGGAGCGCGAACCGGTCGGGAAACGTCCTGGTGCCAATCCGGTACCGACAGCTCGAACCCGCTCCTCTCGCGATATCCTAAGTGATTGAAAAATCACCTTGGAGGGATGGCCGAGCGGTTTAAGGCACCGGTCTTGAAAACCGGCGTGGGTGCAAGCCCACCGTGGGTTCGAATCCCACTCCCTCCGCCATATCCGTCCAATTTCTTCAATCCTGCAGGCATGACGTCGAGTTTTCCGCTCGTCGGATTCTCGACTGCCTGGGTTTAACAGGCCGGTCCGGTTAGGGGAGAACCGCCGCTCTGCCCCATGCCGCGCGCCACCTCTCGCGTCGCTGAAATGCGACAGGTGCTGATCATGGCAACGATACCAAAGTACCGGTGATACTATTGCGTAATCAACAACCTGCCACAAAGCGAAGACTGTCACCCGCCGCGCAGCCGCGGTTCGTCGGGTTGATTTCTCCGCCCGAATATGGTGCTTCTCCCGCCCATGAATAAACTATTTTCTGCGGTCCTCGCATGGACGATAGTGGCTTGGCCGGCCAGCGCAATGGACAGCGCATTGCGCGCCGGCCTGCTGAAACTCGATCCGCAAACCCGGCTGGAGCAGCGATGCGACGCCGAAATTCTCGACCGGATTACCCGCGACGACCACAAATACAAAGCCGATCGTGTCGTCGCCTACGCTTTTGCGACGCCCGAAATGGGCGCCGATGCGATCAAGAGCCCGGGTGCTGCGTTTCGCAGCAAGGGACAGTGGTACCGGCTGAAATTCAAATGCGAAACAGCGCCGGACCATATGGAAGTCCTGCAGCTCCGCTATCGGATCGGTGATGAAATTCCGGAAAGCGACTGGCCCAAATACAATCTCTATAACTAGGCATTCGCGACCTGTGGCCGCATTTTGCCGGTGTTCGGGCCGATCGTCGCAAACTCTGTATATTGCCGCAATAACGGGCGGTTTGCCGACCTTGTTCCAACCAGTCCCTTGACGCGCAGGAACCATACACGTTAGGCCCTCCAGGCATTCGACGCGAACGGTCGGCCAACCAGCAAGGGACTTCCAGTCGATGGAAATTTTCACTGCCGCGGGCTTCTCTGCCCTGCTCCAGGTCATCGCCATCGACCTCGTGCTTGCAGGCGATAACGCCATCGTCATCGGCTTGGCCGCGGCGGGCTTGCCGGTCGAGCAGCGCAAGAGAGCGATTCTCATCGGCGTGGTGGCGGCGACGGTGCTGCGTATCGGTTTTGCTGCGATCACCGTCACCCTGTTACAGATTGTCGGCCTGCTGCTTGCCGGCGGCATCTTGCTGCTGTGGGTGTGCTGGAAGATGTATCGCGAGCTGCGCACGTCGTATGCCGACGAGGTGGAGGCGACCGAAGCGCTGTCAAATTCCGATATCAACAGCGATGATATGGTGGCCGGCAAGGCGCGCAAGAAGACCTTGGGTCAGGCGGCATTGCAGATCGTCATCGCCGACGTGTCGATGTCGCTCGACAACGTACTCGCGGTCGCCGGCGCGGCGCGCGATCACTTCCAGGTGCTGGTGATAGGCCTCGTCCTGTCGATCGCGCTGATGGGCCTTGCCGCGAGCTTCATCGCCAAGCTGCTGCACCGCCATCGCTGGATCGCCTATATCGGCCTTTTGATCATCTTCTATGTCGCACTCGATATGATCTACCGGGGCGCGGTGGAAGTCTTGCCGCATGTCAGCAGTGCGGTGAGCTGACACGCCGACTCGAATTCTCATCGGCCGGCCTTTCAGCTTCGGCGAGCCTTCGGCGACGCTGGCGGTTGCGTTTCGCCGCAGCCGCTGCCCATACCAATGCCGCGACAAGTGTGGTACTGCGCCGCCAATCCTGAAAATCCGGAAAAGCTTTGATGTCCGCCCCTCGCGTCAGTTTCGTCAGCCTTGGATGCCCGAAAGCCCTTGTGGATTCGGAGCGCATTATCACGCGCCTGCGCGCCGAAGGCTACGAGATCGCCCGCAAGCACGACGGCGCCGACCTGGTCGTCGTCAACACCTGTGGCTTCCTCGATTCGGCTCGCGACGAATCGCTCAACGCCATCGGCTCGGCACTTTCGGAGAATGGCAAAGTTATTGTCACCGGCTGCCTCGGCGCCGAGCCGGACATCATCCGTGAAAGACATCCCAACGTCCTCGCCATCACCGGACCACAAGCTTATGAAAGCGTGATGGCGGCGGTGCATGAGGCTGCCCCCCCGAGCCATGATCCCCACATCGACCTTTTGCCGCCGCAAGGGGTCAAGCTCACACCGCGCCACTATGCGTATCTCAAGATTTCGGAAGGCTGCAACAACCGCTGCACCTTCTGCATCATCCCGGCGCTGCGTGGCGACCTCGTATCGCGGCCGGCGGCCGACGTGTTGCGCGAAGCCGAGAAGCTGGCCAAGGCCGGGGTCAAGGAGATCCTCGTCATCTCGCAGGATACCAGCGCCTACGGCATCGATATCAAATACCAGACCAGCATGTTCGGCGATCGCGAAGTGCGGGCGAAATTCCTCGATCTATCGGAAGAACTGGGCAAGCTCGGTGTCTGGGTGCGCATGCACTATGTCTATCCCTACCCGCATGTCGCAGACGTCATCCCATTGATGGCCGAAGGTAAGATCGTTCCCTATCTCGACATTCCGTTCCAGCACGCCTCGCCGCAGGTGCTGAAGAACATGCGCCGGCCCGCTCATGGCGAAAAGACGCTCGAGCGTATTCGCGGCTGGCGCGACATCTGCCCGGACCTTGCCATCCGCTCCACCTTCATCGTCGGCTTCCCCGGCGAGACGGATGACGATTTCGAGATGCTGCTCGACTGGCTGGACGAGGCCAAGATCGACCGCGCCGGCTGTTTCAAATACGAGCCGGTCAGAGGCGCCCGCTCCAACGAGCTCGGCCTCGAGCAAGTGCCGCAGGATATCAAGGAAGCCCGCTGGCACCGCTTCATGCAGCGCCAGCAGAAGATTTCGGCAACGCAGCTAACCAAGAAAATTGGCAAGCGACTGCCGGTCCTGATCGACGAGGCGCATGGCAATTCGGCCAAGGGCCGGACCAAATACGATGCGCCCGAAATCGACGGTTCGGTCCATATCCAGTCGCGGCGGCCACTGCGCGCCGGCGACATCGTCACGGTCAAGATCGAGCGCGCCGACGCTTACGACCTTTACGGCTCAGCAGTCTGATATTCCGTCCAAAATGAAAAGGGCGCCGCGTGGCGCCCTTTCGTTCGATATGTTTCCGACCGCCTACTGCGGCAGCTTGTCGTCGACGCCCTTCACGTAGAAATTCATGCCGAGCAACGTGGCGTCGTCGGCGACCTCGCCCTCCTTCAGCCAAGGTGTGCCGTCCTGCTTGGCGATCGGCCCGGTGAAGGGGTTCCAGCCGTCGGCGATCTTCTTGGTGGTGGCTTCGGCCATCGCCTTGACGTCGTCGGGCATGTTGGTGAACGGCGCCAGCTTGACGGCGCCGTCCTTAATACCGAGCCAGACATTGTCGGGCTTCCAGGTGCCGTCGAGCGCCGCCTGGACCCGGCTGATGTAGTAGGGACCCCACTCGTCGGTCAGCGCGGTCAGCTGCGCGTGCGGCGCGAACTTGATCATGTCGGAGGACTGCCCGAAGCCGTGCAGCTTGCGCTCCTCCGCCACCTGCAAGGCAGCGGTCGAGTCGGTGTGCTGGACGATGATATCGGCGCCCTGGTCGAACAATGCCTTGGCAGCATCGGCCTCCTTGCCCGGATCGAACCAGGAGTTCACCCACACGATCTTCGCCTTGAAGTTCGGGTTGATCGACTGTGCGCCGAGCATAAAGGAATTTATGCCCATCACCACTTCCGGGATCGGGAAGGAAACGATGTAGCCGGCGACGCCCGACTTCGATTGCTTGGCGGCGATCTGGCCAAGCACGTAGCGGCCTTCGTAGAAACGCGCATTGTAGATGCCGAGATTTTCGGCCGTCTTGTAGCCGGTGGCGTGCTCGAACATCACCTTGGGGAATTTCTTGGCGATCTTTACTTCCGGGTCCATGAAGCCGAAGGACGTGCCGAAAATGATCTTGCATCCCTCGCGCGCCAGGCGCTCGAAGGCGCGGTCGGCATCGGGGCCTTCGGAGACGTTTTCGAGATAGGCGGTCTCGACCTTGTCGCCGAGTGCCTTTTCCACCTCGAGGCGGCCTTGGTCGTGCTGGTAGGAGTAGCCGAAATCGCCGATCGGGCCGGTGTAGACCCAGCACGCCTTCAGCTTGTCCGCCGCCTCGGCTGAGGCCGCCAGCGACAATGCGGCCGTCGTCGCCATCAGGGCAATAAGCAGTTTTTTCATTGTGTTACCTCTCTGAGTTAAGCCTTGGAGCTTCCGTCTTTTTGCTGTCAACGATCCGGAACGAATGGCTGGCCCAAGGAGGCCGGCGTGTTCATCATCGTCAAACGCTTGTTGCGCGAGATTAGAACGAGAACCACGACGGTTGCCAGATAGGGCAGCGAAGAAAGCAGTTGCGAGGGAAACGATTTTAAGAACGCAATTAACTTGTAGAGCAACCAGGGCGCGTCGACGAAGTCCTGCAGATTTATGGCTTGGACGTGAAGCTGGCCAACCCAGATCGCGCCGAAAATATAGGCGCCGGCCAGCACCCGCCATGGCCGCCAGGAGGCGAAGACGACCAGAGCCAGCGCGATCCAGCCGCGGCCGGCGGTCATGTTCTCCACCCATTGCGGTGTGTAGACCAGCGATAGGTGACCGCCGGCGAGGCCGGCACAAGCGCCGCCGAAAATCACTGAGAGATAGCGGTAGCGGATGACGTGGATGCCAAGCGCATGGGCGGAGGCATGGCTGTCGCCGATCGAGCGCAGCGTGAGCCCGGTGCGGGTCTTGAACAGGAACCACATGACGGCGGCGGTCAGCGCGATCGAGATGTAGAAGATTGGATCCTGGCCGAACAGCAGCCTGCCAACGACCGGGATTGCGGTCAGGCCGGGAATATCGAGGTTTGGCAGCCTTTCGCCGGGCTGGCCGACAAAATTCGTTCCCATCATGCCGGAAAGGCCGAGGCCGAGCAGTGTCAGCGACAGGCCGGTGGCCACCTGATTGGTGGCCAGCGACAGCGTCATGACGGCGAACAGCAGTGAGAACACTGCCCCCATGGTGACTGCCGCCAACAGCCCTATCCAAGGCGAGCCGGTGAGATAGCCGGCGCCGAAACCGCCGACGGCACCCATGATCATCATTCCTTCGACGCCGAGATTGAGCACACCCGAACGTTCGACCACCAGTTCGCCGATCGCCGCGATCAGCAGCGGCGTCGCCGCCGTCGCGATGGTCAAGAGGATGTTGACGGTGATGTCCATCAGCGGGCTTCCTCCAGCTTCGGCCCCGCCTCGAGCTTCGGCGCGGAAAAGCCGGTCAGGCGAATGCGGTAATGGATGAGCGTGTCGCAGCCGAGCACGAAGAACAAAAGCATGCCCTGGAACACGCGCGCCACCTTGTCGGAGATGCCGAGCGCGCTTTGCACCGCCTCGCCGCCCAGATAGGTCAGCGCCAGTACAAGGCCTGCGGCGACGATGCCGAGCGGATTGAGCCGGCCGAGAAATGCCACGATGATAGCGGTAAATCCGTAGCCGGGCGAGATCACCGGCTGCAATTGTCCGATGGCTCCCGAGACCTCCGAAATCCCTGCAAGTCCGGCCAGTGCGCCTGACAGCAGGAAGGCAAAGAAGACCATGCGGTTAAGGCCAAACCCGGCGAAGCGCCCTGCCCTCGGACTTGAGCCGAGCACGCGGACCTCGAAGCCTTTCAGCATACGGCTCATCAGGATCCAGATCAGTATCGCCGCGATCAGCGCGAAGACAAATCCCCAGTTTGCCCGGCCGGATTCCGGGAGGAGTTCCGGCAGTATGGCGGAGTCGTTGAACTGGATGGTCTGCGGGAAACCGTGGCCCTGCGGATCGCGCCACGGCCCGCGTACGAGCCAATCGAGGAAGAGCTGGGCGACATAGACCAGCATCAGGCTGGTCAGGATCTCGTTGGTGTTGAAGCGCGTCTTCAGCAGTGCCGGGATTGCAGCATACGCGGCCCCACCGACCATGCCGAGCAGAAGCATCAGCGGCAGCACCAATGGGCCTTCGAACTGCGGAAACAGCACGGGGATGATCGAGCCGACAATGCCGCCCAGGATGAACTGGCCTTCGGCGCCGATGTTCCAGATGTTGGCCTTGTAGCAGACCGACAGTCCGACCGCGATCAGGATCAGGGGGGCGGCCTTGATCGCCAGCTCATGCAACTGCCAGACCTGGCTGATCGGTTCGATGAAGTAGATGCGGAACGCGGTCAACGGGTTGACGCCGAGCAGCGCGAACATGATGGCACCGGCAATGATCGTCAAAACGAAAGCGATGAAAGGCGAGAGTGCCGAAAACAGCATCGAGCGCTGCGGGCGTTTTACAAGTTCGAGGCGCATCAGGCCGTCTCCAGCGTATGTTCGGCATGACCGGGTTCGGCGCCGCCCATCAGCAGCCCGATTTTCTCGAACGTCGCTTCAGCTATCGGCAGCGGCTTCGACAGTTCGCCATTGTGCATGACCGTGATCGCATCGGAAATCTCGAACAGCTCGTCGAGGTCCTGGCTGATCACCAGCACCGCCGAGCCGCTGCGCGCCAGTTCGATCAGCGCCTGGCGGATGTGGGCCGCCGCACCCGCGTCGACCCCCCAGGTCGGCTGATTGACCACCAAGACGCTCGGCCGGCGGTCGAGTTCGCGGCCAACGATGAATTTCTGCAGATTGCCGCCCGAAAGAGCCGCAGCCTCCGGATCCGGCGCGCTCTTGCGCACGTCCATTGCCTTTATGATGCGCTGGGCAGCGGTATGGATCGCATCGGCCTTGACCATTCCACCGGCGCCGACAAACATCTTGCCATCGGTGGCGTGGCGCGACAGAAGCAGGTTCTCCGAAAGCTTCATGCGCGGTGCTGCGCCATGGCCGAGCCGCTCTTCCGGGACGAAGGCAGCGCCCATCAGACGCCTGCCGGTGATGGTGAGGCCGCCGGCATCCTTGCCGCGGATGCGGACCGAGCCGGCATCCTGCTGCAGCACCTCGCCGGAAACGGATTCGAAGAATTCGCCCTGGCCGTTGCCGGCCACACCGGCAATGCCGATCACCTCGCCGGCGCGGACCTCGAGATTGATGTTCCTGAGCGGGATCGAGAACGGGGTCGCTGGCTTGCGGGTGAGTTCGCGGATTTGAAGCAGCACCGGCGCGGTCTCGATACCCTCGGCCGGCGCCCGCACCACGGCCAGCACTTCGTTGCCGACCATCATCCGCGCCAACGAAGACGCGGTTTCCTGGCGCGGATTGCAATGGCCGACCACCTTGCCGTGACGCAGCACGGTGGCGCGGTCGCAGATCCGTTTGACCTCTTCCAGCCGGTGCGAAATGTAGAGGATGGACTTTCCTTCCGAACGCAGCCGTTCGAGCGTCTCGAACAACTTATCGGCCTCCTGCGGCGTCAGCACCGAAGTTGGTTCGTCGAGTATGATGAGTTGCGGCGTCTGCAGCAGGCAGCGGATGATTTCGATACGCTGACGCTCGCCGACCGACAGATCACCGACCAGCGACAGCGGATCGAGAGGCAGGCCGTAACTGTAGGAGAGCGCCCTCGCCTTGGCCGCGATCGTGCTGATCGGCGAGCCATCATCCAGCGACAGCGCGATGTTCTCCGCCGCCGTCAGCGCTTCGAACAGCGAAAAATGCTGGAAAACCATGCCGATGCCGAGCTTTTTTGCGGTACCGGGGCTGGTGATCCTGACCGCCTGGCCATTCCAGAAAATCTCGCCGGAATTCGGTTCCAGCGATCCAAACAGCATTTTCACCAGGGTCGACTTGCCGGCGCCGTTCTCGCCAAGCAACGCGTGGATCTCACCCTTGGCAATGTTGAGATCGACATGGTCGCACGCCGTCAACGTGCCGAATATCTTTGTGAGGCCGCGAACCTCAAGCAAGTTTGCGCCGTCCTGATCTGCACTCACGGTGCCTCCATCTGGTTTGCCAGACATGTTCTGTGTTCCCGCAAGCATCGTATGCGCGGGCTGCTCTCTACGGTAAGCGCCTCACGACTTGAAAGAGCTTCAAGAATTTCAGCGGAAACTCAAGCGGTAAAGAGCAGTTCGCAAGAACGGCGGCGTCGGCGGCCCGAAACGGCGGGCGCCTAAGGGATAAGTATTGTTGTCCCGGTGGTCCGGCGCCCTTCGAGATCGGAATGCGCCTTGCCGGCCTCGCTGAGCGCGTAACGCTGGTTTATCTTGATCTTGACGGCGCCGCTGAGCACCACGTCGAACAAGGCGGCGGCGGAAACCTCGAGGTCTTCGCGCCTGGCATTATAGACGAACAGCGTCGGCCGCGTTGCGAACAGCGAGCCCTTCTGCGCCAGCAACGAGATGCTGAAGGGCGGGATCGGCCCAGACGATTGACCGAAGCTGACGAAAGTGCCGAGCGGCCGCAGGCAATCGAGCGAGGCTGGAAATGTGTCGTTGCCGACTGAATCGTAGACAACGTCGCATTTCTTGCCACCGGTGATAGCGGCAACGCCGGCCACGAAATCCTGTTCGCGATAGTTGATCACGTGGTCGAAGCCATGCGTCTTGGCGAGCTCGATCTTGTCGGTGGAACTCGCCGTGCCGATCACTGTCGCGCCGAGATGCTTGGCCCATTGGCCGAGGATCAGCCCGACACCGCCGGCCGCCGCATGAAACAGGATCGTGTCGCCGGCTTTCACCTTGAATGTACGGCGCAACAGATATTCGGCGGTCATGCCCTTTAGCATCATGGCTGCGGCCTGTTCGTCGCTGATGCCGTCCGGCACCTTCACCACGCGGTCGGCGGGGATCACGCGCTGCCCGGCATAGGCGCCGGTCGTCACGGCGTAGGCGATGCGATCGCCGGGTTTGAGCCAGTCGACATCCGAGCCGACATCCAAGACCACGCCGGCCGCCTCGCCGCCAGGGATCAGCGGAAATCCGCCCTGCGGCGGATAAAGGCCAGAGCGATAATAGACGTCGATGAAATTGAGACCGATCGCGGTATGCTTGACCAGGATCTGTCCCGAGCCCGGCTGCCCGGGATCGGCATCCTCATAGGTCAGGACCTCCGGGCCGCCATGGGCATGGATGCGGATCGCTTTGGACATTTTCTGGCTCTCTTGGGATCAGGCTTTCTTATCCGGCTTGGCGCCGAGATTTGGGAAGAACTGCATGATAGCGCCGATGCAGGCGAGGTAAAGCCCGGTGAACGTAATCCCGAACTTGATGAAATCGCTGACCTGCTCGCCCAGCACGCCGATCTGGTCGTAGAAGGAGGCAAGTGCGGCCTGCGCCAGCGCCAGCGCGCCGAAAGCGCACCAAAGCAGCGTCATGCCGAGATTGATTGGCCGCAGCCGCTTCACCCGCACCGGATGGATGAAATTGATCGGCACGAAGGTGAGAATGGCGGCCACCACGACCACCGCGAAAGAAACCCATTGTCCGGGCTCGATGACGAACAGCGTGAACACCACCATGTTCCAGACGACCGGAAAGCCCTTGAAGAAATTCTCCTTCGTCTTCATGCCGGTATCGGCATAGTAGATTGCGCTCGACACCACGATGATCGCCGCCGACAGGAACGACAGGCGCTCGCCCATGAAGCCGCGCTGATAGAGCGCGAAGGCCGGAATCAACACGTAGGTCACGTAGTCGATGATGTTGTCGAGCAGTTCGCCCGACCAAGTCGGCAGGATTTCCTTGACATCGAGCTTCCTGGCGATCGGCCCGTCGATGCCGTCGACGAAAAGCGCCAGCCCCAGCCACCAGAACATCGCCGTCCAGCGCTGCTCGCTTGCTGCCACTAGCGACAGAAACGCCAGGAATGAGCCCGACGCGGTCAAGAGATGGACCGAGAACGCCCGCGCCTGAGGCCATGTGACTTTCTTCTTCGGCCGCGGAATCCGGTCGGCGATTTTCCTGGCCGTCGTCTTCTTGCTCACGGGCCCCGCCAGTCCAGCTTGCAGATTTCGGCCGAACGGCCAGCAAAGTTCCAGTTGCGGCCAAAGGCCCGCATTTTGCTCTTGTCGGATTTGGCGACGATGATTTCCGGCGCAATCCAGTATTCCGAATTGCTGATGATCGCATCCTTGTCGCGATCCTTGCCGGTGATTGGCGTCACCGCACCATCGATGATCTTCGGTATCTGAAAGATGCGTGTTTTCGCACGCGTCTCGTAGGTGATCGGCACCTGCTCGGCGCCGAGGAACTGTCCGACCAGGATGGAGAGCAGCGATGTGGTTCCACCGGCCTTGCCGGTGAATATCTTCGTCAGTCCCTTCACAGCGTAAACCGAGGCGCGCTTGTCGATGAACAGGCCCGCCGTCCAGTTGCCGCGGCTCATATAACCGGGGATTTCCATGACCAGCCCAAGATTGAGACCGGACAGGTCGACCTCGCCGAAATGGCCGGCATCGATCCGGAACCCCGCCCAGGTTTGGCAATAGCCTTCCGTAGGCGGATGATTGCCGAGCGACAGAACGCAAGGGCAAAAAACCGTGCAATTGCAGGAAAGGATGAGCTCTCCCTTCATTGCCCAGTTTTGATCTGTCATCGAATTCTCCCCCTCATGCCGAGACTACTAGTAGCGCGGCTGCCCAGACAAGCAGTATCGCACCGCCCAACCGCGTCGGCAGATTGCCTGCCGTCTGTTTTTCGACCAGGCTGAACAAGCCGATCAGCGCCATCCAGAACACGTTCATCACACCGACGGCAAAACATTACCAGCATCAGCGCCCAGCAGCATCCAAGGCACCACAGGCCCTGCTCCATACCGAGCCGGAAAATGCGAATGGGCCTGGCGCTCCAGTTGGCGAACAGGACCGAGAACGGATTTCTGCACTTCTCCAGACAGGCTTTCTTCAGCCAGCTGAACTGATAGAGGCCAGCGATCGACAGCGCGGCCGCTCCGGCAATTCCAAGCAGCGGATCGAGCATCTGCCCGGATGACACGAATGCATGGACTGCGAGCGTCAGGGCAGCGAATATTGCCGAGGCGGCAAGCCAGACGCTCAAATATCCAGCGACAAGGATCAACGGATGGGCAACGGGTTCCCCCTTGATCCTGGCGGTATCTGCGATCTCGCAATAGGTGCGGATCATCGGCGCCGCGGAGGGCAGCATGGTCGCGATGGCCATCAACAGCCACATCGCGGTGAGTGCCCCGCCTTGCGCCCCTACGCTTGCGCGAAGCGGCGCCGGCGCAAGGCAAAGGGCGAAGAAACGCGCAAGGAAATCCGGCAGCGGCAGCTGCGGCAGGTTCCCCAGCATCGTGTCGCCGGGTGCATCGGTGCCCGGGAGCCGGCTTACCGCACCACGAACTGCCATTGCGCCGAGAAGGAGCCAGGCAAGGGCGATGCCCATGCCGGCAACGACGCTCACCGTCAGTCGAGGGCTGCGCGCAACGCTCGCCATCGCGCGGCCGGTGCCGTCGAGGTGGCTGAAATCGTCTTGTTGGCCGGTCATGGCAACCGAATGGGCCGAATCGCCGCGTTGATCAAGCCGCATCACCTGACCTATATGGACCAGCAGGTCGGACGGGCCTCACCTCGCAATCCGGAAGCCGAATTTGATCCATCGGGAAACAGCACGGATACTGGTCGCCGGCAGCGGCCCTGCGGGGCTGATCGCGGCGCTTGGCTTTGCCGAGGCGGGCTTTCCCGTGACGCTCGTCGGCCCCGATGCAACCGGCCCCGACGGCCGGACGACAGCCTTGATGAACCCTGCCCTGAAGATGTTCGAACGGCTAGGGATCTTCGACGGAATCAGGCCGCACGCAGCGCCGCTCAAGGTGATGCGTATCGTTGACGCAACCAACCGGCTGATCCGCAGCCCGACAGTGACCTTTCGCGCCAGCGAGATCAACGAAGAGCAATTCGGGCTGAACTTGCCCAACAGCGTTCTCAACCGCACGCTAGCCGAGGCTGTCGCGCATTCGGGCATCGAATGGCGAAAGTCGATGGTGGAGGCATGGCGCCTCGATGCCGACCATGCCCATGCCGTTCTCGCCGACGGCAGCGAGGTTGAGGCATCGTTGGCAGTTGCCGCCGATGGCCGTCAGTCGCCGGCCCGCGAGGCAGCCGGCATCCGGACCTCGATCCGATCCTATCCGCAGGCGGCGTTGGTGCTCAATTTCGGTCACCGCAGCGACCATGCCTTCACCTCGACCGAATTCCACACCGAGACCGGTCCGTTCACACAGGTTCCCCTGCCCGGCAACCGGTCCAGCCTTGTCTGGGTGCTCGAACCCGATATCGCCAAGGACCTTGCAGCACTCGACGACGCCGAGCTTTCGACGCGGGTCGAACAGCGAATGCAATCGATGTTGGGCCGCGTGTCGGTTGAGCCCGGCCGGCAGGTCTACCCCCTTTCAGCGGTGAGCCCGTGGCGGTTTGCGCAGCGCCGCGTAGCCCTAGTCGGCGAAGCCGCCCACGTGTTTCCCCCAATCGGCGCGCAAGGCCTCAATCTCGGCATCAGGGACATCGACGACCTGATTGGTGCCGCAAGCAGAAACCGCTCGGACCCGGGCGCCGCCAAGGCGCTTGCAGCCTATGATTTCAAGCGGCGGCCGGACATTCTGGCGCGCAGCAGCGCGGTCAACCTGCTCAACATGTCGCTGCTTTCCGACATGCTGCCGGCCCAGCTGGCGCGCAGCGCTGGCCTGGGCGCGCTTGAGGGGTTTGCGCCGTTGCGGGCGTTTTTCATGCGCGAGGGTCTTCGACCCGGCAGCGGTTTTGCGGCGTTTTTTGGCCGATTGCGAAAACCGGCTGAGCGATAGCGATCTTGGCCACCGCCCTTGATCCGCATCTCGCGATGCTCAACCCGGCATCAAGGGGATCGGGATTGAATTGACGCCGCGTCTGCGCCAAATAATGACGATGTCGACCTTAAGGTCTGGGCCAATCTTTGCCGGACCGATGCGTAAGAATCTAAAGTCCTGGAGCGTTCCTTGCGTGTTCCAGGATGCGTGGCGTTCAAGAAGTTCAAGTGGTGAGTGCGATGAAGACAGCCAAATTCTCGATCGGACAGGTGGTTCGGCACCGGCTGTTTCCGTTCCGCGGCGTCATTTTCGACGTCGATCCGCAATTCGCCAATACTGACGAATGGTACGAGGCGATCCCCGCTGACGTGCGGCCGCGCAAGGACCAGCCTTTCTATCATCTGCTCGCCGAGAATTCCGAAACGGAATACATCGCCTATGTGTCCGAGCAGAATTTACTCGAGGACCGGTCGGGCGAACCGGTCCGGCATCCGCAGATTGGTGAAATGTTCGACAAGAAGCCGGACGGGCGCTACGAGCCGAAGCACCAATTGAGACATTGACTTAGTCGGGATCTGGCTGGACTGGGACAGGCTTGAGACATGCTGGACCCGACAAACGGCCGGTCCAAACGAAAAAAGCGGGGTATGAGCCCCCGCTTTTTGTTTTGTTCGAAAACCCGTCGATTAGTTGGCGGCCTTGGCCTTTTCCTGCTCTTCCTTGAGCTTCTTGGCAAAATCCTGATTGTTCTTGGCGACGAACTCCTGGAGCTTCTTCTGTCGGTCCTCGATGTCCGACTGCTGCAGCGGCGGGCCGTCGAAGGCGCCGCTGAAGCCGGTCAGCGCGATCTTGATCGGGTTCGGCTGGTTCTGGAAATTGACCGAGGTCAGCGTCAGGTTCGAACCTTTCTTGAAGGACGCGACGAGCTGATCGGTCAGCGGCACTTCCGCCACGCAGCGATCCGGAAAACAGATCACATAGTCGAGCTTCTGCGCCTTGCCGCCGTCGATCTGGAGGCCGATGCCGGGAGGAACGAGACGGCCGGTCGGAACCGTCACCTGGAACACCTTGCGGTTCACCTTGCCCTTCAATTCGATCAGGCTGACGCCAGTGATGAGCTGGCCGTTGCCGGCGGTGGTGATGTTCTGGACATTGCAGATGTCGACGTCTTCCTGCTTGGTGCAGGCCTTGAACCAGCCTTGCGGAATCTGCTGTTGCTGCTGCGCGGAAGCAGCGGGAATCCCGGCGCCCAGAATGCCGACTACGCCAGCGGCCATGACCGACAGGCGGTACGCGTTGCTGTTCAGGCTCGTCATGTCGTGCATTCCTCTCAAATGATCCCGGAACCGGCTTTTTTCATGCCGTGTGGTCCAGCTACCTGTTGCCGAAATGAGGCAACAGAATGACTTCGGACGGCGTGTTACACTGCAAGCGGTGCCGAATCCAGCCCGGGTCTCGCGAATCTTGGCCGAGGGATAGGCTCAAGGGGTTGGCCGGTGCACGACCGGCTCATGTATGCTGCGCATCGAATCGGGAAGGAGACAGTCATGGGCCGCGTTGTCGTTTGGCTGATCGCCACAATGTTGTTTGTCGGCCTTTCCCTGCAGCCGGGCCTGTCGGAACCGAAGCACGCGCTTGCCATGCAGGGCGAGCCGGCGCTGCCATCCGACTACAAGCATTTCAACTATGTGAATCCCGACGCGCCGAAAGGCGGCAGCATTACCTATTGCGTCGTCGGCCGCTTCGACAATCTCAATCCGTTCATCCTGAGAAGCCTGCGCACCACCGCGCGCGGCATGATGGATCAAGCCTTTGGTAATCTTGTCTTCGAGCCGTTGATGCAGCGCAACTACGACGAGGCCTTCAGTCTCTACGGCCTGCTCGCCGATACCGCCGACATGGATCCCGAGCGCAAGAGCATCGAATTCCACCTCGATCCCAACGCCAAATGGTCGGACGGCGAGCCGGTGACGCCGGAAGACGTGTTGTTTACCTATGACGTCTTCACCGAGAAGGGCCGCCCACCTTACAGCCAGCGAATGAAAGCGATTGCCAAGCTCGAAAAGACCGGCGACCGCAGTGTGCGCTTCACCTTCAACGACAAGGCCGACCGCGAATTTCCTTTGATCATTGCGCTGACGCCGATCATCCCGAAACACGCCTTCAACAAGGACACCTTCGACAGGACGACGCTAAAGCCGGTGATCGGCAGCGGGCCTTACACGGTGGCGCAAGTCGTGCCCGGTCAGCGCATCGTGTTCAAGCGCAATCCGGACTATTGGGGCAAGGACGTGCCGTCCAAGCGCGGCTTCGACAATTACGACCAGATCACCATCGAATATTTCCTCAACGCCAACGCCAAGCAGGAAGCGTTCAAGAAAGGCATCTGCGCCATCGACGACGACAGCGACCCGGTCAAACGCGAGCGCGATCTCGATTTTCCGGCCTTCCACAGGGGCGAGGTCATCGCCGAAACTTTCGATACCGGCATTCCGCCGGTGGTCAACGGTTTCCTGTTCAACACGCGGCTGCCGAAATTTTCCAATCCGGTCGTGCGGCGCGCGCTCGGCATGCTCTACGATTTCGAATGGGCCAACAAGAATCTGTTCGGCGGCAAATACACGCGCACGATGAGCTTTTGGCAGAATTCCGAACTGTCCGCGCTCGGCCACCCGGCCAGCGAAAAGGAAAAGGCCCTGCTGGCCCCCTACCCCGGCCGCGTGCCCGCAGATGTCATGGACGGCACCTACAGGCCGCCCGTTACCGACGGCTCCGGCCAGGACCGCAAGGTGCTGAAGGCGGCATTCGAGCTGCTGAAGGGCGCGGGCTATACGGTGCAGGACGGCGCGATGCTCGATCCCGAGGGAAAGCCGTTCGGTTTCGAGATCCTGACCGCCTCGCAGGACGAAGAGCGACTTGCCGCTATCTATCAGCGCACCCTTGAGAAGCTCGGCATCGATGTCGGCATCCGCAGCCTCGACGGTGATCAGATCCAGTCGCGCAAGCAGCGTTTCGATTTCGAGGTGCTGGTCGGCTCGACCGGTTTCAACAACTCGCTGTCGCCCGGTATCGAGCAAACCGGGCGCTGGGGATCCGCTGCCGCCAAGGCCGAAGGATCGTTCAACCTCGCCGGCGTCGCCGATCCGGCGGTGGATGCGGCGATCGAGGCGATGCTGAGAGCTCGTTCGAAGGAGGACTCCGTCGCCGCCGTCCGCGTTCTCGACCGGCTGCTGATCTCCGGCAACTACATGGTGCCGACGCAGCACAACAACCAGCAATGGCTCGCTTATTGGAAGTATCTGGAACATCCGCAAAAGACGCCCATATACGGTTATCAGTTGCCGACCTGGTGGCGCAAACCGAAGTGACCTCTTCAGAACAGGAGATCAAGATGAACGACGAGAACTCGATTACCGTCGATGTGGTCTCCGACGTCGTGTGCCCCTGGTGCTTTATCGGCCAGAAACGGCTCGACAAGGCGATTGCCGCCGTCGATATCGACGTTCACATACGCTGGCGGCCCTTCCAACTCGACCCAACAATCCCGCCCGAAGGCAAGAACCGCCGCGACTATATGGTGGCGAAATTCGGCAGCGAGCAACGCATCCGCGAAATCCATGCCCGGATCGAGCCGCTGGGCGAGGCTGAAGGGATTTCCTTCGCCTTCGACGCTATCAAGGTCGCGCCCAATACGCTGGATGCGCACCGTCTCATTCGCTGGGCCGGGACGGCCGGCGAGGCCATTCAGAACCGGCTGGTGCGCCGGTTGTTCCAGCTGAATTTCGAGGAAGGCGCCAATCTCGGCGATCATGCCGTGCTGATCGAAGCCGCCCGCGAAGCCGGCATGGATGCCTCCGTGGTCGAAACGCTTCTGCCGACCGACGCCGATGTCGAGGCGGTGCGCACCGAAATCGCCACCGCTTCGCGCATGGGCATATCGGGTGTGCCGTGCTTTCTGCTTGAAGGCAAATATGCGGTGATGGGAGCCCAGGACGCCGATACGCTTGCCGATGCGCTCCGCCAGGTCGCCGCGGCCAAGGCGCGCGGCGAACTGGAAGCAGCGAACTGAGTCGGACTACTTCACCGTCACCTTGGCCTTGCTGACGAAAAAGCCATGGCCATGCTTGCCGGTGCAGGTCAATCCCTTGGTGGATGACTGGCAGGAAAACGGGCCCTTACTCCAGCTGGCGCCGTACGCCAGCCTGGTGACGTCGCCGCAGCAGCCTTGCTCGCCCGGATTCTTGATCAGCGTCGCCGGACCTTTCGGGCCGAGGATGACGGTGACGTAGCTGGGCTCGACGCGCGAACAGCTCAGTTCCGGTCCGCCATCCTGCGGCTCGTAGGTGCTGGTGCCGCCCTTCGGCGTGTAGATGCAGCCAATATTGCCGGACGGCGTGTTGAACTCGATCTGTCCCTCGGCGTTTGCGGGAACGGTCTGGCTGCCGGCATATGTTTGCGGCAGCCAGAAAAATGTTGCGAGCGTCGCGACAAAAAATGTCCGTGCAAGCATGGCGAACTCCCCCTGGTTCAAACCTGGATGCGTCCGGCCAGGTTCAATCCGAAGCGCGTGTTTGTCAAACGCGGTTTGTGCGCGCTCTTAAAACGGCACGGGCCAATTGATATTGATCTTCATCCTGGACTGTGTCGGCAAAGTCATTGCTTGGCCGACTACGGGGTCCTGACAAGGCGGCTTCAACCACGAATCATACGGTCACGTTCTGGCCGCCGACGAGGCCGGACTGGCCGTGAAGGCGATTCAGGCTGTGAAAGATCGACCGCTGGACGGCGCTTCTATGTTCACAAAGCTGTGTGAAGACCTTCCCTTAGGGAAGGTCACTGCTTGCTCCGGCTCAGGCAAGTAACTATTTGAAATTGCGTTGGTATTCCGCCCCTCGAAGCATGACGGCATAGCGCCATGATCATTCATTCTGTTGCTCCACTGCAACGGCCGGCGAGCTAAGCCACCTGCGACTGGTGAAAAGCTAATGGAAAATGATCAATTGGTGTTACTGTCCGTAACAAAAGAAAAATCGTTTGGGCGGGATAGTGATTCGGGTCGATAGACCAACGCGACATTCAATATCGGAAAAATGGCTCCGCGGTGCCGCAAGGCCGTCGCCCCTGACGCCCGTATCGTCGATGCGCAGCTTCTGGGGACTGATGCGGGCCTACTGGTTCTCGGACCGGTGGGTGGAAGCCTGGACGTTGACGCTGGTGATTGCGCTGGTCATCGCCCTGTCCAGCAAGGCTGAGGTCTGGTTTACAGTGGCTGGGGCAGAGCTGGCGACTTCGATCGCTTTTTTCCACGATGCCGCGAATACCACGCCACTCAAGACAGTACTGACCAATGCCGGTTTGCTCGTGCTGCTGGTCGTGCTCAAGGACGCGGGTATTGCAGGCGTTCGCAACCTTGTTTCCAAAACACTGCATCGCAAATGGCGTGGATGGCTGGACAGCCGCTTCAACGAAGCCCTGCTCGACAGCAATCATACCCACTTCCATGCCCAGCATGGGTCTTCCGGGAACGCAGCTCCTGACAATATCGACCAGCGCGTGCAGGAATCCATCAAGGGCATGACCGGTGGGGCCATCGGGCTTGCTACGGGTGTGCTAGGTGTCTTCACCTCGCTCTATTTTGTCGGTGGCGCTTTGCTGGCAAATTCCGTGGAAGTAAAAGGACTGGAGTTCCTCGGCAGCTACGGCAGTGCCGTCCTCGCGCTCCTGGCGGTCGCTATCTACGTGCCGTTCAACACCTGGATCGCAGTCAAACTCGGCGGAATGCTGGAGTGGCTCAACATCAGGATGCAGCAGGCAGAAGGCAACTACCGCAGCGAGTTGATCACGTTGCTCCGCCGCAGTTTTCACGTCGCCGCACTGCAGGGCGAGAATGTGCAGAAGACTGTGCACAGCCAGCGTTATGCCGACATTGACCGCACCTGGGCAAGATTGAACGTCGTCAATACCGGCTACGCCTCGTTCGAGCTGATCTACAATTTCATCGGCGCCAAAATTGTCGCTTTCGGACCTGGGCTAGTGCCCTTCATCCACAACGGCCTCGACCTCAAGGGCTATTTAACCGCCTCCGGACAGGTCGATTCGCTGATCAGCAAGTGTTCGTGGTTCATCCATGTGATGCCGGATCTCGCCACGTTGCGTGCCAACAGCCAGCGCGTCGTCGAATTGGCGCAGGCGATCGAAAACGTCCAGCATCCGCAGGAATTCTATAGCCTGACCGGCCGCTCCGACTTCCGCTACGATCATCAGAACCCGGTCTTCGGCCTGACCATCCAGAAGCTCGAACTGGCGCATCAGGGTGAGGACGCAACGCCCTTCCTGAGTGCCGCGAACTTGCGCTTCCGGCGTGGCGAGTGGACTTTCCTCAAGGGCGAATCCGGTTGCGGCAAGACCTCGCTCGTCAAGGCGATCAACGGCCTGTGGCCTTACGGCCGCGGCACCATCGTCTTCCCGGAAGGGGTCAGGAGTTTCTACGCCGCCCAGGAGGTGAAGCTGCAGCAGGTTTCGTTGAAGCAACTGGTCTGCCTGCCTGGTTCCGAGCATGATTACGCCGACATGCAGGTCGCATCCGCCCTGCACAAGGCCGGCCTCGGCGACTTCATCGAGCATCTGGCTGATGAGAGCCGTGAAGGAAAGATCTGGGATCAGGTTCTCTCGGGTGGGCAGAAACAGAAGCTGGTTGTCGCCCGCATCGTGCTGCAGCAGCCGGGATTGCTGTTCCTCGATGAAGCCACCGGCGCGCTCGACCCCGATGGACGGATCGCCTTCCACCAGGCGATCAAGGACAATTGCCCTGATGCAACTGTGATCTCGATCATGCATGAGGCGACACCGCCGAGATCGCTCGCGGGCACCGAATTCTACCACAGCGTGGTTGCGATCGCCGACGGCGTCGCCACCAAGAAGCCGCTGGTTCCGAGCTTGCCGGTAGAGCTCACCACCATCCTCACGCAGCCGACGCGGCCGGCCGAGGACAAATGGCTGCGCTTTCCCCGCCGGCTGAAGCAGAGATAGCTGCGGCACCATTGCCAGCGTCCAGCCAGCCTGCCACGTAGCCCGATCACAGTCTCGCGATCCAGTCGGTTTGCCGCCGCTTTAACCCGCTCTCGCGATTGACTCGGCAAGGCGCGCTCCTATGTTGCGCCGGCTTGCAGAATCTCAACTCGAACCCGCGAGCAGAAAGGTCACCGCGCCATGCCTGGCGACAGTCACAGTCGAACGCAACCGCCGTCCGCTTGACGTGACCTGACAGGCTCACGTCCTGCCGGACGGCAAGGAGTGAGCCATGAACGAGTTTTCCCCTGTCGCGGGCGGCGATGCCATCGCCATCGCTCGCGTACTTGCCAACGAACACGTCGCCGACATCGTCGAGGCCTTGAACCAGGAGCCCCGCGAGACGGCATCGGAGCTGCTTTGCGAAGTGCCGTTCGGGCGGCTGGTCGAGATCTTCGACCAGCCTGAACTCGACGGCGCATCCGAACTGGTCGAGGCGCTGCCCCGCATCAAGGCAGGCAGACTGCTTGCCGCCATGTCGGTCGACCGCGCCGCCGACATACTGCGCGATCTGAACGAGCCGGCTCGTTCCGAACTGCTTGGTGGCCTGGCGCCACCGCTGCGCGCGACGCTGCTTGCCATTCTCGGCTATCCCGAAGGCAGCGCCGCCTCGCTCATGACGACCGAATATGTCAGCGTGCCGCCGGACTGGAGCGTGGCCCGCACGCTGGATTACATCCGCAAGGTGGAGCGGACGCGCGAAACCGTCTACGCGATCTACATCGTTGATCCGCAAACGCATGTCCTGTTGCGCTCGACCAGCCTGCGTCGACTGATCGCTGGCGGGCCGGATCAGCTGATCATGGCGGTTGCGCCGGATCGTGCGCCTGTCACCGTTTCACCGCTGACCGATAGTGAAAAGGTTGCTCAGTTGATCTCGAAATATGATCTGCTCGCCGTTCCGGTCGTGGACAACGGCAAACTGCTCGGCATCGTTACCATCGACGATATTATCGACACGATGATCGAGGAAACGACGGAGGATGTGCATCGTTTCGGCGGCATGGAGGCTCTCGACGAGCCCTATATGAAGATGGGCTTTCTGGCGATGATCCAGAAACGCGCCGGCTGGCTGTGCGCGCTGTTTGTCAGCGAGATGCTGACCGCAAACGCGATGCAAAGTTACGAGGGCGAGCTGGAAAAGGCGATCGTGCTGACGCTATTTATTCCATTGATCATGAGCTCCGGCGGAAATTCCGGCTCGCAGGCGACCTCGCTCGTCATCCGGGCGCTGGCGCTGCGCGAGATCGGCCTTGGCGACTGGTGGCGGGTGGCATTGCGCGAGCTGCCCACCGGCCTGGTGCTTGGCTCGATTCTTGGCGTGGTCGGCGTCTGCCGCATCGCGCTCTGGCAGTATCTCGGCTTCTACGACTACGGCCCGCACTGGCCGCTGATCGCGATGACGATCGGCGCCACGCTGGTTGGCATCGTCACCTTCGGCTCGCTGTCTGGATCGATGCTGCCGTTCGCCCTGAAGCGCATGGGCTTCGACCCGGCCAGCGCATCGGCCCCGTTCGTCGCCACGCTGGTCGACGTCACCGGGCTGGTGATCTATTTTTCTGTGGCGCTGGTGATCCTGCGCGGAACGCTGCTGTAAGAAAACGCACGCACTTCCATCGCGGCAATTTCGTTGCCGCGATGGGTTGATGTCGCCTCAGACGCGCTCACCATCTCTCACCCGGTAAGTCGGCTTGTACATGGTGACGAGTTCTTCCGCGGCGGTCGGATGCACCGCCATGGTGCGATCGAAATCATCCTTGGTCAGGCCGGCCTTCAGCGGTATGCCGAGAAGCTGCGCCATTTCGCCGGCATCCGGCCCGAGGATGTGGGCGCCGAGGACCTTTTTCGAGGCGCCGTCGACGACCAGCTTCATCAGCATCTTTTCGTCGCGGCCGGAAAGTGTGTGACGCATCGGCCGGAAGGTGGCGCGGTAGATTTCGACATCCGAAAAGCGCTTTGCCGCCTCATCCTCCGACAGGCCGACCGTACCGATCTCGGGCTGCGAAAAGACTGCGGTAGCGATCGTGTCATGGTCGGGCGCCGTCGGCTTGTCCTTGAAGGCGGTCTCGACGAAGCACATCGCCTCGTGGATTGCCACCGGCGTCAATTGCACGCGATGGGTGACGTCACCGATTGCCCAGATGTTGTCGATGTTGGTGCGGGAGTATTCGTCGACGTGGATTGCCCCGGTTTTGGTCATCTCGATGCCGACGCCTTCCAGGCCCATGTTCTCGGTGTTGGGAATGCGGCCGATGGCGAGCATGACCTGGTCGACCGTCAGCACCGTGCCGCCGGTGACAAGCGCGTCGAGCCGGTCGTCAGGCCGCTTCCTGACCCACTCGGACACGGCGTGGCAGAGGATTTTTATCCCCTTCTTTTCCATCGTCTCGTGCAGCATGCGTCTGAGGTCCATGTCGAAACGGCTGAGGATCTCCTTGCCGCGGTAGACCAGCGTCGTGTCGACGCCGAGGCCGTGAAAGATGTTGGCGAATTCGACGGCGATATAGCCGCCGCCCTCGATCATGATTGCCTTCGGCAGTTCCTTGAGGTCGAAGGCCTCGTTGGAAAAGATGCAGTGCTCATGGCCGGGCAATGCCGGATGCGGCGCCGGCCGCCCGCCGGTAGCGATCAGGATCTGGTCGGCGGTAACGGTGCGATCCTCACCAAGAAGATGCACCACATGCCGATCGACCAGGGTGGCGCGCGAATGAAAGACCTCGCCGCCGGCGCCCTGCACGTTCTTCTTGTAGATGGCCTCCAGCCGGCTGATTTCGCGGTCCTTGTTGGCGACCAGCGTCTGCCAGTCGAAACGCGCCTCAGGTACCGTCCAGCCATAACCGGCGGCGTCGGCGAAATGCTCGGGGAATTGCGAGGCGTAGACATAGAGCTTCTTCGGCACGCAGCCACGGATCACGCATGTGCCGCCATAGCGGTATTCCTCGGCAATGCCGACCCGCTTGCCGAGTGCGGCCGCGACGCGCGCCGCCCTCACCCCGCCGGAGCCGCCGCCGATGACGAAAAGATCGTAGTCGTAACCGGCCATGGCTGAACTCCTTGCCCCTCAAACCCCGAGACAGGTAGGCTGCCGACTATCAAAAGAAAAGCCCGGACTTGCCGGGCTTTTGGTCCAGTGGCGGTCAGGCGGCTCGGAAGTCCGCAATCAATTCGGTGTAGCGTCCGCGGGAGCTGCGCCATCGGCCGGAGCGGTACCGTCGGCAGGTGCAGCCGGCGCCTTGGCATTCGCCGCTGCACCCAGGGTCTCGCCGACCTGCTGGGCGAGATCGCGAGCCAGGCCGTTCTGCCAGATCTCGGCAGCCTTCACCAGTTCGCGCGTCACGATCGGGCCGTTGTCGAGCAGCTTCTTGCCGGAATCGGAATTGTAGAAGGCGGCGATTTCATTGAGTTCCTTTTCCGAGAACACCTTTGCATAGGCGAGCGCCGCTTCCTTTTCCAGGTCGGCGCGGCGCGATGCCAAGGCCATCGCCTTCTCGTTGATCGTCTTGGCGATCAGTTCCTGCATGTCCGGGTTCTTCTGGATCAGCTGCTGCTCCAGTGCCGCGGCCGCTTGCGGCAGGATGCTGTCGAACGTATCCGTCGCATGGATCGCCGCGACGGCGGCGCGCGCCGCCTTCAGATGCGCATCGGTGACGTCCTGCGAAGACGCAGGCGACGAAAACGCGAAAACGGCCGAGGCCGCCAGAATGGCAAAAAAGCGGCCAACCCGGTTATGCAACATCATGATCGGTAAAACTCCCTGATTTTCGGGCGGCATGGACGGTTTGGATGCCGTCGCCGGCTATGATGGCCGTTGATGCCAGCCCGATGAAAAGACCATGCTCGACCACGCCCGGAATGGCGTGGAGAGCATTCGAAAGCGCTCTTGTATCCGGAATGCGGCCAAAAGATGCATCGAGGATAAAATGGCCGCCGTCTGTAACAAATGGCTGGCTCCCCGTCATCCTCAATGTAACAGGGCCGGAAAGGCCAAGGTTTGCAGCCGCCGCGCCGACCGCAATTTCGGTGGCGCGCAGGCCAAACCGGTTGACTTCGATGGGCAGCGGAAAACGGCCGATCATCTCGACCATCTTGGAGCTGTCGGCGATGACGATCATGCGGGCGGAGGCCGCCGCGACGATCTTTTCGCGCAGCAGCGCGCCGCCGCCGCCTTTGACCAACGTCAGCGCCGGATCGATCTCGTCGGCGCCGTCGATGGTGAGGTCTAGCTCGGGGGTTTCCTCGAGGGTAGACAGCGGCACACCAAGCTCGGTGCAAAGGACGGCGGTGCGCTCCGAGGTCGGCACGCCGATGACAGTCAGGCCGGTGGCGACCTTGTCGGCGAGCAGCCGCACGAACTCGTCCGCCGTCGTGCCGGTGCCGATGCCGAGCCGCATGCCATCCGTGACATGGGCAAGCGCTGCCCGCGCGGCCTCAACCTTCAATTGCCTCGCATCCATACCGGGTCCCGAGATTTGTTTCGGCGCTCGTAGCATTTTTGCCGGGCTGGTCAAAGGACCTTGCCCGCGGTGGATAAGCCGGCTTGCCTGAACGGGCCGCAGCGGTTATCGCCTGCCGGCAATCAAATCGTCACAGGACAGGCCATGACCCGACCGATCATCGTGTTCGACCTCGACGGGACGCTGATCGACACGGCGCCGGACCTGCTCGACAGTCTCAACCACAGCCTTGCCGCCAGCCAGCTCGCGGCCGTCGACGAAGCCGGCTTCAGGCGCTTCGTTGGCCATGGCGGCCGGGTGATGATCGAGCGCGCCCACGCAGCGCAGCACAGGTCGCTGGCAGTGGAGGAGCACGATCGCCTGCTCAAGCTGTTTCTGGACCATTACACCGTTAACATCCCCGGCAAATCGCGCCCCTATCCCGGCGTCCCCGGGGCGATCGCGCGGTTCGAGGCGGCCGGCTACCTGCTGGCCATCTGCACCAATAAATACGAGGCCAATTCGGTGGCGCTGATCGAGGCGCTCGGCATGACCAGGCATTTCGCGGCGATCTGCGGCCAGGACAGTTTTCCGTTCCGCAAGCCCGACCCGCGCCATCTCACGCAGACCATCGCGCGCGCCGGCGGCGACCCGCATCGTGCGCTGATGGTCGGTGATTCGCAGACCGACATCGACACGGCAAAGGCCGCCGGCATTCCGGTGGTGGCAGTCGATTTCGGCTACACCGACCGCCATGTGCGAGAGTTCGAACCGTCGGCGGTGATCTCGCATTTCGATTCGCTGACGCTTGATCTGGTCCAAGGGCTGATGGCCGCGGCAGAAGGCTGAAGCCGGACCTCAGGCGGCCGCAGATGCCGACCGACAAGTGGTTGACTTCGCAGGCCGGCCTCCCTTATATCGCGGCGCGCTTGGCCTTCGGGCAACGAGCGGGCGATTAGCTCAGCGGGAGAGCACACCCTTCACACGGGTGGGGTCGCAGGTTCAATCCCTGCATCGCCCACCATCTGCTTTCCTGAATCAATTCCAAGTCAGAGCGGCTAGTGGTCAAAATCTGACGCTTGGTGCCGAAGCAGTAGGCCCGCTCTGGGTAAACCTGCCTTTCTGTAACGCGCAAGATCAGATGGCATCAGCCGCCTAATCCTGGGAAAAGGTGATAATCGCCGGGAACAGCCGCGAGAAGCCCGGAAAACAAGGCCTTGGGCGGTAACAGGCGGGGCCAGAAAGCCCGGTGGCCAGAAAGCGGCCGCGCAACTTCACTTGGCACCAACTGGCCAAAACCAGCATGCCCGCGCAACTTCGCGTGGCATCAAACCAACCCGCAAAGCGGCAGAAAACCGGCATTCTTCAACGAAAATCGCGGCGGTCATGGTCCGAAACGAGTTCGGACCACCACATCCAACAATATCAAAGCGTTACGGGATCGTGGTCCGAACTGAGGAAAGCAGCATCCGAGTTGCCGCCTTTAATGGGCAGTGCTTGCCGATAGATCGGTAGGCGGCAGACCTCAACAATGCAGGCATTAATCTCCATAAAGAAATAACCATGCGAGACTCAAACCGGCCCTGGATCAACCGACAGGTGACGTTAGGTCAATAACGCCACGCCCATCGGGCAATATGAGACCAAAATCCACATTTTTACGATCATCAAGCCGAACGTTTACCAGTCCCTGGTTCAGCGACGGCTTCGGACAGACGCTTCTTGAGCTGATACCGCAGTTGCGGAAGGATCGCCTCGACCTCCTCCGGGTCGGACATATCGGTGATGCGGGAAGCCAACTCATTGTAGAGCACTGCCGCTTCAAGCGTCGCGCGTTCGCCAGGCAACTTCAGACCGGCATCGCGGTAGACCGCAGAGACCAGGCGCGCCAGCTTCTCCATTAGATTCGAATCGACCGGCGCCGGCGTCGGCCTTTGACCCGCTAACTCGTCCAGCGACAGCCCAACGGCTTCAGCGATCCTCGCCGCTATCGCAAAAGACGGCATCGATCGTTTTGCGATGTATTTTTCGAGCGTTTTCTTAGGCACGCCTGACTTCGCCGAAACGACGGGAGCCCCGCCGGCTGCAAGGATCGCGTCCCGGATTCTCTGAAGCAACTCATCGTCGAGTTCGACTTCCATCTTAATAAAAAGTCTCCTGATCGACCCCGATAAGGGGTTGATGCGACCCCCAATTGGGGTTATGCCTTATTCGCGGCCCGATTTGCCGGGCCATCTTTGTACTGCGTCGATCAACAAAAGGCGGCCTGCTCCAACAGTCCGCCTCAAGTCAGGAAATCCAATGGCCAGAAAGAAGTGGAACCGGCACCTGATCCTCGCCGAGCTGCGCAGCAGGGGCATGACCCTGGCGAAGCTGGCGGAGATTTCCGGCATCAGCCCTCATTCAGTCCGGCACGTCTGGAACCGCCCCAACCAGAAGGCTGAGGCCGCCATCGCCGAGTTTCTCGACATACCCGCCGAGGAGCTCTTCGAAGACCGCTATCCCAAACGGACCGCCACCATCCTCTCTAGCAAATGGGACGCCACGGTTGCGAGTCCGAATTCCGCGCGCGCCGTGAGGAACGCGGCATGAGCAGCGGACAGTTGAATTCAAACCGGCTAGACGTCCTCGAACACGTCGACAGCCTGTCGCCTGAAGAGCGTCGCGAGTTCCACTCCAACGCCCGGGCAGCGGTAGCGGCTCGAAAAGAGGCGACTCGGACCTATCAGAGCATCAGTCGTGGATCGAGCGCGGGATCATCGTCGAAATGATCTCCTTCTCCTCGCGCTCCATCCAGCTCGTCACCACGTTTCGCTCGGCTTTTTTCCCGGCAGCCTCAAGCATGTCCTCGACCCGTCGCCGAAGCTCTGCGCCGGAGAAGCTGGGCACGATTTCTTCCAAGTATGTGACCAGTTGGCCAAAGACCAATTGCTGCGTGTTGTCGGCATGCTCGGCCATCCATGCCGGCATGTGCTCGGTACGACCATCCATCGGTGCCTCTCAGGTTCGTTGTGAGGTTTCGGTAGGTTCCGGGCTGCGTTGCCTCGCGGCCCGGAACCGCATTGCCCATCGACCTAATCCCGAAAAGTGCCGCGTCACCAGAGCAAATCGCAGCGCTGTTTTTGACATTGGAGGGCTGATTTGATGGCCGATCTGTCAAAGCCCGTCGTCATTTCTGCCATTGACATTGCACTGGTGGACGTCACTGCCGGCCGCCGGAAGCTCGACCCGGCATGGGTCGAGACGCTGGCTGACCTGTTCCGGACGCAAGGCCAGAAAACGCCGATCGAGGTCATCGCGACCGGAGATCGCTTTCGATTGGTGTTCGGGCATCACCGGCTAGCTGCCGCCAAGCTGATCGAAGCCGGCACCATCGCCGCCATCGTCAAGAGCCCCGAGGACTTCGCCTCGGAGTCAGACATCATGCTGGCCGAGATCACCGAGAACCTTGCTCGACGCGAGTTGAGTGTGCTCGACCGTGCCGTCGATATCGCTAGATGGCGCGAGGTCTACGAGGCGACCCATCTGCTCAACAAAGGCGGGCGCCGTCGCAAAGACGCCGACCCTGAAGAACTGAGTACAAAGTTTGGACTCAGTTTCTCGGAAGCAGCGCAAAAGGCCTTCCGTCTGTCGCGTGCCAGCATCTTCTACACGGTAAAGATCGCGTCGATCGGTGCCGCTGTCCGCGACCAGATCGCCCTCCATGCCATCGCCGACAATCAGTCTGAACTATTGGCGTTGGCTGCCGAACAGCCGGCCCGTCAAGCCGATATCGCCGCGCTGCTGACCAGCGAGCCCCCACAAGCTGGCTCCGTGGCCGACGCCATCGCCATCCTTGACCGTTCGCCCAAGCCGCGCCCTGAGCCGAAGTGGCAGAAGCTCGCCCAGGACTTCTCGAAGATGAAAGCCGGCGAACAAGATCGGTTCTTCGACCTGCACGAAGCTGCCATCCAGCGCTGGCTGAACAGCAAAGCGCAGCCCGCCTGATGAGCCGTCGCCGCGACCAGCTCACCGTGGACCTGTTCCGGGATTATCACCCGGAACCGGTTGTCGAGCGGTTTGATGCAACTGCGGTGCAGGCCTGGTCCCCAGAAGCCCGGCTCTCCAAGGCCGTGGCGCTGACAATGGATGAAGCCGGCATGACACGCGACGAAATCGCTGCGGCGATGTCGGCGCTGCTCAAGGCGACTGTCTCGAAGGCCACACTGGATGGTTACGCCAGCCAGGCGCGTGAGCAGCATTCGATTTCTGCGGTGCGGCTGGCCGCGCTGATCGAGGTGACCGGCGATGCCCGTGCCCTCAACGTCCTTCTCGAACACTCGGGGCTGATCGTCGTCCCGCAAAAATACGAAGCGCTGATGCGTCGCGAAAAAGCTCGCGAGATCAAGGACCGCGCAGAGCGTGAAGAACAGGCGGCTGACGCAGAGTGGAAGGCAAAACGATGAAAGGCTTTCGCATGAAACGCGTACTTCTTGACCTCGCCCAGGACTGCCTCTCGCTTCTGGCCGTAGCGGCATTTCTCGGCTTTGCCACCTTCGGCAGCGCAGGCATTTCGGCCGCTGTCATTGCCTGGAGGCTCGGCCAATGAGCTTCCTCGCGACCGCCCTCTGCGGCGCCGCGCTCTACGGCGCATTCCTCTACGGCCTGCATGTATTTTTCACGCGCCAGCAGGGCGCCCGCATTGCTGCCGGCGCCGTCTTTCGCCGCCGCGTCCGCAAGCATGTCCTGCGCGCAGGTATCTGGTCATGACACCGCATCGCTGCGCCATGCCGGAATGCCCCAACGACGCCACGGGCATCTTCTGCCCCGACCACTACATCGCGCTGCCGCCAAAGCAGGCGCAATGGCTGGTCCGCTGGCAGATCAAGATGATGCGCTGCGACGACGCCGACACCAAGCAACACATGCGCGACCAGCTGCACGGCTACACCCAGGAGGCCGTCCGCGCGATTCAATCCGCCGAGGCGATCTCCCAAGCCGCCACGGCCAGCGCCCGCTGCCAATCCCCCCAGGCAGCGGGCGCCAACCAACAGGCGCATGCGAATGGCTGACGGCACCCACATCGAATGGACGGACGCCACCTGGAACCCGATCACCGGCTGCCAGGTCAAGTCGCCGGGCTGCAAGTTCTGCTACGCGATGAAGCTTGCCGGCACCCGCCTGAAGCATCATCCGAGCCGCCAAGGCCTGACCGTCGACAGCAAGAACGGCCCGGTCTGGACCGGCGAAGTCCGCTTCAATGAGGCATGGCTGACCGAGCCGCTGCACTGGACCAAGCCGCGCATGATCTTCGTCTGCGCGCATGCCGACCTGTTCTACGAGGCGGTGCCGGATGAATGGATCGACCGCGTGTTCGCGATCATGGCGATGTCACCGCGACACGTTTTTCAGGTCCTGACCAAGCGGCCTGAACGCATGTTGGATTACCTCGCCCGCCTTGAGGCGGAGCCGTTCCGGGAGACCGTGAAGCGTTTCGCTATCGCCGCGCCTTCGCCCCTCCCACGCTTCGGAGCGATCACCCTCCCATCGTCGAATATTTGGCTCGGCTGCTCGATCGAGGACCAGGCCCGCGCCGACGAGCGCCGCAACAGCATGCGCCAGCTCTCGGGGGCCGGCTGGATGACATGGGTCAGCTATGAGCCCGCGCTAGGCCCGGTCGACTGGACCGGTTGGGAGTTTCTCAACTGGATGGTGTCCGGTGGCGAAAGCGACAGCGACGGCAAAAGCGCCCGTGTGCATCACGCCGACTGGCACCGTGCTACGCGGGATTTCTGCGCCGCGAACGCCATACCCTATCTCTTCAAGCAGTGGGGTTGCCTGATCGATGTAGACCAGGTCGCCGCCCGCATCGCCGAAGCGACAAAGGCGGGCACCGCATGGATCATGCGCGACGGTCAGGTTTGGCAGCCGCCGTTTCCCCTGAATTTCGGCGACGCCGCCTGGCTCGCCAAGTTTATCGGACATGCCTTCGAACATCAAAGCGACGGCAGCACCCTGCTTCGGATGAAGAAGGGCGATGCCGGCCGGCTACTCGACGGCCGCACTCATGACGGCTTTCCGCAGGTGTCAGCATGAAAGAGTGGCTGACCGCCCGCGAGATCGCAGCCGAGCAGCTGCCCGACATGCCGGAGACGGAACGGGGCGTGCAACTCTGGCTTGAGCGCCAGGAGCTAAATGGAACCGCACTGGTCCGCCCTCGGGCCGGTAGCGTCGGTGGCGGCGGTAGCGAAGTGCATTACAGTGCGTTTCCCGTCCTCGCCCAGGTGGCATACTCGCAGAAACACATGGTGGTCGAGCCCGTCGCCGATGCCATGTCACCTACGACCCCCGACCACACCGTCTCGGCCAGGGCGCAAGAAGAACGCGACGCGCGGCTGGCGATTGTCGCGGCCTTCGAGAGATTCAGCCGGGGCCTGCAGCTTGGCTACGCGACCAGGGTTCAAGTGTTCTGCGACCGGTACAATGTCGGCATGATCGAGGTCTCGGCGTTCGTCCGCGAAACGATCCCGACCATCTCAAAGCGCTCTCTTGCTCGCTGGCAGGCGACGAAACGGGCAGGAAAAACCAATTCGCTCGGTCACGATCCGGCCAAATCGCGGGCGGGCACCGGCGCTCTGGAAACGGCAAATGGCGGAGCCGTCAAAGCTTACATTCTCGGCCTGATAGCGCACCGGTCACATTTGTGCGCCGACGACATCCGTGTGCAGTGCAGGTTTGAGTTCGGCGATTTCTTGACGGTCGTTTCAAAGGGCGTTGAAACGGTCATTCCGATGCCGCCAGTGCGGACTTTCCAGCATGGGCTCAAGCATCTGAAGGTCCGCTACAAAGTCGAGCTGCTAAAGCTCACCAACCCTGATCTGTATCGGTCGACAATGGCGCCGGCTGGCGTTGGCATGCTGCGCCACATCACCGAGCCGAACCAGATGTGGCAGATCGATGCTTCGCCGGTCGACGCGCTCTGCATCGACGGCCGCCACTCAATCTATGCCTGCATCGATATCGCGACCAGGCGCATGATCTTTCACGTCAGCAGGACGCCTCGCGCCTCGGCCGTGGCGCTGCTGATCCGCAAGGCCATCATCGCCTGGGGCGTTCCAGACCTCGTCAAGACCGATAACGGGTCCGATTTCGTGGCGCGCGACACCGAGCGGCTTTTTGCCTCGCTCGGCATCGAGGTCGAGAAATCCCATGCCTATACGCCGCAGGAAAAGGGACACGTCGAACGCGGCATAAGGACGTTCCAACACAAGGTCGGCCCCCATCTTCCAGGCTTTATCGGCCATAACGTGACCGACCGTAAGGCGATCGAAAGCAAGAAGGCCTTTGCCATTCGGCTGGGCGAGAGCGACGCCGAGACCTTCGGAGTTACCCTCACTGCGGCGCAGCTGCAGCTCTACGTCGACGAATGGGCAGAGGTCTCCTACCAGAACCGGCCCCATGCAGGTCTGCGCAGGCGCAAGGACTTGCGCAGACGCACGCCGTTCGAGGCCGCACTCGCCTCGCTTCGGCCCATTCGCACGGTCGACGAACGCGCGCTCGATCTCCTCCTGATGCCTGTCGCGGGTCGAGACGGCCGCCGCCTCGTCGGCAAGAAGGGCATCGAGATCAATTACTACCACTACATGCCGGAGAGGATCCTGCCCGGTACCGAAGTACTGGTGCGGATGGATACCGAGGATCTCGGCCGCGTGTACGCGTTCACGCCCGATGGCGGGGAGTATCTGGGCGATGCGATTTGTCCGGAGCTATCCGGCCGCAACCCGCACCAGGTCGCCGCCGAGCGCAAGGCCGCCGCCAGGGCTTATCACGAGGAAAAGACCGCGCCGATCCGGGCTGAGATGAAACGGATCGAACGCGGCGGCCCGTTGATGGACGGGCTGCTGGAGGTCGCCCGGCGTGACGCGACGAACGTCATTCCATTGCCGAAGCGCGAGGAGGTTCACGAGACACCGCAGATCGCGGCGGCGATCGCGGCGATGGAGAGCCGGACACGTCCTCCCGAAACCAAGCTGTCCGGCCGCGCGGCGGAGATCCACGCCGAGCTTCAAGCCCAACAGGCCGCGCCGCCACCCGGCGTGACGATGCTGCGCACCGAGGAAACGCCGCAACAGCGCTTCCGCCGCGCGCTCGACATGCGCACGCGAATGGATGCCGGCGAGCGCTTCTCCGATCAGGAACTGCTCTGGCTGGGCGGCTACGAGGCCGGTCCTGAATTCAGGGGGCTGAAGGCCATGTACGACGACTTTGGCGGCGTCATGAGCATGTGATCGACAAAGAAAAACCCCGGTCGAAACCGGGGCTGAAAACGTAACGAGGAACCAACGAATGACTTCAAATCTTCTCCGCGTCAACCCTTCCGGCACCATCGCGCCGATCAAGAACGTCGCTGCCTGCCGCGCGCTGGTCGAGGCGCTGATCACCGCTCCGCCCCACGTTCCCAACGTCGGCATGTTCTCGGGGTTCTCCGGCTACGGCAAGACCATGGCGGCCGACTATTGCCGCAACACGACCGGCGCCATCATGATCGAGGTGTTCGACAGCTGGACGCGCAAGAAATTCTGCGCCAGCCTGCTGATCGAACTGGGCGTGCCCAAGCCGCGCGGATCTCTCTCCGACATGATGGACGAGATCGTAGAGCGGCTCGGCGACGATCCGCGTCTGATCATCATCGACGAGGCGCACACGGCCGTCGACCGCTCCATGGTCGAGCTGATCCGCCAGATCAACAAGCTGGCGCATGCGCCCATGTTGCTGGTCGGCGAAGAAGATTTGCCAAAAAAACTGTCGGCCTTCGAAAACGCTGACAATCTCGTGCTGGAGCGGGTGCTCGCCCAGCCATGCGATCTCGATGACGCCCGCGCGCTGGCCCGCCTCTACGTGCCGCGCGTGGACATAGCCGATGATCTTCTGGCGGCATTCGTGCGCGAGACCGGAGGCCGGGCGCGGCGCATTGTTTCGACGCTGCAGGCGGCAAACACCTGGGCGGTGAACACTGGCTCGGCCGGCATCGACCTCTCAAGCTATCGCGGCCGCATCGTGACCGGAGCGCTGCCTACGCGCCGCCAGAGGGCCGCCTGATGGCTCTGGTCCTGAAACTCACCGTCACCAAGGCAGAGCCGGTGCTGCGCGGGCAAGAGCATGTCTGGCGCGTCATCCGCACGCTCGGCGCCGAGGATCGCCGCTTCAGCGCCAGCCAGGTTGTTTCTGTTTCGCAGGAACCGCATTTCGGCGCGGTGACCACATTTCTTCGCCGGCTGATGCTGGCGGGCTTTGTGGAACGCGTGGATATGGGCCGTTCCGCGAACGGACGCCTGGAACACCAGTACAGGCTGCTGCGCAGCCCAGAACAGACGCCGCGCGTTTCGCGCGACGGTACGATCGAGCGCCCGAAGTCGGCGCGCCAGCAGATGTGGAACATCATGCGCGGCGCGGCCGGGCGCTCCGGCTTTACATATCTGGACCTGACGGTGCTGGCCTCGACCGAGGATGTGCCGATTGCCGCCAACACAGCCAAAAGCTTCATCCAGGAGATCAAGGGGAGCTACCTGCACCAGATCGACCGCGGCGGCCCCGGCAGACCGGCGACCTGGCGCCTTCGCCCGGCGCGCAACACCGGGCCGCTACCTCCGATGGTCCTGCGGGCGAAGATCGTGTTCGACCAGAACATGGCGCGCATCGCCGGCGATGTCATCGCTACGGAGGAGTTGGCATGAACCGGGGGCCAGCGAAACACTCACGGCCGGCAGGGCCAACGTTTGTCGAGAAGGTGAACGCGACCTTCGGCACCCCGCAGGACTGGCTGGTCGAACTGGCGACATTCGCCGATCGGGAGGGCCTGGCCGGGGCTGAGCGCCGCGTTGGCTACAGCCGCTCGGCGGTGTCGAGCATCCTTGCCGGAAAATACCGTGGCGATCTCGGCCGCGTCGAACAGATGGTGCGCGGCGCGCTGATGGCCGAAACGGTCGGCTGCCCGGTTCTCGGCGAGATCGGGCGGAACCGGTGCCTGGAATGGCAGAAGAAGCCATTCGCCGCCACGTCGTCGCACCGCATGACAATGTATCGCGCCTGCCGGTCGGGCTGCGAGCATGCGCGGCGTAACGCCGGGGACGATCATGAATAGGGACGTCTCCCGCAACGCCACGGTGCACCTCTGCCACGCATTTGAAATCTGCCCCCAAAGGAGAAAATAGCCATGGGCGAAAGAATGTCCCTCGAACTGTCGGACGGCCTAGCCGAACTCTACGACCTGATTTCCGACTACCAGCACGAGCCCCGGATCCTCGATCCGGAAGACGCCCGTGTCCTCTGCGACTGCATCAAGGAACTTCGCGGGAAGGCCCGCGACATTGAGAACCGGTTGAGCTGCAAGATCTGGAATGAGCAGGCGCGCGAAGAACGCGAAGCCGAGGCCGATCGCATCGCCGAGGCGGTGTTCCGGCCCGGATCGAATGTGTGTCTGTTTCCGGTCATCCCACGGCCGTTTTCGGATGGCCGATCGGGAGGCGCAGCATGACGATGACGGTCCCGCCCACTGAGGCCAACGCGCTTGCTGTCCGGCTGATGGGTCGCGTCATGGAAATCGTCGCGGCCGATATCACCGCCTCGATGCCGAAGCCGAAGCCGCCTGCGCGCGATCGGGCGGTCATGGCGGCTTGCCGAGAGGTCGGCGCGGCCGTCGACCGGCTGGAGCAGGCGAAGTTCGGGCCGGGCGAGATACCGGCCCGCAAGGCGCTTGAACGCTCGGCCAAGCGCCTGAGGACCGTTCTGGAAAGGCACAGCAATGTCCGCAAGTGAGGCACTTTTAGCCGCGGTTGCCAAGCTCGACATGATCGAGCTTTGCGGTCGCATCATTTCCAATCCCGAGCGGAACGCGCCAAGGGCAACCGCGGCGGAAGTCTATGCGCTGGCGAAGGCCACCGAAGGCCTATGGGCCATCGCGCTTGAGGCCGATCTGCTGGCGCGAGCGGTCTGGATGTTTAGCGACCTCGATGACGCGAGACACCATGCCGTGAAGGCCCAAGCCGAGCGCGTCAATCGCCTCATGGCAGCCATCCGCACAGCAAATCCCCACCACCACCAACCAGGAGAATGACCATGCAAGCAGCTACTGAAACCCGACCGACTGGAAAGGTCCTGGTCGGCGATAAACAGTACATGCCCGACGCCAAGGGCAATCTCGTGCCAGTCGAAATGATCAAGCCGTCCGAGATGCTCGAAGACGAAACGGTTCGCACGATCCTCGGCTATGCCACTGATCTTTCCGCGCAGATCGGCCGTTTTAAGGAACACACGTTCAACGACCTCGGCGCGTTCGAAGCGCTGCTCGCCCAGGAGTACGGCGCGACCAAAGGCGGCGCCAAGGGCAACAAGACCTTCATGACTTTCGACGGCATGAAGATGGTCAAGGTACAGGTAGCCGACACGATCGACTTCGGCGCTCAGTTGCAGATCGCCAAGAGTCTGATCGACGAGTGCCTGACGGAATGGTCAGCCGACAGCCGCCCGGAGATCCGCGCGATCGTGACGCGCGCCTTCAACACGGACAAGGAAGGGCAGATCAACCGCGCCGCGATCTTCATGCTGCTGCGGCTCGACATCGCCGACGAGCGCTGGCAGCGGGCCATGGCGGCCATCCGCGACGCCATGCGGGTGGTTGGGTCAAAGATCTATGTCCGCTGCTACGAACGCGACCGTCTCGATGCCGACTGGCGGGCGGTCACGATCGATCTGGCGAAGGCGTGACGGCCATGACGCTCTGGATCGAAACCCTTGAGCGCCTCGTCGCGCTGCTCGATGAGAAGCTGGCGGTCGCCAAGGCCGAAACCGGCGAATTCGGGCACGCCGAATATTCGGCATGGCGCGCCCGGCACGACATGGCTGAGGCCAAGCTGATTGAATTCTTCACGAACGAGGAAGGCGCAAGATTCAACCCACGTCCAGCCGGTGAACATTCGGTCAAGATGGCGGGCCTCCGCGCCAGCTCGACCAGCGGGACAACCGGCGCCCTGACGAACTGGCGCACGGCCGCCCGCAAGAAGATCGCAGCCCAAGACGGCTTCAACCCGCATGGCAGCGGCCCGGTTCCGATCGAAGCGCGGGAGGGCTGAGACATGGAGACCCAGCTCAGTAAAAAGCAGGCATTGGCGCTTGCTGCAGCCAGCCAGGCCAGCGAAGCCGTCGCCGAGTTGCTTCGATACGCTCGCGAGGGCGAATGGCTGAACTCGGAATTCCATCCTGACGTCGAGCCGCTGGAGAAGCTTTGCGACGCGGCCAAGCTGGCAGCCGAGATCATTTCCGATGAGCCCGATCCAGACGGCGACCGCAACCAGTTGGCGGGTGCACTGGAAAAGTTCATTTCAGGATGGGGAGGCTAAGGCGATGCAACTCTTTCATGGAACCGATGAGGAATACCCGGCAGAGCCGGGCGATATGGTCGAGATCTGCGCGGCCGAGGTGCGGTTTCCTGCGGTCATCAAGAAGCTCCATCCGAGATCGGGCGAAGTGACGGTCAGTTTCGCGGGGCTGGACCCCGTCCTGGACATGATCCTCCTCAGAAAATCGGCGCGTGTCCCGTTTAGCGCCGTCTCGTTTGTGGGGAGGGGCTCATGACGCCGGTACAGCGCGACCTCGCCCGCCATGCCCTCGGTCTCGACGGACGGCACAAGGAAACCTTCCGCAACTATTTCGTGACGGGCGAACGAAGCACCGACCATCCGCACTGGCTGGCCATGGTCGAGGCCGGCCACGCTACGAGACGGAGCGGCTCGCTCCTCACCGGCGGCGATGACTTTTTCCGCATGACGCGGGCCGGCGCCAAGCTGGCGCTGGATCCTGGCGAAACCCTCAATCCCTACACGTTTCCGACCCGTGATGGCTGCGGGGTCGCGTCATGACCCCGCTCGCCGCCATCCATGTCGCCAACAAGCAGCTCGGCCTCGACGAGGACACTGCGCGTGATCTCTATGAGCGCGTCACTGGCAAGCGCAGTCTGCGCCAGATGAATGACCGCGAGCTGCGGCTCGTTGTCACCGAGCAGCGCCGGCAGGGTTTCAAGCCCGCTGAAAAGGGCCTTCAAGGGCCGTTCGCCAAGAAGCTGCAGGCGCTCTGGATCGCCGCCTGGAACCTCGGCATCGTCCGCGATCGGCACGATGCCGCCATGCTGTCGTTCGTAAAGCGGCAGACCGGCATCGAGCACACCCGGTTCCTCCTCGATGCCGAAGACTCGGCCAAGGCGATCGACGCGCTGAAAGCCTGGATGACGCGGGAGGCCGGCGTCGACTGGAGCCTGTCCGTCAACACGCCGGAATGGCTGCGGCCTTCAGGTGCAAAGATTGCACTCGCACAGTGGCAGCTACTCTCGGTCGCCAAGGCGGTCGACCCCAAGGGCTTCCGTCAGTTCGTTTGGGACACAGCGAAGCCGCTCGACCAGATGACCGATCGCGACTGGCCGGCTGTCATGAACGCGCTCGGCGAACAGATCAGGAAGGTGCGCTGATGGTCGCCTATAGCTTCAAGGCCATGTTTGGCCCTCAGGTGTCCAGCCTGATCAAGCGACATACCGTGCGCGCCGATCGCAAGCGGCATGCCCGGTCGGGCGAGCCGGTACAGCTCTATCAGGGCATGCGCACCCGCAACTGCGTCAAGCTGGTCGACCCCGATCCGATTTGCGTGCGCGTGCGCCCGATCGCGATCGTCACCACGCCGCTCCTGGATGAATTCATCGGCTCGATCGTCATCGATGGCCGCTCGCTGCATCGCGACGAGATCGAGGCCTTCGCCGCGGCTGATGGCTTCGGCATCGAGCATGTCGGCGACTGGCGGCTGAAGCGCATTGGCGAGCCAGGGTCGGCGCGTTGGAATATGGGCGCTTTCTGGCAGGCCGAGCATGGGGCCGGCCTGTTCGAGGGCGTCCTCATTCAATGGGAGCCTGCATGAGCACGCGCAGACGTTTCACCAGTCGCGTTAAGATCGACTTCGCCAAGATCGAGGCCTTCGCCGCGTCGGAGCTGGCCGCCAATGCACTCGCGGCCGCCAAGGGCTGCGACTGGACGCTGACCAATCATTCGGCCCTCTATCGCTGCCGCAACGGCCTCTACACGCTCTGCCTGATTTGGCACGGGCCGAACCGCGAGACGCTGACCACCACCATGCGCAATCTACGGCTGGAGGTGGCGTGAGCGACGAACTGCGATCCGCTGAGCTGCTCAGCCTGATAGGCCTGGCGGACTTCGTGCGCCTCGCGGAAACCTATGGCGGACGCCGTCTCTACGTGCCGGCGTCCGGCGACGACACAGCCCTTGTCAGGAGCCTGGGCGCTGCGGCCGCCCAGAAGCTTGCCCGCCGCTATTCCGGGTCGTATATCCGTGTGCCTCTTGCCCGCGAGCTTCGCGCACGGCAGTATCGTGCCAACGGCGCCTCGAACGGCGAGATCGCGGGGCGGCTCGGGATAACCGAGACCGGCGTGGACAAGCTCTTTCGGCGCATGCCGGACAAGCCCGTCAAGGGCAGCCGAGATCCGCGCCAGACCGACCTCTTTTCCAGCAACTGATTTGCCGCCCGCCTAAGCGGGCATGATTGCCGCCTGCCGCCGAAGGCATGGTGTTGCGAAATGGCCGGGGCTCTCCCGGCCGATTTCACAGGCGGACACTCAATGATCATCCCAAGCGGCTGGCTGCCCAATGCGACCATCCAGCGCGTCATCCTCCACTGGACGGCCGGTAGCCACAAGGCGACGGATTTCGACCGCGAGCACTATCACCTGTTGATCGAGGGGGACGGCAAGCTGATCCGTGGCATTCCGTCGATCGACCTCAACTCGCTTCCCAAGGCCAAGGCCGGTTATGCCGGGCATACGCTGAACTGCAACACCGGCTCGATCGGCGTCTCGATGTGCGCGATGGCCGGCGCGATCGAGCGGCCGTTTAAGGCGGGGTCGCAGCCGCTCACGAAGGCTCAGTGGGATGTCGCCTCAACGATCGTCGCCGAACTTTGCCGCCGCTATACGATCCCCGTAGGGCCGAAGACAGTGCTTTCGCATGCTGAGGTGCAAGCCAATCTCGGCATCCAGCAGCGCGGCAAATGGGACATCGCCAAGCTGCCGTTCGATCCCGCTTTCGATACGGCGCGCGAATGCGGCGACCGCTTCCGGGCCGAGGTGAAGGCGAAGCTCTGATGCCGCTTGTTCAGAAGAGCCGCCGTTTCTCGAAGGGACTGGTCATCGTCAATTGCGCCTTGGCCTGGGCGGCGGTGTTTGCCTCGATCGTCTATGCCCAGGCGGCTTACGTTGCCGCGACGGCGATCGGCCTGATCCTGGCGGTGAGCGGAGCCTACATGGGCATCGGCCACTTGGACCTGAGGCAGATCGTCCGCGCTATCGTGTCCGGGCAGTCCACCACACCTTTGTCAGTGACAGACGGCGGCGAGCCGGCCGAGCCGTTCAGCCAGGGGAACGTACAATGATCGATCCGCGCATCTTCTGGTCCAGCTTCGTGGGCTCGGCATCGGGGACCGCGACGGTGTTCGTCCTGGTGGGCGTGGCGCTGCTGTGGTGGTGGTTGGCGCAATGACCGGCGCAGCTATTGGCCTCTTCTTGAAAAGATGGGTGCTACCGGTGCTGACGTTCGGCATCACGCTACCGGTGTGGCTCTTTCTCGCCGCGGGTATCTGGCTTTGGTTCGACAAAGCCTCGGCCGTGCGCCAGGCGGTCGACAAGGCCGTGACGGAACTCGTGACTAGTGCGAGGCTCGACGCGCTCAATGCCGAGCTGGTCGAACAGCGCCGGCTGCGCGCCTGGAGCGACGGCAAGGCCGACGAGGCCAGTAAGATTGCGACTGATGAGCGGGCCGCCCGCGTCCACCTCGAAACCACGCTCACACTGACCGACGCCGAAAAAAGGAAAGCGGAAGATGACCTCGCCGTGCTTCAGGCCCGCGTTGATGGCCTTGTTGATCAGCAGCTGCTTGACAGCTTGCACAACCGATAAGGCTGCCCTCGGCAAAGCCTATGCCGACAAGGCGGCGGCCCGCGTCGTCACCGACGCGTTGACGCAAGCCAATCGCGCGGTCACCGAAGCGCGGCGCATGCCCGACTATCCCCCGGAATGCCGCCGCCATCACCGGAGCGGCGTGAAGCTCGGCGACAAGCTCGGCGTTGCGAACAAGAAGGCCGATATCGCCTTGGGCAATGCGAATGCCCAGACCGACGCGTGCGCCGGCTGGTATGACGAGCGCAAGGCTGCGAGGGAACCGAAATGACGGCCGGCAACGCAGCCATCGACTTGGCCGAGCGGCGCGTCGAGCAGGAATGCGCGGCCGGCGTCGCACGCATCCAGGCGGCGATCCGGGGGCAATACGCCGCCGTCGAGGTGACTAGCTCGCCGTTCTGCGACTGCGGCGAGCGTATACCCGATGCCCGGCGTGACGCGGTCCCGAACTGCACCAGGTGCATCGACTGCGAAACCTTCATTGAACGACAGAACAGGAAACGTGCCTGATGGACATTACGCCCTTGATGCCCTGGCTGGTCGCCATCTCGACGATCCTGTCGCTGGGAACGACGGTGTTCACCTTGGTGACGTCCGGCGCCAAGAAGACGGCCACCGATCTGTCGACGCACAAGAAAGAGACCGGCGAACGCTATGCCGAGCTGGAGAAGACGCTGGACGGCCACGGCGCTCGCATCCAGTCGATCGAAAGCGAAATGAAGCATCTGCCGGATGCGACGGCGTTCATGGATCTGCGGCTCGCCGTGTCCGAGATCAAGGGTGATGCCGGCAAGCAGGCCGAGGTGGTCAATGGCATCGCCCGCACCGTCCACCGCATGGAGAACTTCTTGCTATCAGGATCGAAGAGCGAATGACCGATTTCGACGCCTACCTGACCTATGACGCCCGGCTGATCGTCCTGCGCGAGCTGAACCGGCAGACGGACGGACGCCTTAACGAAGTGCTGCTGACCAAAACCCTCGACACGTTCGGCCACAACCGCTCGCGTGAATGGGTCCGTACGCAGCTGCGCAAGCTCGCCGAACTGGGCGCGGTGAAGCTGACCGAGGCCGGCAGCGTCATGGTCGCGGCTATCACCCGCAGCGGCGTCGACCATGTGGAACGCCGCGCGATCATCGAAGGCGTGGCCCGACCCTCGCCGGAGGCCTGACATGGCGCGCAAAGGCCGTGGCCAGCTTTCGGCGATCGAGCGACTGCCCGAGGAGTGCGGCCCGATCATCACCTGGGCGGCCACCGCCCTGCAGGACCGCGAACGCACCCAGACGGAGATCTACGAAGAGTTCTTCCTGAAGATGCAGGCCCTGCAGGCCGAGCACAAGGGCGAGCTGGAATTCGTCATCCCGTCCTTTTCCGCGTTCAACCGCTTTTCGATCAAGCTGGCGACGATGACGCGGCGGCTGGAGGACACCCGCGAGATCGCTGCCACCATCTCCAAGCGGTTCGACGCGCAAAGCTCGGACGATCTGACGCTGATCGCGGCCGAGGCGATCAAGACGCTGGTGTTCGAGCTTTTGACCGATGCCGGCGAGAGCGGGCTGGCGCCGATCGGCGCGATGCAGCTGGCCACGGCACTGAAGATGGCGACGCAGGCGCAGAGCGTTTCCAGCGACCGGCGCACCAAGGTGGCGAAGGAGTTCAAGGCCGATGTCGAGAAGGCCGTCGACACCGTCGCCAAGGCCAAGGGCATGTCGGCCGAGACGGCCGAGGCGATCAAGGCGAAAATCTTGGGCGTGAGGGCATCATGACGCATCCGGCAATCTCAGTCACCTTTTCGGCCTTCGACTTCGGCTGTTTGCGCGGCCTGCTTGTGCATGAGATCGCCAACGTCGAACGGCGCTTGACCGTTGTGGGCTATCCCGTCGCGCCGGGCGACAAGGAAATGACCGACGCCTATCTCCGGCAGCTCCGCTCGGCCCTGGCGACGGTTGAGGAAGTCTATGACGGGATCGGCTCGACATGAACGACCGCAAGAAGGTCGCGAAAATCGCGTTGCCGCTGTCGACCGCGCCGGGCGACAGCGGCACGACGACGGTCATCTTCGACGGCAACGGCATCGCGATCGGCGGAACGACCGGAGACAATCATCCGGCGAATGCCGAACTTCTGGTGCACACCTTCAACTTCGCGTGGTCGGACAAGTCTGCAGGAGGCCTGCATTGAGCAACACGATCCGCCTGGAGCTATCGACCGACGAGGCAGCATGCCTCAACAACGCTCTGCGCCTGGAGATGCAGGCCGCTGAAAAGCGGCGCAACCTGCCGGCATGGATCGGTGTCGACGAATACATCCGCCGGCTAGACGCCTGCATTCATAAGGTGGCCAAGGCCTTTGAGAAGGCGACTGGCGCATGATCACCGTCACACTCCCGGCTCGGCGCGCCACGCGGGTTTCCGGCAATCGCAACGATGTCGATTTCTGGCGCAACCGATCGAAGACGCTGCCGATCGTCATCCTTGATGGCAAGGTCTGCGATCGGAACATCTGTGAGGCGTTTTCCGGCACCGATGGGTATGGATACGTCCGGGTCGAAGTGCTCGGCGAAAACGGGCTGCCGCTCCTGGCGAATGTCGTGCTGCCTGATGGGGAAATACTCGACCAGGTCATAGCGCGCCGAACAATCCATGGAGCGGTGACCATCATTTGGCCGGAGACCGTGGTGTGAGGGCGAACTGATGTCAGTCCGATTGCATTGCCTGGTTCCGTTCTGCCGGCGAACGCGCAAGGCCGATTGCCGTGAGTGGATCTGCGGGCCTCACTGGATCGCGATTTCCGTTCACCTGCGGCGGCGCAAATCCAAGCTCTATCGACGCTATCGTCGCTTGTACGGGGATAATGGGTTCTGGACCTATCCGCCCGGATCGCCGCCGCGACTCCAGGCGGTGAAGCTCCATCGGCTTTGCGGCCGCGCCTGGGATCGGTGCAAGCGGGCGGCGATCGAAAGGGCCGCCGGAATATGACCGGCCCTATCTCCAAACAGGAATGGGAGAAGGTTCGCCGCGAGAGCATGGCGAACCTGAACCATGTCATCGAAAGCGTCGGCCTGCCGAAGGTGCTACTCGGCTATCAGGGCCGCACGGTCTCGCTGCTCGAAAGCACCGCTGTAAGGGTGTTGTTCATCGAGAAGAGCCGCCGTATCGGCGAGACCTGGGCACTGGCCTCCTATGCCGTGCTGCGCGCCGGCCGGGCCAAGGATGCCGGCGGCATGGACGCCATGTACATTTCTTATTCGCAGGAGATGACGCGCGAGTTCATCGACGCCTGCGCCATGTGGGCGCGGGCATTCGCGCATGCTGCTGTCGCCCAGGAAGAATTCCTATTTGATGACACGGACCCCGCCCATCCGGACGAAACCCGGCAAATCAAGGCCTTCCGTATCCAGTTCGCATCCGGCTTCGAGATCCTGGCATTGTCCTCGGCGCCGCGCACTCTTCGCGGAAAACAGGGTCTGGTCATCATCGACGAGGCGGCGTTCGTCGACAGCCTGAAGGAGCTGCTGAAGGCGGCGCTGGCCAATTTGATGTGGGGCGGCCAGGTCGTGGTCTGCTCGACCCACAACGGTGCCGACAATGAATTCAACGTCCAGGTCCAGGACATCCTAGGCGGCCGATCGAAGTACAGCCATCTCAAGATCGATTTCGACCAGGCGCTGCTGGAAGGGCTTTACGAGCGCATCTGCCTCGTCACCAGCCGCGAGTGGTCGCCGGAAGCCGAGGCGCAATGGCGCCAGGACATCATCGACTTCTATGGTGACGGCGCCGACGAAGAGCTTTTCTGCGTTCCTTCGATGGGCTCGGGCGCCTGGCTGACCAGCCCGCTGATCGAAGCGCGCATGACGCTGACGCCGGAAGAGGCGCCGATCATCCGCATCGATCTGCCGCTCGACTTCCTGCATCGGCCCGAGCTGCAGCGCCGGCACCTCATGGCGCCGCACCTGGACGCGATTAAGGAAGCCCTCGACGGTCTCGACGAAAACCGCCAGCACGCCTTCGGCTATGACCCGGCCCGAAAGGCCGACCCGGCGATCATGTCGCTGCTGTCGATCGACAAGGTGCTTCGCCGCCAGTCGGCCCTGACTGTCGAGCTGCGCAACGTGCCGTTCCAGGAGCAGAAGGAAATCGCCACCCTGATGCTGAAGCGGGCGCCGCGGCTCTGCGGGGCAGCAGTGGACGCGACCGGCGTCGGCATGAACCTTGCCGAGGATCTCGGCCGGGCGTTCGGCCTGCACACCGAGGAGACACCCGGCGGCCTGGTCTGGTCGGTGACGCTCAGCCAGAACTGGTACAACGAGAATTTCCCGCCGCTTAAAACCGCCTTTGAAGACGCCAACATCGCGCTGACCAGGGACGCCGAGCATGCGGTGGATCTTCGCCTGGTCAAGATCATCCGCGGCATACCGTCGATCCCGCCGGAGCGGGTCGGCATGGCCGGCGCCAAGCGGCACGGCGATTTCGCGGTCGCACTCGTCCTGGCGTATTTCGCCAGCCGCATGCAGTGGCACGAATATGCCTATCAGCCGGCAGCGATCGCCAAGAGCCGCTTTGAAGAAAGTTCGGAGGGCGCGTGGCGGAACCGGTCCGATGACATCGAGGGCAGCTTCCGTATGGCATCCGCCCGCCGCAACCGTGGGATTTTCTGATGGCTGAAGAATTCAAAGGGATCGTCGACCGCTACGGCCGCCCGATCGCCAAAGCCGCCCTGAAGGTCGAGCAGGCGGCTCCGACTGGCAGCGGCGTTCGGCGCCACGATGCTCTTCACCCGGCGGCTGGCCTCACCCCCGGCCGGCTGGCCGGTATCTTGCGGGCGTCGATCGACAACGATCCCGAGAGCTACCTCGCCCTGGCTGAAGATATGGAGGAGCGCGATCCACACTATGCCGGCGTGCTTGGCGTGCGCAAGCGGCAGGTTTCCGGCCTAGAGATCACCGTTGAAGCGGCCGGCGAGGATGCCGCCAGTGTCGAGCATGCCGACCTGGTGCGTGAAGTCATCGAGCGCGACGGCTTCGAGGACGAGCTGTTCGATATTCTCGACGCGGTCGGAAAGGGCTTCTCCTGTACCGAGATCATTTGGGACACGTCCGAAGGACAGTGGCGGCCGAAGCGACTGGCGTGGCGCGACCCGCGCTGGTTCGTCTTTGACCAGATTGATGGGGAAACGCCATTGCTGCGCGACGGCGGCCAGAATGTGCCGCTGAATCCCTACCAGTGGATCTATCACTCGGCGAAGGTTAAATCCGGCCTGCCGATCCGGGGCGGCATCGCGCGTGCCGTCGCCTGGACCTTCCTGTTCAAGAGCTTCACCATCAAGGATTGGGCAATCTTCTGCGAAGCCTATGGCCAGCCGCTCCGCCTGGGAAAATATGACGCCGGCGCGTCCGAGAAGGACAAGCAAATCCTGCTCGATGCGGTGAGCAACATCGGCGTCGACTATGCCGCCATAGTCCCCGCGTCGATGGCAGTCGAGTTCATCAAGGCCGACATTTCGGGGTCGCATGGGCTCTATAAGGAGCGCGCCGACTGGCTCGACCAGCAGACGTCCAAGGTGGTGCTCGGACAGACGGGAACAACGGATGCAATCGCTGGCGGCTATGCAGTCGGCAAAACCCATGACGGCGTGCGTGAGGATATCGAGAAAGCTGACGGCCGCCAGATCGCAGCCACGCTGAACCGTGACCTCACCCGGCCGACGGTCGATCTGAATTTCGGGCCGCAAAAAAAGTACCCAAGGATCTTGATCGGCCGGCCGGAGCAGGTCGACATCAAATCGTTGGTCGACAATGTGACCAAACTTGTTCCCCTGGGCTTGAAGGTCGGGATGTCGACGATGCGCGACCGTATCGGCCTTCCAGACCCCGCCAAGGGCGAAGAACTGCTCGTGCCACCGAAAGGTCCGGCCCCAACTGACCCGCCTGATGACAACCCGCCCCCGCCACTGAAACCGGGCGAGACCGAACAGACGGTCCACTCCACCGCGGGCACCGGCACCCGCGATGCGATCGAGCGCTCGACGGACGCCATGCTGGCCGATTGGGAGCCGCTGGTCTCGCCGATCGTCGCCGGTCTCGACGCGGAGATCGCAGCCGCCAGCTCCGTAGCCGATGTGAAGGCGCTGCTTTCAAAGCGCTTTGCCGGGCTCGATGCCGCCGCGTTGACCGAGCTGCTCGCCCGATCGGCATTTGCAGCCCTGCTCGCAGGCCAAGTTGACGACACGCTCTGAAGGGAACTCCGATGGTCTATTTCTTCGCGCTCTGTTCGTTCCTCGCCCTGCTCGGCTTCTTCATCAACTCCAAACGCCGAAATGGGCACGGCATGGCATACAGTGCCGCCATGATCGTGATCTGGATGCTCGCGGCGCTATGGTGGTCGGGCAGGATCGGTTGAGCCTGTGACCGCAGATCTGAAGCCACTGCCGCCGGCCGATGCGATCGCGGCGCTGTTTGCGCGCGGCCAGCGCCTCGATCCCGAATTCTCCTGGCTGGACACTTGGCAGGACGTGCATGCCCGCAGCTTCACGGTGGCGAAGTCGGCCGGCTTCGACATCCTGGGCGACATCTACCAGGCATTGCTGGTCGCCCTTTCGCAGGGCAAGACCTTTGCCCAGTTCGGCGCCGAGCTGACGCCGCTGCTTCAGACAAAGGGTTGGTGGGGTCAGCAGCCTGCCTTTGATCCGCTCTCCGGCGAAATCCGCTGGTCGCAGCTCGGCAGCGTCAGGCGGCTCACAACCATCTTCGACGTCAACATGCGGGTGAGCTATGCCGCCGGCCATTGGTCGTCGTTCGAGCGCAACAAGGCCACACGGCCGTTCCTGCGCTATGTCCATCTGGAAGGCCAGGAGCACCCGCGCCCGCTTCATGCGCTCTGGCACAACACGGTGCTGCCGGTCGACCATCCCTGGTGGAACACCCATGCATGCCCCAACGGGTGGAACTGCCATTGCACGCTGCAGAGCCTCTCGCAGCGTGACATCGACCGGCTGCAGCGAGAGGGCGAGATCCTGAAGTTCGAGCCGGTGTCCGGCACGATACGCAAGTTCGTCAACAACCGCACCGGCGAGGTCACGACCGTTCCGGATGGCATCGATCCGGGCTGGGCTTACAATCCCGGAAAGGCGGGCTACCTCTCTGTCGTCGAGCAGGATCTGGCGCGAAAGTCCGGGGCGTCCGACTGGCTTCTCCCTTCGTCCTGACCGTCCCCACAGGATCGCCGCACAGCCGCACAGGAGGCCCGTGGGGCGTGGCACTGGTGCGCGAAGCGCCGTTTGCCGCTGTAGACCCGTTCAAAACCGATTTTAGGGGCTATCTGACTCCTGCGCGAGGTGATCGTAACGCAGCCTTGCCGGTTGCCCCTCGCTCGGCTACCGTTGCCTTGCGAATTCGGCGGCGGACCTGTCACGATCGGTCCCGCCAGTTCGATCCCCCAAGCTTCGACCACCGCCCGCCACGGCGGGCATGATTTGACGGCGTCGGCCGGGCCAATGTCCGGCGATGCAAAACGCACTTGCCGCACTTCTTTCGGCCGCCCTGGTCGCTTCGCATTCCACGGCGCTGACGCCGGCGGATGCGAATGGTTCGTGGGTGCAGCTGACGCCGGCCGGAACTTTTTCCGGGCGCACCGGCCAGGGTCCGTGGGTGACCGGCGACAAGGCATCCATGGAAACCATCGTCGCCAACACACAGCGCTACGCCGGCTCGACCGACCTCGTCATCGACTATGACCACCAGGCCGTCTTTGGCGCCGTGCCGGGTGTCGGCGGAACGGCGAAAGCCGCCGGCTGGATCAAGGAGCTGCAGGCACGCGACGACGGCATTTGGGGCCGCGTCGAATGGACTGCGGCTGCGGCCACCGCGATCAAGGCCAGTGAGTACCGATACCTGTCGCCCGTCTTCTTCCACGAAAAGACCACCGGCCGGGTGCTCGCCATCCGCATGGCCGGCCTGACCAACACGCCGAACCTCGATCTCGTCGCGGTCGCGGCGAGTGCCCTCTTCCCTCTCGACAACCCCACCGGAGACAGCATGGACAAGATCCTGACTGCGCTTGGCCTCGCCAAGGGCACGACCGAAGACGGCATTGTCGCCGCCATCAACGCCCATCTGACCAGCAGCACGGCAATTGCCAAGGCTGCTGGCCTGACCGAAACCGCCAAGCCGGCGGAGATCCTGACGGCGATCAATTCCATCGTCGCCGATCGCACCCGCCTCGCCACCGCCGCCGGCCTCACTGCCGACGCCAAGGCCGACGACATCGTCACGGCCGTCCAGTCGGCGATCGCCGGCAAGGTCGATCCGACCAAGTTCGTGCCGATCGCAATCGTCACCGACTTGCAGGGCGATCTGAAGAAGCTGCGCGAGGATCTGACCGCCGACAAAGCGACCGAGGCGGTCAACAGCGCGATCGAGGCCGGCAAGATCGCGCCGGCGCAGAAGGATTGGGCGCTCGGCTACGCCAAGGCCGATCTCAAGGCTTTCGACACCTTCGTCGGCAACGCGCCGGTGATGACGGCCTCGCAGATCCGCACGGCCAAGAAGCCGGACGCCGAAAACGCCGAGCTTTCGGATAGCGATCTCGCCGTCTGCAACGCCATGGGCCTCGATCCGAAGAAATTCGCCGAGACCCTCAAGCTCAACAAGGAAACCGTCTGATGGTCGCGTCCAAGGATCTCGAAATCCCGGCTCGCTCCGGCGACCGCTTCGGCTACCCGGCCAAGTCGGGTGTCCGCATCTTCCGCAAGTCGATCGTTGCCCTCCTGGCAACCGGCATGGCAGTCCCGGCGGGCACCGCCAACGCGGTTTCCATCGTCGGCCTGGCCGAAGGCAACGTCGATAACCGCGACGGTGCGGACGGCGACCTGAACGTCGAGGCGCTTCGCGGCTGCTTCGGCTTCATCTTCGTCGCCGACGAGGTCGACATCGGCCGGCCGGTCTACGCCGTCGACGATCAGACGCTCAGCTTCGATGGCTCCGGTGCCCGGCTGCTCGTCGGCACCGTCGCCGGCATCAGCGACGGCCGCACCTGGATCGACATCCCGGCCGCTGAAAAGGTCATGATCCCGCTGGCCGCCCGCATCGCCACGCTGGTCGGCGCCGGCGTCACCAGGACGATCGCTTCCGTCAAGGGCCGCATCACCCGGCTGCGCAGCGTCACCGACGGCATCCTGACCACCGGCGACGCCACCATCACCTGCGCCATCAACGGCGTTCCGGTGACCACCGGCGTTATCACCATCACCCAGGCCGGCTCGGCCGCGGGCGACGTGGACACGGTGGTGCCGACCGCCCTCAACGAGGTCAACCCCGGCGACGTGATCAGCTTCACGGTCGGCGGAACCAACGCAACCGCAACTCCGGCGACCGTCGTCGCCGAGATCGCGCAGTAGGAGAAAGCTTCAGATGGACATTAATGCTTCCACGCTGCGCAGCGTCTACACGGGGCTCAGCACCGCGTTCAATGCGCGGCTCGCAACCACCCCGACACAATACCGGACGGTCGCCATGGACGTGCCTTCGAGCACCGCCATGAACGAATATCCGCGCATGGACGATCTGCCCGGCATCCGCGAATGGGTCGGCGACCGCCTCATTCATGATCTGTCGGCCTCGACCTACATCATCCGCAACAAGGAGTTCGAGGGCACCGTCGGCGTCAAGCGCGCCTCGATCGAGGACGATCAGTTCGGCTTTTACACGACCATCTCTGCCCAAATGGGTCAGGACGCGGCCGAGTTTCCCGACCAGCTCGTCTGGCCGCTCTGGAAGGCGGGCGACGCGACACTTTGCTATGACGGCCAGAATTTCTTCGACACCGATCACCCCGGCTTCGACGAAAACGGCGGCGAGACCTCTGTTTCGAACTTCACCGCTGGCGCCGGCCCGGCCTGGTACCTGGTCGACGACACCAGGGTTATCCAGCCGATGGTGTTCCAGAAGCGCAAGCCCTTCAAGCTTGTCCCGATGGACAAGGAGACCGATACGAACGTCTTCATGAAGGGCCAGTATCTCTACGGCGTCGACGGGCGATGCAACGCCGGCTTCGGCCTCTGGCAGCTCGCCCATATGTCTAAGGCCACACTTACGCCGGCCAACTTCAAGGCGGCCCGCGATGCGTTGGGTTCGATCCGCAAGAAGAACGGCCAGATCATCAACATCCGTCCGGCCAAGCTCATCGTTCCTCAGGCGTTGGAGGCCGATGCAAAGCAGGTGGTTGAGGCGCAGCTGATCAACGGCGGCGACAGCAACATCTGGTTCAAGGCCTCCGAAGTGGTCGTGGTTCCGCAGCTCGGCTGATCACAGCCGGAGCTGCGCACTTTGCCTGCCGGCACTTCGGTGCCGGCGGGTTTTTCGGAAGCAGCCGAAGCCCGGCTTCTTCCGCAAGACCCAAGAGGAACCCCTATGACCACGACAGTTAAAGTCCACGTGAACGGCAACTTCCGCGCCACCGTCAAGCAGGACGACCGCGAACCGGTCGAAATCAACCCTGGCGAGGAGCGGTCGTTCTTTCTGCCCCACCCGGCAAGCAGCACCTTTTCTATTACGGAAGTCCCAGTCGATTCCAACGCCGGATAGGACGCTGCCGAATTCGCCCTGCCGGCTTCGGCCGGCGGGTTTTCGAAAAGCAGCCCGCGAAGGCTCCTTTTCAAAGACCCGAAAAGGATTGAACGATGGCGAAAGCTCCGAAAATCATAGCCAAACGTGAAACGGTTTTCTCCGCAGTGCCGCCGATCTCGAGCAGCGCTGACACCATCAATTCCGAAGCAGCGAAGCCAGTAATCGCAGATCAGCATGTCGCGGTGAATGCTTCGCCTGCGGCTGATGTCGCCCTAGAGGTGGCACCGGCCGCCCCGTCGCTGGGGGCAGCGACGGGGACCATTTCAAGCATACCCCCGGAGAGCGATGACCAGGGCGGAGCCGGCAATACGGCCGGCTCCGCAGGGTCGCTCACGGTGAACGCGTCCGCGATTTGGCTTGATGGTGGTGAAGCTGAGTTCCGCGCCCGCTTCCCCTGCCTGTCCACCGCGATCGACGCATGGGAGGCCAGCGGAGCGCCGGCGCCGACCGCAGTGCGCATCCGATCGAAAACCGATGGCTTCCGGCGCGCTGGCATCGCCCATTCCAAAACACCGGTTGAACACCAACTCGATGGTTTCCGTAGCCCGGAGCCGCTGGAGGCGCTCTTCGCCGAGCCGAACCTAGTTGTGGAGTTCATCTGACCGTGAACATCTACCTATCCATCTGGTGGATACCGATCGCGCTTACGGTCGCGATCTGGGCGGCCGCATTGATGTGGCCGACCGAACAAAGCCATGGCGATTACGACTTCAGCGCAGCCTTCTTTGCGCTCGTGAGGTTCGCCTTCGCCAGCGCCGGCTCCCTGCTTGATTGCGACTTCAGCGCAGCCTTCTTTGCGCTCGTGAGGTTCGTCTTCGCCAGCGCCGGCTCCCTGCTTGTCTGGCTCGCCTTCTTCATCTGGCTTTTCGTGGTGGGTGCCTGATGTACGCCGTCCAGCAGGATCTGGTCGACCGCTTCGGCTCCACCGAGCTGATCCAGCTCACGGACCGGACCAACATGCCGCCATCGACAATCGACGATGTCGTGGTCGGCCGCGCACTGGCGGACGCTGACGGCGTAATCGACGGCTATATCGGCAAGCAGTTCAAGCTGCCGCTCAGCGTCGTGCCGCCAGTCCTGGTCAAGGTCGCCGCGGATCTGGCGCGCTACTATCTGCATGGCGAGGCGGCCGACAAGGAGAGCATCGTCTCGCGCAACTTCGCCAACGCGATCTCCTGGCTGAAGGATGTCTCGAAGGGTCTCGTCCTGATCGAGGAGGAAGGCGAGACGCCCGAACAGGCCGGCGGCAGCGCCATCAAGACCAGTGCGCCGAACCGCGTGTTCACCCGCGACAAGCTGCGGGGCTTCTGATGGCGACCGAAGGCATCCAGATCCGCCTCGTCGACCAGGCCGTGCTGGCGACACTCGATCGCATCGAGCGCCTGGCCGAACATCCCAGGACGATCATGTCGGCGATCGCCGCATACCTGGTCACCTCGACTCAGCGGCATTTCGAGCGCGAGACCGGCCCGGCCGGTAAGTGGCAGCGGCTCAGCCCGCGCACGGCCGCCAAGCGCATCGGGCGCGGCCAGCGCGGCTATGGCCACATGCTGCGCGTCACGAACCGGCTCTACAGCTCCATCACCGGCGAGGCGACGGAAACCGAAGCGGCGGTCGGAACGAACCTGCTCTATGCCGCTATCCAGCAGCTCGGCGGCGAGGTGAAGATCCCGGCGCGCGAGCAGGATCTGCATTTCGGCAAGACAAATCGCGGCCGGCGCTTCGTCAAGGCCTCGCGCAAGCGCAAGGAAACGGTCCGCGTCTCGATCGGCGCGCACTCGATCACCATCCCGGCGCGGCCCTATCTCTATGTCGACGAGGAGGGCCAGGCCGAGATCCTGCGTATAGCCGAGGACGCCTTTCGCGCCGAAGCCGATGGCGGAGCCCGGCCATGACGCTGTCCGCAGAATTCCAGCAGCGCCTGCGCGATATCGACCCGCCGCTCTTTCGGCTGATCGCAGGCGCCGCCGCCTGGGCCTCGCTCAGTGGCGAACCGAAGACGACGCCCGCGGCCTTCGTCCTGGTCGAGGAAGAGCACAGCGGTGAAAACGAGCGCATGACGGGCAACGTACTGCAGCGCACCGAGGCTGATGTCGCTGTCATTATCGTCACCCGCAACGTCTCCGATGGCACCGGCGGGGCCGCTGCCGACGACATCGAAATCCTCAAGGACGCGGTACGCGGCGCCTTGATCGGTTTCGAGCCGACCAGCGTCAACAATGCCGACGTTGTCGAGCACATCTCGTCGAACCTTCTCAAAGCCAAGAACGGCCACGTCTGGCAGCGCGAGCTGTTCGGCGCCGGCTACTACCTCGTGGAGAAAAGCTGACATGGCAAAGATCGAAACGCCGATCGCCGGCGGTGCGTACAACCGGCACAAGGATGGAAGGCTGGAGCGGATCGAGGGCACTGAGCCCGCGCCGCCGCCCGGCACGGAGGCCGAGCCGGTACCGGCGGGCACGGACGAACCATTGGCGGCCGAAACCGGCGCGCCCAGGAAGGGGAAATAGACCATGATCCGTCGCTGGAAGAAGCTGTCCGCCCTCATCAAGATGGATGCCACCTATGGAGTTGATGCGGTACCGACCGGTGCTGCCAATTACATCCAGCTCTCCGACGCGGCCTTCACGCCGCTCGCCGGTGACGAGGAGGCGCGCAATCTGATGCAGCCGTTCCTCGGCCACCAGGGCGTCTTGCTGACCGGCGACTATGGCCAGTTCAATTTCTCGGTCGAGATCGCCGGCGCCGGCGCCCTCGGCACGGCACCGGCCTATGGCCCGCTGCTGCGCTCCTGCGGCTTTGCCCAGGTGATCTCGGCCGGCGTCGACGTCCAGTATGATCTGATCCACGACGCCTTCGAGAGCAGCGGGCTCTATTACAACTCCGACGGCGTCAAGCATGTGCTGCTCGGCATGCGCGGCAGCGTCTCGCTCGGCTTCACACCCAAGCGCATCCCGCGCTTCCAATTCTCGATGAAAGGCCTGGTCGGGACCATCACCGACGAAGCCTTGCCCGTCGTCACCAAGACGATGTGGATCGACCCGGTGGTGGTCTCCAAGGCCAACACGATGATGGCGCTGCATGGCTGGACCGCGATCGCCGAGAGCCTCAACATCGACACCGGCTCGCAGGTCGTGCCGCGCCACCTGATTGGCGAGGAGAGCATCGAGATCACCGACCGTTCAGTGACTGGTACCGCCGTCGTCAAGGCGACATCGCTTGCCACCAAGGATTGGTTCTCGATCGCCCGCGCCCACACCAAGGCCGCGCTGGCGCTTACCCACGGCACGGTGGGCGGCAACACGGTGGCGATCGACAGCGACAAGGTGCAGATCGGCCGGCCGGCAGAGGGCCAGAGCGACAACATCCGCAACTATTCGCTGCCGCTGATGCTGACCAGCCTCGGCTCCACCGAGCTGAAGATCACCGTCAAATAAAGGCGGCTTCAACGTCTCTAAAACCGCCGTTCAAACCTCAGGAAAGTGCCCCATGAAATTCATTCTCGCCAAGGAATATCTCTACTGGTGGCCGATAAAGATCGAGCTTCCCGATCCGGCAAATCCCGGCAAGTGGAAGACCATGAGCTACACGCATCAGTTCGCCGGCGTCGACGAAGATGCTGCAATCGCGCTCGGCAAGGAAATCGAGGCGCTGCCGACACAAGAAGAGCGCAAGACGCGTGAGCATGATCTGCTGATCCAGGCCACCCGCGGCTGGCGCGACGTGATCGACGAGGACGGCAACGAAGTCGAATATTCCGAAGAGGTCTTTCGCCAGGCGCTGCAGCAGACCTGGTATCGGGTCGCGCTCTACAGCGCCTACGCCAATTCGCTCGCCAGCCCGGCGGCCCGAAAGGGAAACTGACAGAGGCCGCGCGCGCCTGGGCGCTGGCACGGGAAGGCTTGACCGACCCGACCCGCCCTACGCGGCCCGACCACCAGGCGCGGCAGGATGCCGAAGCGTTGGGCGTTCCGCCCGAGAACCTGCCCGAACCGACAGACGACGAAGAAAGCGACGTGTTCGAAGTGTGGGACATCAACATGCCATCGGTGGTGCTGTTTCTCGGCTGCGAGACACAGTGGCGCGTCGTCGCGCGCGGCATGCAGGGCCTGCTCTACTGGCTCGGCATCGACTATGCGGCGGCCGCTGTACTGCTGCGGGCGCGGCCGAAGCGTGAGAAGAAGCGCTATCCGGACGGCCGGCTGCTCAATGATCTGCGCGACATGGAGATCGCCGCGCGCGAAATCATGAACGAGGTGCGCGAGTGAGCCTCAATCTCGCCCTCGTCATCAGCGGCGACGCTGCCGGTGCGACTGCGGCGGCCGGCGCCACGGCAGCGGCGGTCCGCACGGTCGGCGTCGAGGCGGCCCGCACCTCGGCGGCGCTCACCGCCGCCAACGACCAGGCGGCGGCATCGTCACGTCGGGTGACTGAAGCCTTGACAGGCCAGGAGGCGGTGCAGAAGCGCATCCAGGGGATCGTGGCGGCCTATGCCGGCATGAAGGGACCGACCGACGACGCAACCTATCGGCAACGCGCCACCGACATAGCGGCCTATGGCGCGGCGCTTGACCGGATCAAAGCCACTTACGATCCATTGTTTGCGGCGCAGACGCGGTATCGGACGGCAGTCGAGGCAATCAACCAGGCTGAGCGCACTGGTGCGATCAGCGGCTCCTTGGCGATCGACGCACGTTTGCGAGAGACGGTCGCCCTCAACAGCCAGATCAGCGCCTTGACCGGCTTGGCCGCAGCCCAGAAAAATGCTGCGCAATCCATGGTCAACCGGGTCACCATTGTGCCCGATCGCGGTTCCGACATCGCTGCCTATGGCGACGAACTGGACCGGCTGCGGGCCCGCTTCAACCCGCTCTATGCCGCCTCAAAGCAATACGAGGCCGAGCTGACAGAGCTGAACAACGCGCACAGGGTCGGCGCCTTCACCAGCGCCAAGGAATACGATCTGGCGCTCACGCATCTGAACGATCGTTATACGATGCTCGGCCGAGCATCGGGCCAGATAGTGACGGGGCTGGGCTCCGTTGCGGGCGCGGCACGCCTGACTTCCTCGCAGCTGCTCAACCTGTCGCGGCAGGGCAACGATGTCGTCACGATGTGGGCGCTCGGCGCACCGGCGATGATGATCTTCGCGTCGCAGGCCGGTCAGGTCTATGACGCGCTGGAGAGTGGCCCGAAAGGGCTCCGCGGCTCGCTGACCGCGATCAGGGGCTCGCTCGCATCGGCGGCCGCGTCCTTCCTCGGTTTTGTGCCCAGCGTCGGCCTGGTGACCACCGGCCTAGTTGCCGCCGGCGCCGCCGCCATCGCCTATGCGCTGTCGACGCGGACAAACATCCAGTCGGTCGACGCCGTTCTGAAAACCCACAAAAAGATAATCGACGAGATCGCCGCCGCCTATCCGCTCGCTGCGGCGGCGGCCAAGGCCTACGAGGACCAGGCGTCGAAAGTGCCGCTGTCGGTGGCACAGGCCGACGCCATCAAACAGGCGGAAGACGAGAAGAACACGCTTGTCGCCACGCTCAACAATATCCGCCGTCAGATGTCGATCGCGACGACGATCTCGCCTTCGGACCCCGCCGGCGCGGATTTCGCGAAGCTCGGCCAAGCCGGTGTGGTCGCCTTCCGGCAGCTGGCGGCGGAAATGCAGGCCGGCCAGATTGACGCCGCCGGCGTCCAGAAGCGGCTCGGCGAACTGCGGATCGATCCCAGCCTGAGCAAGGCCGCGCACGACTTCGCGCAGGAGCTTCAGGACAGCGCCAACCAGGCGGCGGCCCTTGAGCTTCATCTGCGCGGGTCGAGCGCGGCGATAGCAACGTTCCAGGGCGTCACTGTCGGCCGGGGCGATGAAGGCGCCAACCTGACAAAATGGCTTGCCGGCAACCGGGCGGCACTTGTTCAGCTGCAGCGCGACCGCGAGACGGCGTTCCGGTCGCTCTATGCCAGATCGCCGGAAGAACAAGCAAGGGCCGCTCGCGCAACCGAGGACGCGAGGCCATTCGACCCAAACGAGGGCAAGGGTGTCCGTGACTATCGCGGCGACACGGCGGCGGCGCTGGCCTACGCCAGAGCCCAGCAGACGCTGGACGAAGCCCAGAAGCAGCGTCTGCGGTCGCTCGACCAGACGATAGCCTCCCAGCAGCTCGAAATCGGCCTGGTCGGCAGGACGGCGGCCGAGACGGCAGCGCTGCGCATGGCCTTTCAGCTCGAACAGGCGGTCCGCGAGGAAGCCGCCCGCAACAATGTCCCGGCCGACGAAGCCGAGATCCGACGCATCAAGGAAAAGGCCGCCGAATATGGCCGGCTTAGCGCCATCCAGTCGGCGCGCACAACGATCGTTGGGCAGGGTCAGAACATCGAGACCCAGCGCGCCGAGCTTGCCCTAGTCGGAGCGAGCACCGCCGCCCATGACCGTGTCATCGCCAGCCTGCAGGTGGAGCAGCAGATCCGACAGCTCGGTATCGACCTTTACGGCAAGGAAGCCGAGGCGATGCGCGCCAACGCGGCGGAGCTGGCCGCGCTGGCCGAAGCCAGATCCCGCGCCAACCTAAGCCGAGACCTGCAGTTCGAGCGCGACCAGCTCGGCCGCTCGCCGATCGAGGCGACCGTCGCCGACCGGCTGAAGGGCGCCGGGCTGGCGGTGGACCTCAATTCCGAGGCGGCGGCGATGATCCGCATGAACGAGCTGCTGAAGCAGCAGAAGCAGCTCTGGGAGGACGTGCGCGAGACCGGCGTCGACGCGATCGGCGGCATCGTCGACAGCGCTCTCGGCGGCTTTACCGATATCGACAGCGTGCTGAAGAGCGCGGCCGACGACGTGCTGAAGCAGCTCGCCCAGCTTGCGATCAAGAACCCGCTGGCCAACGCGGTCTATGACAAGGGCCTGCCGACGCTGGACAGCATCGGCGGGATTGGCGGCTTCATCGGCACGCTGCTCGGCGGTCCGCAGCCGGCAGGCGGGCAGTCTGTTGGCGCCATGGATGTGCAGGCCGGCGTCGTGAACATCAACGGTGCCTTGGGCGTCAGCGGCGGCACTGGCGGCATCTTCGACAGCATCAAGCGGTTCTTCTCACCCGCCAACAGCAATTCGGCCGATCCGTCATCGGGAATGCGCGGCAGCGGGGCGCCGACTTCCACGTTGTCAGATGTCGCCGGAAGCTCGCTTCGCACGGTCGGAAACTTCAAGTCGGGCGTCGACGCCCGGCTGATGGACATTCTCGACAGCGCCGCGAAGCGGTTCGGCGGCTACCAGGTCGATGCGATCTCAGGCTTGCGGCCAGGCGACCCACGTTTTCACGGTCAGGGCCTCGCGACCGATGTCAGGCTGACCGATCTCCTCACCGGCAAGAAGCTGGGCAACTATCAGGACCCAAGCACCTTCGCGACGTACGAGAAGTTCGCCCAGACGGCGCGCCAGGTGCAGTTGGAGAAATATCCGGAGTTGACCGACCGTTTCCGGTGGGGCGGATATTTCGGCGGCCAGAGGGGCAAATACGGCGCCATGGACGAGATGCATTTCGATCTCGGCGGTGGCCGGCTCGGGATGGCTGGCGGCTCCTGGCGCAACGGCCTCAACGATAATCAACGCGCGCTTTTCCCCGGTGTGGAGAGCGCAGGCAACAAAGCCACGGCAGCGATCACGCGGCTGACCGAAAGCACCGGCCTTGCCGCAAAGGGCCTAAATAGTTTCGGCGGCGGGCTTGGCCAGCTCGGCAATGCGCTCAGCCAGTTCCCGGCGGCGCCGGCGGGCGGCGGTCTGTCTGGATTTTCCAGCATCTGGTCGATGATCAGTGGCTTCTTCAGGTCACCGGCAGCCTGGTCGGCGATCCAGTCGGGCGCCGGCGGTCTCTACGATGTGGGCGGCGCGACCGGCGGCAACGACCCGCGCAGGGTCGCCGGCTTGGTCCATGAGCAGGAGTACGTCATGGATGCCCCGGTGGTGCGAGCGCTCGGCGTGCCGTTCCTGGACAGCCTGCGGCGCACAGCCAAATCGGGCCGCGGCTACTACGAGGGCGGTTATGCCATGCCCGGCGCCGGTAGCTCCGGCTCTCCCTCGATGGGCGGCTGGTCATCGCAGTCGGCCCAGCCGACCCGTGTTGAGCGGCACTATCACGACTATGCCGGCGTGAGCGTGCGCGAGGAGGAAACCGAGGACGGCAAGGGCGGCCGCCGCGAGGACATCATCATCGAAGAAAAGCTGACCGCCGCCGCAAACCGGCGCGGCAGCTCCTTCAATAAGACGCTCGCGGGTCGCGGCGCCAGGCAGCCGGTGAAACGGCGATGAGCCTGGTCTGGTATCCCCCTGAATTGCCCAGACCGGAACGGGCACCCTACCAGGTGACGCGCGGCGATGGCCGCACCCGCAGGGCCGAAGACGCCGGCCCGCCAAACGTGCGGCGCCGCTTCTCGGCAGTCGCTGACACCGTTGCCTTCTCGACCGTGCTGACCAGGGCGCAGCTTGCCCGCTTCGACCGCTGGTACAACGAGGAGATCAAGCAGGGCACGCAGCCCTTCCTGATGCCGGCGTGGGACACGGACGGCCTGCCGCTGCTGACCGATGACGGCACGCCGATCACCACCGAGGACGGGACACCGATCCTGATAGCAGAGACCTGGCTGTGCCTGATCGGCCAGCAGCTGCCGGCGCGCGCCCCAAGCTCCCCTACGGGCATCCAGTGGCGCGTCAGCTTCGACGTTGCGGTGATGCCATGAGGCGGGTCTCGCTCAACGCCCGTCTGGCTCTCGACCAGGTCGCGACCGACGAGCTGGAGGTTGTGCTGGTCATCATCGAGCACCCGCTGCTCGACACGCCCGTGCGGCTCTCCTCCGACAACGCCGACCGGGTCTCGGTCGAGCCGCTGATGTACGGCACCCGCTCGACCTGGCGCACCGAAGATGATTCGCCGTTCCTGTTCATCATGCTCGACGCGCTCGTCCCCGACGAGGAAGACGACGCTCCGGCGCAGGCCTCGCTGGTGCTCGAGATCCTCGACAGCGACATCGCCGATATTTTGACGTCGACCACCGTGCAGGCGACCTGCCACATGGCGATCGTGCTGGCGTCGAGCCCGGACAATGTCGAGGCCGAATGGATCGGCATGCTGATGACCGGCGCAGACGGCGACAGCGGCCAGGTCAGCCTCAAATTCTCCATGGAGCCGATCACCGAGGAGCCCTATCCGGCCGACCGCATGACGAAGGAACGTTTTCCGGGGCTGCACAAATGACCTTGATGGTAACCCAGGGCGATCTCAGCTGGACGCAAGGCTTTATCGGCCTGCCCTTCGCCGACAAGGGCCGCGACTGGACCGGTTGCGACTGTTGGGGCTTTGTCCGCCTCGCCCATGCCGAGCATGCCGGCAACGAGCTGCCGTCCTATGCCGGCCTTTATCCCAGCTCGGCCGAGCAGCGCGAAGTCGCCGCCATAGTCGCTCGCGAAACGCAATCGCCGCTCTGGTTGAAGATTGAGACGCCGCAGCCGCTCGACATCCTCTGGTTCCGGCGCGGCCGCCTCGATGCCCATTGCGGGCTTTTCCTGCGGCCGGGCTTGATGATGCACATGGTCGAGCAGGACTGCTCCAAGATCGAGCGCTTCGACGACGGCTCGCCCTGGGCAGGCAAGCTCACCGGCATCTATCGCTGGAGGGGCGCATGAGCGTCCATGTCACGGCCGCGCCCATCGCATTCCAGCCCGACCGCGCCCGCATCGAGCTGACGCTGCCGGCCGGCATGACGATTGCCGAAATGGTGGCGATGGCACTGCCTGGCGCCAGTCACCCGGTGCTGGAGCGCACCCGTGTCGCGCTGGTCAAGGGTGACGGCATGCAGGTGGTGCCACGCGCCCGGTGGCACCGGGCGCGGCCGCATGCCGGCGTCCATGTGGTCATCCGCGTCGTTCCCGGCGGTGACTCGTTTCGGTCAGTGCTGCAGATCCTCGTCTCGGTGGCGGCGATCGCCGTCGCCGGGTTTTTCTTCCCCGCCGGCGCCACGCTGTTTGGCTCGGAATTGCTTGCCAACGTGGCAAAGACCGCCCTCACAGTGGGACTGACGGCGCTCGGCGGCTTGCTGATCAATGCGCTGCTGCCGCTGCCCAAACCCCCGGGGGAGGAAAAACCGACCTATGCGATCGCCGGATGGCAGAACCAGTTCACGCCCGACGCGCCGGTGCCGATGGTCATGGGCACGCACCGTTATGCGCCGCCGTTCGGGGCGATGTCCTATATCGAGGTGGTCGGCGATTGGCTCTACGATCGCGCCGTCTTCCTGCACGGTTACGGGCCGCTGGAGATCTCCGAGGAGAAGCTCGGCGACACGCTGCTGACGAAATTCGACGAGGTCGAGATCGAGACGCGGCTCGGCTATGCCGATGACGCACCGCTGTCGCTCTACACCAACCAGGTGCTCGAGGAGCGCATCGGCACCGATCTGGAACGGCCGTTGAAGCACAACGACTACGGCAAGATCATCAAGGGTGAGCCGTCCGAAGCCAAGCCGGTCAGCCGCTTCACCGCTCGCGATACCGCCTGGTCGATCTCGATCCTGTCGTTTCCCGCCGGCCTGATCAAGATCGATGACGAGGGCGAGGAGTTTTCAGTGGAAGTGGTGTTCAAGCGACGCTACCGGCTGGCCGGTACCGCAGCCTGGACCGACCTGCCAGATCTCTCCATCCGCAACACAAAAAAGGTGGGCTTCTATCGCGCCGACCGCATCGACTACCCCATACGGGGTGCCTATGAGATCGAATACGAGCGGCTGACTGACTCGGAGGTCGAGCCGGGCAACGGTTCGCAATTTGTATTGAACTGCACTTGGGTGGTCCTGCAGAGTTTCCGGCCGGAATACCCGTTCAACTTCAGGAAATCGGTGGCGCTGACTGCTCTCCGGATCAAGGCGACAGCGCAGCTCAACGGGACGCTCGACACTTTCAACACGATCGACAAGCGGATCGCGCCGGACTGGGACGTCGAAAGCGGCACATGGATCGACAGGGCCACTCAAAGCCCAGCGTCGCTGGCGCTGTTCGCCTTGCGCGGCCCAGGGCTGTACCGGCCCACTCCGGACGAGGAGATCGATTTCCCGGCCTTCCAGGACTGGCACGTCTTCTGCGTGCTCAAGGGCCTGAAATATAACCGCATCCACGATTTCGAGAGCACGCTGGGCGAGACGCTGGCGGCGATCGGCGCCGCGGGGCGGGCCGCCGTCAAATGGGACGGCCGCAAATGGACCGTCGTCATTGATCGGCCGCGCGAGCTGGTGGTCGACCACGTGAACCCAAGGAATTCATCAGACTTCCGCTGGTCGCCCTCCTATTTCGAGCCGCCACATGCGCTGCGCGTGCCGTTCATCGACGAGACCAACGATTATCAACAGGGCGAGCGCCTGGTGCCGTGGCCCGGCTATGTCGGCCCGATCGACATCACCGAGGAGCTGAAACTGCCCGGCAAGACCAACCCGGACGAGATCTGGCGCGAGGCCCGCCGCCGGCAATACGAGATCATGAACCGCGCCGTCAGCTACTCGGCGGTGCAGCAAGGCACTGCACGCACCGCCACCACCGGCGACCTGGTGGTGGCCTCGCGCGACGTGCTGAAGCGCGCCATGCATTCGGCGCGCGTCAAGGCAGTACGCGGCGATCTTGTCGAGGCCGACGGCGTCTTCACGATGGTCGCCGGCGAGAGCTACGCCATTCGCTTTCGCCAGTTCGACGCCGACGACACGATCGGCACCAGCGTGGTACGGACCATCGCCACCGTCGCCGGCGAGAGCGCGGCCGTGCGGCTCACCGGCAGCGGCGAGAGGCCCAAGGCTGGCGATATCATTCACTTCGGCCCGGCCGCGCTCGACAGCATCCCGCTTATCATTGCCGGCATCACGCGCGGCAAGAACAATTCGACCGTGCTGGCGATGCTACCGGCAGCATCGATCATCGACGAGCTGACCGACGCCGAAGTGCCGCCGGCCTGGAGCGGCCGCGTCGGCGCCGAGATCGACCTGTCCCTAATCCCACCGGCGGTACCGAAGTTCACGGGCATCGAAACTGGCACGGTCGAGACCGGCGACGCCAACGGTCTGAGGGTTATGGTCAGCGGTGGCACGGCGAACGCGATCGCCGTCGCCGCCTTCAAGCTGCAGACCAGGCTCTCGGGCGATCTGGCGTGGCAGCCACCTCTGTCCTGCACGCCGGCCGAGGGCGCCTTCGACGTGACCGGCTATTTATTCGGCGACGAAGTGGAGCTGCAGGCCTGGGCGGTTAGCATCGCCGGCGTCGAAAGCGACCTGACCGACATCATCTCCGTCACCATCGGCGCCGACGACTTCGTGCCGCCACTCGCGGCGAACTCAACCCTTTTGCTCGTGCTTTAGAGGACACAAATGGCCGCCAGCCAGATCAACACAACCGACAGCGTCACCGGCGATCCCGTCGCGATCGATAGTGAACTCGTCGCCGGCAAGCACCATCCCATGCACGGCGTGCGCGACGGCATGGATGAGGCGCTAGGCGGGAAGGCCGATGCCGCCGCCACCTCCGACGCCGGCACGTTCTCCTTGATCGCGTTGGTCAAGCGGCTGCTGTCGGTCAAGCTGCCGTCGACGCTTGGCGCAAAGAGCGCCGCCAACAGCCTCAGCGTCACGCTGTCGACCGACGACGATGCGCTGCTCGGCTCGCTCATCGAGGCGGCGCCGGCCAGCGATACCGCCTCGTCTGGCCTAAACGGCCGGCTGCAGCGCATCGCCCAGAACCTGACCGCGCTGAACCCGGCCGCCACTTGGCGCTACCCCGCGGCTGCCGGTGGAGAGACCGGGACCGCAGATGTCCCGGTGAAGGCAGCGGTGGCGGGCCAACGCAACCACATGACCTGGCTGACTGCCGTGAATGCCCACGCCACGGTCGACACCGAAATTCTGGTCAAGGACGGCGCCGCGACTGTCCTCTATCGCGGTTTTCTCAAGGCCGCCGGCGGGCGCCTGGACATCGAATTCCGATCGCCGCTGTCGTCGACCGTCAACACGGCGCTGAACGTCGCCAACGTGACCGCCGGCGCCCAAGTCTACTTCAACTGCGGCGGCTACGTCGCGCCTTAAGAACAGGGAATTTTGGAATGGCTGAAACAGGAATATACAGTACCGATCTCCCGCTGGTCGCCGCTCTGGACGAGGTGACCGGCAATGCCACGATCGACGGCATTCGGCGCTCGGCACGACAGTCGATGGCCGACCACGCGGAGCAGATCGCAGCCGACGGGCCGATAGCGGATGCGCTCGCCGCCGAGGCGACGGCGCGGGCAGCCGCGGATGTCGCGCTCAACATACGCGTCGACGCAGTAGCTTCGCTGCCGGAGGAGGTCGAAGACCTGACCGGCCGTGTCGATGCTGTCGAGGATATTGCAACAGCCGGAGTTATTTGGACTACCCAGATCGTCAAGGTTCGCTCGACCGCCAACGTCAACCTCGCAAGCGGCCTGATCAACGCCGCGGTACTCAACGGCGTCGCTCTGGTGACCGGAGATCACGTCTTCCTTGGCTCGCAGACGCTGCCGGCCGAGAATGGGCTTTACACCGTAGTGGCGGCTGGCGCCGCGTCCCGTGCGATCTTCGCCGATAGCGCGGCAGAGTTGGCGCATATCGGCTTCGTCGTGCAGAGCGGCACAGTCGGCACCGGAGAGCGCTGGACGCTGGCGATGGCTGCGGCAGGCATTACGCTTGGCACGACGGCGCTCAACTTCTCACCGGAGGGCATCGAGCCGGGTTACGCGGCCGAGGTGCAGACCGCGCGCGGACCCTACGTGGCTCTCAACGATCGCCTCGACGCGCTCCAGCTCGCCACCCTCAATGACCTATCGCAGACGTTGCAGTACGACGACAGCGGCGTGGCGATTGCTCTCGACACTCCTATCCCGAGCATACTGATTAAGGACGCTGCTGCACCCGCCAAGCGGTTCTTCGGCAGTCTAACGGCAAAGCTGTCCACGACGCGCACGACGGCGGGGTGGTACTTCGACAAGCTGGGGCTGCTGAAGCAAGCGGGCGTGAACATTCCCCGCTTCACCTACGACTACAAGTCGCTTGCGCCGAGAGGCCTGCTTATCGAACCGGCGCGCGCCAATCGCGTGCTGTGGAACCGCGACCTGACGAATGCTGCCTGGACGAAGTCCAACATCACGGCGGCGCTCGACCAGGTTGGCCTTGACGGTATCGCCGCTTCGGCCTCGTCGATCACCGCCACAGCGGCCAACGGGACGGCCTTGCAGGCCATCGCCATCGCTTCGGCGGCCTATTTCCAGACGGCTTATATCAAGCGCCTGGTTGGCACTGGGCCGATCTCCATGACGATGGACGGCGGCACGACGTGGACCGATGTGACTCCTGCCGATGCCAACTGGAACCGGATGAGCATTCCGTCCCAGACGCTGCCAAACCCGAATGTCGGCTTCAGGATCGGCACCAGTGGCGACAGCTTTGCCATCGATCTCGTCCAGAACGAGAACGGCAACTACAGAAGCAGCCCGATGGTGACGACCACCGCGTTCTTCTCCAGGGGGGCAGACATAGCGTTCCTGGCGCTCTCCGGCATACCCTTCAACGTGGCCCTCGGTTCGCTGTTCGTCGAGGGACGCACTCAGGCTCCGGACAATGTCTCGCGTACCATGGTGCAGATCGATGACGGCACCAACAACAACAAGATCGTGATGGCGATGTCCTCGCTCGGGGGCGGGCAACTCGCGCTGACGACCGCCGGGGCTACTGCCGCCAACATCCTGCCGGGAATAACCGTCGTGGACAAGACGACGCGGATGGCGGGATCGTGGGGCGCGAACTATGCCCAGGCTGCGCTCGACGGTTCGGTCGGGGCGCAGGACAGCGTGGTGACCGTTCCAGCGGGTCTCGCCACCTTGCGCATCGGCGGCGGCCTCTCTGGAACATCTCCGTTCGGCGGCACAATCGCAAGAATAACCCTCCGGCTTAGAACACAGGATGCATCAGAGCTCACCGCCTTGTCGAACTTTGGCATTGCCGGCGCGGAGCCCCTTGTCGATGTCGTGCCCAACAACTCTAATATCGAGGACAGCGACTACGCGGCAACGCTCACCGCAACATCGTCTCAGGTCAGCGGCGTCAGGCCGATCTCCTTCGGCGGGTACCAGAATGCCAATCCGGGATGGCGCCGCCGCTTCAAGACGCGGGCAACCTCTGTCGTCCTGCACTTCCAGAACCTCAATCTCGTCACCGGCAGCTATAATGGCAAGGGAGAGGTACTCGTCGACGGGGTGCATAACACGTACTTCACCTCGGCGCAGGCGCTCGGCAAGTTCTTCGTCAGGCTGGATTTTGCGTCGAATGCGGATCGCCTGATCGAGATCGTCATGCCCTACTCGGCATCGATCGCGCATCTCGGCATTACGACCTACGGTGCGCCGGTCACCTTGCCGACGCCGCGATCGACCCTGCCGCGGGCCGTGTTCCTTGGCGACAGCCGTCTCCAGGGGTTCAATGCCACCAGCACCGATAAAACGTGGATGGAGATACTCTGCCGCGCCAAGGGCTGGCAGCACATCAATCTCGGCTATGGTTCTTCCCTAGTGAATTCCGCGTGGGGAACCGATCTCGGCAACGCCAATCCCGATGTCGCCTTCGTCACGTTTGATTTCAACAATCGCACGGCGCAGACCTCTCTCGCTACCTTCAAGGCTGCTTTGAAGACACTGATAGCCAACGTTCGGGCGATCAAGCCGACAGTGAAAATCTACGTTGTGTCGTCGAACTGGATTTCGGCAGCTAATGACGCGCTCACCCTGAAGATCGCCGATTATCGGCAACAGGAACTCGACGCCGTGAGCGAACTAACGGCTGCCGGCGACGCCAACATCTTCTATATTGATGGTCTGACGCTGACCACCAACGGCACCGGGTCGGTCACTGACGGCATTCACCCGAACGATACCGGCTCGGCCGAGTGGGCGGCGGCCGTTGCTCCGCTGGTGACCGTCTAGGCGGCGCGGATGGCGTCGACCAGCGCGACAACCGCGCCGCGGGCCAGGTGGATGCCATCCTCGGTCACGTCGTTCGAGCCGCGAATTGCGACGTAAGGGTCGATAAAAGGAACGCCGCTTCTGAGACACGCCTGGCGTGTCGCATCATTGATGGCGCTGGCCACAGAAGCCGACCTAAAGGCGGTTTTCTTTTCTTCGATCGGCGGGATCGCGAACACGATGGGTTCGGTGCCGATGCTCCGAAGCAATAAGCAGATTGCCATCGTCTTTTCGGCGACCGAAACCGGATTGGCGCCTGTCTTGCTGTCGTTCGTTCCCACTTGGATAACCGCCTTTGCCGGCGGATTTTCCTTTAGGGCCGACAAGACCACGCAAGACGCCACGGAAGCATAGACGTTCGCTGCGGTCGCACCGCCAAAGCCGGCATTCACTACGCTGAGACCTTCAAGCGGATGTGGCGGAACCAGCTCGAAGAGCGAGTCTCCGACAAGCATAAGGCTGTTTGGACCTATCCATCGCAAATGCGCCGCGATCGCAGCCGTCCGAACGGTCCAGTGATCTGACCACGGAACACCATTCCTCGGGATAACGCGTCCTTTCCACATGGAAAGGATGCCCTTGATCTTAACGAGCCCCATTTGCCCACTCCCCAAACCCGCTTTCTGATTAGCCGATATAATTTGGCGCGGCTAGATCACGCAGATGTGATGAGATAGGTTGTGAGTTGGTCCACGAAGAAACCTTTGGAGATGCTGTCGCTGCCGGTGGATGCGGTGCTGATCACCTGCTTCCGCGATCCGGTAGCTCGCTTGACATCGCACTACCAGATGCTGCGCGAGATGATCGACGATCGCAGCGACCACCCAATCATGGAGAAAGAGGCACCTTGGGCGAGCGGGTCGTTCAAAGCCTTCGTCGACCGCGTCCCGGATAAGCACCGACTGGCCCAGCTCTATATGTTCTCGACGGCGCTCGATCTTAAAGAGGCCGAAACGCGCCTGGCGCGGGTCGGCCATGTGCTCTGGACCGAAAGGCTCAACGACGGACTTTCGCGGCTGGCGGCCGCGACGGGGCTCCCGCTGGCAGTCGAGACCCATCTCAGACGATCGAAATCGATGGATATTTCGAGGCGCGAGTTGGAGCACGCACACGAGAGTCTCGCGCTGGAGTATGAGTGGCTCGATAGAGTGCGAGCGAGACAGGGATTTGCTTCGCTTGCGGGTGCGTAAAAACGCGTGACAGGTGCTCGGCTTGGTTCCCGAGAAGCGGGCCTATGATCCGGCCTGAGAATGTCCGCCTCTTCGCGATGGGTCAGCTGGCGAACAATTCCTTGTAACCAGTCGTGACCATCCAGTTCGCCCGGTCGATATGGCTGCGAAGAGCCTTGCGAGCGCGGACCGGTTCAAGGACGGGGTCGATGCCGAGAATGAGCTTGGCCATCTCCTCTTCGCTGGCATTGTCAGCGCAGGCGTCCAGGATCTGCAGGTAGATGGTGAAATGCTCCTTGTCGTAAACCGTGATGGAGTCAGACCACGGAACTTCTTCAAACATTCCATGCTTCATAACGAACATGCCTTTCGGATTGCTCCATGCGCACCGGCTGGAGGCCGGCGCGCTCGCTAGGGGTTTCCATGCCCAGGAATTCTCGCGCTGCCTGCGGTCTCGTCAAGAGGCCGGCGCTGGAACCACCTTTAACAGCCGTTGAAAGCGCGCGATTTGGTGCCAACTGAAGTTGCGCGGAGGTGCCAAGTGATTTTGCGCGCTACACTTTCGCTCCGGCTGCTGAAGCGGCTTTATCGCGCCTACTGCAAGCATATTGCCCATTCGGCAAACTCGCGCGTCGAGGCCGTTTTCAGCGGCGCGAAGCAATCCCCGCCGCCTCGGAGCGGCTGGAGCGCCCGTCGCGGTCATCAAGCGGTCGCTCGCTACGCTCCCGCTACGGACTCGATGTCACCCATTGTGAGGCCGCAGCCCGATCACGGTCCGCGCTAAACCCAACCCGAACCAAAGTGTCCACAGGGACATCACCAGTGATGCCACGACCCAGACGAAGCTGCCCAGGGTGACTCCGAGCCACATGCCCAGGGGCCAACCGAGGAAGGCTCCAATTCCGGCCACGACTGCGATGTACGATGCCCAGACCGGCGTGGCTCGGTGAGTGGTCTGCGCCTCGTTGCCAGCGATCACGGCAACGGCCAACGCCAAAAACATGAAGCCGTTAGCCTTTCCTTCGGAAAATGCCCACCAGGCCTCGAAAGTTGCCGTGTCCCCGGCGGCAGCAGCGGCGGAGACCACTGTGGCCTCGGCCACCGCGGTCGTCATGGTCCAGAGCGCGCCGACAGTCAGCACACCCCAGGCAGACAACGTCCACCACGCCTCGGTGAGGCGCGATCTGGCCGCCAGCACGATCAGACCTGTCAGGACGAACAGTGATAGCGCTACCGCGGAAACCCAATGGATGATCGCCCATCGGACAGGGTCGTCGGTGATGACTCCCATCTGGCGACCCATATCGGGATCGATCGGACCATGGCCGACCAGCGCGCCTGCCAGCAGGATAGAGGCGATCGCAAGCCAAACTCCTGCTACGCGCGTTCCTTCTTCTGTGTTTGCCATAGAGACCTCGCACAGTAATGGTCCCATGTCCCATCTAGCGCCAGATTTCAAACGGTTGCAAGATGGCCAATGATCGGAACGGGTCAACTGACGCCGTAGCATTGCCACGTCTGTACGACCGGAAAGGGTCGGAACAGATAATCCGCATCGGGCACCAAGCGTCAGATTTTTACCACTAGCAGCTGCAGGTCGCCCCCTCGCCGCCAAAATTCTTTGGGCGAAATTCAAGGCGCTGCTGTAGCTCGTATAGCTTTGGAACTGGCAAACGTTGGAGCCGGCCCGCACCTCATCTGCTCGATATCCCAGAACGAAACCTCGATGCGGTCGTCGGCGCAATAGACCGTATAGCGTTCAGGTTCTGGCGCCTCGGCTTTCTGGACAGGCATCGAAATGGCCGGAATGGAAAATATGAAAAGTACAAATATGATGGCATGACGCATTTGCATGTAAAACCCGAATGACCACCGGCACTATTACGGCCGCGATGTTGAGGCGACGCATCATGATTTTAAGCATTCGCCGTGTTCTTTCGGCAGCCATAAGTCAGGCACGGCCGGCGCCTCCTTGTAGCGCAACGGTCGCTATCCCGGAACAAACCTACATAGAAACGAGTTTCTGCTGATCGAGATGTGAGGGAAAGCCATGTCCAGACTTGTTTTGGCGGCCGCCGTGCTGCTTGTCGGCGGATCGGCCTTTGCCGCGGACGAAAATCCGGTGCCGCCGCAGAATGCCAAGAAGCTGTCGGAAATCATCGCCAAGGTCGAGCAGCGCGACGACTTCCGCTACATCAAGGAAATCGATTGGGACAGCGATGGCTACACCGTCATTTATTACACGAGCGACAAGGCGAAAGTCGAAATCACCTACGATCCGGTGACAGCCGCGCCGAAATAGTCGCTGCCTGCAAAGGTTAGCATTCGAAAAAGGCGCGCCCGGAGGCACCCGGCCTTGGGCATGCACTTGCGCAGATATGACTTTGATGGCTGACTGCGGTGCTATCATTGCGCGCGGGGGTGGGCATGGCGACGGTAAAGCACGTATTGAAGCGCTTTCTGATGATGCTCGCGGGTTATTTCATAGCGGTACTGGTTGGGCTGATCGCGGTGGCGGCGATCTATGGCGGGCTGAGTTCGCTGCCAAATGCGCCGAATTATTTCGACGTCATGGGTGTCACCCCCGTTGCGGTGCTGCTGTTGCCGCCGCTCGGCATGTTCATCTATTTTCTGACGATCGTGCTGACCGGCCTGCAGACGCTGATCTTCGCACTGATTGCCGAGTTTTTCTCGCTGCGCAGTTTTTGGCTGCACATGGTCTTCGGCGCGGCGGCCGCGGTTGGCGGCTTCGCCTTGATCTGGCCCAATGTACCGGATGACACGAACCCGGAGCGCTGGGCCGATATCGGCATCATTGCCGCCGCAGGCGTTGTCGCGGGCCTGGTCTATTGGCTCATCGCCGGACGCGATGCCGGTTTCCGGCGTCCACTGTTTCAGCGCTAGAACCGCATTCGTCAGCTTGCCGGCGAACGCACCGCTTCCGTGCTGTCGAGCGCCTGCTGCAGCCTTGTATCGCGGCCGTAGACGTCGTTGAAGTATTCGACCTTGCCTGACAGGTCCGGCCATGCGGTGAAATAGGCGACATAGACCGGGATATTGCGTGTCACGTCTTCGGTCGAATGGCCGTGTTTCAGTTTGTCCTCGATGTAGTCGACCGAGGTGCCGAGCACGGCAGCGGCCATGCCGCGCGGATCCTGCAAGCGAACGCAGCCATGGCTGAGCGCGCGCATGTCGCGCTGGAAAAACGACTTCTGCGGCGTATCGTGCATGTAGATGGCATGCTTGTTGGGGAACAGTATCTTCAGCTCGCCCAGCGCATTGGCCTCGCTCGGCAGCTGGCGCACGCCGTAGGGTATCTTTGCGCCGTAGGCGCCCCAATTGACCGAGGACGAGGGAATGCGCTTGCCGCGGGCATTGACCACCTCGTAGCCGGCGCGATCGAGATAGCCAGGATCCCGGCGCAGCCGCGGCAGCATCTCGTTGACCAGGATCGACTGCGGCACGCCCCAGTAGGGATGGAAGTCGACCTGCTCTATCTGGTCATAGAAGAAAGCAGTCTGGTTGGTGGGCCTGCCAACCACGGCGCGGGTCTTCAGCTTCTCCTCGCCGTCATCGATATAGCTCGCGGTGAAAGCCGGCTGGTTGATGAAGACGCGCGGGCTGCCAAGGTCGGAAGGCAACCAGCGCAACTCTTCGAGCGCAACCCGAACCTTCTGAATTTTGTCGGCCTTGGACGTTCCGGCCAACGATGCAACGGTACGCGGGCCGATGACGCCGTCGCCTTTCATGCCGGCCCGTTTCTGCACCGCCTTGATCACCGGCACCAGCTCCGGATCGTAGACCTCGCTGGTAGCGAGCCTCGCCAGGACCTCGCCATAGGCGCCGCCCATCTCGTCATCGAGATTGCGCGCGATCTTTGTCAAAAGCTTCGGCAGCTCGGGGCTGGTCTGCCCCGGCTTCAACAGCAGATTGGGATCGATGGTGATTTCGTCTTCGGCGCTGGCCTGGAGCGCTTCCAGTTCGACGCGCAGCGCCTGATACTCGGAATTCTGTGGATGCCGTGACTGGAGATAAGTGCGCACTTGCTGGGTATGGGCCAGCGTCTTCAGCACCCCTTCCATGTCGAGCGGCTTCGGCGGAAAATCGTAGTAGCCGGTCATGCGGTTGGGATCGACGCGGCCGCTTTGTGCGTCACGGGCGTAGCGCAGGACACGCGCCGACAGCGCCATCTCGAAGCGGACCAGCTCTTTCAGGCGTTCATCGGCATTGCCCACCGATGTGCCTGCTGCCGGAACTTCGACGGTGTAGTCGGCGGGCGTCAGGCCGTAGCTCGCGGCCTCGCCCAGCACCCGCACCGCATCCTGGGCGCGGCTGCTGGGACTGATTCCCGTCACCCAGATGAAATCCGGATTGGCCGAGTAATAGGCGATCAGCGCCTTGGCGATGTCCTTCTCGGCGTAGAGGTCATAGCCGTCGAGGCCGGCAATGGCTTCGCGGAATGCAGCCCCGGTGGCCGCCGGCTCGAAAGCAGCGTCCTGAGGCGTTGCCGGTTCAGGCGCTGCCGACAGTGCCGAAAAATCGACGCGCACCAGCGGATCGCTCTTGTAGGTATAATAGGACGGGCCGCTGATTTGCGCACCACCACCGCCCCCACCACCGGAAGCGGCCGGCGCCCTGGGCTTCGGCTTGTATTTTGACGGTGGCGGCGGAAAGTTACCTTTCGGCGGTGCGTGTTTGACGCCGCCGCCGAAAAGCATGTCGAAGAACCCTTGCGCTTCAGCCTTCGGCGCCGCGAAGGCCAGCATTGCCGCGGCCAGCGCAAACGGCAGCACGGTTGCTTTGTTTCCAAGGAATTTCATGGATCACCCGCTCCGGTTGAACCGGATCCCGTTCCGCACCGCTTTCACGGTCTCGCCCACCCCATGGCGGATGTAAGGCGTGACTACACTGATTCATACTGATTTCGTTAAGCTTTCATAAATTTCGGAACGTCTGTTGCAGAACGGTTTCACAACGTCGTGACGGGGGGAGCGAATCCGCCGTCGCTCCCGACCAATGGTAGTGCCCGTGAGCCAAACCTCAAGCGTTGGCGCCGCCGTCGATGGTCAATGCCGCGCCTGTCACGAAGCGCCCTTCGGGGCCGGCAAGCCACGCAACCATGCCGGCGATCTCGTCGGCCGTGCCGAAGCGAGGCATCGCCATCTTCTGACGCTGATGCTCGGCGTGCGGGCCGCCTGCCGGATTCATGTCGGTATCCGTCGACCCCGGATGGACGACATTGGCGGTGATGCCGCGCGGACCGAGATCGCGTGCAAAGGCCTTGGTCAGGCCAACCAAGGCAGCCTTGCTGGCCGAATAGGCGCTCAGGCCGGCGTCCGTGGCACGCTCGGCCAGATTGCTGCCGATCGAGATGATCCGGCCACCCTCGCCCATATGCGCTGCTGCCGCCTTGGCGGCGACGAACGGGGCCCTGAGGTTGACCTCCATTGTCTCATCGAAATCGGCAAGCGACAGGACATCGATCGGCGCAGCGCGCCAGACGCCGGCGCTATTGACCAGGATGTCGAGCCGTCCGAAGGCTTTTGCTGCCTCATCGACTGCCGCCTCGATCGCCCCAGCATCGCGATTGTCGGCCTTGATGGCAAAGGCCCGGCCGCCGGCCGCCTCGATTTCCCTGACCACCGCACGCGCCCCTTTCTCGCCATTCACATAGGTGATCGCCACGCCTGCGCCGTCGGCCGCGAGCCTTCTTGCGATCGCCGCACCAATGCCGCGGCTGCCGCCGGTGACGAGGGCGGCCTTGCCGTTCAAGCTTCTGGATGACATCTGCTTCTCCATTTTGTAGTGATTGATACATAAATATCTGCCAGTCTTGCTGAACCACGTCAACGGAATTATGTATCGATCAATACAGAAAGGATGCCATGCCGGAACGAGGCCGCCCCCGCACCTTCGATCGAGCCGCCGCCTTGCGGCGCGCAATGGAAGTGTTTTGGGCCAAGGGTTATGAGGGCGCGTCGATAAGCGACCTGACCGCTGCAATGTGCATCAACTCACCCAGCCTCTATGCCGCCTTCGGCAGCAAGGAAGCGCTGTTTCTCGAGGCAACCGAGCTTTACACGCGGGTCGAGGGAACCGAGATCTGGTCCGCGCTGGAAAAGGCGCCGACCGCGCGTCAGGCGGTCGAGCGGTTCCTGCGGCAGACGGCCAGGGCCTATTCACAGACCGGTCGCCCGCAAGGCTGCCTGATCGCGCTCGGCGCATTGCACCAGGACTCAAGCCGCGGCGCCATCTGCGATGATCTGCGCCGTCGCCGCGCCGAAAACCGCGAAGCCTTGCTGAGACGCCTTGAGCGTGGCGTGGCCGAGGGAGAGTTGCCGGCCGATTTCGACTGCGGTACGGCCGCGACCTTCTACGCGACCGTGCAGCACGGCATGTCGATCCAGGCGCGCGACGGCGCGTCGCGCTCGGCTCTTCTGGCGACGGTGGACGGGGCAATGGCGGCTTGGATAGCGATGGCCAGCACCGGGGCGGCATGACGGTCGAAACCGGCTGACAAGAACGATATTCAGGTCACTGCAGAGACGGCTCCAGCCTGCCGGCAACGAAGCCAACGGCACGCTCCACCACACCCCTGTCGGCGAGAATGCGGCGGTGGCCGAGCCCGTCGGCCCAGTAAAGCCGCACATGGTCTCCGGCGCGCGTGTAGAGCCTTGCATGCTCGGCGGACACTTCGCGGTCGTCCGGCGCGTGGATCACCAGCGTCGGCAGCGGCGTGCTTGCGAGCTGGCGGTCACCGGTGAACTCGTGCAACGGCCGGCCGGCGATGCGCTCGACCCGGTCGGCCATGGCGGCCTGCGAGCGCGAGCCGACATTCAGCATGCGACTGAAATCAGCAAAGATTGCCGGCAGGGAGCTCGGCGCGGCGATAAGCACCAGCCGCCCGGCCGCCAATCGCGGGATGTTCCTGATCGAACCGGCGACGGCGTTGGCGGCAACGGCACCACCAAAGGAATGGCCGACAATGGCCGCGAACGGGCCGAACCATTCGCCGGCAACCCGTGCCGCATCGACCGCACTGACCAGGGTAAGCCGGCGGCCCTGCGACTGGCCGTGGCCCGGCAGATCAAGCGAGACCACCTTGTAGCCGGCATCGCGATAGGCTTCGATCAGCGTGCGCATGTATTCGGTGCGCGAACGCCAACCATGGATGACGAGCACGGTGCCGGCAGTCGCCCTGCCCGGCTCGGGCCGGAATTCATGCACCATGACGCAGCCGGTTCTGGTCTTTAGCCGGTGATGGCGTGCCTGGGGCATGAAATCGGCGGCGCGATCAATTGCGCGGCGCTCGCCTTTGCTCAAGCTCTTCTCGTGCGGCGTGCGGCAGAACAGCTCGAATGCAGCACGCCCGGTGAGTCGCGGTGCCACATGCTCAGCCACGCCGAACGTGCCGCGGATGACCTTCAGTCCAAATGATGCCATAGTGGCGATCCATTCATTGGTTCAAGCATGAACATAATAGTTCAAACATGAACATTAAGCAAGACCTGCCCTGGGACAACCCGCGTTTTCGCAACTGGGTCGCGGTGGCGCGCGCCTGCCATGTGGTGGAACGCACCCTGGCGGTGAAGCTTGCGCCGCTCGACCTGAAGCCGGCGCAGCTCGACGTGCTGATGAACCTCTACCGTCATCCCGGCATGTCGCAGCACGACCTTGCTCGTCGGCTGCTGGTCGGCCGCTCCAACATCACCATGCTTTTGCCTCAGCTGGAGACCCGTGGCCTGCTGCGCCGCGAGGGCGACGAGAAGGACAAGCGCGTGCTGAGGCTGACCTTGACAGACGCCGGCGAGGCACTGCTGATGCAGGCGCTGAAGGTCCATATGGCGCTGATCGAGAAGGCGATGAGCCAGTCGACGCCGGAACAATGTGACATGATCGGCGAACAGATGCGTAGGATTGCCGAGGTTTTGAAGACCGCCTGACAGCCCAGTGCTCCACCACCAAATGCTTCACCACATCGATTTTTTCGCGCGCTCGGGCCATTCCTTGTCGTAGACCTCGCCGTCAATGTTCTTGCGGCTGGTGATTTCCAGGATTTGGCCGGGAGTCGGCAGCGATCTCGGGTCGACATGCCTTGCCGGATTCCACAGTTCCGATCGGTGGATGGCGCGGGCGCACTGGAAATAAACCGCATCGATCTCGATGATCGTCACCGAGCGCGCCGGCTTGCCCTCGACGGCGAACGAGGCGCAGAGCCCGGTGTCGGTGGTGATGTGGGCGCGGCCATTGACGCGCAGCGTCGTGCCGGAACCCGGCACGAGGAACAGAAGCGCGACGCGCGGATCGCGAAGGATGTTCCTTAGCGAATCGGCACGGTTGTTGCCGCGCCGGTCCGGCATCATCAGCGTTTTCGGATCGTGGATGCGGACGAAGCCGGCGAGATCGCCGCGCGGCGAGCAGTCCAGCCCTTCTGGCCCGCAGGTTGCGAGCGCGGCAAACGGCGAAGCCTCGATGATAGCTGCGTATTCGCGAATCAGCTGGTCGAGTTCCTTGACCACCGACGCCTCGCCGGGCAGGCCATAGAGCGCTTCAAGCTGTTCGATGCTGGTGATCATGGACATGTTTTCGTCTCCAAAGCTTTGCCGGCGCTACTCCATATGGATGACGTTTTCACGACAAGTGCCCGTTTGCCGGTCATCAGGAAACGGGTGTCGAGGCAACGCAAACAAGGGCAAACCGCTTTACCTGCATGATCGTGCCAACGGATACGGAGGTCAAAAATGGATAAACCGCTCGACCGGCGACGCACCGCCATGGAACTTATTGAAAACATGTTCAATGTTGAAATGCGTTTCCTGCAATCAGGGCCGGACAGCCTCGATGTGCTTGCCGGCGCATTTCATGCCGAGATTGTCGTGCATGAGCCGCGCTCCCTGCCCTATGCCGGTGACTGGAGCGGCCTCGACGGCGTTGGCGCCCTTTTCCGCAAAATGCGGGAAATCTGGAGCGACGTGGCGGTGGAGGACCTTCAGGTCGCCCAAAACGATGACACGGTGTTCATGAGCTGCTCGCTTTCGCTCACATCGCGGGCCAATGGTGCAACCATCAAACAGCCGTTTGCCGAAGTCTTGCGCTTCAAGGATGACCGGCTGATCGAAGGCACGCCGTTTTATCACGACACCAGCGAGATACTGGCGATCCTGCGTTGACCTGAGAGTCCTGCGGGATCCATTCAACGGTCGCGGCTCAGCCCCTTCTCTTCCAGTTCGGCGAGATAGGCGGCCCAGCGTGCATCCTTCTTATGACCCAGCGTATGCAGGTAATTCCAAGTGAAGATGCCGGTGTCGTGGAAATCGTCGAAGGTGATGCGCACGGCATAATTGCCGACCGGCTCGATCTTCAGAATCGCTACATTGCGCTTGCCGGGAACGGTGACGCGCTGTTCGGGCGAATGGCCCTGCACCTCGGCCGATGGCGAGGCGACACGCAGCAGCTCGGCCGACAATTCGAACGGCTGATGGCCCGGAAAGGTGACGGAAAGCAGCTTGCGGTCCTTCGAGACCCTGAGTTCTTTTGGCGCTGTCATGGTGGTGGATCCTGCGGAGAACTGCCCTTCCCTACGCCGCTTCGCGTCAAGGGAAAAGGCCGCATGGAAAGTTCCGACATAACCTGTCGGCGTCGGAATGTTACCGAAGATCGCGAGCTTCTATCTTGAATGCCACGTTGGCTCGTATCACATAGCCATATATAACGAAGCCGTTCACGGCCACGGGAAGCGCACAAGCATGGATATGATCGATCCTTTCGGTCGCACGATCACCTACCTGCGCGTGTCGGTCACCGACCGCTGCGATTTCCGCTGCACCTATTGCATGGCCGAGGACATGACGTTCCTGCCGAAGAAGGACCTGCTGTCGCTGGAAGAGCTCGACCGGCTCTGCACGGTCTTCATCGAAAAGGGTGTGCGCAAGCTCCGCCTCACCGGCGGTGAGCCGCTGGTACGCAAGAACATCATGCACCTGGTACGCCAGCTTTCACGGCATCTCGAGAGTGGTGCACTGGAAGAGCTGACGCTGACCACCAACGGATCGCAGCTTTCCCGCTTTGCCGCCGAGCTCGCCGACTGCGGTGTCAAGCGCATTAACGTCTCGCTCGATACCCTCGATGCCGACAAATTCCGCCAGATCACCCGCTGGGGCAATCTGGACAAGGTCATGGACGGCATCGACGCCGCGCAGGCGGCCGGGCTAAAGGTAAAGCTCAACGCCGTGGCGTTGAAGGACTTCAATGACGCCGAATTGCCGGAAATGCTGCGCTGGGCGCATGGCCGCGGCATGGATCTGACGGTCATCGAAACCATGCCCATGGGCGAGATCGACGCCGACCGCACCGACCAGTATTTGCCGCTGTCGCTGCTGCGCGCAGCACTCGAGCGCCAGTTCACGCTGAGCGATATTCCCTACAAGACCGGTGGCCCGGCCCGCTATGTCCAAGTCGCCGAGACCGGCGGACGGCTGGGCTTCATCACGCCGATGACGCATAATTTCTGCGAAAGCTGCAACCGGGTCCGGCTGACCTGCACCGGCACCCTTTACATGTGCCTCGGCCAGGAAGATGCGGCCGACCTGCGCGCGCCGCTGCGTGCGTCGGAAGGCAACGAGCTGGTCGCCGATGCCATCGACGAAGCAATCGGCCGCAAGCCCAAAGGCCACGACTTCATCATCGATCGCCGCACCAACCGTCCGTCGGTGTCGCGGCATATGAGCGTCACCGGCGGCTGATTTTTCGCCGATTTCGTGCAAGAATAATCGCCTTGGTATCGGCGCGAGGCAAGGCGTGCAGCGGTTTTTTGCAGTCCTGACGTTTTTCGGAGTGATGGCGGGGACCACGGCAGTTGCCGCGCCATTTACCTACACGAACGAGCGCTTCGGTACCATCTGCACCTTTCCGGATGAAATCTTCACTCTTCGCCAGCCTGAGCCGGACAATGGCGATGGACAACAATGGCTCACTGCCGATGGCGCCAGCCTGATCTGTTCGGGTATCCTCAACATCGATGATGACACCCCGACAGCCTTCGTCTCCGCCGAGAGGGCCAGCAAGGAACCTGGCTACAGGATCACCTACAGCAAGACCGGCAAGGACTGGGCGGTGCTGTCGGGCATCAAAGGCGGGAACATCTTCTATGAACGCCGCCTGTTCGGAAAAGACGGTGTCATCCGCACGGTCTGGATCGACTACCCGCCAGCCCTGAAATCGAAATACGACCCGCTCGTCGATGCGATCGCCGGCAGCCTCAGGGGACCGTGAGCATCCGGCGACGTCAGAACTTATTGGCAGCCTATTGTTTTTGCTAGCGAGTCACGGTTGTTGGCGCGTGTAGTCATATCGTACGGCAAGCCATTTTTTGCCGCTGCCATTGGCCTGGAGGAAATGTTGCTCGGCCACTTCGTGATTGTCGCCGTCCCTGGAAATGACGAAATCGGAGGCCGTGAACCGCCCTTCGACCTCCGGGCCGAAGCCGACGAAACCAAGCGGCTGGAACAGCAGTGAAATCTTGCCGTCCTCCTCGCCACCAAAACTCCAGGCAGGCATGATCCCTGCCGGGAAACGGGTGTCCATGGAGACATACTTCCAGCGGCCCTCCACCCGGTCATAGCTCAAATAGGCTATCCGCTGGAAGTCCGGCATTTTCGACCCGGGCGCCGGGCGCATCACCTCCTGCATGAAGGAACCGATCATCGTGCGCTCGGCCACCAGCCCGGTCATGACGATCGGCTGGGCGCCGGGCGTTGGCCAGATCGTGTTGACGACGGACCATTTCCCGACGCGGCGAGCGAGCTCATCCGCTTCGTGACCCGGCGTGGACATCCGTTCGACTGCCGACGCCGAAGCGCCGTTCTCGGCGAACGCAGGCGCTATCGCCATGAGGATAACCGCCAGGGCAGAAGAGAACCGGAAGGCCGAAAAAACGTGCCGCCTGCCGTCTGCGCCAAGCCTGTCCGCATAGCCTCGTGCATTCGTCATGGACTACCTCCCCAACACGATCAGAAGCTTACAATGACCAATTTGGTGAATCTTGCCGAGCAAATTTGATCTTGTCGAAAAATTTTCCTCGAGCCGCAGCGTGATAAATTTGCCCTCCGAACCCATCCTTTAGAACGGCACCTTTTTTGGGTCACACCCAGAAAAGGTCTTGTCCGCAAACGGTCACCGGATTTACCGCAAGCCCATTCGGGCCTAGCCTCTGCTCTGGAGCGGTTCTTCGCCCAGTGGGGGAATACGATATGCGCAAACTCATTCTTTCTCTTGCATTGCTCAGCCTCGCGGCCCTGCCCGCGGCGGCTCAGTCGATCGGCGGCACCTATGCCGTGGCCGGCACCAATTTCGATGGGTCGTCCTATGGTGGCGACGCCACGATCACGCTGACCAGCGAGACGACCTGCACGATCCATTGGGAGACAGGCGGCTCGTCCTCGGACGGTATCTGCATGCGCAACGACGATGCCTTCTCCGCCGGCTATGTCATGGGCAAGGCGGTCGGTCTAGTCGTCTACAAGGTGCAGGAAGACGGCTCGCTGCATGGCCTGTGGACGATTGCCGGCAAGGAAGGCAACGGCACCGAGGTACTGACGCCCAAATAAGCCCTGCCGCTCTTGCGCGGCAGATGTCACGGGCCACAGAAAGGCTGTGGCCCAGCCCTTTGACGTTGCTGTCTTGTGGGTGCCTGCTAGACGCTTGCTGCAGGACTCACCCGGTAATCGCCTTGCCTCTTTCGCCAAACCTCCGCGGCGCGTTGTTCATGATGGTGGCCATGGCTGGTTTCACTCTCAACGACGCGATCACCAAATTCTCATCGGAATCGATGAACATGGCGCAGGTCATGCTGATCCGCGGCGCCTTCGCTTCGCTTTTCGTTGGCCTGCTTGCGTGGCAACGGGGCGCGCTTGCCCGGCCAGGTTCGATGCTGCAGCCGACCGTTGCGCTGCGCGTCGCCGGCGAGGCCGGCGCCACCGTGTCGTTCTTGGTTGCTCTGGCGCATCTTCCGATCGCCAATGTCTCCGCCGTACTGCAGGCGCTGCCGCTGGCGGTGACGATGGGCGCCGCGCTTGTGTTCAACGAGGGCGTCGGCTGGCGGCGCTGGCTGGCTATTGCCGTCGGTTTTGTCGGCGTGCTGATCATCGTGCGGCCGGGCTTCGAAGGGTTCAGCGTCTTTTCTCTGCTGGCGCTGGCCAGCGTCGCATGCTGCGCGGTGCGCGATCTCGCTACCAAGCGGATCCCGCAGGCAATTCCGACATTGCTGGTGTCGACCGCCACCGCCCTTGCCATGACAGTTCTGGGCGCGGCATTGCTTTCGCCGATGGGCGGCTGGACACCGATGACAGGACAAAGCACGGCGTTCCTGGCGCTGGCGGCGGTGCTCGTGCTCATCGGCTATCACTTCATCATCACGGCGATGCGGGTGGGCGATATCTCCTTCATCGCGCCGTTTCGCTACACCGCCCTGCTCTGGTCGATCTTGCTTGGCTTCACGATCTTCGGCGATGTCCCCGATCTGCCGATGATCCTCGGTGCCACGATCATCATCGCGTCAGGCCTCTATGCACTCTACCGCGAACGGATCGTCGGACGGCGAAAAACAGCCGCCGAAAGCACTGGACCGGACATGGCGCCGGACGGCATATAGAGTGACTGTCGACGACTGTCTGATTTGAAAACTGGATTTTGGGCCTAGGCAGCAAACGATGGGCCGACATATCGCAGGGATCATTCTGGCCGGCGGCCGATCGAGCCGGATGGGTGGCGGCGACAAGACGCTGCTTGCGCTTGGCGACGGTACCCTGCTCGACCGTGTCGTTTCGCGCCTTGGCCCGCAGGTCGGACCGCTTGCGCTAAACGCCAATGGCGATCCGACACGGTTTGCCGCGACGGGGCTTCCGGTGCTTGCCGACACAGTCAAAGGTTATGCCGGGCCGCTTGCCGGGATCCTGACCGGCCTCGAATGGGCTTCCGACACGACCTGCCAGGCGCTGGTCACGGCTGCCGGCGATACGCCTTTCCTGCCCAGGGATATGGTCGAGCGGCTGCTCGCGGCAGCCGACGAACGCCCCGCCTCGATTGCGGTCGCCTGTTCCGGCGGCAAACGGCATCCGACCTTTGCACTCTGGCCGCTAGGGTTAGATCAGGCCTTGCGACAATTTCTCGTCGAGGAAGACAACCGGCGCGTTGCGGCGTTCATCGACCGGCACGGTTTTGTCGAGGTGGAATTTCCCATCCTGAAATCCGGCGGGGCCGAGATCGATCCGTTCTTCAACATCAACACTCCCGACGACCTTGCCCAGGCCGCGCATCTGTTGCAGAGCATCGAGCCATGAAAAGACGTATCTTCGGCATCACCGGCTGGAAGAACTCCGGCAAGACGACATTGACCGAAAAGCTGGTGGCGGAACTCGTCCGGCGCGGCTGGAAAGTGTCGACGGTAAAACACGCCCATCATGATTTCGACATCGACAAACCCGGAGCGGACAGCTTTCGCCACCGGCAGGCGGGAGCGATGGAGGTCGCGGTCGTGTCGGGCAGGCGCTGGGCGCTGATGCACGAATTGCGCGGCGAGGACGAGCCGACACTAGACGCGATCCTGTCACGGCTGGCACCGTGCGACATCGTGTTGGTCGAGGGGTACAAGCGCGAAGCGCACAAGAAAATCGAGACGAGACGGCTCGAGGCCAAGGACCGGACACCGCTCTCGGCAGGCGATCCACACATTGTCGCCATCGCCTCCGACTTCCCCATTGTCGGCGAAGACCTGCCGGCCTTCGATCTCGACGACACGAATTCGATAGCTGACTTCATCGAGCGCGCCACAAGCCTGTCGCGCTGAAAATGCGGCAGAAGACAGTTTCCGCCCACTTGCTTCCCAATTTAGGCGTCTGACCCAGCGTCATCGCTTTCTGAACATGACCTTCCCTCAAGCGACGGTTTTGCAGTTGCTTTTTCTTGGGAAAGAATGGGAATATCGCATCAGCGGGCGGTCAAAAGCACCGCCCACAGAGCCGTTCGGGAACGACGGCCGGGACCAACAGAGAGGACCATTATGCGTATTGCACTGCGTATCGCGCTTGCCGCTTCGGCTGCGCTGCTGACGCTTGGCGTTGCCCAGGCCCAGGAAAAGACCTTGAGGATCGGCACCGAGGGAGCCTATCCCCCATTCAACAATCTGACAGCCGACGGCCAACTCGTAGGCTTCGATATCGACATTGCCAAGGCGCTCTGCGACGAGATGAAGGTGAAGTGCACCTTTGTCGCGCAGGACTGGGACGGCATCATTCCCGCCCTTCAGGCAGGCAAGTTCGACGCCATCGTCGCGTCGATGTCGATCACGCCGGAACGCGCCGAGAAGGTCGACTTCACCCACAAATATTACAATACGCCGCCGGCGATTGCCGCGCCCAAGGACACCGACATCAAGGGTGTCACCAAGGAAGATTTGGCCGGCAAGACGATCGGCGTGCAGGCGTCCACCACGCATTTCAACTATTCGACCAAGACTTATACCGACAGCACCGTCAAGCCGTACCCGACCGCACAGGAATACCAGCTCGATCTGGCCAATGGCCGGCTCGATGCCGCCAATGACGACATCGTCGTGCTGCAGCAATGGCTGGATTCGCCGGACGGCGCCTGCTGCAAGCTGGTCGGCACAATCAAGCCGGTCATCGAAATCCACGGTCCGGGTGCCGGCATTGCCGTGCGCAAGGGCGAGACCGATCTGGTCAACCAGTTCAATGCGGCGATCGACGCCATCCGAGCAAACGGAAAGTACAAGGAAATCAACGACAAATACTTCAAATATGACGTTTATGGCGGCGAGTCCTGATCGACCGACATACGAGGACTTGAACGGCGGGAGATTCCCGCCGTTCTTATAAGGATGCCGCGCACGAGGGGTGACGCGGCACGGGTCTCAAAGAGCCTCAAGGAGAACAGGCAGGCGGATGCAGAGCGCACTGACGCTTCTCAGTTGGGGACCCGAAGGCTGGCTCGACGACATCGCCGCGGGTGTGTTTGTCACGGTATGTCTTGCGCTGGCCACTCTGCCCTTCGGGCTGACGCTCGGCTTTTTCGTGGCGCTGGCCAAACAATCGGAAGAGCCGTCGCTGAGACTGGCCGGGAACATCTACACCACGATTTTTCGCGGAATACCCGAGCTGCTCACGCTGTTTCTGATCTTCTTCGGCGTCCCATTGATCCTGCAGTACATTGTCCGGCTGGTGAGCCCCGGAACGTCCGCCGACGTCAACAGCTTCGTCGCCGGCATGATCGCGCTGTGCTTCATTTTCTCCTCTTATTCCAGCGAGGTGTTTTTATCCGCCTTCCGCGCGATTCCAAAAGGGCAATATGAGGGAGGCTATTCGGTTGGCCTGTCCAGCGGCCAGACGATGCGGCTGATCGTGCTGCCGCAGTTGATCCGCATCGCGTTGCCCGGACTTGCCAATCTCTGGCTTATCCTGCTCAAGGACACCGCGCTCGTCTCGGCCGTCGGCCTCAACGAGATCCTCCGGCAGAGCGGGGTTGCCGCTCGCGTCACCAAGCACGCGTTCGTGTTTTACGGTTTCGCCGGCCTCATCTATCTCCTGCTGGCGATCGTCTCCTCCTTCGGCATCAACGCGATCGAACGAGCGGTCGGCGGCAGCGAGGTCAAGAGATGAGCCTTGCCACCGACACGCTGAAAGTCGACCGGCCGCCGCCGCCCGCACGCGGCTGGTCGCGCCAACGCATCCTCGGCCATGTCCTAGTCGGCCTGTGGATCGCTCTCGGCATTGGCATGGTCGTCTACCTGGTCGCTGCGTGGAACCCGGAGTTCTTCCAGAAATATGCACCCGGCTACATATCCGGCCTCGGCATCACCCTGTTGCTGGTTGCCATCTCGATTGTGCTTGGCGCGATCCTGTCCGTGCCGATCGCCTATGCACGCATGTCGAAGAACCCGATCCTTTCGGGGTTCGCCTATGCCTATGTCTATTTCTTTCGCGGCACGCCGCTGTTGGCGCAGACCTTCCTGGTCTACTATGGGGTCGGCTCCTTCCGGCCGGAGCTCGAGATGGTCGGACTGTGGGGCTTCTTCCGCGAAGCGTTCAACTGCGCGATCTTCGCCTTTTCGCTGAATACGGCCGCGTACCAGGCCGAGATTTTGCGTGGCGCGATCGAGAGCGTGCCAAGGGGCCAGTGGGAAGGTGCCGCCTCGCTCGGCCTGCACAAACTGCAGACGATGTGGAAGATCATCCTGCCGCAGGCGCTGATCGTCGCGTTGCGCCCGTATGGCAACGAGATCATCCTGATGATCAAGGGCTCGGCAATCGTCGCCATCATCACGGTCTACGATTTGATGGGCATCACCCGGCTCACCTATGCGCGCACCTTCGACTTCCAGTCGTATATCTGGGCGGCGATCATCTATCTGATCATCGTGGAAACATTGCGCCACGGCGTCGAGTGGATCGAACGGCGCATCACCATCCATCTGCACCGCTGACTCCCATCGCCTTGCCTGATCCGGTAAGAAGACCGCAAAGCAGGCTTCTAAGGGATTCGAAAACATGGCTTCGGTGGCATTTCTTGGTCTTGGCGTCATGGGCTATTCGATGGCGGGACATCTCAAGAACAAGGGCGGTCACGACGTCACCGTCTACAACCGCACCAGGGCCAAGGCCGAGCAGTGGGTTGCCCAGCATGGCGGCAGCTTCGCCGCGACACCAGCAGAGGCGGCCGCGGGCAAGGACTTCGTCTTTTCCTGCGTCGGCAATGACGACGATCTGCGCTCGGTGACGACCGGTGCCGGAGGCGCCTTCAATTCCATGAAGAAAGGCGCCATCTTCATCGACAACACCACGGCATCGGCGGAGGTCGCGCGCGAACTGGCGCAGCAGTCGCAAGCGCTCGGGTTTGCGTTCCTCGACGCCCCGGTCTCCGGCGGTCAGGCAGGCGCCGAGAACGGCATGCTGACCGTGATGGTCGGCGGCGAGCCCGACGCCTTCGACAGGGCCAGGCCAGTCATAGATGCTTATGCCCGCATGGTCGGATTGATGGGATCGGCCGGGGCTGGCCAACTCACCAAGATGATCAACCAGATCTGCATCGCCGGCCTCGTTCAGGGCCTGGCGGAGGGCATCCATTTCGGCAAGAAGGCTGGGCTCGACATCGAAAAGGTAATCGAGGTTATCTCCAAGGGCGCCGCCGGTTCCTGGCAGATGGAGAACCGCCACAAGACGATGAATGCCGGCAAATATGATTTCGGCTTCGCCGTCGACTGGATGCGCAAGGATCTTGGCATCTGCCTCGCCGAGGCCGACCGCAACGGCGCCAAACTGCCGGTGACGGCACTTGTCGACCAGTTCTACAAGGACGTGCAGGCGATGGGCGGCAAGCGCTGGGACACGTCCTCGCTGCTGGCGCGGCTGGAGAAATAGGATTTCACTGTGGCCGAGCTTTCGCCTCAATCCAGCGCCGATGAAATCGTCGCTCATCTGCGCTCGATCGCCTCAGAGGAAAATCGACTTGGCATGCTGCGCTACGGTATCAAGATCGAACGTGCGCTCGGTATCTCGCATGGCGTGCAGCGGCAGATTGCCAAGAAAATCAAGCGCAACCATGAGCGTGCCTTCGAGCTTTGGCAGACAGGCATCATGGAGGCGCAGTTCATCGCTTCCGTGACAGCCGATCCGGAGCGGTTCTCCGCCGCGGATGCAAGACGATGGGCGGCGACTTTCGACTCGTGGGATATCGTCGACGGGGTCTCCGATCTCTTTGTCGATACGGATTGCTGGAAGGAATTGATCGCCGAATTCGCGGTCGACGAACGGGAATTCGTTCGACGCACGGCTTTTGCGATGATGGCCTGGTCGGTGGTCCACCGGAAGAAGGAACCCGAGACGACCTTCCTCGAATTCCTGCCGATCATCGAAGCGCATGCGACCGACGGCCGCAATTTTGTGAAGAAGGCCGTGAACTGGGCGCTTCGTTCGATCGGCAAGCGATCGATGAATTTGCACGGCCCTGCCCTTGCCGTGGCGCTAAAACTGGCGGCCTCGACAGACAGGACCGCACGCTGGATCGGCAAGGACGCCGTGAAGGAACTTTCCGATGCCAAGACGCTCGAGCGGCTCGCCGCCAGAAAAGCTTGACCTGAGCGAAGTGCGCTTCACGGAGGTGACGCAATCGACGCGCGCCGATTTCGAAAACCTGTTCGAGCAACCCGGCGGGCCGAAATACTGCTGGTGTATGGCTTGGCGCAATCTCGACCGCCGCGAGCATGTCGAGAACGACGAGAAGAAACGCGCGATGATGACGCTGATCGACGCCGGCACGCCGGTCGGCATTGTCGCCCAGATCGATGGCCGGACCGTCGGCTGGTGCTCGATTGCGCCGCGCGAGACCTACCGCAAGCTGTCACGGCAGCAGGACGATAGCGAGATGGGCATCTGGTCGATCGTCTGCTTCTATGTACCGAAAGCGCTGCGCGGCGGCGGGCTGGCAAGCGCATTGCTCGACGCGGCCATCGATCACGCCTTTGCCAAAGGCGCCAGGACGATCGAAGCCTATCCCGTCGACCAGGCTTCGCCGAGCTACAGCTTCATGGGTTTTCGCGACATGTTCGTCGCCCGCGGCTTTCGCGAGATCGGCATGACCGGCTCGCGCCGGCATGTGATGCGGCTTGAGCGTTGACCTGTGGGGCAGCGGCAGCTTTACTTGCTGGCATAGGCCGCAGATCAAGGCTCAACAATGGAGCAGCAATGAGCAACCGTCTCAAATCAGGAGCGATCCTGGCGGCCGCGGTGTTCGTGTCCATTGTGGCAGACAGTGCTTGCGCCGGGACGATGCATATTTTCTGGAAGGATCTGCGCCCGGCGACCCAGGCAGCCGCCGAAAGCGTCGGACTGCCGATGATCGCGGCCAAAATGCCCGATCATGGCGAGACGCTGTCTCTCAATCTGCAGGACAAGATCGTGCAGCTCGCGGGCTATGCGCTGCCAGTCGATCGCGACGGCGATCTCGTCTACCAGTTCCTGCTGGTGCCGTGGACGGGAGCCTGCAGCCACATGCCGACGCCGCCGCCCAACCAGATCGTCCTCGTCACGCCTGCACACCCTTACAGGATGTCCGAGGCCTACCAGCCGGTTTCGGTGACCGGCGCCTTGCAACCGGGTATGGAGAAGAGCCAGCTTTTCATTCTTGACGGCGTCAGCGTCATCCAGTCGGGTTACACCGTGCACAAGGCCGAGGTGGTCAACGTCGATACGGTGCCGGACACGATCACGCTGCCGGTCAACTCGCCATGGACTTTCCTGAACAAAAAGAAGAACTAAACAGACGAATCTCAGGCGGCGTTGGCGCCGGATTCCTTGTCGAGCATCATGTAATCCAGCGGCATCTCGGTCGTGTATTTGATCTGCTCCATGGCGAAGGAAGACGACACGTCGCGGATCTCGATCTTGGCGATCAGCCGCTTGTAGAAGGCGTCGTAGGCGGCGATATCGGGCACCACGACGCGCAAGAGATAGTCGACGTCGCCGCTCATGCGATAGAATTCGACCACTTCCGGGAATTCCTGGATGACCTCCGAAAAGCGCCGCAGCCATTCATGGCTGTGCGAATTGGTGCGGATCGAGACGAACACCGTGACCCGCACATTGACCTTTTCATGATCGAGGATGGCGACGCGCCGCTTGATGACGCCCTCTTCCTCGAGCTTCTGGATGCGCCGCCAGCACGGCGTCGTCGACAGGCCGACCTTCTTGGCGACGTCGGCGACTGCAAGCGTCGCATCCTCCTGCAGGAGGCGGAGAATTTTTCTATCAAGGCGGTCCATTGGGTGCTCCCCTGATGCAAGTCGTCCAAGTGCGCAGCGGCCTTGGCACAACGACATGCATAAAAACAAGAATTTAACGCGCGTCCCCTCATGCGCGACGCGCTTCGAGGAATGGATTACCATAATCCCTCTTGCTCGAGCCTATTACAAGAAAGAAATTCTGCCGCATAGTGCGAAAGCGAGTGATTTCTTGCTGAATGCCTAGCCGAGGCGATAGCGGATTTCCGATCTCAGGAAGGGCAGCAAATCCATTTCAAACCATGGATTGCGCTTCAGCCAACCGGTGTTGCGCCAGGACGGGTGCGGCAGCGGCAGGACTTTCGGGTCGATTGCCGCCGCCCAGATGGCACGCCAATCCATGACCGTTTCCGTCAGCGAGGGACGGCGCGCCGCGCCCATATGCCAGCTTTGCGCGTAGATGCCGATCGTCAGCACCATATCGACTTGCGGCATCAGCGCCATCAGCGATGTGCGCCAGGCCGGCGCACATTCGCGGCGCGGCGGCAGGTCGGCGCCCTTGGCGTCCTGGCCGGGAAAGCAAAAGCCCATCGGCACGATGGCGAATTTGTCCGTGTCGTAAAATTCCTCGCTGCCGACGCCCAGCCAGCTTCGCAGCCGGTCGCCGGAGGCGTCGGTGAACGGCATCCCTGTAATGTGAACCTTGGTACCCGGCGCCTGGCTGGCGATCAGGATACGCGCACTCGACGATGGCCTGAGCACCGGACGCGGCTGGTGCGGCAACGGCCTGCCGGCCGGGTTATCGACGCAGATGCGGCAAGCGCGTACTCGCGCCGTCAAGGCTTCCAACTCTTCGCTCATTCGGAATTCATTGTCAGGCGGCGGCACTCGGCCGGCTGGAGATTTCTCGATACCAGCGCAGCACGTTGGTGCACTCTTCAGGTACCTTGATGCGAGCCGGCTTCATGAAGTCGATGGCGACCAGCCCGGTGATGTCGGCGATCGAATAGGCATCGCCGGCGACGAATTCCCTGCCGGTGAGCTCAGTGTCCAGAAACCTCAGGAATTCGATCGCCTTCGGCTTGTTGGCCTCGCCCCATTCGGGGATTTGCGGGATCTCCCATTCCCTCATTGCGGGGTGGATATGCCGGAACGCCGCGGCGACGCAGCCGAACAGATTGAACTCCACACGTCTTTGCCACATCTCGACGATTGCCTTGCCGAGCGCCCCATCCCCGAACAAAGCCGGCTTGGGGTGCAGTTCCTCGAAGTAACGACAGATTGCGACGGATTCGGTGATGATGGTGCCGTCATCGAGCTCGAGCACCGGCAGACGCTTCAGCGGATTGCGCGAGCTGACCGGCTGCTCTTTGTGCTCCAGCGCGCCCATGTCGACGGGCACCAGCGGAACCTGAAGTCCCTTTTCGGCCAGAAAAATCCGAACCCGGCGTGGATTGGGCGCGCGCCCGCCGTCGAACAGCTTCATCTCTATCCTCCTCGTCCGTCCCGACGAACTATAGGCACAACTCACCAGAAGCGAATAATTTCACGCAAGGCATCGCCGATCGACGCCAAGGTGCCGTGCTTTCTTTCGACCAGCTCGTGGCCGTGGCTCTCGCGCCAGTTCTTCGGCTCGTCGAAAGTTCCGCCCCAGATGCCGGCTTTGCCCGCGCGCGCAGCAGCTTCCTCGGTCTCGAAATCGCCAAAGGCGACCGCCCAGCCGGCCTCGACCTGCGCGCGGTTGAGATCCTTGCCGCCGGCCTTGCAGTCGCCGAGCAGCCTGCCGTAGCGGTCGCGCTGCCAGCCGCTGCAGGAGACGGCTTTGCCGCCGATCAACCGCACCAGGGACTGCCGCGCGAGCTTGCCGCAAGGATAGTCGGCACCGTCCTTGCGACAGATCTGCGAATATTCCGGCGCGTCGATGCCACGCATGCGGACACGCTCGCTGCCGAGGGTGATGCTATCGCCGTCATTGACGGTGGCCGCGCCCTCCGTCTTGCGCGTCTCGATCCGGTCGAGGCGCGCCGCCAGGAGGATCGCCAGGCCGAGCACGATGAGTGTCAGCCCATAGTCCATTACTCGGCGCCACAGGCTTCGCGGACGTGGCGCATAGTATCGCTGGCGCGGCCATCGCGACCACGAACGGCTCATATGGCAAACCGTTGGTTAATCATTCGAACGTAGCTTAACGATTTGAAATTGCTGCCCGCGTAAATTGAAGACTTCATGCCCCTGCAACGCTCGACCACGGCGGACAAGTTTATTGTGGACCGCAGGAAACGCCATCGCAACAGCGATGTCGCGCGCGCGGTGCGCAAGACGCGCGACCGTCTTTCGCAGCAAGCCGGAAATCCCGACTTCGACCGCGAGCTGTTGAAGCTCCACGCGCTTTCGATGACCGGCGGCGTGATCGTCATTCCGCTGCTCGTTCTGGCAACGGCCGCGGCAGGCCTGTTCGCGGGCATCGGCAAGGAGATCGGCGTCTGGGCGCTGTTCACATTCATCTGCTATACCATCGTTGCATTCATGGCCAGACGCGTCACTCAAGCGTCCGAACTCAACCCGCTGGAAACGCATAGGGATTTCCTGATCGGCCATTTTCTGTGCGGGCTTGGCTGGGCTTGGTTCGCATGGCTCGGCTGCGAAACTTGCCAAATGGATCAGTTCCAGGTCGCCAAGGCGGTGGTGCTGCTGCTCGCCATGTCGGCAACCGCGATCCTGGCCTCGTCCCTGCGCGGTGCGCTGTTGGCGACCTTCGCCCTCCCGGTCGCCATCTATGCTTATGCCAGTGCGAAATTATGGATGCCGGTCGAAGTGATCATGGCAGGCTTGCTGATCGCCTCGTTGCCTTTCTTCGCCTATGTAGCGCGCCAGCTCAACCGTTCCTCGCTGATGCTGCTGTCGTTCCGCTCCGAAAAGGATGCGCTGATCGCCGAACTGGAGACGGCGAAATCGATGTCGGACGAGGCACGGCGGCGGGCGGAAGACGCCAATCTGGCGAAATCGCGTTTCCTGGCCTCGATGAGCCACGAACTGCGCACGCCGCTCAACGCCATTCTCGGCTTTTCCGAAGTGATGGCCAACGAGGTGCTCGGCCCGATGAGCAACCCGACCTATCGCGACTATGCCCGTGACGTGCACGACTCCGGACAGCATCTGCTCGACCTGATCAACGAAATTCTCGATTTGTCGCGCATCGAAGCGGGCCGCTACCAGCTCAACGAGGAGCCGATGATGCTGCTCTCCGTCGTCGAGGATTGCTGCCACATGATGGAGCTGAAGGCGCGCAACAAGGACATCCGCATCGTCCAGGATTTCGAAAACGCCTTGCCGCGCTTGTTCGCCGACGAACGCGCGGTGCGGCAGATTGCGCTCAACCTGTTGTCCAATGCCATCAAGTTCACCGCCACCGGCGGCGAAATCCGCGTGCGCGTCGGCTGGACGGCGGGCGGCGGGCAATATCTCTCCGTCAAGGACAATGGGCCGGGCATACCGGAAGACGAGATTCCGATCGTGCTTTCGGCCTTCGGCCAGGGCTCGATCGCCATCAAGAGCGCCGAACAGGGCACCGGGCTTGGCCTGCCGATCGTGCAAGGCCTGCTGGCCATGCATGGCGGCGAATTCCAGCTCCATTCCAGGCTGCGCGAAGGCACCGAGGCGATCGCCATCTTCCCGCTGAGCCGGGTGATGGAGGAACTGCCGGCGCTGCCGACCAAGGCGGTTGCCTCGCGCCGGCGCTGAATGCTTAACCGCGGACCGCGGCTGCCATGCCGGAGCTGGTCAGCGCGGCCGCCTTGACCAAGCCGGCGGCAAGCGCCGCCCCTACCCCCTCGCCTTGACTGACGCCCAGATCGAGCAGCGGGCGAAGGCCGAGGCGCTCGGCGGCCTTGGCATGACCAGACTCTGGCGACAGGCTTGCGAGGAGACAATGATCGAGCGCGGCGGGGTTGGCGGTATGTAGGACACCAGCGGCCGCAGTCACCGCAAACCCATCGAGCAGCACCGGGATCTTCTGCATCCGCGCCGCCAGAATGGCGCCGCAGATCGCGGCGAATTCCCGCCCGCCGACCCGGCGCAGCGCTTCCAGCGGGTCCTTGAGGCTCGCGCCGTGAAACGCGACCGCGGCATCGACCACCTCCGCCTTGCGCCTCTGCATCGCCGCGTCCGCCCCTGATCCAGGGCCGACCCAGTCGGCGCTGGTGCCGCCGAACAGTGCCGTGCAAAGGGCCGCGGCGACAGTCGAATTGCCGACGCCGAGGTCGCCAAGGCAAAGCAGGTCGGTACCGCCGGCAATCGCTTCCATGCCGAAGGCCATGGTAGCGGCACAACCGCGCTCGTCCAGTGCCGCATCCTCCGTAATGTCGGCTGTCGGAATGTGCAGGGCCAGATCGAACACCTTCAAGCCGAGATCGTTGGCGATGCAGATCTGGTTGATTGCTGCACCGCCGGCGGCGCAGAGCTCGACTGCATTTGCCGTGGCGGCGGCGGGGCGCGGCGAAATGCCGTGGCGGGTGACGCCATGATTGCCGGCAAAGATCGCCACCAATGGCCGCGTCACCGCCGGCGGCGCGCGGCCGCTCCACCCGGCAAGCCAGGCGGCGATGTCCTCGATGCGGCCAAGCGAGCCTTTGGGCTTGTCTGCCTTGGCAAACAACTGACGCACGCGGGCCTTGGCCGCCATATCTCCCGGCGGCAGGCTCACCAGGAGGTCGCGAAAATCGTCGAAAGGCAGCGCGCTGGTCATGTCGATGGCGATCGTCCGTGTGAATTGGTGAGCGGCATAGCCGCCTTGGCCAGCCGGCACAACCTCAAGCCGGCACAACCTCCAGGCCCGGTACAACTTGGCGGTATTGACGCGAAAGCATTCGTTGGCGGCGCTTCCCGGAGGGCTTGCATTGACTTTGTCGTTGCACCATGTGGAGGCTAGCCAAGGAAATCCTTATGACGGCCATTGAATCCCCGTGCATCCTGGTCTGCTCGATCGATATGAAAACCGGCTTCTGTTTCGGTTGCGGGCGCACGCGCGAGGAAATCGCCGCCTGGATCGACATGACCCCGCAAACCCGCCGCAGCGTCATGGCCGAGCTGCCGGCAAGGCTGGAAACGGTCGAGCGACGCCCCCGCCGGGAAACCCGTCGCAGCCGCATGGCACGCGAACGCGACGCCCTCTCGTGAACCGGCCGCAGAGATGAACCGACTGTTGTGGATTCTGATCGTCGCGATCGGGGCGGGTGTGCTCCTGCTCATGCTCAACGATTCCGCCGGCAGTACGTTCGGCATTGAGAATTACGATTTCAGCCAGCTGATCTGGCTTGGCGCTTTAGCGGCGCTCGTCGGCGCCGGCCTGCTCAGATCGGGCAGGCCGTTAGGCACCATGGCCCGCAGCCTCGGCGCCTGGGGTGCCATCGTGCTGGCGCTGATCGCCGGCTATCAGTACCGCTATGAGTTGCAGGATTTCGCCAGCCGCGTCACCGCCGGCCTTGTTCCCGGCAGTCCGCTGGCGCTGGGCGTGGAAGAAGGCCATGCCACCGTCACCCTGGACAAGGCCGGCAGCGGCCATTTCGAAGCGCGCGTCACGATCAACGGCACGCCGATCCTGACGGTTGTCGATACCGGCGCGACCAGCACCGTGCTGACCGCCGAGGACGCTCTGGCGGTCGGGTTCAATTCGGCGGCTCTCCGCTTCACCATACCGATCTCTACCGCCAACGGCATGACACGCGCGGCGGCGGTGCGAACCGACGAACTGTCGATCGGCGGCATCGTGCGCAAGGACATGCCCATCATGATCGCCGCACCAGGCACGCTCGGCCAGAGCCTTCTCGGCATGAATTTCATCGGCTCGCTATCGGGCTTCGACGTCCGTGGCGATCGCATGATTTTGCGGGATTAAGTTTTTCCTCAGGCCGCCTCCGCGGTCCGGCCGAAATCGACCTCTGCGAAGGCTGACTTCAGCACCTCCGGTCCGGCACCCGGCCGTGTCGCATCGGTGGAGAGGATCTGCCGGTAGCGGCGTGCACCGGGCAGGCCGTGAAACAGCCCGACCATGTGCCGGGTGACATGCCCGAGGCGTCCGCCCTGCTCGATATGGCGTGACGCGTAATCCGCCATGGCATCGATCAGTGCGGCAAAATCGAACGACTCAGCAGTGCTGCCGTAAAACGCGGCATCGATGCCGGTCAGTATCCCTGGCGTGTGATAGGCGGCGCGGCCGAGCATGGCGCCATCGACATGGTCGAGATGCGTCAGCGCCTCTGCGCGAGATTGAATGCCACCGTTGATGCCGATGAATTTGTTTTGTTTTCTGGCTTTCAGCCGATAGACGCGGTCATAGTCGAGCGGTGGGATGTCACGATTTTCCTTTGGGCTCAGTCCTTCCAGCCAGGCCTTGCGGGCGTGCACCCACAGCGCGTCGGCGCCGGCCGCGAAAACAGCATCGGCCAACGCATCGAGTGCCGGTTCCGGATCCTGCTCATCGACGCCGATGCGGCACTTGACGGTAACCGGTATTTTCACCGCCGCCTTCATTGCCGCGACGCAATCCGCGACGAGCACGGGCGTCTTCATCAGGCAGGCGCCGAAGGTGCCCGACTGGACGCGGTCGGACGGGCAGCCGACATTGAGGTTGATTTCATCATAGCCGAAGGTTTCGCCGATGCGCGCCGCCTCGGCCAGCTTTCCCGGATCGGCGCCGCCGAGTTGCAGCGCCACCGGATGTTCGCTGTCGACGAAGCCGAGCAGCCGCTCGCGTGCGCCGTGGATGACCGCATCGGCCACCACCATCTCGGTGTAGAGCAGCGCCTCGCGCGTCAGCTGGCGATGGAAGAACCGGCAGTGCCGGTCCGTCCAGTCCATCATCGGCGCCACGGCAACTTTGTGGCGTAACATATTCATTTTACTATTTTTTCTGTCTCAGTCCGTCCGATACTCCGTTCGAATGACAGAGCAATTTGGCAAGAGATGCACACCTAACTGACCCGATATACGATTTTGCCGCCGCAACTGAAAGCAAATTGGCATGTCACACATGTCACTGTACGCACCAGTTAGATGCCTGCCGTGGAACGATGGACCGCCGGCGGCATACCAGTCAGCCAAGGCGAAGCGTGTTGCGGGCGATCTGCCACGCGGATTCGACATGCCGCCGCGCCGCCTCCTCCGCCTCGTCCGGCTTGCGCGACCGGATTGCATCCATGATTTCGGTCATTTCGGCGATCGCCGGCTCGCGGCGGTTCTCCGACGCGATCGTCATTGAGCGGAGCTGGTTGATGCGGACATTCAGCCCCGTCACGATTTCCCAGGCAATGCGCTTGTCCGCCGCCTCGAACAGCGTTTCGTAGAACTTGGTCGTTGCCCGCATCACCTCGACAGGCGCACCGGACGCCCACGCCTCAAGCAGGTTCGTCAAGGCGGCATCGAGCGAGGCGATCTGCGCGTCCGTGGCTGTCAGGGCGCAAGCCCGCGCCGCGATGCCCTCGAGCAGCGCCCGCAATTCATAGATTTCGTCGGTGCGGCCGAGATCCGGTTTGGCCACGGCGGGTCCGTGGCCCGGTATCATCTGCACCAGGCCTTCCGCCTCCAGCTGCCGCAGCACCTCGCGCACGACGGAACGGCTTACCCCGAGCTGATCGCATAGCGGCCGCTCGACCAGCCTTTCACCAGGCTGGAAATGGAAGCCCATGATCGCCTCACGCATGCGCTCCAGCGCCAGCGTCCTCAGCGTCTTGGCAGAGCGGTCGATCCGCAGCGTATCGCCTGACATTTTCTCTCCCTACCCCGATCCGGCCACAAAACAGATTCCATAGCCGATTGACAAGGCTTCTGGTGCTCCATAGTATGGTATACCATAAGATGATGTAAAGATTTCGGCGTTGCACAGCGCCGTGGCGACCGAGGACTTTCATGAAACCAGCCATTCGAAAGATCGTCACGTACATCGAGAACACGTTAATCGAGGGCGGCAAGGAAGCCCCAAAACCGCTGCGTCTGATCGGTGTCGCGGCTGTGCTGACAAATCCCTGGGCCGGCCGCGGTTTCACCGACGACCTGTCGCCGGAGATCCGCGCTATTGCTCCCGTCCTCGGTGAACTGCTGACCCGCGAGATTATCGCCGTCGCCGGTTCCGGCGAGGCGATAGAGGGTTATGGCAAGGCCGCGGTCTGCGGCACGGCGGGCGAGATCGAGCATGCATCGGCGCTGATCCATACGCTGCATTTCGGCAACCATTACCGTCGCGCCGTCGGCGCCAAGACCTATCTCGCCTTCACCAATCTGCGCGGAGGGCCGAACACCCCGATCATGATCCCGCTGATGGACAAGAACGACGAAGGCCGCCGCTCCCACTATCTGACCGTACATTTCCAAATCGGCGACGCGCCAGCGCCCGATGAGCTGGTAGTGGCGCTTGGCGCTTCGATTGGTGGCCGCCCGCACCATCGTATCGGCGACCGCTATCAGGACCTCAAGGAGGTCGGAGACCTGCATGGCTGACGTCGCTGCCACCGCATGGGTCCGGGACACGGCTCCGGACGGCACCGGCTTCATCCGCGCCGGCTCCGGCGCGCCGGTTCTGCTCATTCACGGTGTCGGCATGAACGCCGCGATCTGGCACGATCAGATCGCGGCGATGAAAGACCATCATGACCTGATCGCCATCGACATGCTCGGCCACGGCGTTTCACCGCTGCCGCCGGAAGAAGCCAGCCTGTCGGATTTCGCCGATCAGGCGGTTCGCCTGCTCGACCATCTTGGCGTGGCGTCGGTGTCGATCGTCGGCCATTCGATGGGCGCGCTGGTCGCACTGGAAATCGCCCTTCGCGCCCCTTTGCGCGTTCGCGCCATCGTGTGCCTCAACGCGGTGTTCCGCCGCCCCGCGGCCTTGACGCAGGCCGTGCGCGAGCGGGCGGCCGCGCTTGGCCCTCGTGGCAACCCTTCCGCCATTGCGGCTACGCTTGCCCGCTGGTTCGGCGACCCGCTGCCGGCGAACCTTATCGGGGCGGCCACCACAGCGCGCGCCGCCCTTGAAAGGGTCGAACCCGAAGGCTACGCGCGCACCTATCGCCTCTTTGCCCGTGCCGATGCCGAGCATGCCGATGCTCTCCCCGGTCTTGCCGCACCAGCCCTGTTCATGACCGGGTCGCAAGACAGCAATTCGACCCCGGCCATGTCGGCGGCGATGGCGAGGCTTGCGCCGCACGGTCAATGCCTCGTGCTCAATGGAGAAAGGCACATGATGGCAATGGCTTCACCTGAAAAAGTGACCAAACACATCATGGAATTTCTCGACACGGAAGGAGACGCTGGCGTGAAGCCGGAGACGGATGCAGTCTTTGACAGCGGCGAATTCCGGCGCGCACTCGGCTCGTTCCTGACCGGCGTCACCATCGTCACCACGATCAGCGCGGAAGGCGAACCGCGCGGCTTCACCGCCAACTCCTTCACCTCGGTCTCGCTCGAGCCGCCGCTGGTGCTTGTCTGCATCGCCAAGAGGGCGCTGGGGCACAGTGCTTTTTCGACGTCGAGAGGTTTCGCCATCAACATCCTGTCAGAGGACCAGAAGGCCCATTCCGGCATCTTCGCTTCCAAAGCAGCGGACAAGTTCGCGGCCGTGAGCTGGCAACCGGGCCGCACTGGCAATCCGCTGATCGACGGCTGCGTTGCGGTGTTCGATTGCGGCATGGAGCAGCTGGTCGATGCTGGCGATCACTCGATCCTCATCGGCCGCGTCCGCGACTTCAGCCACAACGGAGCCCAGCCCCTCGGTTATTGCAGAGGCACCTACGTCACGCCTGGCCTCAGCCAGGAGGCGCTGGCGGCGGCGCCCCCCGATACGGAGGTCGGCGCCATTCTCGAGAACGAGGGCCGTGTGCTGTTCTTCGCAACGGCCGACGGGATTTATGAATTGCCTGCGGGGCGCGGACTGGGCACGCCCAACGATGCGCGCAGCCTCAAGGGGCGCCTTGCCGCCAAGGCCATAGACGCCCAGCTCGGCTTCCTGTTCGCGGTGTGGGACGATGCCGCCGAACCCTGGCGCACGCATGTTTATTATCGCGGAACGCTCGAGGGATCCTATTCCGACGATCGCCAGATGCGGCTTGTCGACATCGAGAAGATCGCGGATCTGAAGATCGCCGATCCCGCAGTGCGTTCGATGCTTGCCCGCTATGCGCGCGAACGTACGGAAGATGCATTCGGCGTCTATGTCGGCAACGAGGTCGAAGGTGAAGTCCGGCCGCTCGCCAAGCCCTCGCCTTCTCAAATTCCTCTTTCCGGCCGCGGGTGAAACCGATGAAGTTTTCGCTTTTCGTGCACATGGAGCGATCGGATCTGGCAAAGCCGCATTCCGAGCTTGTCGGCGAGCTGGAGGAGCTGGTTCTGCAGGCGGAAGAGGCAGGATTCGAGACTGCCTGGATCGGCGAGCATCACGGGATGGAATTCACCATCTCGCCGAACCCGTTCATCAACATCGCCTGGCTCGCCGCCAAAACCAGGCGCATCCGGCTCGGAACAGGAACCATCGTCGCGCCGTTCTGGCACCCGATCAAGCTTGCCGGCGAAGCAGCGATGGCCGACGTCGTCACCGGCGGCCGTCTCGACATCGGCATTGCGCGCGGCGCCTACGCTTACGAATACCAGCGACTTTTCCCGGGCCTCGAGGCCTGGGGTGCCGGCCAGCGTATGCGCGAGATGGTGCCGGCGATCCGCGGCCTTTGGGATGGTGATTTCGAACTCGCCGGCGAGTTCTGGTCGTTTCCGTCGACCACCTCGTCGCCCAAGCCGCTGCAAAAGCCTTATCCGCCGATCTGGGTGGCCGCACGCGATCCGAACTCGCACGACTTTGCGGTTTCCAGCAAATGCAACGTCCAGGTGACGCCGCTTGCCTCCGGCGATGGCGAAGTGGCCAGCCTGATGGAGCGTTTCAACGCAGCGTGTAATGCCCACCCCGACGTACCAAGGCCGGAGATCATGCTGCTGATGCATACTTTCGTCGCCGAGGATGCCGCGGAGGCTGACCGGCTCGCGCAGGATCTGTCGCAGTTCTACTGCCAGTTCGGCGCCTGGTTCCAGAACAAGAAGCCGGTGCACCAGGGCATAATGGAAGCGCTGACCGAAGACGAGATCGCGCCCATGCCGCAATATGCGCCTGACAAGATCAAGCAGAACCTGGTCATTGGCGAAGCCGACGAGGTGATCGCCAGGCTGAAAGCCTACGAAGCGCTCGGCTACGATCAGTATTCGATCTGGATCGACAGCGGCCTTTCCCATCGGCGCAAGAAGAAATCGCTGCAGCTCTTCATCGACAGGGTGATGCCGGCCTTTTCCGAGCCGAAAGCTGGGTTGCGATGAGCACCACTCAATTCAGGAACTATATTGACGGCAGCTTCGTCGAAGTGGCGGCGACCTTCGACAGCATCGATCCCTCGACGGGCGCGCCATGGGCGAAGATGCCCGCTGCATCGTCTGATGACGTCGACCGCGCCGTCGAAGCTGCTCACCGGGCGCTTGGCTCAGGCACGTGGCCGGCAATGACGGCAACGGCACGCGGCAAGCTTCTGGTGCGGCTCAGCGATCTGGTGGTCGCCAATGCCGACCGGCTGGCGGAACTCGAGACGCGCGATACCGGCAAGATCATCCGCGAGACCCGCGCCCAGATCGCCTATGTCGGCGACTATTACCGCTATTATGGCGGGCTGGCCGACAAGCACGAGGGCTCGTTTGTCCCCATCGACAAGGCCGACATGGAAGTGACCATCCGGCCGGAGCCAATTGGCGTCGTCGCCGCCATTGTGCCGTGGAACTCGCAGCTCTTCCTGTCCGCCGTCAAGCTCGGGCCGGCGCTGGCGGCCGGCTGCACCATCGTTCTGAAAGCATCGGAAGACGGCCCTGCCCCGTTGCTGGCCTTCGCCGAACTCGTCCATGAGGCGGGATTTCCCGCCGGGACCGTGAACATCCTGACCGGCTTCGGCCACGATTGCGGTCACCGGCTGACCAGTCATCCGCTCGTCGCCCGCGTCGCCTTCACCGGCGGTCCCTCGACCGCTCGGCAGATCGTCAGGAATACGGCGGAAAACCTCGCCTTCACGACGCTCGAGCTCGGCGGCAAAAGCCCGGTCGTGGTGTTTGCCGATGCCGATCTGGACAGCGCCGCCAACGCGGTCGTTGCCGGCATCTTCGCTGCCACCGGCCAGAGCTGCGTCGCCGGCTCGCGGCTGCTGGTCCAGCGCTCCGTGAAGGACGAATTCCTCGCCCGGCTCAAGCGCAAAGCCGAGGCGATCAGGATTGGCGATCCGCAGGATCCCGCGATCGAAATGGGACCGCTCGCCACCTCGCGCCAGCGCGAATGGATAGAGAAGATCATTGCTGAAAGCCTGGCCGCGGGCGGGCAACTGGTCACCGGCGGCATCCGCCCCGCGGGCATGGCGGACGGCTTCTATTACGCGCCGACGATTATCGACGCGCCTGATCAGACCCTTGCCTGCGTGCGCGAAGAGCTCTTCGGCCCGGTGCTCTGTGTGCTAGCCTTCGACAGCGAAGCTGAAGCGCTTTCGCTCGCCAACAACACGAAGTTCGGCCTGGCGTCCGGCGTGTTCACCACCAATCTGGCAAAAGCCCACCGCATGGCGCGCGGCATCCATGCCGGCGTGGTCTGGATCAACACCTATCGGGCGGTCTCGCCGCTGGTTCCGTTTGGCGGCTACGGCCAATCCGGGCTCGGCCGCGAGGGCGGCCTCGATGCGATCCGCGACTACACGCGTTCGAAATCGGTGTGGATACGCACCTCCGACGACCCGATTCCCGATCCTTTTGTCATGCGGTAGCCGCCGCTGGCCGGAGATGCGCGATCAAGGCGAAAACGACCGATCGCGAACAGACAACAACGAAAACAACAGAGGAGAACGACATGAAACTGATCATCACCGGCTTCCTTGCCGGATTTATTGCAACGACAGTTCTGGCAACGACGGCCGCAAAAGCCGAGGACATGGTGTTCACCAGCTGGGGCGGGACGACCCAGGAAGCGCAGACCAAATCCTGGGCCGAGCCGTTCACCGCTGCATCCGGCATCAAGGTCATGCAGGACGGCCCGACCGACTACGGCAAGCTGAAGGCGATGGTCGACAGCGGCAGTGTCAACTGGGACGTCGTCGATGTCGAGATGGATTTCGCCATCAAGGCGGCCAAGGACGGTCTGCTCGAGCCGATCGACTTCAAGGCCGTGCCGAAGGCCGACCTCGATCCGCGCTTCACCACCGATCACGCCGTCGGCAGTTTCTACTATTCCTTCGTGCTCGCCTGGAACAAGGGCGCCGTTTCGGGTGAACCGGCCGGCTGGGCCGACATGTTCGACCTGACGAAGTTCCCGGGCAAGCGGACCTTCTACAAATGGTCGGCGCCCGGTGTCATCGAGATCGCGCTGCTGGCCGATGGTGTCCCGGCGGACAAGCTCTATCCGCTGGATCTCGATCGCGCCTTCAAGAAACTCGACACCATCAAGTCGGACATCGTCTGGTGGAGCGGCGGGGCGGAGTCGCAGCAATTGATCGCATCCGGCGAAGCGACGTTCGGCCAGCTGTGGAACGGCCGCGTCTTCGCACTGGACAAGGATGGCGCCGATGTCGGCGTCTCCTGGAATCAGAACCTGACCGCCGCCGACGTTCTGGTGGTACCGAAGGGTGCCAAGAACAAGGATACGGCGATGAAATTCCTCGCCGCGGCGAGCAGCCCCGCCGGCCAGGCCAAATTTGCCGAAACCAGCGGTTATGCGCCGATCAACACCAAGGCCAAGGCAGAGATGCCGGCCGATGCCGTGAAATCGCTGCCGGACGCTCATGTCGACGGACAGATCAATCTCGACATGAACTACTGGGCCGCCAATCGCGACACCATCGCCGCGCGCTGGTATGCCTGGCAGGCGAAATAAGCCCGCCCTTGAACCGCAATGGACGAGACGGTTCGCTCCGTCTCGTCCCGTAGCCGGGTCGCTGTCATGTCGGTCGAAACACGCCGGAACCTTGGAACGGTGCGGGTGCCGGCAGGTCTCAATGGCCTGCTGCCGGCCCTGATTCTGATTGTGCTGTTCTTCGTCGTCCCCGTGCTGGCGCTGCTTTTGCGCAGTGTCACGGAGCCCGAGCCAGGCTTGCAGAACTATGCGGCCCTGCTTGGTGACGGCACCTATGCGCGGGTGTTCTTCAACACATTCCTGGTCGCGGCGTTGGTCACCGTCGCCACGGTCCTTGTCGCCTTTCCGGTCGCCTGGATGCTGGCGATCATGCCTTCGGGACTGGCCTCGATCATCTTCGGCATCATCATTCTGTCGATGTGGACGAACCTGCTCACCCGCACCTATGCCTGGATGGTGCTCCTGCAGCGTACCGGCGTGATCAACCGGACGCTGATGACCATCGGCGTCATCGACCACCCGCTGCCGCTCATCAACAATCTCACCGGCGTCACCATCGGCATGGTCTATATCATGCTGCCCTTCATGATCCTGCCGCTGGTCGGCACGTTACGGGCGATCGATCCGATGACGCTGCGTGCGGCGTCGCTGTGCGGCGCAAGCCCTTTCCAGGCGTTCCGCCGCATCCTCGTGCCGCTGTCGCTGCCCGGCGTCGCGGCCGGCGGCCTGATGGTCTTCGTCATGTCGCTCGGCTACTTCGTAACGCCGGCACTGCTCGGCGGCACGTCGAACATGATGCTTGCCGAAATGATCGCGCAAATGGTCCAGTCGCTGCTCAACTGGGGGCTCGGCAGCGCCGCTGCCTTCATCCTGCTTGTCGTCACCATGGTTCTCTACGCACTGCAGCTGCGCCTTGTCGGTGCCAGGCGCACGAGCGGAGGCATCTGAGATGCTGCTCGACTATGACCGCATGGGTTGGCTACGGGTTGCCCTGCTCGGCTTCACCGCGCTGGTCGCCGGCTTTCTTCTGTTGCCGGTGGTTTTCATCGTCCTGCTCTCCTTCGGCTCGTCGCGCTGGCTGGCTTTTCCGCCGCCCGGCTGGACGCTCAAATGGTACCAGGAGCTTTTTGCCGATCCGGCTTGGCTCAACGCCGCGCTGACCAGCGCCCGAATCGCCACCATGACGGCGATCCTGGCAGTAGCGATCGGCCTGCTCGCCTCCTTTGCCCTGGTTCGCGGACGGTTTGCCGGACGTGAGATCCTGCGCGGCCTGCTGCTGACGCCGATGGTGCTGCCCGTCGTTGTCTTCGCCATCGCCATCTACGCCTTCTTCCTTCGCCTTGGCCTCGGCGGCACCACCATCGGCTTCGTCATCGCCCACACCGTGCTGGCGCTGCCCTTCGCCATCATTCCGATCGCCACCGCGCTCGAAGGGTTCGACAAGTCGATCGAGGACGCGGCAATCGTCTGCGGGGCAAGCCCGCTCGAGGCCAGGCTCAGGATCACCTTGCCGTCGATCCGGATCGGCATCTTCTCCGCCGCGATCTTTTCCTTCCTCGCCTCGTGGGACGAAGTCGTGGTGGCGATCTTCATGGCCAGCCCCAGCTTGCAAACCTTGCCCGTCAAGATCTGGGGCAGTCTGCGGTCGGACCTCAGTCCGGTGATCGCCGCTGCCTCCAGCCTGCTGGTCGGGCTGACGCTTGCCCTGATGGTGATGACGGCGCTGCTGCACCGAAAGTTCCGGACATGACCCACCCTTTCCTCTCCATCCGCAATCTGCGCAAGGCGTTCGGGGCGATCGTCGCCGTGCACGACGTCACGCTGGACATTCCCAGGGGCGAGTTCCTGACCTTCCTCGGGCCCTCCGGTTCGGGAAAATCGACGACGCTCTACGCGATCGCCGGCTTTCAGGACCCGACTTCCGGCGATGTCTTGCTGGAAGGAAAATCACTGCTTGCAGTGCCTTCGCATAAGCGCAACATCGGCATGGTCTTCCAGCGCTACACGCTGTTTCCGCATCTGACGGTGGCCGAAAACGTCGCTTTTCCGCTGCGGGTTCGCCGCCGGCCGGACGCCGACGTGAAGAAAAAGGTCGCCGACATGCTGGCCCTGGTGCGGCTCGAAAGCTTTGCCGGACGCTTACCCGGTGCGCTGTCGGGCGGCCAGCAGCAGCGCGTCGCGCTGGCCCGGGCGCTGGCCTACGATCCTCCGATCCTTTTGATGGACGAGCCATTGTCGGCGCTCGACAAGAAGCTGCGCGAGGAAATCCAGGGCGAAATCCGCCGCATCCATCGCCAGACCGGCGTCACCATTCTCTACGTCACCCACGATCAGGAAGAGGCGCTGCATCTGTCGGACCGAATCGCCCTGTTCAAGGATGGCCGCATCGAGCAGACCGGCACCGGCGAGGATCTCTATCTCAGGCCGGCGACCGATTTCGTCGCCGGCTTCATCGGCAATTCGAATTTCCTCGCCGCCGAACATCTCGGCACCACCAACGGCACGACAACGATCCGCATGACAGACGGTTCGGTGATATCCGGAGTCAGGGCCAACGGCACGTTCGGCAAAGGCCAGAAGACCAGGCTGATGATCCGGCCCGAAGCCTTTAGCATGGAGCGGAGCCCGGCGAGCGCGGAACTGAATGTCGAGATCGTCGACATCGCATTTTACGGCGAGCGCCGGCGGATCGTCGCGCGCATCGCCGCTGGACAGGAGGTTGACATCAGGCCGACCTCCGCCGCCATGCAATCGCAGGATGTGTGGCCCTGCAGCCGGCAGGTCTTTTTCGATCCCGCTGCTGCATTCCTGTTTCCGGCCTGACTAAGCCGCGGTGGATCGCCGCCCTTCAACGCTTCGCAGCGATGGAAGCGTGCTTGGGGACAAGCTGTGGTTAGGTCCATCATCAGCTTCGGTCAGCAACGCGCAACGTGATCGACGCTGCAGTCGGCTGATTGGATGGCGGGCGCAACTCCCGTATCCATTGACAGTCGTCATGCTCGGTTGGAAGATGAAGAAGGTCAGCGGCGATAGCCATACGGGAAGGCAATGGTCCAACCGCCAGATACCGGACACCATCCTGGCAGCGTCGTCGCGGTCATCGTCATTTGTTTGATCATCGTTGCTTTGTTCTTCATAGGCTTCAGATACTCAAGGCCAGGCCAGGGTACCCTCGTTATTCCCGGCGGTACGCTGCAGCAACCGTAAATCCGACCCCTTGGCGCTGACGCGAAGCCGTTCTCAGGCTGCCAAACGTGCCCGGCGGGACTGGGGGACGCCGCAGAATGGGCCGGCGATTCGCAGCCGGTCTTTTGCTTCCCGCCGCGGCATTCCTTTCCCACCTAAACAACGAGCCTGACCGGTGTGAGGTCGACGATACTAGGAGACGACGAGCGCTCAGCCACTAGGCACTAGACGGCCCTGATCAGCCGGAGCAGAGAAAGCGCTTCGAAAAAGGTCCCCTTGCGAAAGGCAAGATAGGTCGGCTCTTCGACACCATGGAACCGGCGCTTGAAGGCCGCCTGCCCCTGCAGATTGAAGCGGGTGCGATTGACCCAGAGGGAGTCATAGGCACGCTGGAAGGCGTGCCGCCAGAAATCGCTTTCGGCAAACCCGCTAGGTCCGATTTCGACAAGCGGCGACAGGCCTAGGGTGACGACGGAAACACCTTCATCGCGAAAGCGGTCGACCGCGAATTTGGTCAGGCCGATCTCGGCATGCGCCGAGGCATCGATGTGCTTGCGCTTGAACGAGGTGGTGTAGCCGATGACCTTGCCGTCGCTGAACAGCGGATCGAAATCCAGCAAGGCCACGAGCTCCCCATCCGGACCGTGCAGGACGAAACGGCGCATATCGACGCCAAGGTGATCGGCAAAGGGCCTGTTGAGAAATCTCATCTCCCAGCGCTTGACGATGCGGTCGGCCCGCCAATTCTGGGAGAGCCTGGCAATCTCGTCGAGGAAGACAGTCCCGTTGTCCTCTGCGAAGGAAAAACCCTTCTTCAAGAGCCAGCGTTCGGAATAGCGCACTGTCTCATTGCGCTTTCCGGAAAAGTCGTGTCTGGGCAGGACAAGCCTGGTGTCGACGCCGAGGCGGTTGACCTGATAGCCAAGCCCGGCAAGCACGCGCGCCGTCTGGTCGCCGATCTGCACGAACCACGGGCTGCCGGCAACCTCGATGAAACGTCTGATATAGTCGCGCCGATCGGCCGGGGCAGCCACTGGATCACCGAGCGCGAAATGATGTCGCGTTTTGCTGCCGTAAGCGATGTAGCCCTGGGCATCGCCGAAGTAGTGAAGCCCCTTCTGCACGGCGGTCGAATAGGCAAGGGAAAAATCACCGTGGCGACGGACCAGCGCCAGGCGCTCGACATGGTTCAGCTGCAGCCGCGGTATTTTAGGCCCGCGGTTCTCCAGGAAACGATCGAGGCGTCTTCGCAGTGACGGCATGGTCGACTTTCGCGTGCCGGCTAGGCCGATGAAAGAGCTGACGGACCCCAAAACCGATCATATTGCCGCGAGCTGATCCTTATCTCAGCGCGGCATGTTTACCCGGCCGGAGCCGCCAGATTCGTAGGCGCAATCTGCCTCGGTCCCGCCCCCAGGCGGCAACATGCATTGTTGTCGACGCCCAGCGCCTGACGGCTGGTTGCTGCGCCCTTGGCGACACGAAAATCAATGCCACTTTCGGAAGCGCCCAGGTCACCTGCCAACACGATGTTCTTATCGAACGGCGCTCTGCGAAGATTCCGCTTGATAGGAAGCCAGGAACTCGTCGCGTTCTGCTATCCACAAATCAGCGTAGTCGACATTCTGCCATTCGGCAAACCACGGGCCGCCGCTGGTATAGTGGACCGCCTTAGGTGTGCCGACCGCAGGCTTTTCATTCCAACCTTCGAGCCAATTCCACTCTACCGGCAATGAGCCCAAATCTTTGTCGGCAACCCACTGCATTCGGTGAAGATAGGCGCCACTTTCCTGATTCACGACCTCTGGCGTGAGCGATCTGACCGAAGGATGCGCGCAATTGAACAGCATCAGCGACGACCAGTTTTTCCGAGGATAGGACGTCTGGACCACACCATCCATCTTGGTTGTGGCCTTCGGCGTATAGTCATGCTGGACGCAATAGACCGCCTTGTCCGAGTCCGTATATTTCAGCAGGCCTGCGACATCACCAAGCCACAGGAAATCGCAATCGCAAAACAGGGCCCAACCCGTGTAGTCGGCGAGAAAGGGCGTGAGGAAGCGCGTGTAGGTGAACTCCGTTGAGGCGAGCGGATCTTTTTCCCGCCAATATAGCCCGCGGGCACGCATCTCGTCCTGTTTGATCGGAATGACGGAGACAGGCGCCGACGCATGTTTGAGCAGCGAGTGTCGCGCGACGTCGTACGCGATCGGCTCACGGCTGTCCCATCCGATAAATACCCTAAACGCATCAGTCATATTCACTACCCTGGCTTTCGATTTTTACGGTCGTACACTAACTAGTTGGCGATGGCTCGGCAACAATTGCGGTCAACCAAGCCGGTTTCTCACAGATTTGTCCTGGCCTCAGCGTTGCTTTTTTGGGTGGACCGGGCCTCGCATTCCCAATGCGACACGGGCCCATTTCTGATAGGTGTAGCTGGCCGAATACGCGGCCACCATCGCACCAATGGAACCGTCCAGAAATCCCAGCCGGAAAATATAGCTGCGCACATAGGCCCAGACCGAGCGCAAAACCGCCTTGCCTATCGAGCTTTTTTTGCCCTCGGCAAGCAGTTGCGCGGCGGACGCTTCTGCGTACCGGCCGATCTTGTCGTGGGCATCTGCCAAGTCGGTAATGGAATCGTGCTCGATCGGCTGAGACAATCGGCTGACCTTCCCGTTCACCAATACCTTCTCGTGCACGGTGTCGTCGCTGAACCGCCCGGAGCGGCGACGGAAGAGCCTGAGCACCAGATCGGGCGACCAGCCGCTATGGCGGACAATGTGCCCGCAAAAGCGCGATCTTCTCGGTATTTCGAAGCCGTCATTGGCTTTTGGGTCGGCGATTGCGGCCCTTATTTCCGCGCCGAGCGGCGCCTCCACCCACTCATCGGCATCCAGCGAGAGGATCCAATCCCCCGTTGCCGCGGCCAGCGCACGGTTTTTTTGCGCACCAAAACCGGGCCAATCAACGGTCATCAGAACCTTTGCTCCCAGAGCACCGGCAATCTCCCTGGTTCTGTCGCTGCTGTTGTTGTCGAGAACGACGATCTCATCGGCAAAATGGACCGACCGAAGGCATTGCGCGATGGATGCCTCCTCGTTGCGGGTGATGATAATGACCGAGAGCGCCGGCACGGTCAGAATGCTCCGGCATCAAAGCTGCCACTGTCATTCGAATGCATCTGCAGCATCGGCTCCCGGCCCGTTAGCACACTGAGGGTACTAACCTAATTCAACAAAGTCGAAAATCATTTCAGATCAAGGCCTTCATACAGCGCCATCATTCGCTTGATCATGACATTGAAATCATAGTGTTCGGCCGCCGCTCTCACCCGGGCTGCGGTCTCAGGTCGTGACGACAACTGCAGCGCGTGCGCGAGCGCTGCAGCGAGGTCGCTTTCGCTGGCCGCATCGCAAACGAGCGTCGGCTCGAACCGCTCGACAAGCTCGCGCGCTCCACAGCCGGTGCTTACCACGGCGGGCAAGCCGCTGGCCATCGCTTCGATGACCACTGTGCCGAAAGGATCATAGATGGAAGGCAGCACGGCAATATCGGCCGCGCCGTACCACGGCAGCATGTCTTTCTGCGGCCCCAGCATCTTGAGCCGTGCGCCGAGACCGAGCCTGTCACCGGCCTGCCTGAAGGCGTTGGCGCGCGAATCATGGCCGATGACCCACAATTCAGGCTCGCCATCGAGCCTAGCGACCGCCTTCATCAGTGCAAGAAGTCCTTTTCGCGCAAAGCCCGAGCCGACAAACAGGACGACCGGCCTGTTTTCGTCGACGTCGAGCCGCGCGCGGATTGTCGCCCGATGCTGCTGGCGCAGCTGCGGGTTGAAGCGGTCGAGATCCACCCCGTTGGGAATATGGTGCACATTTTCCGCCGGATAATCGTAGTGACGGACAATGTCCTCTGCCACCATCTTCGAAATGGCAATGACAGCTTTGAGCCTCGGGCTGGCGTAGGTTGCACGTTCAAGGCGCAGCGTCTGGCGGTGAAAGGGGCTCAGCGCCATTGCCGCCCTGCCAAGCCGCGTCTCGAAACGCCGCCGCTCGGCAAGATAGGCGGCATGAACGCCCTCCCCGGCCCGGAAGACATCGCAGCACGGGAGGCGATCGTTGCTCTGCACCAGCGCCGGCGGCATCTCGGCGATCTTGCGGCAGGCAGCTTGGGCAAAGGACGTCGCCCGCAGCGAACGCGGAAACCGGCGGCCGGCACAATGGATGAACTCGATGCCTTCATAACGCGGCCAGTCGCCGGACAGCACGGCCACCCGCCGCTGACGCGCGGCGAATGCGGCCATGATGTTTTCCAACATGATCTCGCCGCCACCGAAAGGCGCATAACGCTGGCGCACGAACAGGAGCGGCCTGTCGAATTGAATTTCGGTGCCACGAATGCCGGCGTACATGGGGTCTGGGCTCCGGCCTTGTTGCCATCTGACGATGTCTATAGAGGCCAGCTCGCATCGGCAACACTTGGAAAGCTCACCCGCCGGAACTCAGAACAGGCCTGTGTCCATTGTCCGCAACTGCTTGCGATTTGCCTAACGGTGCTGCATGTAGAAATTAACTGCAAACAGCGGATCAGCGCCAGCTCCAGCCGGGCGGTGACCGCCATGAGGGGAATCGATGGCTTGAGCAAAGCAACCTGGCCCGCCATTGTCCGCCGGACGATTACCGACACCGCCATATATCGGCTGAGACACACCTTCGGAAGACGGGCAGAAGTGTCATCGCTGCGGCCGATAACGCCCCTTAAAGCGAATGACCTGCCTTTGATCCTCGTCATCCGCAACGAGGCGGACAGGCTACGCCCGTTCCTGAAGCACTATCGCGAACTCGGCGTCACCAGATTCGCCGTCCTCGATGACCGCTCGACAGACGGAACAGCTGAGCTTCTGGCCGAGCAGCCAGATGTCGATCTATTCAGCTCGCCGATCACCTATTCGCAGTCGGACCTGGGAAACCTTTGGCGTCAGCGGATTGTGCAGATCTATGGTCAGCCTCGCTGGTATCTGACCGTGGATGCGGACGAATATCTTGTCTATGACGGTATGGATCAGCATCCGCTCGGTGCGATGGCCGACTGGCTCAAGCGGCGCGGAATGACACGCCTGCTGGCGCCGATGATCGACATGTATCCGAGCGGAAACATCTGGGACGTACCCTTCGATCCCATCGTGCCGCCATGGCAAGTTGCGGACCATTTCGACGGCAGCGGCTATGAGGTGACGAGGAGCCCCCGGCATCTCAAGATCACAGGCGGCCCGAGAACCCGGCTTTTCGCCAGGCAGCACAAGTTGACCAAGTTTCCTCTGATATATGTTGATCGCCAGACGATTTTTACGTCGATTCACTCACCGCTGCCCTACTGGCGAAACTATATAAAGGGATTGGCTGGCCTGCTTCATTTCAAGTTCTTCGCCGATTTCAACGACAAGGCGCAGGTCGCGGTGGCGGAAGGTCAGTATTGGAACGGCGCTTCCAAATATCGCCAGTATCATGAGGTATCGAGCGGTAAAGCCGCTCTCAGCGCGATGAGCGAACAGTCAATGCTGTACGAAGGAGCTCACAGCCTGTTCAAAACGGGTTTGATCGACAAAATTGATTGGTAGACGGCATTTCAAGCAGATGCCGAACCGACATCATGCATAACCGAATGCTTTCATAAGCTGGGCACCTCGTCCTTGGACCAGGTCCTGTAGCTCGGCGTTTCCAAGTTCGGAGCGCCATCTTCCGCTCCCGTCATAGATCGGCTGATTGACCTGTTGGTTCCGGAGCACCGCATGCGGCGTCTCGCCGCTGGCGTCGGTCGGCTTGAACCACTGCTGCGGGTTCTTGTGATAGTCGAGGAGATCCGGGCTGAAGGTTACATCGAGAAAGCCGCATATCTGCTCGACGACTTTGGCCGGATTCTCGACCAGGTCCTCATAGCGATAGATCAGCACATCCGGCTTTCCCCGTTCCGCAAGAACCAGCGCATTGTCGTTGATCCAGCGGTCGAGAGCCTCCGTTGGGTCGCCAAGTCGTTTGATCAGGGACGCTACGACGTCGCGCCCATCTCGCACCGGCATGACGAAACGCGCACCGGGCACGAGCCGGCGAATGCGGGCGACACGGCGGATATGCCGCGGTGTCTTTTCAAGCAGCAGGTTCTTTCCAGCATCGAGCGCCGCCCGCTTCAGTTTCCAGAAGCGGAACATGGCCAGTGGCGTCCACTTGAAGAAAATGTTGGTTTCCTGGAGCGGCAGGTAGACGTCGGGATGCGACGCAAGGATCGTCGCAATCAACGTCGTCCCGCTATGGCCGCAGCCGCAAATGAATCCGGTCCGCATCACCATGTCGGCAATGCTCCCTAACCCAAGGCGACCCGGGCGCGGTTATCGACGCGAGCGTAGCACAAGCCGTTCGTGCTAAAAACCTTGTCCAGCTTCTCCCAATATTCGAACTTAGCCAACTGCTCGTCACAATAGGCCACGTCGTCCTCGGAAAGATATTCCCCGTAACCGCCTATCTTGCCCTTGCGCACCTTGAAGCTTTCGGGATCATTCGCATCGCGCGGCTGTAATATCTTGCCGTATCGATCGGACAGATCACCGGTCGATTCACTCACTTTCATCTTGTCGAACGTTCGGTTGTTCGCCACCTCGACAAGCGTCCGATCGTCAGCCTGCTGGTTCAGGAATCCAAGGATCGCGCGAAGGACACCAGCCGTATCCCGATGCATATCTTCATATTGAAGATACCGGATTTCGCGCATCCGGGGCATGGCCGCGAACCAATGCAGATTAAATCTGATGATCTTTTCAATCCCATGATTGTCGCTTCTGATAAAATCGCTGAACGATCCCGCTGGAAGCATGTGGCGCTTCTGAACCTGAAAGTACCCTGAGACCACCGTATCTCTTGGATCGCGAACAAGCATTATTGTTCTTCTCTTCTTGTATCGAGATTTATTCTCCTTGAGGCCCGATATCGGTCGAAGTAACTTGTGGTCGGTTCCGTCGTGAATGTATTGAACTTCAACTCCGAGATCGTCCAGCATGACACGCAGCCACGTGCGCCCCGATTTTGGAAAGGATACGATAAGAGGAAGAGGCGGCTCTTTGGCCTGGAAAAATTTTAGAAAGGACATGTTTAGAAAGGACATGGAGAGACCTCCTTTAGATTATCAGAGCTGGCGCCCGAACCGCTGCCGGCCAGACCAACCCCATTACTGGGCGCCTAAGCCTACGGCTAATTCGAACACAAGGCAGAAATGCCGGCAAGAATTGCGATCCTCTGCGGGGCGAATTGGCCTTTACTATATCCCGGTTCGGAATGCCTTATGTTTTTTGGCCTGTTGCGACGACTGTTCGACACGGGCGCTCCATTCCGCGGTCCGTCGGCCGAACTCCTTAATGCGCATCGCGTCGAAGCGTATTCAGTGACGCGCTTTTGGACGACATGCATTAGCCACTCACTTTTGTGAGCCATGGCGCCAGAATGGACTCGGCCTCGCCCATCACCACGGACCAGGGGCGTTCCCGTTTCGAGACCAGCACGGCCGATGGATAGTAGGGCGTGCGGTCGCCCTCGACCGGCCAGGAGCGTTTGAAGCCGTCGCCCAGAATGAAAACCGAGGGGATGCCGAGCGCGCCGGCCAGATGCGCTCCGGTATTGCTGATGGTCACCACGGCGTCCATCGCGGCAACCTGCGCGGCGAAAAGATCCATGTCGACGAGCTGATCGACCGATCTGTCATGAAGAATTCGCTCCGGCTCACCGTCGGTCAGGATCTTCAGATCGGTCTCGATCTGGCCGTACTGCAGCGAGACGAACCGGAGGTCCGGTCGGCCGATCAGGTTTCGCCAGGCGGCAAGCGGCGGCAGGTCTTTGCCGGGATTGGAGCTGCCCCATGCGATACCGACCAACGGCCGTCCTTCCTTCCGGTAGCGGGCGCGAAGTTCAGCGACCCGGGCCGGATCCGGCTTAAGGGGCACGAAATGCTCGCGGATCGTCGCCTCGTCGGTTTCGAAAACGGCAGTCAGATGCTGGACGCCGGCGAAGGCCTGCGCCTCGGCATAGGCGGCCTTGCCGCCAGCGCCGACCGGCCGCACATCGGCGGTCGGAAAAGTGCGCTGAAAGAGCGGTACCAGGCGGCGCTCGACCAGCACGATCGAGCGGGCGGCGCGCTCCAGGGCACAGCCGACGGAACTCGCATGATGGATCGCGGTGGCCAGACCCTGCTTTTCGGTTTCCATCAGATCAATCAGCAGTGTCTGGCCAGAAATATCCTGGCCCAGCCACTCGCCATCGACGCGGCCGTTGACGATGTGGCGTCGGGCGATCCTGAGTTCGGCGGCTGCGCCATAAGCGCCCATCCGCATCAGCGCCTTGCTGAGCTCGTCGATCAGGTGGACCTCGCCCCTCGACTTCGCAATGGATCCAAGAGCCAGGGCTTTCGGCAGGGCCGCCGGCCAATCGCGGGACTCGACGCTTCGCCGATAATCCGCCATCTGATCGGCAATGTCGCCGTCGCGCCAGCGAAGGAAGAGCTGCCGGCGGTGACGTCGGAACCAGACCTTGTATTTGTAGCCTGCAAGCGCGACAGCGCGGCGCAACCGGCCGAGAAGTAGGCTACCTTCCATCGCCAGCTCCGCTGATGATTTGCATGACCCGTCCGCCTGCTTCCTGCACTGCCGACGCCCAGGCTCGGCCGCCTTTTCGGGCCAGTCGAACGCTCGGATATGCGGCGACGGTCTCGCCGAAGGCAGGCCAGGACAGTCGAAACCCGTCGTCGAGCATGACAATCGTCGGCACGCCGAGCGCTCCGGCCAGGTTGGCGCCGGTATTGCTGATCGTCACCACCGCGTCGAGCGCCGCAATTTGGGCGGCAAAGCGGTCCATGTCCGTCAACTGGTCGACGGAAGCGTCATGGATGATGCGCCCCGGCGCGTGGCGCTCGAACTCGGAGAGGGCCGGCCCGACATCGCCATATTGCAAGCTGACGAGGCGCCCCGGCAGACTGCTGAACAGCGTCCGCCAATCGTCCAGGGCCGGCAGATCCTTGCTCTTGTTGAGGCTTCCCCAAGCAAATCCGATCAGGGGACCTGGGCCGCCATCGAGATAGGTGCCGCGCAGCTCGGCAACCAGTCGGCGGTCCGGCTCCAGCGGAACGAAGGGCGCGCGTGCCGCCGGGTCGTCCGGCCAGAAATGCTTTGCGAGCGTCTCGAAACCGGCAACGACATCGGCGTCCACCGCCGCCATGTCCTCTTCCCCTTCAATCCTGACATCGAGCGCAGGATATGTTCTGCGATAAAGCGGTGCCAGTCGCGGCTCGACGAAGACGATGCATCGACCGGCAGCCGCAGCTGCTGGACCAAGCAAAGACGCGAACTGGAAAAAGATCGCCAGGTCGCCTTCGCGACGATCGACGAGAAGCGTGCGACCCGCAAGATCACTGCCATCCCAATCGGGCCTGCCGCGCAGCTGCTTGCTCGCCGCCATCAACTGCCAGATGCGATTTCCTCCGTCGAGACGCCTCAGTCCACGCCCCGCTTTCTTGATCAGGCCGAGATCGCCAAGCTGCTCACCAAGCACGCCAAGCGCCAGTGCATGGTCGCGAGCAGTTTGCCAATCACCACGCTGCACGCTTTCCTCCATCAGCCTCATATGCCGTTCGGCGCTTTCGTCGGCGTGGCGCGAAGGACGTCTAAGAAGTTCCTTTGCCCGCTCGAGAACCTTCTGCAGCCGCTTGCCGACGGCGCCTTGCGGGCGCAGATCGGCGGTTTTTGCCTTCTGAAGGATGGTTCGTCTGTTCTGCACGGCGATGTTCTATCGTCCCCGGGGAGCGTCGGAAAGCGTCGTCAGGATCGACGAGAGCCGCCGGCCGGCCTCGTCGAGCACCAGCGACCAAGGGCGCCCCTCCTTGCGAATGACAATGCCCTTCGGATACCAGGGTGTCCGGTCGCCAGTCACTGGCCATGCCGTCTGAAAATTATCGTCGATGAGGAAAACAGTCGGCACGCCAATGGCTCCCGCAAGATGGGCCGCCGTATTGCTGATCGTCACGACAGCATCGAGTGCGGCGAGCTGTGCGGCGAAACGGTCCATGTCGACCATCTGGTCGACGCTGTCGTCAAAGATCAGACGCGCGTCGTTGCCGTTGCGAAGGCGCCGCAACGCCGGCTTGATCTGCCCGTACTGGAGCGAAACGAATGTCGCTGGCGTCTGGGCGATGAACCGTGCCCATTCAGGAAAATCAGGCACGTCCTTGGTATGGGACTTGCTGCCCCAGGAGAGACCGACCAGCGGCAGATCCGTCATCGCCCGATAGCGCTTGCGGAATGCCTCGACGAGTTCAGGATCTGCCCGCAGCGGTACGAAGTCGGCAGCAAGCTTTTCGGCGTCGCGTCCGAACACCCAGGCGAGATCTTCGAAAGTCGCGTGTTTGTCGCCGACCACATCCCGCTGCGCCGGGACCACGGTCGCCTTCGGGAACGTTCGCTGCAGAATTGATACCAGGCGCGGCTCGACCCGAATTGTTGCACTTTGGGCATAGGCAGCGGCAGCGCCGGCCAGTCGCGCGTGGCGGATAACCCGGCCAAGGCTGCGCGGGTCATCCTCCACAAGATCGATCAGCAGTGTATCCGATCCGAGATTCTCGCCGGTCCACTCGTTGGCGCTCTTCCCTTTCCGCAGCCGGCGAGCGGAAAGCCGAAGCTCAGCTGCCCGCGCAAAGTTGCCAAGGCGTTCGAACGCCTGGCCCGCCTTCTGCATCAGCTCCGGGTCGCGATTATGATCGGCCGTGACAGCCATCTCATTGGTACCGGCTTCAAGGCCTTTCCAGTCCCTGCGCACGATCAGGGCCTCAACCTTGGCCTGTAGCTCAAGAATGGAACGAGGCTGCTTGGGACTGAAAAACAACCTGCGCACCGCCTTTTTGTACCGGCGCACCTGAAGGCCCAGTCCACCAATCACATACCGGACATAGGAACCGTGATAAAAGCTGGTCATCGGCCTTCAGCGCAATACGCTCTGCCGCAGCTTTTTGCCGCTTTCGACCATCGGATCGGGCGTCTCCAGGTGGAATATCGAACGATATATCTCGCTGTGCTTGGCAAGCTGGTCATGCGTTCCAGCATCGACAAGCTGTCCGGCGTCAAACACGAGAATACGATCGGCCGCCTTGATTGTAGACAGCCTGTGCGCAATGCAGATCACCGTGCGCTGAAATGTGTTGTCGAAGGCTGCCTCCATGACCGCCCGTTCGTTTTCACCGTCGAGCGCGGATGTCGCTTCATCATAGACGATTACCGCAGCATTCTTGAGCAGGGCGCGTGCGATGGCAACGCGTTGTTTCTGCCCGCCCGACAGGTTGGTGCCGCTCGGCCCGACAAGCGTGTCGAGCCCGTTTTCGAGCGCAGACGCAAAGCTGGTGACCCGGGCGAGATTCGCAGCGGACTCGATTTCCTGATCGGTGGCGTTTGGGCGACCGTCGCGAATGTTGTCGCGGATCGAGCCTTCGAACAGGAAGACGTCCTGAGATACCAGTGCGATGTTATCGCGAACGTCGGCCAGGCTGATCTTCGAAATGTCCTTTCCGTCGATCAGGATCCTGCCCTTGTCCGGCTCCATCAGGCGCAGGATCAGATTGACGATGGTGGTCTTGCCGGCGCCGGAGCGGCCGACGATCGCCAGCTTCTCACGAGGTCGCACGTCGAAGGAAACACCCTCGAGCGCGGGGCTGTTGCCGTCATAGGAAAAGGCCACATCTTCAAAGCGGATACCACCATCGACGTCGGTCAGACGCTCGCCCGCAATCGCGAGTCGCCGTTGCTCGGGCGTGTCGATCAAATCATACATCTGCTCGACGGCGACCATTTGCTTCTGGATGTCGACATTGACCCGGGCCAACCGCTTGGCAGGCTCATAGGCAAGCAGGAACGCGGTAATGAAGGCCATGAATTCGCCGGGCGTCTTGCCGTTGCCGAGGGTCTGCCAGCTGGCGTACATAACGAAAAGCCCGATGATCACGCCGCCGCCGGTCTCCATCAATGGGCTCATCAATGCTGACGTCCGGTTGATCTGGATGCCACGTCTTTCCATCTTGCGGACGGCCTTTGCAAAGCTGGCAACCGCCTTGTCCTCGAGCTGGAAGGACTTGATGGTGCGGATGCCTTCGACGGCTTCCGTGCCGATCGACTGGACTTGTGCGGCCAATTCCGTCTCGCCCCTCGCCAGCGCCTTGAGCTTCCTTGTTATCGCGCCGACTGACAGGAACAGCATCGGCAGAACCGCCACGGATATCAGCGACATCACCGGGTCCTGTTTGACCATGACGCTGGCCAAGGCAATCAGGGTCAGCAGATCAGAGACGGCGCTGCTCGTGAGGGTGAGAATAACGGTCGCCCCGGCGCGCGCGTTGAACATGATTTTGGAGATGAATTTTGCCGGATGCTGGTTCGCGAAACGGCTGATGTCGAAATACACCATTCGGGAAAATTGCCGGTTTTGCAGGTCCGAAACGATAGCCCGGCGAATCTTTCCCGTCGTGATGGTCTGGCAGTAGGCAGCTATGCCCTTGACCAGGAAAATGCCGATGATGACGGCGCTGATACCCGATACAGCGGCAGCGTCTCGCTCGACATAGATGGTGTTGATCATGACTTTCATGATCCAGGCCGCCGCGCCGGTCGCCGCAGCAGCGGCGATCGAGCACAGCAAACCTGTCACATACAGCATCTTGTGCGGCGGCAGATTTTCGCCAATCAGACGCTTGATCAGCGGATATGCTGGGGCCGTTGACACTCGTTTCTTTGTAATCATCTCGTCGCCGCCCGTTGCGATCCCGTCCGGTCTTCACGTTATCTTGAAGCGCGAGACGGTTTCGATCACCTGTCTGTGGCTTCGTTCCCGACCGCAGTCAATGCCGAACCGGATCCTTGCACGTCATCGGCCTATGACCGCCGGTTCCTCGCATGCGAGCATAGCGGACCCCAGCCACGCGGCTCTTGCGCCATTCGTCGTCGGCCGCGCTATGCCTGGTCAGTGTTTCGCGAGGACCATGAGATGGCTTCCAAGAGGCGATGTGTGATTGCTTTTGATTGAAAAGCCCACATCCGAAAGCACCGCGATCATCTCCTTATCCTTGCCAGGAGGGACGCGGGCAACGATCGTTTGAGCACGCCCGGCGATATCGCACAGCACGCGTCGCGCCTTGTCCGCGCCGAGGCTCCACTGCATGTGATGGTAGACCGCCAGCAGCATGACGATGTCGTACTGCGGTTGGAGAACATTTTGCAGCTTCCGGCTGCCAAGATCGAGACAATCGAACCGGCTTTGGACCGGACAACCCAGGAAGATCATCCTGGCCGTCTCGATATGCGGCTTGAGAATGTCGATCCCATGGATCGAACTCGGTCCTAGCTTGGATATCTCATAGGCGACAACACCCATGTTGCAGCCAACATCGAGAATGGATTTCCCGGCGTAGTCGACCTCTGCTGAGAATAGGCCGTCCAGTCGGTCGTCCCACGTTCCCTTGAATCTCTTTTGCTTATTTGACCACCACAAATCATTGTTCTCCAAAAACGGCGCCGGACTGGTTACCTTGACGGAGGGGGACTGTGCGCCCGGCCTAACTCGGTCCAGTTGCTGGCGCGCAAACGACACTGTCCTGAGCGTCCTGTAAACGCAACCGCGGGAGAAAGGAACTCCTGATCACAGCATCCTGCGAAGACGTTTCGGTAAGTTGACGAACACCCGGCCCGACAAATCGACATACTGGTTGGAAATGGCAACGTCGCTTGGTGCCCCCTACCCGTGCCTGCCCTCGAGTTCCTGAAACGCACGATAGCCCGGGCCGGCACACGCAGGGACATAAGTAATGCCCCGTAGGCAAGGCAAGCCCATATTTGTTCTTGCTTTGTGCCGGCAGCTATGCTACTAATTTGCCTATGGTGCTGATTTGCACCAACGACCGTCTTGCCGCGACATGCGGTTTTTCAGCCAGGCTCGATCAAAGCTCGCCCGCATCGCGGGGCTTTTGGCCAATCACGGCCGAGTGCCGGCCTTTTCGGCAGCTTCCGAGAATGGAAATCGGAAAAGCAGGTTCCGGTTCTCGTCGCAGATTTCGAAGGAAAGGCCTGTCAGGACCGGGCTGCCGCTGAGCAGGCCCTCGGCCAGGATTTCCTTGGCCGAAGCCATTGCGTTATCCTGAGCCGCGGACAAACCGTCCAACTCCTGACCCTCGAAATCTTCCGTCAAGCGGCCGTCATTGTTTCGGAAATGAAAAAAATATCTCGGCATGCCTGCTCCGGTTGGTTGGTTTATCTAGTCGCAAGCGGTCTCAGGAACAGCGTCGGATTTGTGCACGACAGCACCGTGCGATTTTGGCGTTGGGATTCATGGCGTTTAGGCCTTCATGCGTCAGGTCGATCGAACAGTACTCCCAGCCCGTGTTCGAACGCACATGCCGCAATCATGTCGTCCAGGGCTTTTCCGGAGGCCGGGCAATTCGGCATGACAGCCCTGATCGCGATCTCAGCCGCTGCGGTGGAAACCGCATCGTGGCGCCTCTTCCTGGTCTCCATGTATTGCTCGAGCTGACTTTTCAGGCGCCGCGCGGCAATCTCGTCAACGACCATCGTTCTCCCTCGATTCGGCACAATGTCCGTCTTCCGGGTCTGTCCTCCGGATAAAGGTCCGCTGCCATCGGGTAGCAGCGGACCACTCGGCCGGGTGAGCCAATGACCCGAGGCGGGGGTGTCTCGGACCGCCACCACAATAGCTTCGGCAGGCCACTCGTTCCACAGAACGCTGTCGTTGGTAATTTTCGTACACTGAGCATTGCCGCAGACAGTCTGCGACCGTGGGATTTTTGCGCTATGCCCGTAGCCTGATAACCGGATCAGCTTCGGCTTCGATCGACATAGCTGTAGATGCCCGCGCCGATCGCGACCGCTCCTACAGTGATCAGAATCGATGGCACCCCCATCGACGTGGCGACGATCCCCCAGACAATGGCGACGGCAATTGCGCCGGCCGTTCCCAGCACCAGTCTAAGCCGTTTCGACATTATCCATTCCCCCAAAAGTGCATCTTTGGCCTTTTCCGGTCGAAATACCGCAATGCGGCACCATTGTCTGCGTTTCGTCCAACTTTTTATGCCGCCCCTGAGCCCCGACCGCTGAGGCGTAAGCGATCCGTATGCGGCCTTGTCGCAAACATCCACTCGACAACGAGGAAGCTTGGGCGCGAGCCCGAGAAGCGAGGCGTCAGAAAGCGAGGTATCTATGCAAAATTTTCGGAATTTACTCCGGTTCACGATCACGGGCATGGCGGCCACGACAACCGCACTAGTCATCACGGGCCTTACCCCCGAGACAACCGAAGCGACGTTGATTTGCCATGGGTTGGTCTGCCAGAAGGCGAGCAATGAAGGCAGTGCCTTCGGCGCCAAATATCAGCGCAAATGCACCTGCGAAAATGTAAGCGAGGGCGCTAACAATCATCCCTCCCCGCACAATGTCAACAAGGGGCCCATCGGCGGCTCAAGCAGCAGAGCGGATCGAGCGGCGCCAGCGGCTCAAGCGGTACTACCAGTTCGAGCGGCAGCAGCGGTTCGAGCGGCAGCAGCGGATCCAGTGGCGGCAACGACGGAACAAGCAGCGGCGGGTCTAACGGCAGCGGCGGAGTGTAGCGGCTGCTCAAGCGGCTCCGGTGGCGGCGCCACTCGAGTTGAACCGTGGCGGCGACCACGCGGCCGGCAACGACGATCGATCCTCACGACAACGGGAGTAGTAGTATGACGCTCCGACCGAAATCGGCGACCGCGCCCCTCACTGGCCTTGCAGGATTGCTTGGTCTTGCGCTCACCGTCGCGATGCTCGCCGACAGAAGCTGGCCTGTGCATTTGCAGGCCATGACTGTCATTGCAGCTACTACTGCAGCAATGATCGCGGTCGACACGGCTTATTTCCAGACGTTTCGAAGGCGTTCAACGGGATTGCAGGCGAAGCCGATGCGAGCGCTTGAAGTCGAGCGTGTCGTGCGCAAGCTCATCGGCTTCATCGTTACGCTCACGACCATTGCCGCAGTCTACTGGATAGTGCCGGAATACCGGCGTGAGTTTTACGCCCCCTACTGGGCAGCGCTCTACGACACCTTGCCGGCGCTGCTCGTCGGTCGCCGATCGGGCGCTCCGGCTGAATGCCACCCTTGCTCGGACCATCTGCGGCAGTCGGCGCTATCGCCTCAAGGCGTGATCGCGATGCCGATCCTCGCCGCTCATCGGCAACGGCCGATCGCCCTCGAGCAGGCGGGTGATCCGGGCGAAGCCGGCAAAAGCCTTTCTCGCTTCCTCGGCCGACATCCGGCCGGCCATGGCCGCAGCGCAGCAATTCACGGCGCACTGGTAAACCGGCCCGCGCCGCCCCGCCGGCCATTTTCGCAAGAATGCCATTGCTTCGGCAACGCTGTCGATCTCCTCCACAGGCTGTCCCTGTCCGCGCAAAACCCGCACGGGCGAAAAGAATTGCAAGCGGTCCATCATTTCCTCCCCGTCGACCGGATGCGTGCGATCGAACCCCACTAAACTCGCGAACCCGACTTTGGTTCCCGGCAAAAGAGGGCTTGGCCTGAAAAATGTTGGCTGCACGAGACGAGCAGCGGTGGACGCGCCCGGCAGCTCCAATTGGGTGACATCTTGCCCCAATTGGGTGACATCTTGCCATTGTACGGGAACGTTAGCGCGGCTGATGCATTTCGATGCCACGAGCAGTCTTTTTGAGGGAAATGCCAAAACATGAGAATAGCCCATGTGGCGCCGCTCCATGAATCCGTGCCACCCCGGTTCTATGGAGGGACGGAGCGCATCGTCTCCTATCTGACCGAAGGATTGGTCGAGCTTGGCCATGACGTGACCCTGTTCGCCAGCGGCGATACCAAGACGTCGGCGAAATTGGTGGCGTGTCGCGAGCGCGCGCTCCGTCTCGATCCGCGCCCGCACAAATCCGAAACCGCGGCGCATCTCTCGATGCTCGCCGAGGTGAGGAGCCGTGCGCAACAGTTCGACATCATCCATTTCCATCTCAGCCACTTCCTGCATTTTCCTTTCTTCGAACACATGCCCGACCGGACGGTGACGACACCGCATGGCAGGCTCGACTATGTCGACCTAGCCCCGGCCTACGAACATTTTCCGCGCTTTCCGATGATCTCCATTTCCCGCAGCCAGAGAACCGGGCTACCCAGGGCCAATTGGCTGGCGACCATCCATCACGGGCTGCCGATCAATATGTACGAGCCGACTTTCGAGACGAATGCGGACGAGCCGTATCTGGCCTTTCTCGGCCGGCTGTCGCGCGACAAGCGCCCGGAGCGTGCCATTGAGATCGCCTTGCGCTCCGGGCTGAAACTGAAGCTTGCAGCAAAGATCGGCGACGACGACCGCCCTTTTTTCCACGACACGGTCGAGCCGCTGATCGACGGCGACCGTGTCGACTATATCGGCGAGATCGAAGAGGACAGAAAAGCGGAATTCCTCGGCAAGGCGGCCGGCCTGCTGTTTCCGATCGATTGGCCGGAGCCGTTCGGTCTTGCCGCGATAGAGGCTATGGCCTGTGGCACGCCGGTAATCGCCTGGAAATGCGGTGCCCTGCCGGAGATCATCGACCACGGCGTGACCGGTTTCCTTGTCGATACGGTCGATGCCGCAGTCACCTCGATACCGGAATTGCTGCGCCTCGACAGGCGACAGGTGAGAGCCGTGTTCGAAAACCGTTTTTCTGCCACGAGAATGGCCCACGACTATGTGGCTGCCTATGCGCGCCTGATCGGTACTCCCGGTGAAGCGAGAGCGTCCTGATCGGCGTCATTGTGGACGTTGGAACGAAACGACAGAGCTTGTGACGTATGAATCAACTCGACGAGCGTAAGCTTGATCCCGCCGTAGCCCTTGCCTCCCTCGACGAGGTTGCGCCCCGGGAGCCGCACCGGCTGTTCGCCCTCAAGCAAGCCGACTGCTTCGCGGTGGCCGACGCCTATGGCGACATCCGCGGCGCCGGCGATGGCTTTTTCCGAGACGACACGCGTGTGCTTTCGGAATTCCGGCTGACGGTCGGTGGCCGGCAAATGTCGTTGCTCGGCGCCTCGCTCAGCCAGGACAATGTGCTTTTCACCTCGAACCTGACCAATCTGCCGATCCAGAGTGTCGGTGGTCGCGACATTCCGCAGGGCGCGATCCACATAGAACGCGTCAGGCTGCTTTGGCAGGACCGGCTGTTCGAGCGCATCACCCTTTCCAACTACAGCCAGGAATCGTCGGCCATTCGGGTTTCCTTGCATTTCGCAGCAGATTTCCGCGACATGTTCGAGGTGCGCGGTTCGACCCGGCTCAAGCGCGGAATAGCCCACGCCGCCGAGACCAGTCCGACATCCGTGGTGCTTCGATATGACGGGCTGGACCAGCTCGTGCGCCTGTCGGCGATCTCGTTCTCGCAGGCGCCGGACAATTTGACCGCCAGCCGCGCGGATTTCCTGGTTGCGGTGACGAAGCGCAGCAGCGAGGTCCTCTATATCGAGGTCGGCCCGGAAGTGGCGGAGACACCCGACCGCGACCGTTTTCGGGCTGCTGCCGCCCGCGCTCGCTTCGGCATGCGCGCCAAACGCCGCCACGGCGCGACGGTGCACAGCTCCGGCCGCGTCTTCAACGACTGGATCGAACGCGCGCGCGCGGACGTGGCGTTGCTGACCACCGAGCTTTCAACCGGACCTTACCCCTATGCCGGCATACCCTGGTTCTCGACGGCATTTGGCCGTGACGGGGTGATTTCCGCACTGCAGATGCTGTGGTTGAATCCTGGGCTGGCGCGCGGCGTACTCGCCTTTCTCGCCCAGCATCAGGCGACCGAAACGTCGCCGTTCAGCGATTCGCAGCCGGGCAAGATCATGCACGAGACCCGCAAGGGCGAGATGGCGGCACTGCGGGAGCTCCCGTTCGGCCGCTATTACGGCGGCGTCGATACCACGCCGCTCTACATTCATCTCGCTTGCGCCTATGCGGATCGTACCGGCGACATGGCGTTCGTCGACAGCCTGTGGCCATCGCTCTGTGCAGCGGCCGAATGGACGGAGGAGACAAGCCGCGCGACCGGCTTCGTTACCTACCAGCGCGGCGCCGAGACCGGCCTTGCCAACCAGGGCTGGAAGGACAGTTTCGATTCCGTCTTCCATGCCGATGGCCGCATGCCCAAGGGGCCGATCGCCCTGGTCGAGGTGCAAGGCTACGTCTTTGCCGCGTTCCGTGGGCTGGCGGCGCTCGCCCGCCGCCGCGGCGAGGACGACAAGGCCGATCATTGGGAGGAACGCGCCGAAACCATGCGCGCCGCGGTGGAACGCCATTTCTGGATGGACGATCTCAATTTCTATGCACTGGCGATTGATGGTGCAGGCGAGCTCTGCAAGGTACGGACGTCGAATGCCGGCCATCTTCTCTTTGTCGGGCTGCCCGAGCCGGAACGGGCGCAGATGGTCGCCGATCAGCTGCTCTCTGCGTCGTTCCACTCTGGTTGGGGAGTGAGGACGCTGGCCGACGATGCGATATTCTTCAATCCGATGTCCTACCACAATGGTTCGATCTGGCCGCACGACACCGCCATGTGCGGTGCCGGCCTGGCACGTTATGGCGTGCGCGACAGCGTAGTCAGGCTGATGAGCGGCACGTTCGAATCGGCTGTCCATTTCAACATGCGGCTGCCGGAACTGTTCTGCGGCTTTACCCGGTCGCCGGGCGAAGCGCCCATCGCCTATCCCGTCGCGTGCCTGCCGCAGGCCTGGTCGGCGGGATCGGCCTTCATGCTGATGCAGGCCTGCCTTGGGCTCGAAATCGACGGCTGGAACAGCGAAATCCGGGTCACCCGCCCAAGGCTGCCGATCGGCATCGACACGCTGACATTGCGGCATCTAGGTGTCGGCTCGACAGTGGTCGACCTCACATTCCAGCGTGTCGGCGACCGGGTCGTCGCCTTTCTCGCCGATCGGTATGAGGGGATGGTGCCGCTCATCGTGCGCACTTGATGCCGCCGCACTGCGGCGCGTCGAAAATGACGCGCGGCATTGCAATCGTCCGGAACCGATAGCCTCTTTGTGCGTTGCAAAAATGGGCGGCGCGGGAACGCTGCCGTTGTTATACGGCGGCGAACCAGAAAACAAATAAAAAAACGGCTATCGGCCGGCCGGAGGCGAGATCACATTCCATGTCAGATTATACTGTAAACCTGCTCTGGGTTTTGCTGATTGCAAGTTTTGGCTTTTCCGCTTTTGCCATTCTCCTGTCGATATCCCGCCAGCGTCGCGGCCGCGCAACGGCGGCCGCATACACGCCGAGCGAGGATGTCGCGTCGGAAGCGGCACGCAAGGTGCTGCGCGAGTTCGAAAAGAACGGCCAGTCGGCCGATGCGGCACTGGTCACATGGTCGCCCGACACTTTGCGCAAGATCCTGGCCGACGACCTGCCGGACGCACAGGTTATCGTGGTGTCCAACCGCGAACCCTACATCCACAACATCAAGGATGACGGGGTCCAACTTTTGGTGCCGGCCAGCGGCCTGGTTTCGGCACTCGAGCCCATCACCCGCGCCTGTGCCGGCACCTGGATCGCCTATGGCGGCGGCACGGCAGACCGCCTCACCGTCGACAAGGACGACCGGGTGCAGGTACCGCCAGGCAATCCGTCCTACACGCTGCGCAGGGTCTGGCTGACGGAGGAGGAATATCAGGGTTATTATCTGGGCTTCGCTAATGAGGGCCTATGGCCGCTTTGCCATATCGCCTTCACCCGCCCCGTGTTTCGCGCCTCGGACTGGGACGCCTACGAGGCCGTCAACCGCAAATTCGCCGATACGGTGGTTGCCGAAGCCCGCAACGAACGGCCGATCGTGCTGGTGCAGGACTACCATTTTGCGCTGCTGCCACGCATGATTCGCCAGCGCCTGCCGGACGCGATAGTCATTACCTTCTGGCACATCCCTTGGCCCAATTCGGAAGTGTTCAGCATCTGTCCGTGGCGTGAGCGGATCCTGGAAGGACTGCTCGGCAGTTCGATCATCGGCTTTCATACCCAATTCCATGCCAACAACTTCACCGAAAGTGTCGACCGCTTTCTGGAGAGCCGGATCGAACGGGCAGACGCGGCAATCTCCTATGGTGGGCAGACCACATTGGTCCACGCCTATCCCATTTCCATAGAATGGCCGGCCCAATTGCTGGCAAAACTGCCGTCTGTGGAGGAGTGCCGCGCCAGCGTGCGCGACAGATTCGGCCTGTCTGCGGATACCAAACTATGCGTTGGCGTCGAGCGCCTCGACTACACGAAAGGCATTCTCGATCGCTTCCATGCCTTGGACGAATTGTTCACGAGATATCCCGAATGGATAGGCAAGGTGGTTTTCCTGCAGATCGCCGCGCCGAGCCGGGGGACATTGCCCGCCTACCAGCAACTCCACGACGAATGCCGCCGCTGTGCCGAGGAGCTCAACCGGCGCTATGGCAGCGAGACATACAGCCCTATCCTGATGGTCGCCGAACATCATCGGCAGGAGCAGGTCTACGAGGTCTATCGCGCCGCCGACATCTGTATGGTCACCAGTCTGCATGACGGCATGAACCTTGTCGCCAAGGAATTCGTCGCAGCGCGCGACGACGAACAAGGCGTGCTTTTGCTCAGCACCTTCGCCGGTGCCTCGCGCGAACTGCTGGAAGCGCTGATCGTCAACCCCTACGATGCGGCCATGATGAGCGAGGCGCTGTTGCAGGCGCTGACGATGACGCCGGAAGAGCAGCGCGAACGTTTGCGGCCGATGCGCGAGATGGTCCGCGACAACAATGTCTACCGCTGGGCCGGCAGTATGCTGCTGGACGCCGCGCGCCTGCGCAAACGCGGCGATCTCGACAGGGTGACCGGGACCGGCGAGCGCCCGCCATCGAACACCAACAACGTCATCTCGATGTTCGAGCGGGCTCGGAAGGCAGCGTCGTGAAAAGCTTTGAACAACCGCCGGCGTTGAACCTGTCGGAAGGGCAATGGGCGCTCTTCCTCGACATCGACGGAACCCTGCTGGAACACGCTGCCCATCCCGACGCGGTGTTCGTCGGCGAGGAATTGCGCAATCTGCTCGAACGCATCGAGCGGCGGCTGGATGGTGCGGTCGCCTTCATCACCGGCCGATCGATTCCCGCCGTGGACAAGCTGTTCCATCCGCTGAAGCTGCGGATCGCCGGACTGTATGGGCTGGAGCACCGGCTGACGCCGAGCGGCCCGATCGATGCCGCCGACGCGCCGGCCGACATCGCCGCCCTTGCGGACGAGATCGAGGCCGAACTGGGCAGCGGCAAGGTCTATGTCGAGCGCAAGGGGCCGGTCCTTGCCGTTCATACAAGAGCAGCACCGCAACTGCTTGCACCCGCAATCCAGCTCGTCGAACAGGCGTTGGCCCGGCTTCCGAAGGGTTATCGGGTGCTTCCGGGAAACGCCGGCGTCGAGCTCATGCCTTTGGAAGCCGTCAAAGGTGCTGCCATCCGGCGTTTCATGGACATTCCGCCCTTTGTCGGCCGGCGGCCGATATTCCTCGGAGACGATACATCGGACGAACACGGTTTCGAGGCGATCAATGAAATTGGCGGCATCTCCATCCGCGTGAAGCCGAACGGACCGACGGCCGCAAACTATGCCCTCGACGACGTGACCGGCGCAATAGCCTGGCTCGAGGCCAGTTTCGAGACGTCGGCGGTGGCCTGATCGCGCCGTGGCCCGGTTCAGCTGATCTTCCCGTCCACCATGTGAATGCGGCGATCCATGCGTGCGGCCATGTCGAGGTCATGCGTGACTGCCACGACCGTCTTGCCGCGTTCGCGCACCAGATTCTGCAGGATTGTGAACACCTGCTCCGAGCTCTTGCTGTCGAGGCTGCCCGTCGGCTCGTCTGCCAGGATAAGCGGCGGGTCGTTGGCGAGCGAGCGTGCCACCGCGACGCGCTGACGCTGGCCTCCCGAAAGCTGGTCCGGCCGCTTGCCGAGATGTTCGCCGAGCCCCAGCGATGACAGCAACTCGCCAGCCCGTTCGCGCATCACGGGTCGGGCCAGCCGACCAAGCTTGCGCATTGGAATTTCTACATTTTCGCGCGCCGTGAATTCCGGCAGAAGGAAATGGAACTGGAAGACGAAGCCCAGCGTCGAAAGCCGTGTCTGCGCGCGCTCCCTTTCATTCATAGGCTCGCTATCGCGTCCGCCTATCCTCAAGGTCCCGCCTGTCGGCCGGTCGAGCAGCCCAAGCAGATAGAGCAGCGAGGACTTGCCGGAGCCGGAGGGACCGGTGACGGCGACGAATTCGTTGTCGTTGATCGTGAGCGTGATGTCCTTGACCAGCGTAACGGGGACCGTCTCTGGCAAGATGCGGGTCAGTCTCTCGGTCTCGATGAGTGCGCTCATGTCGCGCCTCTTACTATGTCGACCGGATTCAGGCGCGCTGCACGGCGCGCCGGCAGGTAGCCAGCCACCGCCGCCGAGCCCAGTGCGAAGGCCGAGGCGATGATATAGTGGGTCAGGCTCCAGGCTATCGGCAGCCGGGTCATCTCCTGGCCGGTCGCGGCGATCTCAAAACGGATGAGCGAAAGCGCATAGATCATGGAGAAGCCGAGCAGCCAGCCGAGAGCGGAACCGGCAGCGCCGATCACCAGGCCTTCGAGCAGAAAGAGCCGGCGCATGTCGGACTCTGGGAAGCCGAGCGATTTCATGATGGCGATGTCGCGCGCCTTCTCATGCGTGATGGTGGAGATGATGTTGTAGATGCCGAAGCCAGCAACCAGCATGATTGCGCCGACCACCGTGTACATGATGACGTTGCGCACAACGAGCGCTTCGAGAATCGATTCATTGGCTTCTTGCCACGCCACGGCCTTGTAGCCCAGCTCAGCCTCGGCGCGGCGCGCCACCGCCGGAGCGCGATTTGGATCGTCGAGCTTGATGCGGATCTCGTTGATGGCGTTTGGCCGCGCTGAGAGAATCTGCGCGTTCTTCAAAAGCACATAAGCTTCGCCTTCGTCGCGCGCGGTGGTGCCGGTGTGGAAAAGGCCGGCGATCTTGAAATTGCGCGTCAGCCCTTCCGAGGAGACCGCCGTTATCGTATCGCCGAACCCGGCACCGAGCCGGCTCGCCATCGTGTTGCCGATCAGCACGTTGTTGCCGCCCGCGGCAAGTGCCGAAAAGCTGCCTTCGACGAACTTGCCGACGATCGGCGAGACACCGGATTCGCGCTCTGGTTCGACCCCGATGATCGCCGCGCCGATTTCGCGGCTGGAATAACGGATCACGCCCTGCGTCTTTAGGCTTGCCGCGAAGCGGCCGGGAACCCAGCTCTCGAGCCAGGAGGTCGCGGCGGTCGGATTGATGATGCCGCGGCGATCGTCGCGCGGCCTGAGCCCGGAGATGGCGACGGTCTCGAAGTAGTCCTCGGCCGGCTGGCGGCGGGCTGTGCGCTGCTCGTCGGTGATGTCGACATGCGGCATCGTGTCGACGAGCTGCCTGACGAAATCGTCCTGCCCGCCCTGCATCAGCGCCGCCATCGCAATTGAGAAGCCGACACCCACCGCGACGCCGACTATGGCGACCAGCGTCTGGCGGCCGCGGCCGGCGATATGCGTTACGGCAATGTCGACGATCAGCGCCATCGTTGCCTATCTCTCCTGCGCGGCGGCGATGCTCACGCGCCCCCCGTCGCCGAGGTCGGCGGGATAGGGCGAGACGATGCTGATCTTCTCGTCGATGCCTGACTGTACTTCGACGCCATTGGTGCCGCGAATGCCCGTTCGGATTTCACGCCGCCAGGCCTTGTCGCCTTCGACTACGAACACCTTGTTCCCATCCACCGCAACCGACGGGATCAACAGCGCATTTTTCGAAACGCGGATGACAATGTTCACGTCGGTCGACATGCCGATCCGAAGCGGCGTGTCGTCCGGCAGGCGGAAACGAACGCGGTAGGTCTTCGTCACCGGATCGCCCTTGGGCGTGACGCTGTCGACCACAGCCTCCAGATTCTGCCGAGGGAACGCATCGGATTTAAGCAGCGCGCGCTGGCCGATCTCGACCCGTGGAATGTCCTCCTCGTTGACCTCGGCGACCACCAGGAGCGGCTTCGGCTCGCCGACCCAGAACAACACCGTGCCGAGTTCGGCGATCTCACCCACCTCGCCGTCCTGCCTGAGCACGATACCGGCGCTCGGCGCTCGTAAGACGTAGGTGTCGAGCCGCGCTTTCTGTCCGGCAACCAGCGCTTCGATCTGGCCAAGCTCGCTCTGCGCGCGATCGAGCGCCTGCTGGCTTGCCGCACGCCTTTCGGCAAGCACGGTCAGCCTCCGGAGCTCTTCCTGGGCAAGTGATTGACGCGCTTCGATCTCGCCAAGCACAGCCCGGGCCTCGCTGTCGTCAAGCCTGGCGAGTACGTCGCCCTGCCTAACTCGCGACCCCTCGCAATTGCATAGCTCGACGATCCGCTCGCGAACCACGGGAGCCACCTTGGCCCAGGTTCGCGGCTCGACGGAGCCGCTCGCATAGACAATTTCCGCCGCGTCGCCGCGTTGTGGCGTCACGACCGAAACCTTGGCCGGCTGCAACACATACCAAGTGCCGAAAGCAGCAGTCGCCGCGACAAGAACGATGCCGACAGTCCAACGTATCCGTCGCAAGAAGCTCTCCTTCCACCATCGAATGCGAACGTCGGAGCGGTGGCAGACATAGCATTAGACCGACCGTCGGTCTATAAAAGTTGCATAAAGAAACGGTTCGTGCTCCTCTTGCCCCCTGTACTTTGTGAGGTCGATTTTGCCCCGAGTGATAAAGCCGCCGGAGATACGATCCGCCGAGCTCCTCGACTGTGCCCAGCGGCTTTTCTTCGAGCATGGCTACGACAACACGACGGTGAACGACATCATCCGCGAGGCCGGCTTGTCGAAGGGTGCGTTCTATCACTATTTCGCGTCGAAGGAGGCCCTACTGGAGGCGCTCGCCAGACGTCTCGCACGTGACAGCCTTGCCGAGCTGCAACCTCTCCTCGACGACCCGCCACTCGATGGGATTGGCCGGCTCAATGCACTCTTTGCCGGCTCGCGACGGCTGAACATCGAGCTTGCCCCGCAATTGCGAAAAACGTTCTTCGTCGTGTTCCGGCCCGAGAACCTTGCCCTCTTCCATCGGGTCGACCAGGCGGCCAGGGAACTGGCCGAGCCGATAATCACAAATCTGCTCAGGAAGGGAAGCGAGGAAGGCATTCTCGACGTGCCCGACCCGGAAGCTTTTGCCGAGATGTTCCTGCAACTCCGGCTGACCTTTCGGGACGTGATGCACCGCGCCCTGCTACAGGCCGAACAGGGTAATATCGACGAAGCAGCGCGGCTGCTCGAGGGCCGATTGCGGCTCTACGGCATCGCAATCGACCGGCTTTTGAAGTTGCCCGATGGAACGATAGAAGCCGTGCAGCCCGGTTTTGCCCGGGCTTTTCTCGAAGCCGGACCGTAAGCCGCTGACAGCGATGGAGGAGAGTTGATGAGTAGGAAATCGCGTGCTTCGACCGATGCTGTTCTCAAGGAACTGCGCGCCTTCGGCCTCACCTATCCAGGCGCCGAGACAAAGAGTCCGTGGCCTGGTCACGACGATCTCGCGGTGAAAGGCAAGACCTTTGCTTATTTGAGCCTGGAAGGCGAACCGTTCAGCATCTCCCTCAAACTCCCCTACAGCGGCGACGAGGCGAGAAAGCTCCACTATGCGTGGCCGACGGAGTACGGCCTTGGCAAGAGCGGATGGGTGACATTCGAACCAGCACCGGACGAACTGCCACCGATCGGACAACTGAAGTCATGGCTCGATGAGAGTTATCGCGCACAAGCGCCCAAAAAGCTTGCCGCCCTGATCACGCACAAGGTGGACTCGGGAGCTTAGGTCGAGCGATCGGTGTCACCCCACGAATCGCCGGCGCTAGAAGCTCAACGACGCCACGCCGATAAGCGCGTTTCTCATTGAATGACTTTAAGGCCAAAGCCGGCAAATCGTCTGCTTGCCGGTTCCCCTGCGTCAGGCTTAACCTGCGTGCCATGCGTGGAGGCGCAAGGGGAGGACATAGCAATGACCATACAAGGCGCATCACCGGACCTGTACAATGAGGATCTCGCACCGGCGAAGGTTCGAAACTGGGGACCGTTCTCGATCTTCAACGTCTGGACGTCGGACGTCCACAGCCTATGGGGCTACTATCTCGCTGCCAGCCTGTTCCTGTTCTGCGGCGGCTTCCTCAACTTCATCATCGCCATCGGTATCGGCTCGCTGATCATCTATGCGTTAATGAACATGGTCGGCTATGCCGGCGTGAAGACCGGGGTGCCCTACCCTGTCGTGGCGCGTGCCTCCTTCGGCATCTGGGGCGCCAACATACCGGCGCTGGTGCGCGCCATCGTCGCCTGCTTCTGGTACGGCGCGCAGACGGCGGCGGCCTCCGGGGCGATCGTAGCCCTGCTGATCCGCTCGCAATGGTTCGCCGACTTCAACCAGAGCACCCATTTCCTCGGCCACTCCGGGCTGGAGGTGATCTGCTTCGCCGTCATCTGGGCGCTGCAGCTCCTGATCATCCAGAGGGGCATGGAAACGGTGCGCCGCTTCCAGGATTGGGCCGGACCGGCGGTGTGGGTGATGATGCTGATCCTGGCGATCTATCTCTGCATCAAGGCAGGCACCTTCGCCTTCACCAGCGATATCCCTATGGATGTGCTGCTCGAAAAGACAAAGGACGTGGGCGTGCCAGGCACGCCGGGCTCCTGGACCTCGCTGTTTGCGGTGGCCGCAATCTGGGTGACCTATTTCTCCGCGCTCTATCTCAACTTCTGCGATTTCGCGCGCTACGCCCCGGACAAGGCATCGCTGCGCAAGGGCAACATCTGGGGCCTGCCGGTCAATCTTATCCTGTTCTCGCTGGTCGCCGGCGTTACCACGATCGCCGCCTTCGACGTCTATGGCGAGGTGCTGCTGCATCCCGACCAGATCTCGGCGAAATTCGACAGCTGGTTCCTGGCGGCGCTCGCAGCCCTGACCTTTGCGGTGGCGACGCTCGGCATCAATGTGGTGGCGAACTTCGTGTCGCCGGCCTTCGACTTCTCCAATGTCTTTCCACGCCAGATCGACTTCAAGAAGGGCGGCTACATCGCGGCGCTGATCGCGCTGGTGCTCTATCCATTCGCGCCCTGGGAAGGCAGTGCCGCCTCCTTCGTCAACATCATTGGCGCGACGATGGGGCCTATCTTCGGCGTGATGATGGTCGACTATTACCTGATCCGGAAGGGCGAGGTCGACGTCGAGGCGCTCTACAGGGAGAATGGCGAATTCCGCTTTCAGGGCGGCTGGCATGTCAATGCCTTCATCGCCGCCGGTATCGGCGCGGTCTTCTCCTCGATCCTGCCCAACTTCACCAGCCTGCTGCCGTCATGGTGGGGCGTCTATGGCTGGTTCTTCGGCGTGGCAATTGCCGGCGTCATCTACTACGTGCTGCGCACGATGGCACTCGGTGCCGGAGCCAGGATAGCCAAGGCCTGAACAGACTCGGGGCGGCGCGAGCCGCCCCGTTTATTCTGCGACCATCTTGGCCAGGCGGCGCACCGTATTCCAGTTGCGCGAGGTGCCGATGCCCAGGCGTTTGTGACTGACCGCCGCAAGCAGCCGCGAACTCGGCGTCTCGCTGGAAAAGACGATCCAGATGTCGCCGCCGACAATCCGCAGCTTCTCGTCCTTGCCGGCATACGCCTCAAGCGCCGCGGCGGTCTCGGCGGGAACGGGCGCCCGCATCACGCGCACCGCCACCTGGTCCGCGGCCTCAGCCGATTCGGCTGGGAACGGATTGCCGGCCGCCATCCTCAGCCAGCCGTCGGCGCGGCGCACGATGATGTCGACGTGGCGGCCGAAAGTCTTTGCGAACGCCGCCTCCAGCCGCTGCTCCAACGCCGCAAGTTCTGTTTCTTGCGCCTCGAAAACCAGATTGCCGGTCGCCACCAGCGTGCGCGGGTTATTCAGACCCAGGCCTTCGGCCATCGCCTTCAGATCGGACATGACGACCCGCCGCCCCTCGCCCAGGACAATGCTGTAGAGCAGCGCGACGTACGTTTGCATGGGCGGCTAGTTAGACCAGCCGCGACTGCTCTACCGCCGCCTCGATGAAGCTGGCAAACAGCGGGTGCGGATCGAGCGGCCGGCTTTTCAACTCGGGATGGTACTGCACGCCGATGAACCAGGGGTGGTCGGGATATTCGACCGTTTCCGGTAGCACGCCGTCCGGCGACATGCCGGCAAACACCAGGCCGCAATCCTCGAGCCGCTCCTTGTAGTCGACATTGACCTCGTAGCGGTGGCGATGGCGTTCGGAAATCTGGGTATCGCCATAGATCTCGGCGATCTTCGATCCCTTGGCGAGGTCGGCCTGGTAGGCACCGAGCCGCATGGTACCACCAAGGTCGCCGGTTTCCCTGCGCTTTTCCAGCATGTTGCCCTTCAGCCATTCGGTCATCAAGCCGACAACCGGCTCCTCGGTTGGACCGAACTCGGTCGATGATGCGTGCTCGACGCCGGCCAGCGAACGCGCCGCCTCGATGCAAGCCATCTGCATGCCGAAGCAGATGCCGAAATACGGCACCTTGCGCTCGCGCGCGAACTTCGCCGCCAGGATCTTGCCCTCCGAGCCGCGCTCGCCAAAACCGCCGGGGACGAGAATGCCATGGACCTTCTCCAGCCACGGCGCCGGGTCTTCCTTCTCGAATATCTCGCTTTCGATCCAGTCGAGCTTGACCTTGACCCGGTTGGCGAGGCCGCCATGCGACAGCGCCTCGATCAGCGATTTGTAGGCGTCCTTGAGGCCGGTATATTTGCCGACGACGGCAATGGTCACTTCGCCTTCCGGATTGTGGATGCGGTTGGACACCGCTTGCCACCGTTCCATGCGCGGCTTCGGCGCCGGATCGATGCCGAAGGCCGCCAGCACTTCCGAATCCAGCCCTTCATTGTGATAGGCCATCGGCACGTCGTAGATATGCGGGACGTCGAGCGCCTGGATGACGGCGCTTTCGCGGACATTGCAGAACAGCGACAGCTTTCTGCGCTCTTCCTTGGGGATCGGCCGGTCGGCGCGGACCAGCAGTATGTCGGGTGCAATGCCGATGCCGCGCAACTCCTTGACCGAATGCTGCGTCGGCTTGGTCTTCAGTTCGCCTGCCGTCGGAATGTAAGGCATCAAGGTCAGGTGGACGTAGACGGCGTTGTTGCGCGGCAGGTCGTTGCCGAGTTGGCGGATCGCCTCCAGGAACGGCATCGCTTCGATGTCGCCGACGGTGCCGCCGATCTCGCACAGCACGAAATCGTAGTCGTCATTGCCGTTGAGGACGAAATTCTTGATCTCGTCGGTGACGTGCGGAATGACCTGCACGGTGGCGCCGAGATAGTCGCCGCGCCGCTCGCGCTCGATGATGTTCTTATAGATGCGGCCGGTGGTGATGTTGTCCTGCTGGTTGGCCGAGCGGCCGGTGAAGCGCTCATAATGGCCAAGATCGAGATCGGTCTCGGCCCCGTCATCGGTCACGAAGACTTCGCCGTGCTGATAGGGCGACATCGTGCCGGGATCGACATTGAGATAGGGATCGAGCTTTTTGATGCGTGCGCGATAGCCCCGCGCCTGCAAGAGAGCCCCAAGGGCCGCTGCAGCAATGCCTTTTCCAAGTGAGGAAACCACGCCGCCTGTGATGAATACATATCGCGCCATGGGAGTCATCGCTTAACGCGGCCGAATTGATTCCGCCAGAGAAAAAACCGCCGCGAAGGCTTTTTCCCAAGAAGGCGCTCTGGTCGTTGGCGTATCAAAACAAAAGGGCCGGCGAGGCCGGCCCTTTTGGCACGATCTGTCAAAGCGTCAGATGATGACGACTTTGGTGCCTACTTTCACCCGGCGGTAAAGGTCCATGACGTGCTCGTTGATCATACGGAAGCAGCCATTGGAGGCGCTGGTTCCGATTGACTGCGGCGCGATGGTGCCGTGAATGCGCAGGTGGGTATCTTTCTTGCCGTCGTAAAGATAGATGGCGCGCGCACCGAGCGGATTGTCGCCGCCGCCGGGCATGCCGTCCTTGTACTGGCCATAGTGCTTGGGTTCGCGCTTTTGCATATCCAGCGTCGGAATCCAGCGCGGCCATTCCTGCTTGTCGCCGACGGCAACCGTACCCTTGAACTGCAGGCCTTCCCGGCCGACCGCGATGGCATAACGGCGGGCGGTTGACGATGATTCGACGAGGTAGAGACGACGGGCGCTGGTATCGATGACGATGGTGCCGGGGTTGTAGCCGGTGAATTCGACCTCCTGCGGCACGAATTCCGGCTTGACCTTGAACTGCCGCTTGGCCTGCTTCCTTTCGAGCGCGGCGTCGAGCGCGCGTGTTTCCGGAAGCAGCGACATCGACGAAGAGGATGTGCCGCCGAACAGTCCCGCGAACAGCCCGACGCTCTGCGGCTTCTGCCCGACCGGTTCGCTGCGCAACTCGCCATTGTTGCCGGTCAGCGCAACGTTCATGGCCTCGGCCGGGATCGGCTCGGCCGACTGGATCGGCGCAATGGGCGTAATCGGTTCGATGATGTTGACGGTCTTCTTCTTGGCCGGCGTGGCGTCAGCCACCTTGGCCGTTGCGAGCGGCTGGCTCTTCTTGGCAAGGAACGCCTGGCGTTCCGCATCGGCTTTGGCTTTCGCCGCCTCGCGCATCGCCAGCTTCCTGGCTTCGAGTGCCTTGGCGCGAGCGGCGTCCTTGTCGGCTGCGATCTTGGCTTCGATCTTGCGGATCTGCGCAAGGTCGTCCGGCGTCGGATCTTTCTTCTTCTTGAGAAGCTTCAATTGCGCTGCATCGCTTTTGGCAGCGACCTTGACGACGTCGGTTGTTGTTGCGGCTTTGTGGGCCGAGTTTGCCGTCGGCATGGCCGCGAAAGCGGGCGCACCTAGGCTGAGCACGGCACAAAGGCCGGCAAAAATGAAGCTGCGAAGCTGCATGGGGAAGATCCGATCGTTCAATGCTTGTTGCCCACGGCGTCGCCCGGCGCCCCCCAAGGACGCCGAGAATGCCGCGTGCAACGTATAATCGATTAGCCGGAAGCGCCTCAAGCGTGAGGCGCAGTCGAATCTTCATGATCGTGCGGCATTTGCCGCGACTGTGTTCAAACGACAACAGATCGCGGCATAAGTTGCCCTATTACTGGTTGGGGACCTGCGGCGTGGCCGGCGCGGTGGCGCCGTTTGTCGCTGGCGGCGTCGCCGGAGCGGTTGCCGGCGGCGTCGTTGCCGCGCCGTTGCCGGACGGCGGGGTCGGCGCCGTGGTGCCTGAAGGCGGCGTCGGCGTCGTGGTTCCAGGCAATTGGTTGAGTACGCCCTTGCCTGCTCCGTCCGAGGCCGCCGGCACGCGATCGAGAATGTCGATCGGCTTCTCGCCATAGCGCGCAACGATCGACAGTGTCAGCGAGGTGACGAAGAAAGCGGCAGCCAGGATCGCCGTCGCCCGCGTCAGCGCATTGGCGGCGCCACGCGCGGTCATGAAGCCCGATCCGCCGCCGATGCCGAGGCCGCCGCCTTCGGAGCGCTGCAGCAGCACCACGCCGACAAGCGCGAGCACGACCATGAGGTGGACGACGATCAGTACGGTTTCCATAATTTACCCTGGCAAGGCCTTGTGCGGCCGCTGATTTGGAGGCGGCTCAATACAATGCTTTGACGGCATTTCCAAGCCCGTGGCCGGAATATGGGAAGCAATGCGTCCTTTGCAACGATTTCGACGTCGGCCGTCCGCTCAAATGCAGCAACCAGCCCTTGTATCAAGCGATGTTTCGATAGGCTTCCGCGATGCCGAGGAAGTCCGCCGCCTTTAGGCTGGCGCCGCCGACCAGCGCGCCATCGACATTCCTGACGCCGAGCAACTCGATGGCGTTGGACGGCTTGACCGAGCCGCCGTAGAGAATGCGCATCTTGGCCGCCGTATTGCCGAGCTTCCGTGCCAGTTCTTCGCGGATATGCGCATGTGCCTCGGCGACGTCGGCGGCGGTCGGGGTCAAGCCGGTCCCAATCGCCCATATTGGCTCATAGGCAATGACGGTGTTGGAAGCCGTGGCGTTTGGCGGGACCGAGCCAGCGACCTGGCGCGACAGCACGTCGAGCGTGGCTCCTGCTTCTCGTTCGGCTCTTGTTTCACCAATGCAGATGATGGCCACCAGCCCGGCGCGCCATGCGGCGGAGGCCTTGGCCTGGACCAAGGCATCGTCCTCCTTGCGATCGGCGCGGCATTCGGAATGGCCGACGATGACATGGCTGGCACCTGCATCTTTCAGCATCTCGGCCGAAATGCAGCCGGTATAGGCGCCGCTTTCCTTGGTGTGGCAATCCTCTCCGCCGGCCCGCACCGGCGTGCGCGACAGAATCTCGGCGGCGTGCGCAAGCAAGGTCGCCGGCACGCAGACCACCGCTTCGGTCTCGGCGTCTAGCCCACTCATGAAGCCGTTGCCGATCATCCTGAGCTCGTTGAGCGAGGCGCTGGTGCCGTTCATTTTCCAATTGCCGGCGACGAGCGGGCGGATTCCAGTGGTCATGGGATTTGTTTCTCCGGGCAATTTCCAGCTGGCCTTCACTATCAAAATCAGGCCACAAAGCAATCGACAGTGGGCAGGAAGGGCGCTATTGCGCTTGTTTCAGACTCGGCGCATGCGAAATGCGCAAAAATCGGAAGTACTCATGCTTGGTATGTTGAGAAGCGCGGCGGGGACCTGGGTCGCGAAACTGCTGCTGTCATTGTTGGTGTTGAGCTTCGCCATCTGGGGCATCTCGGGGCGGCTGATGGGCGGTCTTGCCGGCCATGACGCCGTGATTACGGCCGGAGGCACCAAGGTCTCGATCAACGAATACCGCCTCGCCTACGATCGCCAGCTCAGCGTCATGTCGCAGCAATTCGGCCAGCGCATCAGCCGTGAGCAAGCGACGGCGCTCGGCATCGACAACCAGGTGCTGGCGCAACTCGTGTCGGGTGCCGTCCTCGACGAGCAGGCCCGCAAGCTCGGCCTCGGCCTGTCCAAGGACCGGCTCGCCGAACTGACGCGTGAAGACCCGGCGTTCAAAGGGCCTGCCGGAACCTTCGACAGGAGAACCTTCGAGTACCTGCTTCGGCAGGTCGGCATGCGGCCGGAAGACTATTTGAAGAACCGCGCCCAGGTCGCGGTCCGCCAGCAGATCGTCGAGGCGGTTTCGGACGGCCTCAAGGCCCCGGATACATTCTTCAAGGCGGTCGCGCTCTATCGCGGCGAAGATCGCACCATCGACTACCTGACCTTGCCGAAATCGCTGGTCGAACCGATAGAAGCGCCGTCCGACAGCGCGCTTTCGGCCTATTTCGAGGAAAACAAGAAAACCTACGCCGCTCCCCAATACCGTAAGTTCTCCTATGTCAGGCTCGAACCGGAAGACATCATGGATTTGAGCGCGGTGACCGACCAACAGGTCAGCGACGACTACAATAAGAACAAGGCGCGCTACACCACGCCGGAGATGCGCACCATCGAGCAGCTTGTGTTCAAGACACCTGATGCCGCAAAGGCGGCGCTCGATTCGCTCAGGACCGGCGCGACCTTCGACAAGATCGTCGCTGCCGAAGGCAAGACGCCGGCAGACACGCTGCTCGGCACGCTGGCCAAGGACAAGATCGCCGACAAGGCGGTCGCCGATGCTGCCTTCAAACTGAACGTCAATGAGGTCAGCCCGGTCGTACAGGGCGCCTTTGGTCCCGTTCTGCTGCGCGTCACCGACATCAAGCCCGAAGTGGTGAAGCCGCTGGCCGAAGTGTCCGAGCAGATCCGCAAGGACCTGGCACTGGGCGAGGCAAGCCGCATCTTGCTGGACGTGCACGACAATTACGAGGATACGCGCGCCTCGGGCAGTTCGCTCGCCGAGGCTGCCGCCAAATTGAAGCTGAAGGTCGTCACCATCGATGCCATCGACCGCACCGGCCAACGGCCGGATGGAAGCATCGTCAAAGACCTGCCGGAATCGCCGGCACTCATCAAGGCGGTGTTCGAATCCGAACCCGGAACCGACAATGAAGGCCTCACCACCGCCGATAACGGCTTCGTCTTCTACGACGTGAGCGCGATCACGCCTGCCCGCGACCGCACATTGGACGAAGTCCGCCAGAAGGTCGTGGCCGACTGGACCGCGGCGGAGACCACCAAACGGCTCACCGCAAAAGCACAGGAGCTCGAGAAGCGTCTCAAGGCTGGCGTCACGCTCGAGGTGATCGCCGGTGAGCTCAAGCTCGAAAAGCAGACCAAGCGCGGCGTCAAGCGCGATGCGGACGACGTCGATTTCGGCAAGGAAGGCGCCGCCGCGATGTTCGGCGTCGGCGAAGGCGGCATCGGGTTGATCCCCTCACCTACGGGCGACGGACAGATCCTGTTCAAGGTTGCCGAGGTGTTCGAGCCTGCCGGGGCCGATGCCAGCTCAGTGCCCCAGGACGCACAGAAGTCCTTCACCTCCGGCATGTCCGACGACCTGCTCGACCAGTTGGTGGCGCAGTTGCAGACGCAATATGACGTCCGCATCGATCAGGCGGCCGTAACCCAAGCCCTGGCCAGATGAGCGCGCTGAAGATCCACATCGCCAAGGTCGCCGCCGGCAGCGCTCTTTCCTTCGAGGAGGCGCGCGAGGCCTTCGACATCATCATGTCCGGCGATGCTACCCCCGGCCAGATCGGCGGCTTCTTGATGGCATTGCGCGTGCGCGGTGAGACCGTCAGCGAGATCGCCGGCGCCGTCGCCACCATGCGCGCCAAGATGCTGCGTGTCGAAGCTCCCGAGGGTGCCATCGACATTGTCGGCACCGGCGGCGACAATTCGCACAGCGTCAACATTTCGACCGCATCCGCTTTCGTCATCGCCGGCAGCGGCGTGCCCGTCGCCAAGCACGGCAATCGCGGACTGTCCTCGCTGACCGGCGCCGCCGATGTGCTGATCGCATTGGGCGTCAAGATCGACATCCCTCCGGAGACGATCGGCCGCTGCATCCACGAGGCCGGCGTTGGCTTCATGTTCGCGCCGGCGCATCACCCGGCGATGAAGCATGTCGGCCCGACCCGGGTCGAGCTCGGAACCCGCACCATCTTCAACCTGCTGGGCCCGCTTTCCAATCCGGCGAGTGTCAGACGGCAGATGGTCGGCGTGTTCCTGCCCGAATGGATCATGCCGGTGGCAGAAACGTTGAAGGAACTTGGTGCCGACCATGCCTGGATCGTCCATGGCGACGGCTATGACGAGATCACCACCACCGGCGAGACACTTGTCGCCGAATTGGCCGGCGGCGAGATCCGCAGCTTTACGCTGACCCCGGAAGCCGTCGGACTGAAGCGGCACACCAAGGACGAGTTGCGCGGCGGCGACGCCGCCCACAACGCCCAGGCACTGCGCGACATGCTGGGCGGCGCCGCCGGCGCCTTTCGCGATACGGTGCTGATGAATGCCGGCGCCGGGCTGGTGGTGGCCGGCACAGCGACGACCCTCGCCGACGGCATGGTAACGGCGGCGCAGGCCATCGACAGCGGCCGCGCGCTGAAAGTGCTCGACAGGCTGATCGAGATTTCGAACGGTTAAAACCATGTCCGACATCCTGCGCAAGATCGAGGCTTACAAGCGCGACGAGATCGCGGCGGCCAAGGCACTCGTGTCATTGGCCGAGATCAAGGCACGGGCGACGGATGCCGACGCGCCGCGCGGCTTTCTTTCCGCCCTTGAAGCAACGCGCAAATCCGGCGGGTTCGCGCTGATTGCCGAAATCAAGAAGGCTAGCCCATCCAAAGGCCTGATCCGCGCCGATTTCGATCCGCCGGCGCTGGCCAGGGCCTATGCGAAGGGCGGTGCCGCCTGCCTTTCGGTGCTGACCGACGCACCCTCCTTCCAAGGCGCGCCCGAATTCCTCACCACTGCGCGCGCTGCCGTCGAGCTGCCTGCCCTGCGCAAGGATTTCCTGTTCGACCCCTATCAGGTCTACGAGGCCAGGGCATGGGGCGCCGATGCCATCCTGATCATCATGGCCAGCGTCGACGACGCGTTGGCAAGAGAACTCGAAGCGACAGCGTTCGGGCTCGGCATGGACGCGCTGGTCGAAGTGCATGACGAGGCTGAAATGGAACGCGCGCTGCAGCTGTCGTCGCGACTGATCGGTATCAACAACCGCAATCTCCGGACCTTCGAAACCAGCCTGCAGACCTCGGAGCGGCTGGCAGCGATGGTGCAGGCCGACCGCCATCTGGTCAGCGAGAGCGGTATCTTTTCGCACGACGATTGCCGCCGGCTGGAGCAGAGCGGCATTGCGACTTTCCTGGTCGGCGAGAGCCTGATGCGCCAGCAGGACGTGGCCGCGGCAACGCGCCTGCTGTTGACGGGCAAGGCGCCGGCAGAGGCCGTTTGAGGATGGCGGCCGCCCTCACTCATCTTGGCGCGCAGGGCGAAGCCAACATGGTCGATGTCGGCGACAAGGCTGAGACGGTGCGCACGGCAGTCGCAGAAGGTTTTGTCGCGATGCGGCCCGAGACGCTGGACATGATCCTCGCCGGCGACGCCAAGAAGGGCGACGTGCTGGGCACGGCGCGCATTGCCGGCATCATGGCGGCCAAGAAGACGCATGAACTGATCCCGCTTTGCCATCCGCTGCTGCTGACCAGGATATCTGTCGATATCGAGGCGGACGCCGCGCTGCCCGGCCTGAAGGTGACAGCATTGACCCGCGTCACCGGCAAGACCGGCGTTGAGATGGAGGCTCTGAGTGCCGTCTCGGTCGCTTGCCTGACCATCTACGACATGGCCAAGGCGGTCGACCGCGCCATGGTCATCTCCGGCATCAGGCTGGTTGAAAAGACCGGCGGCAAATCCGGCGACTACAAGATCACCGGAGACGGGGCCACCGAGGCAGGCCGATAATGGCGCTGGTCCCAGTTGCCGAGGCGCTCGAGCGCCTGCTGGACGGCGCAGCAGCGCTGCCGGGCGAACGCGTCGCACTGCTGGATGCCGCCGACCGCGTGCTGGTGGAGCCGGTTGTGGCGCTCCGCACCCAGCCGCCGTTCAACGCCTCCGCCATGGACGGCTATGCCGTGCGGGCGGCCGATATCGCGTCCGTACCGGCAAGGCTTTCGGTGGTCGGCATGGCGCCGGCCGGACGCGGCTTTGCCGGAACGGTGCAGCAGCGGCAGGCCGTGCGCATCTTTACCGGCGCGCCGCTTCCCGAAGGCGCCGACACTATCGTCATCCAGGAGAACGTCCGCGATCTCGGTGGCGGCAGCGTCGAAGTGACGGAACCGACGGTGCAGGGGCGCAACATCCGCCGCCTCGGGCTCGATTTCGCCAAGAGCGATGTCCTGCTGCCCAAAGGCCGCCTGCTCGACCCGGCGGCCTTGTCGCTGGCGGCATCGGCCAATCACCCCGAGGTGCGCGTGGTCAAACGGCCGCTGGTCGCCATCATCGCCACCGGCGACGAATTGCTGCCGCCGGGCAGCGATGTTGGCCCCGACCAGATCATCTCCTCCAACGCCTATGGTGTCGCCGCTGCCGCACAGTCGGTCGGTGCGCGCGCGCTCGACCTTGGCATCGCGCCGGACCGCAGGGAGGCGATCGCTGCGCTGGTTGAAAAGGCCGTGAAGGCTGGCGCGAACGTCATCGTCACGCTGGGCGGTGCCTCGGTCGGTGACCACGACTTCGTCCATGACGTGCTGACCGGGCAAGGCATGACGCTCGATTTCTGGAAGATCGCCATGCGGCCGGGCAAGCCACTGATGTTCGGGCGGCTGGGAGACATTCGCTGCATCGGCCTGCCCGGCAATCCGGTGGCAAGCCTGGTCTGCACTCAGCTCTTCCTGAAGCCGCTGCTGGCGCGGCTCGGTGGCCGCGCCTTTCAGCAGGATATACGTCGGGCACGGCTCGGTGCTGCCATGCCGGCCAACGATCTCAGGCAAGATTATGTGCGGGCTGTTGTCATAGATGACACCGGTACGCTCGTGGCGACGCCGTTCGGCATCCAGGACTCCTCGATGCTGAAAATGCTGGCCGATGCCAACGGGCTGATCGTTCGCGCGCCGTTCGCTCCTGCCGCGGCGGCGGGCTCCCCCTGCGACGTACTGATGCTACGCTGAACCTGCCTCACTCCGAAATCAAGGTCCGGGTCAGCGGATGGTCTGGATCGGCCAAACCGTCGATGATGTTGAAATGATGCCGGTCAGGCTCGACCACCGAGCTGGTCGCGGTACCCAGGCCGATCCAGATGTTGGCCAGCAACGCGCTCTGACGCAGGAATTCGGCGCGCTCGCCGCCGCCGGCCCAGCAGGTCAGGCGGGCCTTGTCCATCGGGCGCAGCAGCACCGGACTTTCGGCCTGCGCCTCGGCCTCATCGATCGCCAGCGTCTCGTTCATGCCGGTGCGCATGATCGGGCGCAAATCGTGCACCCCCGAGATCGACACCACGTGACGAACGCGCCGGACCACTTCGGGCGCCAGCGGCGTCGTCGCCGTAACCATCCGGCTAACAAGATGGCCGCCGGCCGAGTGTCCGGTCAGCATCAGCGGCCCTGGAACCATCGCCGCCGCCTTGCCGATCGCCGCGCCGACTTCCTTGACGATGCCGCCAATGCGTATCTGCGGACAGAGCGTGTAGGACGGCATCGCCACCGCATAGCCGCGATCAACAGGGCCAGTGGCAAGATGCGACCAGAAACTCTTGTCGAATGCCATCCAGTAGCCGCCATGAACGAACACCACGAGTCCCTTGGGCTTGATGGCCGGCAGGAAAAGATCGAGCCGGTTGCGTGGGTTGTCGCCATAGGCCATGTCGAGCCGCGCCCTGCCCTCGGTCGAAAGCACGTCGCGGAAAACCCGCGCGGGCTCGATCCAGGCCGCCGGCCAGCGATCGCTGCCGGCTATGTTGGCGCCGTTGGCATAGGCGTTGTCCCAATCGGCAATGTGACGTTCGAACACCCTGCGCCCTCCCTGGCAATATAGCCTTGCAACGTAGCCGTGAGCATCGCGCGGCGCGTCGTCGCCAGCCTCACGATTCCAGCTCTCGCATCAATCTCAAGTGACAGCCGCCTTGATGGCGAAGCGCGCTTCCTTCCACGCACCGGTGCGCAGGATGTCCTCAAGCACTTCGACGGCCTGCCAGACATCGGCATAGCCGACATAGAGCGGGGTGAAGCCGAAGCGCATGGTCGATGGCGCGCGAAAATCGCCGATCACGCCACGTTCGATCAGCGCGCGCATGACCTGGTAGCCATGCTCATGCATGAATGAAATCTGGCTGCCGCGTTTTTCCCCATCGCGCGTGCTTTCGAGCGTGAGCCCGTAAGTGCCGCACTTTGCCTCGACAAGCTCGATGAACAGATCCGCCAGTGCGATGCTCTTCTTGCGCACCGCCGTCATGTCGACATCGTTCCAGATGTCGAGCGCGCCCTTCAGCGTGCGCATCGACAGGACCGGCTGCGTGCCGCACAGAAACCGGCGGATGCCGGTGCCGGCCGCATAGCCTGGCTCGAAGGCGAAGGGCCGTGCATGGCCCCACCAGCCGGTGAGCGGCTGCTGGATGTCGGAAAGATGCCGCTCAGCCGCATAGATGAAGGCAGGCGCGCCCGGGCCGCCATTCAGATATTTGTAGGTGCAGCCAACGGCAAAATCGGCGTTTGCCTTGTCGAGTTCGACTGGCATCGCGCCGGCGGTGTGGCAGAGATCCCAGACGATCATCGCCCCGGCTTCCTGAGCCCTGCGCGTCAGCGCCGGCATGTCGCGCAGTTCGCCCGACTTATAGTTGACGTGGTTGACCAGCACCACGGCGGTGCGTTCGTCGATCAGCTCTTCGATGGTCGGCGCGTCGACCCCCGAGAGGCGCAGCAGCGTATCTTTTCGCGTCGAAACCACACCCTCGGCCATGTAGAGGTCCGTCGGAAAACTATCGCCCTCGGCGACGATGACCTGCCGCTCCGGTCGCATGGCCATGGCGGCGTGCAGCAGCTTGTAGATGTTGACCGATGTCGTGTCGCAGACCACCGTCTGGCCGGCCGCGGCACCGATCAGGCGCCCGAGCTGGTCGCCAAGTTCAAGCGGCATGTTGAACCAGCCGGCCGTGTTCCATGCGCGGATGAGATCATGCGACCATTCTTCGGTCGCGGCCTTGTGCAGTTCATCGAAAGCGGCACGTGAAGCAGCTCCTAGCGAATTGCCGTCGAGATAGATCACTCCTTGCGGCAACACAAAGCGGTCGCGCATCGCGCGCAACGGATCCGCGGCATCCATCGCCTTTATGGCCACGAGATCGGGAATTCCTGTCATGATTTGTCTGCTCCCCCAAGATCCAACGCAACGCCGGACACGCATCGACTGTTCTTCCATTACCTGGTTGCGCGCAGCAAGGCTCCACCGGCGAGAAGCAGCCTGACCAGGCGGTGGAAACCGGGACTTAACCCGAGGTTGGCGTTTTGAATTCGTTTCGTTCACGGTGCATTGACCAAACCGCACAGTCGATACGGGTTCAATTCCGTGCCTTTTGCCGACCGACGGCCGATGCCAGTGCCGCCTTCTAGGAGGCCAGAAGGGCGCAAACGAAAGCAGAATCAAGGCGATGAGGCTCGCGGCGGTGAAAATGCGGTACGCCGGTAGGGACGTCGTTTGTTTCCCGAGCCTTAACGCATTCATTAAACTTTAAACAGTTGCGGAACACAACTGGAACAGATAGTGTTTGTTCTGGGTTTGTTTTTCTGATTCTGTTGGGGGTCGCTATGCTGACACGCAAACAACACGAACTGCTTATGTTCATCCACGAAAGGTTGAAGGAAAGCGGTATCCCGCCTTCATTCGACGAGATGAAGGAAGCGCTCGATCTGGCTTCCAAATCCGGAATCCACCGGCTGATTACGGCGCTGGAGGAGCGCGGCTTCATTCGCCGTTTGCCCAACCGGGCCCGTGCGCTGGAGGTGCTACGCCTGCCTGACTCGATCGCCCCCGGCCTCAATGCGGCACGCAAGTTCTCGCCGAGTGTCATCCAGGGCAGCCTTGGGCAAGGCGCCCCTCGGCAGGGCAAGCCGACATCGTCGCGTGTCCCTGCAGCCGGCAATGACGACGATGTCGTCGCCGCCGTTTCGATCCCGGTAATGGGCCGCATCGCGGCCGGTGTGCCGATCGATGCCATCCAGCACCAGACGCATTCGATTTCGGTGCCGCCGGATATGATCATGGGCGGCGAGCATTATGCGCTCGAGGTCAAAGGCGATTCGATGATCGAGGCTGGCATTTTCGACGGCGACACGGTGATCATCCGCAATGCCGATACGGCGAGCCCCGGTGAGATCGTGGTGGCACTGGTCGACGAGGAGGAAGCGACGCTGAAGCGGTTCCGCCGCAAGGGCGCCTCGATCGCCCTGGAAGCCGCCAATCCGGCCTACGAGACGCGCATCTTCGGACCAGACAGGGTCAAGGTGCAGGGCAAGCTCGTCGGACTGATCCGCCGCTACTGAGCTCCGCCCTTGGCGCCGGCTTTGGGGTTGTCGGCCCTGCGGTATGGCGGCAGGCCCCGTGCCGCGCGTGAAAATTTCCGCTGCACGTGCCAGGGCCGGTATGATTTTTTGACGGCGAAGCGGATCTCGGCGCGTGTTGCCGCTTGTGGATCGAAATAGACGGCGGCACTTCCCGCGCGCGCCAGTTGCCGTTTGGTGACGACGAGGACCAGCCGGTCGTAGTAGCAGGGGTTATGGGCGGTGGCGTCGTCGATGACGATCAAGCTGGCAAAGGCGCAGGCTGGCCGCGCAGTATCGCGGTCCTTGGCTTGCGCGATGATCGCGCCGGATGGATGCCTGGCAAGGCAGAGGCCGTCCGTGCAAATGAACGGCATGCCCGGCGGTAGGTCGGCCGGATCGGCAATGTCGAATTGCGGGTCGTTCTTTCCAGGTGTTTCCGGCGCGACGATGGCCTCTGATGTGAGCGCGCGTTTCCAGTTGTCGATGGTGAACTCATTCGGGCGTGCCCGGTTGACCGCGAGTTCACCGCTGCCGATCGGCAGCGCGACCAGCCGCGCGTCCTCCGAGACCAATACGTCGGGTATGCGTGTCTGCGTTGTCGTCAGCAAGCCGGCGAGCGCAAAAGGAAGTGCCGCCAGCCGCAACCAGGTCGTCGCCATGCTGGCAATGACGAGGGCGATCGTCACCAGAAGGACGGATCTCAGCGAAATCAGCCCGACCGCATCGATCGGCGAGCGCTCCGAGATCCACCCGGACAGGGCGATCATCGCCGTCAGCCCCTTGCCCATGACATAGAGGAAAGGGCCATCCGCACCGAACGGCATCGCCAGCGCGCTGAGAACGGCGAAGGGCATGACGACCAGTGAGACGATGGGCATGATGGCCAGATTGGCGAACAGGCTGAGCGGCGCCACGCGCTGGAAATGCCATATGGCGAAAAGCGCCGTGGCGCTCCCTGCAATGATTGAGGTCATCGCCAGACCGCACATGCCCAACAGGACCTTTCGAGTGGCAAAGCGTAGCGGCGACCGCCGCGGCGGCGGCGTGGTGGCCCTGCCGGCGCGGTAATCGGACCAGCCTGCATAGGCGCCGACAAGGGCCGCCGTCGCGGCGAAGGACATCTGGAAACTCGGACCGACCACCTCGTGCGGCGACACCAGGATGACCGCGATGGCCGAGATCGCCAGGTTGCGCATGGTGAGCGCGGCCCGGTCGAACAGCACGGCGATAAGCATCACCGCCAGCATGATGAAGCTGCGTTCGGCCGCAACGACAATGCCGGAAAAGACGAGGTAGGCCGCAATCGAAAAAAGCGGCGGCCGCGGCATATTTCTTGACCGGCCGTCGCGATGAGAAATCGGGAAACAGCGCAAAGGCACCCCGCAGCAGCGCCATGATGGTGCCGGCGACCAACGCCATATGCAGCCCCGAGATGGAGATGATGTGGTAGATGCCGGTGCGCCGCATCGCTTCGTTGATCTCCTCGGGAATGCCGGCGCGCACGCCGACGATCAGCGCAGCAGCAATCTCGCCCTCGGCACCGCCGATGCGGCTGCGGATATGGTCGGCGATGGATTCGCGCGCGTCTTCGATCGCGGAAGAAAGCTGCGCGGCAAGCGGCATGCTGCCCGACGACACGACTTTCGGATTGCCGAGAAAAAAGCCGCTGCCGCCGATACCGGCGAAATAGCTGTCGAAGGAGAAATCATAGCTGTCGGGCCGCACCGGGCCGGTCGGCGGCAGCAGCCGCACATAGCCGGTGATCTCGGAACCGGCGGTCAGCTCAGCCGGTATCTTCATCGCCGAAACGCGGACCCGTTCCGGCATGTAGCGCAGTGTCGGCCTGGCCGTTGAGATCACATCGATTGTCAGCCTGATGCGGCCGCTCGCCATGGGCTCGTACGATACGACGCGACCCGTCAGCCGCGTCGAGATTTCGGAGCCGAGCATATGCGTTCCGACACGCCATGTCTCGAACTTGGCGGCAAGTACGCCAAGCGCGCAGAGCAGCGCCACCATGAAGCACAGGCGCGTCCTGGGCCATGACCGCGAGACGACGGCACAAAGGGCCGCGAGGAGCGCGATTGCGATCGGCTGTGGAAAGGCCGGCTCCACCGACAGCCCGAAATATACGACCACCCCGCATGCGAGGAACACCGGCACCAGCAGGAAGGCGATGCCGCGGTCGAGTTCCAGGCCGGCTGCCGAGGTTACGCTGTTGCGGATACGGGACGGTGACGGGAGGCGGAAACGCCTGGGCAGGCGTACGATGGGCTCGCCCGCGGGCACGAGAACCGTTGCTGGGTCGCTGGCCGGCAGCGACGGAGCATCGAAGCGCGGAGCGGGTAGCAATGCCGGTGCCGGCAGGACAGGCGGGGGAGCGGCAAACAGCAAGCGTTCGCTGACGCCGCTGCCAACGTCCTCGCCCTCGCCCGCACCACGGCCTCGCACAGCCATCGGGTCTGCCCCTTGCGCCCTCGACCTCCTATGCTACATGAACGCGCAACGCGCGAAAGTCCGCAAACCCACTTCCTTCGCCCGCCTGAGAGTTCCATGCCCGATAAGGTCGTCACCCGTTTTGCCCCCTCGCCCACCGGCTATCTGCACATTGGCGGCGCGCGCACGGCGCTGTTCAACTGGCTGTATGCCAAGCACACAGGCGGCACGATGCTGCTGCGCATCGAGGACACCGACCGCGAGCGCTCCACCGATGCGGCGACGGCAGCCATTCTCGACGGACTTTCCTGGCTCGGACTCACCTGGGACGGCGCGCCTGTCTCGCAGTTCGAGCGCGCGCCGCGCCATCGCGAGGTGGCCGAGGAGCTGGTGCGCGTGGGCAAGGCCTATTACTGCTACGCGACGCCGGCGGAGCTGGAGGCGATGCGCGAGGCAGCGCGAGCCAAGGGGCTTCCGCCCCGCTATGATGGACGCTGGCGCGACCGCGACCCGTCGGAGGCGCCGCCCGGCGCCAAGGGGGCGATCCGCATCAAGGCGCCGACAGACGGCGAGACGGTGGTGCATGACCGCGTCCAGGGCGACGTGCGCTTTCCCAACAAGGATCTCGACGATTTCATTATTCTGCGCTCGGATGGCAATCCCACCTACATGCATGCCGTCGTCGTCGACGATCACGACATGGGCATCACCCACATCATCCGCGGCGACGATCATTTGACCAACGCCGCACGCCAGACCGTAATCTATCAGGCCATGGGCTGGGAGGTGCCGTCGATGTCGCATATCCCGCTGATCCACGGTGCCGACGGCGCCAAGCTGTCGAAGCGGCACGGTGCGCTTGGCGTCGAAGCCTATCGCGCCATGGGCTACCTGCCGGAGGCGCTGCTCAACTATCTGGCGAGGCTTGGCTGGAGCCACGGCGACGATGAGATCATGTCGATCGCCGACATGATTGCATGGTTCGACATTGGCGACGTCAACAAGGGCGCCGCCCGTTTCGACTTCGCCAAGCTCGAGGCGCTTAACGGCGTGCATATGCGCCGGATGAACGACGCGGCGCTGCTCGACATCTTCATCGCCACTCTGCCCTATCTTGAAGGCGGCCCGGCAATCGCGGCGCGCCTCGACGACAGACGCAGGGCGCAACTGCTTGCCGCTTTGCCGGGCCTGAAGGAGCGCGCCAAGACGCTGGTCGAACTTGTTGAAGGGGCTGCATTCCTTTTCGTCGAGCGGCCGCTGCCGGTCGACGAGAAGGCGGCGGCGCTGCTCAGCGGTGAGGCGCGCGCGATCCTGCGGGGCGCTCATGCGGCACTAGCCACGGTTTCGGAGTGGTCTGCCGCCTCAGCCGAAGCCGCGATCCGCGACTATGCGCAGGCCGCCAGCCATAAACTCGGCGCCGTGGCCCAACCTTTGCGCGCCGCGCTCACCGGCAAAAGTACCTCGCCAGGTGTCTTCGATGTGCTGGCCGTGCTTGGCCGCGAGGAAAGCCTGGCGCGGATCGCTGATCAAATCGATTAGCAAACTGGCCCAAGAAGATTGGCATTGAAAGGTGTGTTTCGCAGTGCAACATTGGGTCTTGGCCTAATCTGCCGCGCAGATTTAATTGCGGGCGCAAATGTGCGTATTCCGATGTTTTTGACGTGTTGGGTTCAGATATTTTGCCTTTGCCGGCCTGAGGAAACAAAAAGGAGTTTGCTATGACCGAACCTGCGACAAAAATGGAATTTGGCGGCAAAACCCAGGCATCGACGGCCAAACTGGAACTCGGCGGCAAAATCCATGAATTCAAGATACGAAGTGGTTCGGTAGGACCTGACGTCATCGACATCGGTTCGCTCTACAACACCGCCGGCGTCTTTACCTACGATCCCGGTTTTACGTCGACGGCGAGCTGCGAATCGGAAATCACCTTCATCGATGGCGATGCCGGCATTCTTTTGCACCGCGGCTACCCGATCGACCAATTGGCCGAGCACGGCGACTTCCTCGAAGTCTGCTATCTCTTGCTCTATGGTGAACTCCCGACCAAGGCGCAGAAGGACGATTTCGACTACCGGGTGACGCGCCACACCATGGTGCATGAGCAGATGTCGCGCTTTTTCACCGGCTTCCGCCGTGATGCGCATCCGATGGCGGTGATGTGCGGCGTGGTCGGCGCGCTGTCGGCCTTCTATCACGATTCCACCGATATCTCGGACCCCTATCAACGCATGGTCGCGTCAATGCGGCTGATCGCCAAGATGCCGACGATCGCGGCGATGGCCTATAAATACCACATCGGCCAGCCATTCATTTACCCGAAGAACGAGCTGAATTTCGCAGCCAATTTCCTGCATATGTGCTTCGCCGTGCCTTGCGAGGAATACAAGATCAATCCGGTGCTGGCCCGCGCGATGGAGCGCATCTTCATCCTGCACGCCGATCACGAACAGAACGCCTCGACTTCGACCGTCCGCCTGGCCGGCTCGTCGGGCGCCAATCCTTTTGCCTGTATCGCTGCCGGCATCGCCTGCCTGTGGGGTCCCGCACATGGCGGCGCCAACGAGGCAGCCCTGAACATGCTGGGCGAGATCGGTCATGTCGATCACATCCCGGAATTCATTGCGCGCGCCAAGGATAAGAACGATCCGTTCCGATTGATGGGGTTTGGCCACCGCGTTTACAAGAATTACGATCCGCGCGCCAAGATCATGCAGAAGACCGCGCACGAGGTCCTGGGCGAGCTCGGCATCAAGGACGATCCACTGCTCGACATCGCCATGGAGCTGGAAAGGATCGCACTGACCGATTCCTATTTCATCGAGAAGAAGCTCTATCCGAACGTCGATTTCTATTCCGGCATCACGCTGAAGGCGCTGGGCTTTCCCACCACCATGTTCACCGTGCTGTTCGCGGTCGCCCGCACCGTCGGCTGGATCGCGCAGTGGAAGGAGATGATCGAGGACCCGCACCAGAAGATCGGTCGCCCGCGCCAGCTCTATACCGGCGCGCCGGAACGGGACTACGTGCCAATCGCGAAGCGGTGAAGGTGGTGAATGGTGAATGGTGAATGGTGAATGGTGAATGGTGAATGGTGAATGGGAGTAGCGAAGCGTCGCTCCCTGTCCATAGAAACCACTATTCACAATTCACTATTCACAATTCACTCACTTCCTCACCATCCCCATCACCACACCCGCGGCTATCTCGCCTGACGGCTCGTCGGTTGCCATACGCCTGGCGATTTCGGCAAAACCGTCCTTCTGCCAGGTGCGGTAGGCGGTATCGGAGAACAGCGCTTCCAACTGCCGCGCCAGATAATGCGGCCGCACATATTGATTGTAGTGTTCCGGCACAACCGGCCGGTCGGCAATGAGATTGGGCAAGGCTGCGCTCCATACTTTGATCAGCGGCTGCGCCATGCGCATGACCGGATCGAGCCGGTAGCAGGAGATCATCGGCACACTCGCCAGTGCCAGTTCCAGCGATACTGTCCCCGATGCGATCAGCGCCGCATCGGCCTTGCCGAAGGCCTGCCATTTGCGTTCGGCATCGAGTATGATCTCCGGCTTCTCGTCCCAGCTCGCGACCGAGGTCCTGACCAGGTCGGCGACGTGCGGCACCGTCGGCAACAGCAGGCGCAAGCGGTGCCCGCGCGCCCGCAGGATCGACACCGTCTCGCCGAACGGCCCGACCATGCGTCGCACCTCACCACGACGCGAACCAGGCAGTACAAGCAACGTTTTGACGTGATCTGCGGACAGGTCACGCGGCTGCGCCTGCGCCCTGGCGGCACTGATTATGCCCGGATCGTGTGCAAGGCGATGCCCGACATAGGTGCCGGGCGGCCCGCCCAGGCGAGCGAGTTCCTTCACCTCGAACGGCAGGATGCAAAGAATGTGATCGACATATGGCTTCATCGCCGCCGCCCTGCCCGGCCGCCACGCCCACACGCTCGGGCAGACATAGTGGACGATCGGGATAGTCGGATCGGCGGCACGCACCTTCTTGGCGACGCGCAGCGAGAAATCCGGACTGTCGATGGTGATAAGGCAATCGGGCTTTTCACCGGCAATCGCGTTTGCCGTATGGCCGATCCGCCGCATCAGGCGCGGCAGGTCGCGCAGGATGGCGCTAAGCCCCATCAGTGCGATCTCGCTGCCGTCGAACAATGGCGCCAGGCCGAGCGCCTGCAAATGGCGGCCGCCGATGCCGACAAGCCGAACTTCGCGCCCGGTCATGCGCTTGAGCGCCTGCACAAGGTCGGCGCCAAGTAGGTCGCCGGACTCCTCGCCGGCGACGACGGCTATCTTCAACGGCCGCTCATTCGCCATGCGCCGGCTCCGCAGGCAGGCCAATCACGAACAGGCCGAGCGCATTGGCACGTCCGATGGTGGCGGGACCTTCGAGCACCAGCGAGCGACCGGCTTCGACGGCAATGCCGGCCAGTCCGGCGGCATGCGCCGCCTCGACGGTCAGCGGGCCGATGGAGGGCAGATCGGCACGCAGTTCCTGACCGGGCTTGGCGCATTTGACCAGAACACCGCGGCTCCCGCCGGCCAGCCTGCCGTGCCCGCGCAACTCCCTTGTCCGCTCGAGCAGCCCGTCGGTGCCTTCGACGCCTTCCAACGCAATGGCGCGGCCGCCGACCGCAACAGCCGCTTGGCCGATATCCAGCGCGCCGATGGCTTTTGCCGCCGCGTGCGCCGCCTCGATGTCGCGCCAGTCGGATCTGCGTGGCGCCGCCTTGGTCAGCAGGCCTTCGGCGGCGACCAGCTCCGGCACGATCTCGTCAGCGCCGACGACCTTGATGCCGCTGCGCTCGATCCTGCGCACGAACAGTTTCAGAACCGTATCGTCCCCCCGGGTTACACCGACGAAGAGGCTGGGTAGCCACGCGAGCAGGCCCAAATTGAGGCGCATGGCGCTCAGCCTGGGGCGGCGCGTGATATGACCCGCGGTTACGAGATGCGTAACGTGATGCCGCTTAAGGATCGGCAGCAGCGACCCGACGTCTTCCAGCCTCAAGGTTGCCTGCTCATAGGGCTCGAAATCGGCTATGCGATCGACCTCGCCGGCCGCCATCACGACGAAGGGCAATTTGCCTTGCCGGGCGAGCGCTCGGGCAATTTCGACCGGGAGACTGCCGCCGCCGGCGATGATGCCGACCTTGGCATCTGGCGCGAGATCAAGGCCCTTTCCGGCAGCCTCAATCTTCGTCATCTGCCCTCAGTCTTCATCATCGGTATCGTCGCCGTCGCTACCCTTGAGCGACGGCACGGCGTAGTGCCGCTTGCCGCGACCGGCGATGAAGTCGACGATCTTCATGGCAGTCGGCGACGAGGCGAATTCCGCCTTGGCGAATTCGATGTTCTCGCCGACGGTCCGGGAGCGATCGAAGATCGTCTTGTAGGCTTTGCGCAGCAAGTGGATCTCCGAACGCGGCAGGCCGGCGCGCTTCAGGCCAATGATGTTGAGGCCGCGAAGGCTGGCACGGTTGCCAACGGCGATGGCGTAAGGAATGACGTCGCCGACGATCGCCGAGCAACCGCCGAGAAAGGCGTTATCGCCGATGCGGACAAACTGATGAACCGCGGTAAGGCCGCCGATGTAGACATTGTCACCGACTTCGCAATGCCCGCCTAACGTCGCTTGATTGGCGAAGGTGGCGTTCTTGCCGACCACGCAGTCATGGGCAATATGGGCATAGGCAAGGAAATTGCCGTTGACGCCGATCGTCGTCTCGCCGCGGCTGGAATCGGTGCCGACATGCATGGTGACACCTTCGCGGATCGTGCAGTTCTCGCCGATCACTAGCGTGGTACGGCCGCCCTTGTGCTTGGTGTTCTGCGGCGGCCCGCCCAGTATCGCCATCGGATAGACCTTGGTCGATGCACCGATGGTGGTCGCGCCAATCACCGAGACATGGCTGACCAGTTCGACGCGGTCGCCGATCACGGCGTCGGGGCCGACGTGACAGAAGGGCCCGATGCGGGCGCCTTCGCCGATTTGGGCGCCTGCCTCGATGACCGACGATGGATGGATGACTGTCTGGATTTTCATTAGCATTCGTTTGTCAGCCGCTTGCGACCATCATCGCCGAGATCTCGGCTTCCGCCGCCTTGGCGCCATCGACGAGGGCCTCGCAAGCGAATTTGAGAAGATTGCCGCGTTTCTTGATTTTCTTCACATGAATTTTCAGCTGGTCGCCTGGAACGACCGGCTTGCGGAACTTGGCATTGTCGATGGTCAGGAAATAAACCAGCGACGGCTTTTCCGTACCAAGGCTGCGGATGCAGATGGCGCCGGCCGTCTGCGCCATCGCCTCGATGATCAGCACGCCGGGCATGACCGGCTGGTCGGGGAAATGACCTTGGAAATGCGGCTCGTTTATGGTGACGTTCTTGATGCCGATGGCGGATTCGTCGCCATCTATGTCGACAATACGGTCGATCATCAAGAACGGATAGCGGTGCGGCAGGAGCTTCATCAGCCGCATTATGTCAACCGCTTCGAGCGTCGCCGCTGCGATGTCAGCCATTTCCCCCCTCACCCTGTTTGCGCGTCCGTGCAAGTCTGCGCAAGGCCGCTATCTCGCGCATGGCTTCCGCCATCGGCTGCGCCGGATATCCTCCCCAAATCTCACCGGCAGGCACATTGCTCATAAACCCGCTTCTTGCCGCAAGCTTGGCCCCGGACCCGATGGTCAAATGATCCGCAAGGCCGACACCGCCACCCATGGTGACGTTGTCGCCTACCGTCACGGAACCGGAAATACCCGAAAGCCCGGCTATTATGCAATTGCGGCCGATGCGAACGTTGTGCGCGATCTGCACCAGATTGTCGATCTTGGTGCCCTGGCCGATGATCGTGTCGGACATGGCGCCGCGATCGACGGTCGTATTCGACCCGATCTCGACGTCGTCCTGGATGATGACGCGGCCAATCTGCGGAACCCGCTCCGGACCCTTGGAGCCGGCCACGAAACCGAAGCCATCCTGGCCGATCCTGGCACCGCCATGGATGATGACGCGATTGCCAATCAACGCATATTGCACGCTGGCACCTGGACCGACATAGCCGTCGCGGCCAATCTGCGAGGACGGACCGACGACCGCATGCGGGGCAATGACGGTCCCGCTGCCGATGGCAGCGCGAGGTCCGATGATCGCACCCGCTTCGATGATCGCACCGGCCTGGACATGGGCGGTCGCATCGATATGGGCGTGCGGCGAGATACCGGTTTCGCCGGTCATCGGTCCAGGCGTTGCAGCCGCCGGAAAAAGCAGACGCCCGACCATTGCGAAGGCCTGCTGCGGGCGCGGATGCACCAGCACCGCGATGCCCGCCGGCGCCTTGCCGGCAAATTCGGCAGGGCAGAGAACCGCCGCCGCCCGCAGTGACTGCATCAGGGCGAAATTGCGCCTGCCATCGACGAAGACAAGGGCGTTCTCGCCGCCTTCGTTGGCGGGTGCCAGAGCCTCGATCGATACATCGGAGAGACCGGAATCAACAAGCGTCGAACCGGTCAGATTCGCGACTTCGCCGGCCGTATACCGGCGTGAGGGCGCGAAGAACACCGGATCGGTCATTCCAGAAGCAATATCCAGCTAGCGCATGACCCCGAAAATCGGAAATCGACCCTCGGAAAGGATCATGCGCAAATCAAAGTGCTACAACGTCCTTTGCGTGTCCGATAGGACGCGCTGCGCTGTAGTGTCGGATCACTGCCATCCGGATCCAAACGAGCCGGAAGCATCATTGCCCGCTACATCAGAAGCGGGTCGATATGCCGAAGTTGAATTCCTGCACGTCGTCGGTCTTTTCTTTCTTGACCGGGATCGCATAGTCGATGCGGATCGGGCCGAAAGGCGATGCCCACATCAAACCGACACCGACGGAAGCGCGCCATTCCATGCCGGTTGTCGAAGAATTGACAAGGCCACTTGCGATTTTGCTGCCGTAGAGCGTTGCCGCATCGGCGAACACAGCGCCACGCAAACCGAAGCTTTCGGGGATGACCGGCAGCGGGAACTGAGCTTCCGCCGAGGCATTGAAGTAGGTAGTGCCGCCGAGATGGTCATTGCTGTTGTCCGAAGCAACCGGGCCGATGCCGCCATATTCGAAACCGCGGATCATACGGTCGCTGCTCTGGAAATGGTCGAAGACGCGCAGATCGCCGTTGCCATATCCCTGGACATGGCCAGCGCCGCCCGAAACGAGGCCCACCAGGTCCAATTGTTCGGACAACGTCTGATAAATGCTGCCGCGCGCCGTGACCTTGATGAACTTGGCATCGCCGCCGACGCCGGCCACTTCGGTGCCGACATTGGCATAAATACCGTCATGCGGGTTCTTCATGTCGTCGATGGTATTGTAGATCAGGCCGAGGCTGACCGAGGACTTGAGCCATGGGCTCTCTTCAACGCCGTTTACGATCGCCTGGGAGACGTCGCAGGTGCCACCATTGATAACGGGAACGCAGCCCTCGTCGAACTCGTACTTCTCTTGCGCAATATTATAAGCCAGCTGCGTTGAGATGTTGTCGGTGATCGGCAGACCGAAGCGGACGGTCGCGCCTGTCGTGTCGCTGTCGTAATGGTCGTAGTTTCGGCTCTGCTTGTAGATGTCGAAGCCGGCCGCGATCCGGCGGCCGAGGAAATAGGGTTCGGTGAAAGAGAAGCTGTAGTCGCGCGAGTTCTTGCCACCGCCCGCCGCCACCTTGATGAATTGGCCGCGACCGAGGAAGTTGCGCTCACTGACGGAACCTTCGACGGACGGACCTGACGTTTCACCGCCGCTCGAATAACCGGCGCCGACCGTGAACTCACCGGTCGATTTCTCGACCACATCGACCACCAGCACAACCTGGTCCGGCTCAGAACCCGGAACGGTGGAAATTTCGACTTTTTCAAAATAATCGAGCGCTTCCAGCCGCCTCTTCGCGCGCTGGATGAGCACCTGATTGAAAGCATCGCCTTCGCTGACATCGAACTCGCGGCGAATGACGTAGTCGCGCGTCCGATCGTTGCCGCGAATCTCGATGCGCTCGATATAGGCCTTGGTCCCCTGATCGACCGTATAGACGACCGAGATCGTGTGGTTCTCGAAGTTGCGGTCGCCGCGCGGCGTCACCTGGGCGAAGGCATAGCCGGATCCAGCGACCTTTTCGGTCAAGGCGATGATCGTGTCCTCGACGTTCTTGGCGTTGTAGACATCGCCCTTGTGGGTCTCGACCACCGATTCAAGCGACTTGGCGTCGACCTCGGGGATCGTGCTTTCGACGCTGACATCCCCGAACGTATAACGCTCGCCCTCCTGCACCGTGATGGTGACGGTGTATTTGTTGGTTGTGTCGTCGAGTTCGCCGACAGCCGAGACGACCTGGAAGTCGGCATAGCCGTGATTATAATAGAAGCGGCGCAGCAGCTCCTGGTCGGCGCGCAGCTTGTCCTCGTCATAAACATCGTCGCGCAGCACGAACGACAGGAAGGACGAACGCTTGGTGGAGATGATGTCCGACAGACGGCGGCTCGAATAGGCGCTGTTGCCGACGAAATTGATCGCTGCGATCTGGGTGCGGCCGCCTTCGTTGATGTTGAAGACCACGTTTACCCGGTTGTCGCCGAGATCCATGATCTGGGTGGTCACGGCGGCATCGTCGCGGCCGATACGCCGGTATGCGGCCTTGACCGCCTCGACATCGGCATCGAGCTGCTGTTGCGAGAAGGTGCCGCGCGGCTTCAATTGCACCGCGGCCTCAAGCGCGTTGTCCTTGAGCTTCTTGTTGCCCTGGAACAGCACCTGGTTGACGACCTGGTATTCGGACACCTTGATGACCAGCGTCGATCCGACCTGGTTGATCTGCACATCCGAAAACAGCCCGGTGCCAAACAGCGCCTTGACCGCATCGTCGATATCCGAACTGGAAAACGCCTTGCCGGGCTTGATCGCCACGTAATTGCGGATGGTGTCCGCGTCGACACGCTGATTGCCGGTGACTTCGACTCTGGAGACGACAGCCGCCTCGGCGGCCGATGTGGCAACGAACTGCACTGCGAGCGCGCCTGGTACAACCAGAGCGGCGGACATAGCCACCGCGGACGCGGCGCTCAGAAACTTGGATGCTGCCTTCATCGGGCTTTTGTACCTTTTCTCGAAGTCCCCACGGCGAGAAAACCGGACGTGCGGTAATTTCCCCTACCGTATTAACCGGATTTTCCCTACACGCAAGGCTTCTGGTTAATTTGTATTTACTTAACCCTGAGGCGTGGCTTTCGCGTCACGCATATCCCCACGCATGGTAAACGGCGTCTCAACATTGCTCGTGCCGAAGCCAAATTCCTTCATGATTTCAGCACCCAAACAGATCGTTCCAGAAAACAAAGCCCATGAACCCGAGCACCAATATGAGGCCGCTTCGGTAAGCCATTTCCATCATGCGTTCGGACACCGGCCGCCGGATGACAGCCTCCACGCCGTAGAACAGAAGATGCCCTCCGTCGAGGGGGGGAATCGGCAAAAGGTTGAGAATCCCTATCCCGACTGACAGGAATGCAACAAGCTGCACGAGCCATTCAAAGCCGAGCTTTGCCGCCTGACCCGACATCTTGGCGATCTTGATGGGGCCGCCCAGCTGGCACTTGTCCTCGCGACCGACAACGAAACGTTGCAGGAACTGGCCGGTACGCTGGATGACGTGTCCGGTTTCCTGGACCGCTGCCCCGACCGCCCCGGCCGGACTATAGGTGATCAGCCGTGGCTGGCCGAGTTCCTTGTTGTTGACGACGCCGATCACGGCCACCTGGACCTTGTTGCCCAGTGCGTCTTGTTGTTCCATCAAGCGCGGCGTCGCCGTGACGGTGATTTCCTTGCCGGCGCGTAACATGACGAAGGTGATGCTGTCGCCGGCGCGGCCAGAGACCAGACGCTGGACGTCGGCAAAGGTCTCGACCTTGCTGCCGTCGACGCTGACGAATCGGTCGCCGGGCATGATGCCGGCCGCGGCGGCCGGACTGCCGACGGTGACCTCAGCCACCATCGGCTCCAGCACGGGCCGGCCATGGACGGAAAACAGCACGGCAAAGACGGCGATCGTCAGCAGGAAGTTGAACAGCGGCCCCGCCACGACGGTCGCCGCCCGCTTCCAGATCGGCTGCGTGTGGAAGGCAACCTTGCGTTCTTCGTCGCTCAGCGCCTCGATCTCCTCCGAGCTGGGCTGGCTCGACGTCGCGTTCATGTCGCCGACGAACTTGACGTAGCCGCCGAGCGGTATGGCGCAAAGCTTCCAGCGCGTGCCGCGGCTATCGTTGAAGCCGATGATCTCTGGGCCGAAACCGATCGAAAAGGCTTTTGCGCCGATACCGCACCAACGCCCGACGAGGTAATGGCCCATTTCGTGGACAAAAACGACCACGGTCAGCACGAACAGGAAAGGCACCAGCGTGCCGAGGACAAAGCCCTCTGTGCTGAAAACCGCGTGAAAAATCTCGTTCAATTCATGCCCTCAAATTCATCCACGGCACAGATCACGCCGCGACTGTGACATCAATCCAGGCGAATCCATGACGCAGCCCCGCGCCGGCCCACCGACGATGCCGTTCAAACCGGAAACAGCCCCTGTGCCGGATGGTCGGCGGTCGCGGAAATCCAGCCGATGACGTATAGGGCGAAAGCCGCCGCGACAAGCCCATCTACCCGATCCATGATGCCGCCATGGCCGGGTATCAGCGTGCCGGAATCTTTACGGCCGTGGCGTCGCTTGACCCATGATTCGAACAGGTCGCCGGCCTGCGCGACAATCGAAAGCACCAGTGCGACCACGCCAAGCACGACGAGGTTGCCCGTTCCGGCTACGGCGGCCAGAAGCAGCCCGGCCACGACGCCGCCGACCACCCCACCGAGCGCCCCGCTCCGCGTCTTGCCCGGCGAGATCGACGGCGCCAGCCTTGGACCACCGATGGAGCGGCCGACGAAATAGGCAAAGATATCGGTCGCCCAAACCACGGCGAATAGGAACAGAATGGCCAGCAGCCCTGAATGGTCGCCGTCACGCAAGAAGGCCAGCGACAAGCCGGACACGGCCGCATAGGCAAGGCCGGATGCTTCCCACGGTCCTGCCCTGCGCATGGAAGAAGCGACGGCAGTGACAGCAACCAGAGCCGCGACGAGCGGCAGCAGCAAAGACGCAGGCAGGCCGGCGACGAGGGCACCAATAAAGACCACGATCAGCGCCTCGGGCAGAAAGCCGAGACCTGCCGTAGCACCAGCACCTGCCGGGGCAACGGGGCGGCTCATCCGCGTCCACTCGTAGAAGATCACCGCCGCCATGGCGGCGCAAAGCAACCGGAAGGACAGTCCGCCGAGCCAGGTCAGGGCAAGCGTGACGATGGCAAGCACGACGGCCGAAATGACCCGGAGTTGGAGGTTGCTCATTCCTCAGCCTGAGGCGACATCTTGGGCGGCAAGTCCGCCGAAGCGGCGCTCGCGGCCGGCGAAATCGCGCAGTGCATCGGACAGGTGCTCGCGACTGAAGTCGGGCCAGTAGCAAGGCAGGAAAACGAGTTCGCTATAGGCGGCCTGCCATAACAGGAAGTTGGACAGCCGAAGCTCGCCGCTGGTGCGGATGACCAGTTCCGGGTCCGGAATGCCCTCTGTATCGAGCGAGCTGGCAAAGGAATCGGCCGTGATCGCCTCGCTCTCGATCTCACCGCGCGCCACCGCCGCTGCGAGCTTGCGCGCGGTGCGCACGATCTCGTCGCGCCCGCCGTAATTGAAGGCAATGACCAGTGTCAGCGCCTCGTTGCCGAGAGTGAGCGTTTCGGCTTCCTCGAGCAGCCCCCTTATGTCGGGCTGCAGCCCTGCCCTGTCACCGATGACCCTGATCCGCACCCCACTCTGGTGCAGCTCGGCGAGGTCACGTCGGATGAAAAGCTTAAGCAGGCCCATGAGGTCGCTGACTTCGGATTTCGGCCGTGACCAGTTTTCCGACGAAAAAGCGTAGACGGTCAGGAAGGAGATGCCGAGGCCGGGGGCGGCGCGCACTGTCTTGCGCAGCGCCTCGACGCCGGCGCGGTGACCGGCCAGCCGCGGCAAGCCGCGCGCCTTGGCCCAGCGTCCGTTTCCGTCCATGATGATCGCGACATGCGCGGGCGTTGCCATATTCTCGCTTCCGGGCCAGGCGTGGCCAGACCCTAGACCTGCATGATTTCCGCTTCCTTGTCGGAAAGCAGGTGGTCGATGGTGCTGATTGTCTCGTCGGTCAGTTTCTGAACCTGGTCGGCCCGTTTGCGGTGGTCGTCCTCACTGATGTCGCCGTCCTTTTCCGCCTTTTTCAGAAAGTCCATGCCGTCCCGGCGAACGTGGCGTGCGGCGACGCGGGCATTCTCGGCATAACCGTGCGAGATCTTGACCAGTTCCTTGCGGCGCTGTTCGTTGAGCTCGGGCAGCGGAATCCTGAGATTGGTACCGTCGACGATAGGATTGAAGCCGAGATTGGCTTCACGGATGGCGCGGTCGACTGCGCTGACCATCGACTTGTCCCAGACCGAAACCGAAATCATGCGCGGTTCCGGCACCGACACTGTTGCCACCTGGTTGATCGGCATGGTGGTGCCATAGGCCTGCACCTGGACGGCATCGAGCAGGTTGCTCGACGCGCGGCCGGTGCGCAGCGAAGCCAGATCATGCTTGAACGCGGCGATCGCCCCGTCCATGCGCCGTTTGAGATCGTCGTACTCGCCACTCATCATCGTCTCCTCGACCCGTTAACCCGGGTTCACTGCTTAGGCCCTGTTCGAGCCTCATCCGCAACCGGTCCCTTTCGGGTTCATGGTCCGGTCAATCGTCTGCGACAACCGTGCAACGGCCGCCGCCCCTCAGGATATCGCCGAAGCCACCCTTCTCGTGGATCGAATAGACGATTATCGGAATGTTGTTTTCGCGCGCAAGTGCAATCGCCGCCGTATCCATGATCGAAAGCCCGCGTTTGATGACTTCGTCATGGCTGATCCGCTCGAAACGTGTCGCATGCGGGTCCTTCTTGGGATCAGCCGAATAGACACCATCGACCTGGGTGCCCTTGAACAGAGCATCGGCGCCGATCTCGGCGGCGCGAAGGGCTGCAGCCGAATCGGTGGTGAAGAACGGATTGCCGGTGCCGCCGGCGAAGATGACGACCTTGCCCTGGTTCATGTAGGCGGTCGCCTGACGCTGCGAAAAACTTTCGCAAAGCTCGGGCATGGCGATCGCCGACAGCACCACGGCGTCGACGCCGATCTTGTTGAGCGAGGTGCGCAGCGCCAGCGAATTGATAACCGTGGCAAGCATGCCCATATGGTCGCCGGTGACGCGGTCTCCGCCTTTTGACGCAACCGCGACGCCACGGAAGATGTTGCCGCCGCCTATGACGACACCGACTTCGATGCCCAATGCGCGGGCCTCGGCGATGTCGGCGGCGATGCGGTCGACCACCGATACGTCGATGCCGAAATGCTGCTCGCCCATCAACGCTTCGCCCGACGCTTTCAGCAAGACACGTCGGTAGAGGGGCTTCACCGTCATCTGGTCCTCGTCATCGTGCGTGTGACGCGTTTCGGTGCGCCCCGAAACACTGGGCGTTCCGATACACGAAGGGCACCGCGATGTCACGCGGCGCCCGAGCCGGAAAGTTGAGATCGTGGACCGGGATAGCCGTCAGCTCACGCCGGCAAAAGTGCCTCGCATGAGCAGATCCGGCAGATAGCTTGCCGGCTTACCGCCAACCGCCTGCCCACCGGTCAGGCCGCCTTGTATTTCAGGGCCGAAGAACGAATACGGAAAGGGCGTGACCGGCCGGCTCACCGCATCGAGCCGTGCCCGAAGATCTTCGGGAATGTCGAAATCAAGCGCGCCGAGATTGTCCTTGAGCTGGTCAAGCCTGGTGGCGCCGACGATGACGGACGCAATGCCTGGCCTGTTTGCCGTCCAGTTCAGGGCGACCTGCGCCATGCTGCGGCCGAGCTGGCCGGCAACCCTCTCCAGTTCGGCGACGATTTGCCAGTTGCGATCGGTGAATTTCTGGAAACCGGGATTGGTCGAACCACGCATTGTCTCCAGCCGGCCACCATCCTCGACGATTGTATCGAAACGGTATTTTCCGCTGAGCAGGCCGCTGGCCAATGGACTCCAGACCATGATTCCGGCGCCATAGCGCGTGCCGAACGGCACGAACTCGTGCTCGATGTTGCGCTCGGCCAGCGAATATTCGAGCTGAAGCGCCGAAACCGGTTCATAGCCGCGATGCTCGGCGACCGCCTGCGCCCGGCTTGCGTACCAGGCCGGCACGTCGGACAGACCGACATGCCGGATCTTTCCGGCGCGCACCAGATCGTCCAGCGTCCGCATCACCTCCTCCGGCGGCGTCAGTCTGTCCCAGGTATGGAGGATATAGAGGTCGATGTAGTCGGTGCCGAGCCGCTTCAGCGAACCGTCTATCGCCCGCAGGATGTTCTTGCGGCCGTTGCCCCCGGCGTTCGGGTTGCCCGGTTCGGCGTTGTAGGTGAATTTGGTACTGATCACCGCCTTGTCGCGCAGCCCACGCTCGGCGATGAATTCGCCGAGCCAGGTTTCGGCCGTGCCACCGGTATAGAGATCGGCGGTATCGAAGAAATTGCCACCGGCTTCGACATAGGCATCAACCAAGGCGCGCGCGGTTTCCTTCTCCGCGCCCCAGCCCCATTCCGTGCCGAACGTCATGGTGCCGAGCGCCAGGCGGGTGACACGCAGCCCGCTGTTGCCGAGCGTGTAGTAGGACATGGTCATGGATTTCTCCTGAAGTTTGAAAAGCGGGATTGAGGTCTTGCCTGGGATACGCAGTCAGGCCTTGGCCAGCGCATCGACCACCACCTGGAAGCGGCGCGGATCGAAATAATCGTGGTAGGCGCTGATCAGACCGCTCTTGAAGTGGAAAATCGCGATATTGCTGTTGGTGTATTCAGTGCCGCCGATCAGCACCGCGCGGTTCTTGTACTCAACGACGATCGCGTCCGAATCCGCTGCCGGATAGATGGCTGTCAGCTGCGAATCGAAGGATTCGAAATTACCGAAGAGGCCTCGGAAGGCCGCCAGGATCGCGGCCTTACCATCGATGCTGTTTCCAAATCCTGCCGGCGGGTAGAAGACAAGTATCCGGCCATCTTCAGCCCAAAGGTCGCCCCATGCCTCAATGTCCTTGCTGTGCATCAGAGCAAAGAATTTACGCACGGTCTCGAGATTACGGGTTCGTTCGGAATCGAGGTCGGTCATTAGACGTCTCCTTGGCTGCTCGGCGATTGCCGTGTGATGCAGCCAAAGATGCGCCCTCCTTTCCCCGCCGATAAGATTGCATTATCCGAATGGACTATGCGATATCATGCATGAATGGACCGCGATCTGCTTAGCCACCTACCTGTAATCGTTGCCGTCGCGCGGCGTGGCGGCTTCGCGCCGGCAGCCGCCGAGCTCGGCATGAGCCCGTCAGCGGTCAGCCATGCGGTTCGGCTGGTAGAGGAGCGAATCGGCCAGCCATTGTTTGCCCGCACCACGCGCAGCGTCTCGCTGACCGAGGCTGGCACCGCGCTTGTCGCTGCGGCGGAGCCGGCGCTGGAAGACATTGCCGACCAGATCGAACGTATCCGCTCTGTCAAAGGCCGGGCAAGCGGACTGCTCAGGATCAACGCGCCGCGTTTGGCGCTGCCTCTGGCGCTGATGCCCATCCTGACGGCGATGGCGGAACGTTACCCTGACGTGACGGTGGAGATCGTCACCGACGAACGTCTGAGCGATATCGTCGGCGAGGGTTTCGACGCCGGCATCCGGCTGGGCGAGATGATCGCCGAGGATATGGTGACGGTGCGACTGACAGGGCCTTTCCGCAGCATCATCGTTGCTTCGCCGGCCTATGTCGGCCGGCGCGGGCGGCCATGGGCGTTGGCCGATCTCGCCGCGCACAACTGCATCGGCTATCGGCTGTTGCGATCACGTGCGCTCTATCGCTGGGATCTGTCCGATCAGGGCAAGGATATCAGCGTCGAGACACGCGGCAGCGTGGTCGTCAGCGATCCGCTGTCGGCAAGGGAAATGGCGCTTGCCGGCATCGGCCTCGCCTATCTGTTCGAGCCGCTTGTCAGGCCCGACATCGAGGCAGGCCGGCTGGTCGAAGTCCTTGGCGAGGCATCGATCGAGGAACCGGGACTGTTCCTCTATTTCCCGCGCCGCGCCGCAATGGCCCCGAAGCTCCGCGCCTTCATCGACACCGCGCAAGAAATCGGCCGGGCATCCTCGCGGATACCCGGCCGAAAAAGCCTTTCAAACGAATAGTTACTTCTTGACCGCTGCCGCGACTTCCGCCGCGAAATCGGTCTCTTCCTTCTCGATGCCCTCGCCGAGCGCGAAGCGCAGATAGGCAGCGATTTTGGCTGGCGCGCCGATTTCGCTTTCGGCATCCTTCAGCGCCTTCTCAACGGTAATGTCGGGATTGAGCACGAAAGCCTGCTTGAGCAGCACGACCTCTTCATAGAACTTGCGCAAACGGCCTTCGACCATCTTCTCGATGATCGCTTCCGGCTTGCCGGACTGGCGCGCCTGGTCGGCGAAGATCGCCTTCTCGCGTTCCACTGCGGCCGGATCGAGCTCTTCGGTGGTCAGGGCCATCGGATTGGTGGCAGCGACATGCATGGCAACCTGACGGGCGAAGGCGTTGGCGGCATGCGCGTTGCCTGTCGTCTCGATGGCCACCAGCACGCCGAGCTTGCCAAGGCCGTCGGCGACCGCATTGTGAACGTAGGTTGCGACAGCGCCGTGCTCGACGGTGAGCTTGGCCGAGCGGCGGAAGCCCAGATTCTCGCCGATGGTGCCGACAGCGTCCTTGATGGTCTCGGCGACCGACTTGCCCGAGCCCGGATAGGGAGCGGCGGCAACGGCCTCGGTCTTGCCGCCATAGGCAAGCGCGACCTTCGCGACATTGGCGACGATCTCCTGAAACGCAGCATTGCGGGCAACGAAGTCCGTCTCGGAATTGACCTCGACGATCGCTGCCTCGCGGACCCCGGAATCTACGCCGATCAGGCCTTCGGCAGCGGTACGGCCAGCCTTCTTGTCGGCCTTGGAAATGCCCTTCTTGCGCAGCCAGTCGATGGCTTCTTCCATATTGCCGTTGGTCTCGTTCAACGCCGCCTTGCAGTCCATCATGCCCGCGCCGGTCAAGTCGCGGAGTTCTTTGACCTGTGCAGCCGAAATGCTCATTGTCGCCTCTTTGTCTAAATGCACTGACGCACCATCGATTTTCGATGATGCGCCTGGTGCCGGTAGCGCTTACCGCGCCAACATATTGGAAAGATGAAGGCCGCAGCCGGCCTTCGCTACTATGCTTCCGGGGTCTGGGCTGCCGGGCTCTCGGCGCCCGGGGTCTGATCGAGCGCCGGCTCGACCGGAGCCTCGACCGATGCGCCGATATCGACACCGAGCGCGCCCTGCTGACGGGCGATGCCGTCGATAGCTGCCTTGGCGATCAAATCGCAATACAGCTGGATGGCGCGGGCCGCGTCGTCATTGCCGGGGATCGGGAAGTCGATCTTGTCCGGGTCGCAGTTGGAATCGATGATGGCAACGACCGGGATGCCGAGACGCTTGGCCTCGAGAATGGCGATCGCTTCCTTGTTGGTGTCGATCACGAACATCAAATCGGGCGTCGAACCCATATCCTTGATGCCGCCCAGCGCCTTGTCGAGCTTCTCACGCTCGCGGTCGAGGTTGAGGCGCTCCTTCTTGGTCAGGCCCTGAGCCTCGCCGGCCAGCATTTCGTCCAGCTTGCGCAGGCGCTGGATGGAATTCGAGATCGTCTTCCAGTTGGTCAGCATGCCGCCGAGCCAGCGCGAGTTGACATAGTACTGGGCCGAGCGCTGCGCGGCATCGGCGACGATGTCGGAGGCCTGGCGCTTGGTGCCGACGAACAGCACGCGGCCGCCCTTGGCAACAGTGTCGGAAACCTGCTTCAGCGCCTGGTGCAGCAAAGGCACCGTCTGCGAGAGGTCGATGATGTGTATGTTGTTGCGGGCGCCGTAGATATAGGGCGCCATTTTCGGGTTCCAGCGGTGGGTCTGGTGGCCGAAGTGAATGCCAGCTTCCAATAGCTGGCGCATGCTGAAATCAGGCAGAGCCATTCTTATTTCCTTTCCGGTTAGCCTCCACGGACACAGGCATTTTTGGACTTTGTCCTCGAACGCCACCGGAGGTTTCAGCCGGATTTCTCCCGGGCAGACACCAAAGTCCGTGTGTGGAATGAGCGCGCATATAGAGGGGAAGCGCGACAAACGCAAGCGTTGTGGCGTCTGTGTTTCAGCGTGCGGCGATCAGCGCACCGGTGTCATCGCCGCATCTTCCCCTTCGGCACCCGCACACGCCGGAAAACAGCGACGATCTCCTCGCGGCTGCATTCGATGGCGCCTAGCCGCACTGCGCGGTCGCGCTCGAACCCGGTTATGTCATAATGCGGTGCCGATGTCTTCGGCGGTCCTTGGTAGGACGCGCGCTTGATGCCGAGCTGCCCGGCAAAGCGATGCAGTTCGTCGGTGTCGTCTGCCAGCAGATGACACCAGCGGTGGCCGACCCATTTCCAGATCGCCGCATCGACATAGACCGCCATGAGGCTTGCCGCACTCCTTCATCTTGCGCCGACCAACACATCGCTAACGATGATAGAAGGGATTGGCATAGAAAATGAAGCCGCCGCCGGCCTCGAGTTGCGTCATCGTCCTGGTGACGGTCTCCTGCATCCGGTCGTGCAGTTCGGCGAGTGCCTCCTCGACGGAGCCTTGATAGGCGTGCAAGCCTAGCGGCTCCGGTACCCGGACATAGGCGCGGCGTGGGCCTGCCGGCTGCGGCACGAATCGGTTGATCGAATCGCGCAGCGTACCCTTGCAATAATCGTTGCGGATCCGCTTCAAATGTTCGGCGATCTCCTCCTGCGTAATGCGCGGGTTGGCTGAAGCCCACGGCCCGACACGCTGCACGCGCTGGATTGTATCCGCCAGCATTCGGACCTGCTTCTGGCTTCCACTGCCATCCGTGTTTTCCCGCAGCCAGCGCCGCGAACGGCGCAAAAGGTCGGCATTGTCGAGCGTGCCGGCGTCGACCGAGACAAGTTCGGCAAGGCGACGGCCGAGTTCGGTCAGCAGGTCCTTTTGACGTGCGTCATACGAAGCCCGCTCATCGGACCGCAGGCCATATGCAGCCTCATCGCGCGACAGCAACGTCGCATAGATATGATGGATGCGCTCCGGCAGCGAATCGGCGGCACGGCGTTCGATCTTCAGGCTGTGCTCGACATAGGCGCATTCCTTTGCCAGCACTGCCTCGACATTCCCCGTGAAAGCAAGCTTCCAGATCACGGGCGCGATCCAAACCTTGAAATCCGGATCCGTCAGGCGGCCGCGCTTCAGCGCCTCGAACCCCATTTCGACCGCGCCCGGCAGCAGCGGGGCAATGATGTTGGCATGCCAGCCGACACCGCCTTCGGGATGCAGGAGCACGCCGTGCCCCTTCAGCGCCCAGGCCACCGAATGTTCCTTGGCCGCCGCGCTGTTGCCCGGGATTTGCGCGATCAGATTGTTGGCCAACCAGAATTTCTGCATCAGCCGGCCAAGCCCGTTGACGACGCCGTGCGTGGCCCAGGATGCCGCCAGCGGGCTTACCCGCGAGACGACCTCCTTGTCGATCATCCAGTCGGTAAAGAATTCGGGATGGTTGGGCGTGATGAACGTCGCCTTGCCCGCGCCGCAACAAGCCTTCAGCCTTTGCCGGTCATCCTCCGGAAAATCGATGTGGCGGACATTGGCGACGCCGCGCAAACCGGCCAGACGGTTGAATGGCAACAGGTCGCGAAAGCCTGGAATGCCGTGCAGCATGACAATCCGGTTGACGAATGTCATAGCGTTGATCAGCGTCGCATTGGGCCGCGGCGCCACAAAAACGTCGATCCTGCTCAACCTGCTCCCCCGCGGCGCATACCGTCATAAGACGTTGATAGGCAATTGCGGCATGCTCAAGTCGATGCGACTTGCCCCGCAAGATTAAGCGCTACTATCCCGGATAGCGGCCGGCGGCTTGCCGTTCACTCGAGCTTATTTAGACGGGCAGGTCTTTGGCTGATCGAACAGCGACAGATTGACCAGTTTGCCGGTCATCGAGAACTCGCCATAGTCCATGACGAGATCGCGCGTGATGCCGTTCTTGTGCAGCTTGAAGCTGATCCGGTATTCCGGCACCTCCTCGCCGCCTTTGTCGGCATCATCGAAATAGGCGATGTCGACCGGCCAGTATTTGTCGGTGGCGAGCTTGGCCAGCGCCGGCGCTTCCGGATCGGCATTGTCGGCATCGGCTTGCTTGCCGACGACGACGGTGGTGGTCACCACCTTGTTGGCATCCTCAGAGCCGTCGAACAGGTTGGTTTCGTAGAAACGCTCGCCCTTTTCCGCCTTGCCGATCATTTCGACCATTTGCTGGGTCGGGAACTGGGTCGGCGCGAGTTCCAGGCTGTTCTTCTCGGGCTTGTCGATATCGACCTTGAGACCGTTGGCTTCCTTCGTTGCGGTACCCTTGACCTCCTTGTCGAGGTTCTGGTCGACAAAGGATTTGTTCACGAAGGAGAAGGTCTTGCCCTCGGCATCCTCGAAGGTGGTCATCTGCTGGTCGGTCAGCCTGGTGTTGTCGCTGGTTACGATCTGGGTCACCAAACGGAACTTTACCGTATAGCCCTCGCAAGGCGAGCCGTTGAACTCGTAGACCATGCGGCCGGTGATGCCGGTAATGCCGGAACGGTCTGAAGCCTTGTCGAGTGAAATGTCGTAAACAGCACGATGCGCCTGCAGCGCAGGCACCGCAAAAGCGGGAGCCGCCCAGGAAGCCGCTGTCAAGAGAACGGCGTTGAATGCGAGGCGCGTTGCGCGCATGGGGTGCTCCGATCATCGCGGCTAATGGCAAGCCGCATGGAAAGATGGTCCAGCTTAAAAAAAGTCGTGGCGGAAGCGAGGCAAAAATAGCAATTTCGGCCCGGCCTGCGCGGCACCTTCAAGCAATAGGGAAATAGCATGAGCGAAACAATCGAAAAGCGGCTAAGCGATCTCGGCGTGACGCTGCCGGCCGCCGCCGCGCCCGCCGCCAATTACGTGCCCTATTGCCGGACCGGCAATCTGCTGTTCACCGCCGGGCAGTTGCCGCTCAAGGAGGGCAAGCTCCAGGCGAGCGGACTGCTTGGCCGCGATGTCGACACCGCGACCGGCAAGGAAGCCGCAAAATACTGTGCGATCAACATATTGGCCCAGGCTCAGGCGGCACTTGGCGATCTCGAGAAAATCCGTCGCTTGGTGAAGATCACCGTCTTCGTCGCCTCGGCACCGGATTTTGTCGAACAGCATCTGGTTGCCAACGGCGCCTCGGATTTTCTCGCCGCCGTGCTCGGCGATCGCGGCAAGCACGCTCGCTCCGCCGTCGGCACCGCCTCCCTGCCGCTTAATGCCGCAGTGGAAATCGAAGCGATCTTCGAAGTCGAATGACCGGGACTGCAACCATGACCGATCTTTCCTGGCTGACCGCCCGGCCCGTCGCCCATCGCGGCCTCCACGACATGAACAAGACGCGCTGGGAGAACACCCTTTCCGCCTTCGCTGCGGCGGCCGAGCGCGGCTACGCGATCGAATGCGACGTGCACCTATCATCCGACGGCGTCCCCGTCATCATCCACGATGGCGATCTGCGGCGGCTGACCGGCGAGGACGGCTTCGTCTGGCAGCGTACGGCTGCCGAGATCACGGCGCTGAAGGTCGGCGGCACCGCCGACCATTTGCCGACGCTGCAGCAGGCGCTTGATCTGGTCGACGGCCGTGTGCCGATGGTTGTCGAGCTGAAAGGTGCTGCCGGGCACGACGAAGGCCTGGTCGAAAGCGTCGGCAAGATGCTCAAGCATTACAAGGGCAAGACCGCGATCATGTCGTTCGACCATTGGCTGATCCGCGAGTTCCCGAAATATGCACCCGGCATACCCGGCGGGTTGACCGCCTACGGCAACGACAACCACCTGATCGAGGCGCATTTCGCCATGCTGGCGCATGACATCGCCTTCACCTCCTACGCTGCCGGCGACCTGCCGAACCGGTTCGTCTCCTTCGTGCGAGAGAGACTCGGCATGCCGGTGATCACCTGGACCGTGCACGACCAGCCTGCCGTCGACCTGACCTTCAAATATGCCGACCAGATGACGTTCGAAGGATTCGAGCCCGATCTGGTACGGCTCGCCTGAGCGGGCTTGTATGGGTCCGCAGCGAGCTTAAGTAAGCCTCATGGATCAAGGGGACGACTGCGAAAGACAAACGGCGAATGCGGAGCTGTCGATCCGCATCGCCGCGGGCATCGGCGCCTTTACCAGCGCTGAATGGGACAGCCTCGGCGGCACTACACGCGGCGATGCAGAATACGGCTACAACCCGCTTGTTTCATTCGCTTTTTTGAGCGCGCTGGAAGATTCCGGCTGCGCTGTTCGGCGCACCGGCTGGCAAGGCCATCACCTCAGGCTGGAAACCGCGCGAGGCAAGCTGCTCGGGGCGGTCCCCTGCTATCTGAAGTCGCACAGCCAGGGCGAATATGTCTTCGACCATGGCTGGTCGGACGCGTTCGAACGCGCCGGCGGGCGCTACTATCCGAAGCTGCAATGCGCGGTGCCGTTCACACCCGTCACCGGCCCTCGCCTGCTGGTCGGCAGGGGCGAGGACAGCCCCACCGTCAAGGCCGGTCTTGCGGCCGGCCTGAAGGCGGTGACGGATAAGCTCGGCGTGTCTTCCGCGCATGTTACTTTCGCGCCGGAGGATGACGTCCAGATATTGGCGGCGGCCGGCTTCCTTCATCGCACCGACCAGCAGTTTCACTTCTTCAACGAAGGCTTTTCGAGCTACGACGATTTTCTCGCAACGTTAGCCTCGCGCAAGCGCAAGGCAATGAAGAAAGAGCGGCGCGAGGCCCTCGCCGACGGTATCTCGATCGACTGGCTGACCGGCAAGGATCTGACCGAAAAGGCCTGGGACGACTTTTTCGCGTTCTACATGGATACCGGCAGCAGGAAATGGGGCCGGCCCTACCTCAACCGCGATTTCTTCTCGCTGATCGGCGAACGCATGGCCGACGACATCCTGCTGGTCATGGCCAAACGCAACGGGCGCTACATTGCAGGTGCCATCAACTTCATCGGTTCAGACGCGCTCTACGGCCGCAATTGGGGCTGCATCGAGGACCACCCGTTCCTGCATTTCGAGGTCTGCTACCATCAGGCGATCGATTTCGCCATCTCGCGCAAGCTGAAGGTGGTTGAAGCCGGTGCGCAGGGCGAGCACAAGCTGGCGCGCGGCTACCGGCCCGTGACGATGCATTCGGCGCACTACATCGCCCATCCAGGTCTGCGCAATGCAGTGGCCGACTACCTCCAACGCGAGCGGCGCGAAGTCGAGCGGATGAGCGAATATCTGGAAGAGCACACCCCGTTCCGCAAGGACATGGCGGAGTAGAGTAGCGAGCCCCAATCGCTCAGCCGAGCGGGCCGGCACGGCCGATGTCGACCGATCGTCTTGCCCGCCCGGAACAGCTTCGCTACACGAGACAGCGAGCCAAGAACCGGAGCGCGCGCCATGGCCGAAGCAACCTATGACAGCAGCAACATCTTCGCAAAAATCCTGCGCGGAGAAATCCCTTCGCACCGCGTCTACGAGGATGACGTGGTCATTGTCTTCATGGATGTGATGCCGCAAGGACAGGGTCACACGCTGGTGGTGCCGAAAGCGCCGTCGCGCAACCTGCTCGACGCGGATCCGGCGGTGCTTGGCCCGCTCTTCGCTCACGTCCAGAAAGTTGCGCGGGCCGTAAAGAAGGCCTTCGATGCCGATGGCGTCACGGTCATGCAGTTCAACGAACCAGCTTCGGGGCAGACTGTCTTTCACCTTCACGTCCATGTCATTCCGCGCTTCGAGGGCATTCCCCTGAAACCGCACAGCGGACAGATGGAAAAGCCTGAAGTCCTGGCCGAGAACGCCGGCAAGATACGGATGGCGCTGGCAAGCTGAACCGGCGCAAACCGCTCCGGCGGGCGCCGGGTGCTTAACCGGAAGGTGTCACAAAAAAAGCCCCGTTTCCGGGGCTTTTTTACTGGCTGGTTCGTCAGTTCTTACGCGGCAGTTGCGGCACAAGGCTGCGCTTGCCACCGTCCTTACCTTTGGGCTCCGGCTTCTGCGCCACCGCCTTTTTCGCGGCGGGCTTTTTCGCCACCGCCTTCTTGGCCTTCGGCGCGTCGTCCGGCTCTTCCTTCTTCGGCTTCACCGGCGCCTCGTCGGCGAGCGATTCGAGCTTCAGGCCGGTCTCGCCGGTTTCCTTCTTCTCGACGGTGACACGCACCGTACCGCCCTTCTTGAGCTTGCCGAACAGCACCTCGTCGGCCAGCGGCTTCTTGATGTGCTCCTGGATGACACGGCCAAGCGGCCGGGCGCCCATGCGCTCGTCATAGCCCTTGTCGGCCAGCCATGCGATCGCCTCCTGCGACAGGTCGAATGTCACGCCGCGCTCGGAAAGCTGCGCTTCCAGCTGCATGACGAACTTCTGCACCACCTGATGGATGACCGGCACCGGCAGCGAGCCGAACGGAATGATCGCATCGAGACGGTTGCGGAACTCCGGCGTGAACAGCCGGTTGATCGCTTCGACATCGTCGCCTTCGCGCTTGGTCGAACCGAAACCGATGGCCGCGCGTTGCGCGTCGGACGCGCCCGCATTGGTGGTCATGATCAGGATGACATTGCGGAAGTCGATCTGCTTGCCGTTGTGGTCGGTCAGCTTGCCGTGATCCATGACCTGCAACAGGATGTTGAACAGATCCGGATGCGCCTTCTCCACTTCGTCCAGCAACAGCACGCAATGCGGATGCTGGTCGACGCCGTCGGTCAGAAGGCCGCCCTGGTCGAAGCCGACATAGCCGGGAGGCGCGCCGATCAGCCGTGAAACGGTGTGGCGTTCCATATATTCCGACATGTCGAAGCGGATCAGCTCCACGCCGAGCGAGGCGGCGAGCTGCTTGGCCACTTCCGTCTTGCCGACACCGGTCGGACCCGAGAACAGGTACGAGCCGATCGGCTTTTCCGGTTCCCGCAGGCCGGCCCGCGCCAGCTTGATGGCCGAAGTCAGCGCGGTGATCGCGGTGTCCTGGCCGTAGACGACGCGCTTCAACTCGATGTCGAGACCTTGCAGCACCTTCTCGTCGTCGGCGGAAACCGTCTTCGGCGGGATACGCGCCATCGTGGCGATCGTCGCTTCGATCTCCTTGATGCCGATGGTCTTCTTGCGCTTGGCTTCCGGCACGAGCATCTGCGAGGCGCCGGTCTCGTCGATCACGTCGATCGCCTTGTCCGGCAGCTTGCGGTCGTTGATGTAACGCGCCGAGAGCTCGACCGAAGCCTTGATCGCCTCGCTCGTGTAGCGAACCTTGTGGAACTCCTCGAAATAGGGCTTGAGGCCCTTCATGATCTCGATGGCGTCCTCGACGGTCGGCTCGTTGACGTCAATCTTCTGGAAGCGCCGCACCAGCGCGCGGTCCTTCTCGAAGAACTGCCGGAACTCCTTGTAGGTGGTCGAGCCGATGCAGCGGATCGCGCCGGACGACAGCGCCGGCTTCAACAGGTTCGATGCATCCATGGCGCCGCCAGAGGTGGCCCCTGCCCCGATCACGGTGTGGATCTCATCAATGAACAGCACGGCGCCGGGATAGTCCTCGAGCTCCTTGACGACCTGCTTCAGTCGCTCCTCGAAATCGCCGCGATAACGGGTGCCGGCCAGCAGCGTGCCCATGTCGAGCGCGAAGATGGTGGCATTGTGCAGCACTTCGGGAACGTCGCCCTCGACGATGCGCTTGGCGAGGCCCTCGGCGATCGCCGTCTTGCCGACGCCGGGATCACCGACATAGAGCGGGTTGTTCTTGGAGCGGCGGCACAGCACCTGGATGGTCCGGTTGATCTCGCTCTCGCGACCGATCAATGGATCGATCTTGCCGGCCTTGGCCTTGTTGTTCAGGTTGACGCAATAGGCAGTCAGCGCGTCCTGCTGCTGCTTCTTCTTGCCGCCTTCCTCTTGCGGCTCGGCCCCGCTCTGGCTGCCTTGCTCGTCGTCGGCGCCGCGCGGCGTCCGCGTCTCGGAAGCGCCGGGGCGCTTGGCGATGCCATGCGAGATGTAGTTGACCGCGTCGTAGCGGGTCATCTGCTGTTCCTGCAGGAAGTAAGCGGCGTGGCTCTCGCGCTCAGCGAAGATGGCGACGAGCACGTTGGCGCCGGACACCTCCTCGCGGCCTGACGACTGCACATGGATCACCGCGCGCTGGATGACGCGCTGGAAACCGGCAGTCGGCTTGGAATCTTCATCGTAGCCGGTGACGAGGTTGTCGAGCTCGGTGTCGATATAGGTGAGGACCGTATGCTTCAACTCGTCGAGATCGACGTTGCAGGCACGCATGACGGCCGCCGCCTCGGTGTCGTCGATCAGGGCGAGCAGCAAATGTTCAAGGGTTGCATATTCATGGTGCCGCTCATTGGCGAGCGTCAGCGCTTGGTGAAGCGCCTTTTCCAGGCCTTGGGAGAAAGCCGGCATGTTACCTCACTTCTTCTCCATCACGCATTGCAGCGGATGCTGATTCTGTCGGGCGAAATCCATGACCTGAGCCACTTTGGTCTCGGCCACCTCGAATGTATAGACCCCGCACTCGCCCACCCCATGATTGTGAACATGAAGCATTATGCGTGTGGCGGCTTCGCGGTCCTTCTGGAAAAAGCGCTCCAGCACGTGGACCACGAATTCCATGGGTGTGTAGTCGTCGTTAAGAATGAGGACCCGATACAGACTGGGCTTCTTGGTCTTGGTTTTTGTGCGCGTGATGACGGCCGTGCCGCGACCGGCCTCATTGCCGTTGCTGCCGTTCTGCATTCGCACCACGTAGCTCGTGGCAGTCAAACCTGTAGTCACGTAGTCCTGCCTCTTTCGAATCCTCATGCATGCTCGACATGTAGGTGTTCGATGGACGATTTTAAGCCCTTCTGTTTAGCTGACAATATGGCTAGGTGGCCAAACTTGACCGATTTTTCAAATCGTGAAGACCGCAGGCCCCCGATTTCGAGCTGGCATGAAAAAACCCGGCCGCGCGTTCGCGACCGGGTCTGTCTTTGCAAGCCCAGGGGCCGGCTCGGAATGTTCGTCGAATTTACTTCGCCTTGGCGACGATCGATTCGAACGGCTTGTAGGCTTCCTTGGCGAGTTCGGCATAGAGATCGCCAAGCTTGGTGGCTTCGGTGACGAAGCTCTCGTAGGACTGCTTGGCATAGTCGGACTGGATATCGATCGCCTTGTCCAGCGACTTGGCGGAAAAGAGCTTCTCAACAGCGGCGCTACCGGCTTCGAAGCTTTTCTTGGTGTACTCGCCCGCCTCGGCGGCGATAGCCTGCGCACCCTTGGACAGCGAGGCGAAGCTCTTCAATCCGGTGTCCGCAAATTCCTTGCCGTATTTGCTGAAATCTTCATAGGTCTGGGTCATTTCACGCATTCCCTTGAACGGTTGCCTTGGACGATAGACGCGGCTTGTCCGGGCCGCGTTGTGCAATGCGTGTAAATATATTGTGCAGTGCACAAAAGTCAAGATTCCCGCGGCAATGCGGATCGTGAGCTGCCGGCAATCGCTAAGATTCGAATAAAGAGAAGCTCAATCCCACAGAAAATGGTGAACGCGGCGGTTACCATAAACGGATTGGTAACGCTGCCCGCGTTAGCGTGGCCGGAGGTGAGGCAGGACCCTTTGCCGCCTCCAAGGCAACGGAAATTCAAAGGAACTATCAGTGCGTAAGGCGTTGTCGGGCTTCGTTTCCAAATCCGCGTCCCCCCTCAAAACGATCATGATCCTCGCCATGGCGATGAGCTTCGTCGTCGCGGACGCGGCCTCATCCATGGCGGCCAAGTCGGCGGCCATCGTCATCGATGCCAAGACCGGCAAGGTGCTTTATTCGTCGGACGCCGATGGCCGGCGCTATCCGGCGTCGCTTACCAAGATGATGACGCTCTATCTGACGTTCGAGGCGTTGGCGAAGGGCAGGATCAGCAAGAATTCCCCGGTCGTGTTCTCGGCCAATGCCGCTGCCGAACCGCCGACGAAGCTCGGCGTCAAGCGGGGCGGCTCGGTCACGGTCGAGACCGCGATCCTGTCGATGGTGACCAAATCGGCAAACGATTCCGCAACAGCGCTTGGCGAGATGCTCGGCGGCAACGAAGCCAATTTCGCCCGCATGATGACCGCCAAGGCGCGGGCGCTGGGCATGAGGGGAACCGTTTTCCGCAACGCCAACGGCTTGCCTGATCCCGGCCAGTTCACGACCGCGCGCGACATGGCGATGCTCGGCATCGCCCTGAGAGAGCATTTCCCGCAATATTACGGCTATTTCTCGCAGCGCTCCTTTCTTTACGGGCGGCAGCGCATCAACGGCCACAATCGTCTGCTCGGACGCATCAAGGGCGTCGACGGCATCAAGACCGGTTACACCCGCGCCTCCGGTTACAATCTGGTCTCCTCGGTCTCGGATGGCGATCGGCGCATCGTAGCGGTGGTCATGGGCGGCAGGTCCGGCGGCAGCCGCGACAGCCAGATGGCCGGGTTGATCAATGCCTACATGCCGCAGGCGTCGTCGCGCGGCGGCGGCGTGCTGGTTGCCAAGGCCGGCGGCAATCCGATTTCAGCCTTGGCCAAGGTGCTTCTACCGAAGCATGACGCGCCGACACCGGACAGTAAGCCGGACGACCATGCCGTTGCCTCTCTTGTCGAGGAAAATGCGCCCGTCGTTGAAGAGACCGCTCCGGTCGTTCAGGCCAAGAGGGTCAAGACGACGGCTGTGTCGACGGTGGACGACGTGGCGACAGCCCGGGTCGCCGCAGCCTATGCCGAACCGGCGGCAGAGGTCGATCCGGTCAGCACGGCGTCGGTGCCATCCGGCTGGGCAATACAGGTCGCCTCTTCGCCAAAACAGGCCGAAGCGAAGGCTTTCCTCGACAAGGCGACGAAGCAGGCGCCCTCCGTTCTGACCGATGCCTCCGGTTTCACCGTCGCCTTCGACAAGGACGGTGTCACCTACTACCGCGCCCGGTTCGGTGGTTTCGGTTCGAAGACGGCTGCCTGGAAAGCCTGCAACGCTTTGAAAAAGAAGAAGATCGAGTGCTACGCCGTCCAGCAGTAAGCGGCGCGCGAAACGATATCTTTCCCGAAGTTCTGCGTCGAAGGAGACTAGTTGTGATTGGAGAGCAAGACGTCCTTGGCTTCATTGATCCGCGCCGCCAGGAAAGACGTGCCACCGATATCGGGGTGCAGGCGCTGCATCAGGCGGCGGTGCGCCTTGCGGACATCCGCCGCGGCAGCCCCCGCTTCAAGACCAAGGATCTTGTAGGCCTCCTCCTTAGTCATGGCGCCAGAACCTGGCGCAACACCCAGCCCTTCGCCACCATTCGCATCAGCGTCTTTGCGCCAGATGGGAAATCTGCCGTCAAGATACGTCTCTAGCAATTGGCGGCTCTCCGGATCGCCGGAGAGTTCGCGATAGAGTTGCTGCAATTCGGCAAGCCCCATCGAGCCAAGCATCTTGCCTTCATGGCGCCCAGCCAGCACAAGGCCTTCGAGGCCGCCGGTATCGTGATCGAGTTCCATCTCAAGCGCCGCCGTACGAACTGTGGAACGCTTGCCTGGTGCCAGTTTTGCCGCCGGCCGATTCATGCGCATGGAGCCGTACCAGGCGAGCGCAGCCGACAGGATCAAGCCGCCGATGCCCTCGCGCCCGACCAGCAGCACGGCGACGCCGACCAGCCCGAGCAGCACAGGTCCAAGCGTCCTCATGCCGCCTGCAAGCTTCGCCGGATCGGCGCGCAGGAAGACAGTGACCGTGCCGAGAAACACCAGAAGCAATGCTACGAAAGCGATAATCGCGCCCATCAGTTTCCGCCGCCCCGCATATGCTCGATCATCAGCCGATCCTCCGGCCTGCCCCGGGCCTCCAGTGCTTTCAGCCCGCCGGTCGCAAACACGGCGACAGACGAAAGCAGGCCGGCCAACGTCGCGGCAGCCCGCCGATCGAACCGGAACCAGGCCCCTTTCGACAGCCGCGCAATTTCCTTGAACGCCTTTTCCGCAGCGGCATCATGGCCCTCCTGAAAGACGAAGACAGGAACGCCGTGCAGACCGAGGCTGCCGGCCTTTTCGGCCAGATCATCTATGTTTTCTTCCATCGCGTCGCCGATATAGACCAGCGCGTTGACCTTGGCCGCCGCCGTCTGTTTCAGCGCATGGGCGAGCACCTTGCCGATCTGGGTATGGCCGCTGCGGCAGTCGATGCGCGTCATCAGCTGTTTCAGAGCTTCGGTATCGGTGACGAATGCGGACGAGCGGCACTCGCCAAGGCCGCGAAAATAGACAAGTTGAACCTTGAGCGCCCCGGCCTTGCCGACGGCGTCGAACATCTCGGCCTGCAGCGCACAGGCGAGATCCCAGGTCGGCTGGCGGCTCATCGTCGCGTCGAGGGACAGGATCAGCCTACCTGAACCGGTGGCGGATGCAGCGAGCGTCCTTGCCTGACGGAGAAACGCGTCGATCTCGCCGGTGCTCGATTGAGACTCGACCGGCGCAGGATTGGCCTTTGCAGACACGGGCTGCTTCTTGTCGCTCATGACATTCAAGATGTGGCGTTGTTCCCCGGCTTGCAAGCCCAGATGAGGCGACCTGGAGGACCGGTGATGATGGCACCTGCGGACAACGCTTCGGCTGGTGGTCTTGGCGTTGCGTTTCTTGGCGTCAGAGCAGGCCGAGATCGGCAAGCTCACGCCTGAGCTTCGGCGGCATCTCGATCAGCCCGGCTTTGCCCTTGCCGAGATCGGCCGGCGCGTCCGCCGGCTTCAGGTAGCGCCACCCCTGGAATGCACGGCGCGGTTGCCAGTCAGTGCGCACGACCTCGGGATCGAGGATCAGATGGCAACGGCCGATGCCCTCGTCATCGGTGAAGGGCCGGATTTCGGTGATCAGCTGGCGGCATTGGACATTGCCCTTGATCACCCAGTAGAGCGAGCCGCCGCCGGTAATCTCGGCGCCACGCGTCGGCACCATGCGGGTGGTGTGGTAGTGCTCGGCCGGTTCGCCGGCGCGGCGCCGCTCGTCGAGACGGAAGGCAATCCACTCTTCCAGATCCTCGACGCTGTCACAGCCGACGCAAAGCTTTATGAGATTGAGAGACATCGTTTAAGGTTTAGTCCAGCACGCGAACGCGTCAACGGCCTGATCGACTTCTCCACAGTGGTGGTCCATGCCGCCAGATTGGCGCTCAACACTCCACGACATTGACGGCCAATCCGCCAAGGCTGGTTTCCTTGTACTTTTCGTTCATGTCGAGACCGGTCTGGCGCATCGTCTCGATCGCGGCATCGAGCGGCACGAAATGAACGCCGTCGCCCTTGATGGCCAGCGAAGCGGCGGTCACCGCCTTGACGGCACCAAGCGCGTTGCGCTCGATACACGGCACCTGCACCAGGCCGCCGACCGGATCGCAGGTCATGCCGAGATGATGTTCCAGCGCGATCTCGGCAGCATTCTCGACCTGCTCGGGCGTGCCGCCCATGACGGCGCACAATCCCGCCGCAGCCATTGCCGAAGCCGAACCGACCTCGCCCTGGCAGCCGACTTCCGCCCCCGAGATCGAAGCATTGGTTTTGATGATGCCGCCGACCGCCGCCGCCGTCAGCAGGAAATCGCGGATGCTGGGCTGGTCGGCTTCGGGATGGAAATGCAACCAGTAGCGCAGCACTGCGGGCAGAGTGCCGGCCGCCCCATTGGTTGGCGCGGTGACGACACGGCCGCCGGCAGCGTTCTCCTCATTGACCGCCATCGCATAGATCGACAGCCAGTCGTTGGCGAGCAGCGGGTTGGGCCGGTTCTGCTGCCATTGCTCCTGCAGCTTGTCGTGCAGCATCCGGGCACGGCGGCGCACCTTGAGTCCGCCCGGCATGATGCCGTCTTGCGACAGGCCGCGCTCGATGCAGCCCTTCATGGCGCTCCAGATGCCGTCGAGGCCGGCGTCGAGCTCCCCGCGCGACATCTGCGTCTCCTCGTTGACGCGCTTCATCTCGGCAATGGAAAGCCCGCTTTTCGCTGCCATGGACAGCATTTCGACGGCGTTCTTGAACGGATATGGAACCTTCTTGCCTTCGGTTGTCGCCGAGCCCCTCGCCTTCATCCGCTGCAATTCTTCCTCAGAAACGACAAAGCCGCCGCCGATCGAATAGTAGACGCGCCTCAGCAGCAACCGGTCGCCGGCATCATAGGCAGAGAAGGCCATGCCGTTGGCGTGACCCGGCAGTGGCGTCTTGCGATCCAGCACAAGATCCGTTGCCGGGTCGAAACGGTAGGACGAATGGCCGCGCGGCGAAATCCGCTTCTCGGCGGCGATGCGAGCGACGATGCCGTCTGCTAGGTCGGGATCCACCGTCTGCGGCGTCTGGCCGGCGAGGCCGAGCACCACGGCACGATCGGAGCCATGGCCGATGCCGGTATAGGCGAGCGAGCCATGCAGGCTGGCCGCGATCCGGTCGACCTTGGCGCCGGCCGGGCGCGGCCAGTCGTCTCCCGCAATCTCGTCGAGAAACCGCCGCGCGGCCGTCATCGGCCCCATCGTGTGCGAACTCGATGGGCCGATGCCGATCTTGAACAAGTCGAAAACCGAAAGGAACACGTGGGCGTTTTCTCCTGGGACCCTGTTGAGGTCTACATATAGGAATTCCCATGATGTTTTCCGCTGTTTTAAGGACCGCGGCGCTGCACCTGCCGACCTTGTTTGCTCCGGCAGCGACATTCCAGCTTCGACCATCGAAGCGCCCCCTCCGCCTGTGGTAAAAGCAACGCATGAGCGATTCCTTTCACCTATCGACGGCCGACCTTGCGGCGCTGGGGTTCTTCCTTACCGCGTGGGTGCTGCATACGCTCGCCGCCGACGGAATGCTGGTCAGCCGCATGTCGCTGACGAGGGCTATGAACGCGCAGCGCGAGGCCTGGATGCGGACCATGGCCGAACGCGAGATCCGCATCGTCGACACCGCTATCATGAGCGGGCTGCAACAGGGGACCGCCTTCTTTGCCTCCAGTTCGCTGATTGCGATCGGCGGCTGTTTTGCCCTGCTCGGCGCCTCCGATCAGGTTCTGACCGTGCTGAGCGACCTGCCGTTTGGCGCCACGTCCTCACGCGCGGCCTTCCAGACGAAGGTGTTCGGGCTGGTGCTGATCCTGGCCTTTTCCTTCTTCAAGTTCGGCTGGGCTTACCGGCTGTTCAACTATTGCTCGATCCTGATCGGCGCCGTGCCGATTCCACATGGCGAGGCGTCGCGCAATCCGGTCACCGAAACGGCGGTGTGGCGTGCCGCGCGCATGAACATGCTGGCCGGAAAGCATTTCAATTCGGGCCTGCGCGGCGTGTTCTTCTCGATCGGCTATCTTGGTTGGTTCGTCGATCCCACCGTCTTCGTGCTATCGACGCTGCTGCTTCTGGCGGTACTGGTGCGCCGCCAGTTTTTCTCGGCGGCGCGGCAGGCGGTGCTCGGTCAGCCGCCCGGTCCGGGGAAAGGCCGATCGATGCGGCCCGACAGCCAATAAGCGGTGAGCCCTATCCATTCGCGGATCGCAACAGTGGTGACCTCCAGCCAGTCGCCGGGATAAGGCAAGGTGCCGATGCTTTCCTTGCCGGAAGTGCGATAGTCGACCGGCCACGGAACGGTCGAAAAACCGGCTTTGTCGAACAGCGCCTTGGCGCGTGGCATGTGGAAGGCCGAGGTCACCAGCAACCAGGTCTCGCCCGGTTTCGGCGTCACCAGTTCCCTGGTAAAGACAGCGTTCTCGTAGGTGTTGCGGGATTTGTTCTCGAGGATCAGCCGATCGGCCGCCACGCCGAAAGCGGCAAAAAAACGCGGCGCGGTATCTGCATCGCCTTCGCCGCCGCGGAACGTTTCGATGCTGCCACCGGAGATAACGACTTTCGCTGTCGGGAACCGCCGCGCCAGCACGGCCGCCTCGACCATCCGGTCGCCGCTGGAGTTCATTTCATAGCCGCCACGCACCAGATTGACGGCGCCATCCAGACTGCCGCCAAGCACTATGATACCGTCAACCTTTTCCGGCAGCGGCGGCCTGGGGAAGCGTTCCTCCAGCCGATTGAGCATCATGGGGCCGAGCGGGCTCCATATCGAAACCGCCAGAATGAGGAAGGCAAGAGCGCTGCCGGCGGTCGCCAACCGTCGCCGCCCGAACATCGCCGCGATCAGCCCCGCCAGCAGCAGGAAGATCGCGAGATTCAACGGCTCGACGAAGAACCCGAGAACCTTGGAGACATAGAAGAACATCCCTCACCCCCTCAAGATGAGAAACGATCCTACCACCATTTTTCCGGCTGAAATGTGCCCGCCGCCTGTTCGATGACATGGGCGGTCTGGAACAGCGTTTCCTCGTCGAAGGGCCGGCCGATCAGCTGCAGGCCGAGCGGCAGCCCCTTGGCGTCGAGCCCGGCTGGAACCGCTATGCCGGGCAAGCCGGCCATGTTCACCGTCACCGTAAAAATGTCGTTGAGATACATCTTGACCGGGTCGGCGGCCATGTCCTCGTCGGCGATGCCGAAGGCAGCGGAAGGCGTTGCCGGCGTCAGGATGACGTCGACGCCTGCTGCGAACACATTTTCGAAATCGCGCTTGATCAGGTTGCGAACTTTCTGCGCCTGCAGATAGTAGGCATCGTAATAGCCGGCGGAAAGCACATAGGTGCCGATCATGATGCGGCGCTTGACCTCACGCCCGAAGCCGGCGGCGCGGGTCTTTTCATACATGTCGACAATGTCCTTGCCGGGCACGCGCAACCCATAGCGGACGCCGTCGTAACGAGCGAGGTTGGACGAGGCTTCGGCCGGCGCCACGATGTAATAGGCCGGCAGCGCATATTTGGTGTGCGGCAGCGAGATATCGACGATCTCGGCACCAGCATCCCGCAGCCAGGCAATGCCTTTCTGCCACAGCGCCTCAATCTCCGCGGGCATGTCGTCGACACGATATTCCTTGGGAATGCCGACCTTCATGCCCCTGATCGGGCGGCCGATCGCCGCCTCGTAGTCCGGCACCGGCAGGTCAACGGACGTCGTGTCCTTCGGGTCGACCGAAGCCATCGACTTCAACAGGATCGCGGCATCGCGCACGTCGCGCGCGATCGGCCCGGCCTGGTCGAGCGACGAGGCGAAGGCTACGATCCCCCAGCGCGAGCAGCGGCCATAGGTCGGCTTGATGCCGACTGTGCCAGTGAAGGCGGCGGGCTGGCGGATCGAGCCGCCGGTATCGGTGGCGGTGGCGCCGGCGCACAGGAAGGCCGAGACCGCTGATGCGGAGCCACCGGACGAACCGCCCGGCACCAGTTGGGCATTGTCCAACGTGCGCGCGGTCCTGGTGCCGCCCGCCGAAACGAAGCCGCCCTCGCCCTGATGCGTCGTCGGCATCACCACCGTGTCGAGGCGCGAACGCCGCCACGGGTTGATGACCGGCCCGTAATACGAGGTCTCGTTGGACGAGCCCATGGCGAACTCGTCCATGTTGAGCTTGCCGAGCATGACGGCGCCATCCGCCCAAAGATTGGCGGTGATAGTCGATTCATAGCGCGGCTTGAAGCCATCCAGCACATGGCTGCAGGCCTGGGTGTGGACACCTTCGGTGCCGAACAAATCCTTGATGCCGAGCGGGATACCCTCGAGCGACTCGCCCTCGCCCTTGGCCAGTTTCGCGTCGGAGGCCTTGGCCATGTCGCGCGCCTTGTCGTCGGTGACCACGACGTAGGCATTGAGCGCCGGATTGGCTCGCTCGACCGCCGATAGATAAGCCTCGGTGATTTCGGTGGCGGTGATCTCCCTGGAGCGCAATTTGGCGCGGGCCTGCGAAATCGTCAGCTGGGTAAGGTCGCTCATCAGGCAAGGCTCTTTTCGTAAAACACCGACCACTCGGAATCGGGATAATCCAGTACCGGGCCGCAACGCGAAAAACCGGCGCGTTCGTAGACGGTCCAGGCGGCGGGATGACGGTCGCCCGTCTCCAGCACCAGACGCTTAAGCCCTTCTTGGCGCGCCAGCGCCTCGATACGCTCGACAATCTTCGCGCCGATCTTGTGGCCGCGATGCGAAGGTCGCGTATACATGCGCTTGACCTCGCCTACGACAGCATCGTGGCGCTTCAGTGCGCCGCAACCGATGGCAAGGCCGTTGTCGCGGGCGATGAAGACGGTCGTGTCGCGGTCCGCCATCTGCTCGACCGTCAAATGGTAGCAATGCTCCGGCGGCGTCAGCTCCAGCAATGTGGCGTTGAGCTCCTCGACCAGCCCACGCACATCGTCCTGCAGCGGCGTCTCCGTGGCGATCTCGATTGCCATCGGCCAGCTACTCCACGACCTTAGGCACAAGGAAGAAATTCTCTTCGGTCGCCGGTGCATTGGCGACGATGTCGGCTGCCTTGCCGCCGTCGGTGACGACGTCCTGGCGCTTTTTCATTGCCATCGGCGTGACCGAGGTCATCGGCTCGACGCCGGAAACATCGACCTCGTTCAACTGCTCGACAAAGCCCAAAATGGCGTTCAATTCGCCGGTCATGCGCTCTGCATCCTCCTCGCTCACCGCAATACGGGCAAGATGCGCGACGCGCTTCACGGTTTTTATATCAACGGACATGTTTGTGCCTCGGGGAAAACCAGCGCTATAGCGGCGCGGCGCGTGCCGCGCAACATGCATCGTGCCTTCAACTGCCCTATGGCATCGCCACGCCGTCGCAGAGGAAATAACTGCCGCCGTTGCCGCTCTGCTCGCCTTCGTCGGCGGCAGGCCGAACCGATACCAAGTCGATCTGCTTCGGGCTCATCTGTGTCAGTGAGAGAACATCGGGAAAGACGTAGCCCGGCTCCTGGCATATAGCGGTCACCGCCCAGCTTGGTGAGCGTGTCGCTTTGGTGATCTGCAGGAATTCACAATTATATTCGATGCTTTCCAGGCCATTTGCCGACAGCACGATATTGCCGCCCTCGATCACCGTCTGCAGCGTATCCTTTTTGGCCTGCGCGCAGAGGTCCTCCGATTGCAGATAGACGCCCTCGATGAAATTTTCCGCGGCCAGCGTCGGCGACGCGGCAACCAGCATGGAAATGCAAAGAGAATTTCTCAAGCGCATCGTATCGTTCCGGACCGGCTTTCTTTACACCGTAATCGTCTCGCCGATCTTCGGCAACGCAACTTTCACACCCGATCCATCCAGCCCGGCCACGAATTTGTCGGCGGTCTGATCGATCATCGGAAATGTGCCGAAGTGAGCGGGAACGACCGTCTCGAACTTGAAGAAACGCTGGCAGGCAAGGGCTGCTACCGCGCCACCCATGGTGAAGCGGTCGCCGATCGGCACGATGCCGATCTTCGGTTCGTGCAACTCGTTGATCAGCGCCATGTCGGAAAAAATGTCGGTGTCGCCCATATGATAAAGCGTCTTGTCCTCGGGAAAGTGCAGGACGAGCCCACCAGGATTGCCGAGATAGGTATTCTGGCCACCCTCGCCCGGAAAGGACGATGAATGCAGAGCCTGAACGAAGGTGGTGGTGAAGCCGCCGCAATCGACGGTGCCGCCGATATTGCCGGGATTGATCTGCTTGTCACCGACGCCCTTGCCGACCAGGTACATGCAAATCTCGAAATTGGCGACCAGCATCGCGCCGCTCTTCTTGAGCACTTCGATGGCGCCGCTGATGTGGTCGCTGTGGCCATGGGTGAGCAACACGTGCGTGATCCCTTCGGCCGGCCCTTCCCAGCCGCCCGTCCATGACGGATTGCCGACCAGATAGGGGTCGATGAGGATTTTCGCGCCTTCGATTTCGATTCGGAATGCCGAATGTCCGTACCAGGTCAGTTTCATCAATGCTTTCCTCGATTTTTGCTTCGGTAGAGGATAGAACGCCGACGGCGAAATTAAAGTGCCGCGCACGCTTTGCGCGTATAGGACGTGCGGCGTCGCGGTCAAAGGAAAAGCCGTTGGGCATCATCACCATCGAGGAGTTGCCGGCCCGGCTTGGCGGCGGCAAGACCCTGGCCGGTCTCGACCTCGGCGACAAGACAATCGGCGTGGCGGTTTCCGACCGCGGCTTGTCGTTCGCCCACCCGCGCCCTGTCATCATGCGCAGGAAATTCTCGCTCGATGCCGCAGTGCTGCTCGCTCTGCTACAGAAGGAAAATGCCGGCGCCGTGGTGATCGGCCTCCCCATCAACATGGACGGCTCCGAAGGCCCGCGCGCCCAAAAATCCCGCGCTTTCGTGCGCAACATGGCTGGATTGACCGATCTGCCCTTCCTCTTTTGGGACGAACGGCTGTCGACGGTGGCGGCCGAGCGGACGCTGATCGAGATGGATTTTTCCCGCAAGAAACGCGCCGGCAAGATCGATTCTGCGGCGGCCGCTTTTATCCTCCAAGGTGTTCTCGACCGGCTTCAGGCGCTCGGCGTCGATGCCTGGTCGAAATAGCGGTTGCGCATCGCCGTGATCCAGCCACCAATCGCCTTGCGGCGGCGAAATGCCCAGAACGCCACCAGCAGCAGCCCATCGAACACGCAAGCTTTCGCCACCATGCCCGGAATAAGCGCCGGATCAACGCCGAGCATCTGTCCATAGAGCTGGAAGACGAGATCGTGTAATTGGCGGCTCAGGATGACATAGCCGAAATTGATGTCGTTGAGCGACAGAAAGAACCAGCCCCAAAACAAGAGGAGCGGAGCCGCCCACAGCGCGAACAAGGTGCGCATCAGCGGTCATCCCTCGAATCCAGCCGGCCGGAAATGCGGGCAAGCGAGGAATTATGCGCCGCTGCCTTGGCCATGACATGCGCGGCCGCTCGGATTTCCCCGGTCCCTGGAACTGCCGCGGCAACGGTCGACCGCCGCTCCGCGAGCATCGCGACATAGGACGCCAGAAGTGCCGCCAATTGCACCGCGACAATCATGAACAGCCCATTGATGCCTTGCGCGGCGCCGCCGATGACGATCAGCGACAGCACGCCCAAGGCGGAAATGAAGGCGATTCGCATGACGCTATCGGCGGGATCCGGGTTGGTCGTGTCGCTGGTCAGTGCTTCAACAAAGGCCCAGCAGAACAGCACCGCGACGACAAGCAGTGCCACGGCGAGCGGCGCCACAACGACGGCGTTTTCGAGATCGGCAAATCGAGTGTTCTGGACGGGAACGCCCAGTACGCCAAGGGCCGTCGCCACGCCTCGATTCCCGTCGATGCAAATGAACGCCAGCAGGGCGAAAACGGCCGCCCAATGCAATGCCAGAAAAGAGCTCAGAATATGCCGCATGACGCTCCTGCTTCGCAGGGCAAAGCCGCTCAAGCTGAACAATCCTTGCCTTAACCATAACACTGGGCTTTGCCACCGGCCGCCGCAATGGAAACCATTCGTTAAGGTTAACGGCCATCCACAGGGTCGCGAGAGCGGCAGCGAATTGGGCGACGGCCCTTAGTTGATCGGCGGGTAGAGCGTATCGATGATCATGCGCGCATCATGGCGGGAATCGATCATGCCATAGGTATTGCGCCACTGGCCGGCGAGGCGCGTTTCGACGAAGGCGTCGGCGATCCGCCCTGCCCCCAGCCTGCGAAGCTCTGCTGCCGCCGCCGACAATGCCAATTGCTCGGTCAAGAGCCGCGCCGAGCCCTCGTCGGTTGCAGCGACCTGCATTGCCGCCTTGAGCACGCCGACGGTGCCGCGTCCGCCGGCGCCGAGATCGCGGTCGATGCCGGCCAGCACGTCATCGAACAGGCCGGGTGCACGCCCCAGCACACGTAGCACGTCGAGCGCCATGACGTTGCCGGATCCCTCCCAGATCGCGTTGACCGGAGCTTCGCGATAGTAGCGGGCGAGCGGCCCCTCCTCGACATAGCCATTGCCGCCGAGGCACTCCATCGCTTCATAGAGCAGCGGCGGCGCAATCTTGCAGACCCAGTATTTGACGACCGGCGTCATGGCGCGGGCGAAGGCCGCCTCGCCGCGGTCGCCGGCCGCCTCGTCGAAGGAGCGCGCCAGCCGGAACGACAGCGCGGTAGCGGCGGCAACGTCGAGCGCCATATCGGCCAGCACACGCTGCATCAGCGGCTGCTCGATCAGATTGGTTCCAAACACCTTGCGGTGCCGCGTGTGGTGGACGGCCTCGGCCAGTCCGGCCCGCATGATCGCCGATGAGGCGACGGCACAGTCGAGCCGCGTCAGGGTCACCATGTCCATGATCGTCTTCACGCCCGCGCCGGGCTCGCCGACCATCTCGCCGATGGCATTGACGAATTCCACCTCCGACGAGGCATTGGATCGGTTGCCGAGCTTGTCCTTCAGCCGTTGAAAACGGAAACCGTTGCCGGATCCGTCGCCGAGCAAGCGGGGAACGAGAAAGCACGACAGTCCCTCCGGCACCTGTCCGAGCACCAGGAAGGCATCCGACATCGGCGCCGACATGAACCATTTGTGGCCGGTCAGGCGATAAAACCCGCTGCCGGCGCGCTCGGCCCTGGTGACGTTGGCACGGACATCGGTGCCGCCTTGCTTCTCGGTCATGCCCATGCCGAGCGTCAGCCCGGCTTTTTCGACCGGAGGCTTCTGGCTTTGATCGTATTTGCGCGTCGTCACCCGAGGCGCCCATTCGCGAAACAGCTTCGGGCTGGCCATCAGCGCTGCCAGCGAAGCGCTGGTCATGGTGATCGGGCAGAGATGTCCGGTCTCGAGCTCAGCCGTGAGGTAAAAGCGTGCAGCGCGCACCTGGTGGCGGCGGCCGATCTCGGCGTCGCCATTCTCCCAGACCGACGAATGCAGCCCGTTGGCAACAGAGCGGCGCATGAGCGCGTGATAGGCGGGATGGAACTCGACCTGGTCAATGCGCCGGCCCTGGCGGTCATGGGTCCTGAGCTTCGGCATCTCGACATTGGCAAGACGGGCCAGTTCCTGCGCCTCATGGGTCAGAACGAAACGGCCAAGCCCATCGAGGTCCTTGCGCACCGGATCGGAAAAGCGCTCGGCAAGCTGGATCAGCAACGGATCGCCCCGCCAGGCGTTGCCGCCGGCCAGCGGCGGCGGCTGGTTGGTCACGTCGTCAGTCACGCTTCGTCCTTATCACCTGAAGGCTGCGAATCCAAAGCCAAGGCGGTTTATAGCCTATGGCCAGCGGCGCGCGACGAAAATACCGGGGAGAACCAATCCAATCCCAAGCCGGTGCTTGCAGCCGCGGAGCCTCCCCCCTATAGCAGCGACTTGAGATGACCGACGCATCGTCCCTGCCGCTTTATCCCCACCGCCATCTTCTGGGCATCCGCGATCTTTCCCCTGCCGACATCGAGCTTCTGCTCGACCGGGCGGACAGGGCCGTTGCCATCTCGCGGCAGTCGGACAAGAAGACATCGACGCTGCGCGGCCGCACCCAGATCAATCTCTTCTACGAAGCCTCGACCCGTACGCAATCGTCATTCGAGCTGGCCGGCAAACGGCTCGGCGCCGACGTCATGAACATGTCCGTAGCGAGTTCGTCGGTGAAAAAGGGCGAGACGCTGATCGATACGGCGATGACGCTGAATGCCATGCGTCCCGACATATTGATCATCCGCCATCAATCGGCCGGCGCGGCAGCACTTCTCGCCCAAAAAGTCGGCTGTTCGGTGGTCAATGCCGGCGACGGCGCCCATGAGCACCCTACCCAGGCGCTGCTCGACGCACTGACCATCCGCCGCGTCAAGGGTCCGTTGTCGAAGCTGATCGTGGCGATCTGCGGCGACATCCTGCATTCGCGCGTGGCCCGCTCCAACATCATCCTGCTCAACGCGCTTGGTGCCCAGGTCAGAGTCGTCGCCCCTTCGACGCTTTTGCCCGCCGGCATCGAGAAGATGGGCGTCGTCGTCACCCGTTCCATGGCCGAGGGTCTGAAGGACGCCGACGTGGTGATGATGCTGCGCCTGCAGCGCGAACGCATGGAAGGCGCTTTCGTACCGTCGGTGCGCGAATATTTCCGCTATTTCGGCCTCGACGCGGAGAAGCTGAAGGCGGCCAAGGACGGTGCGCTGGTCATGCATCCCGGCCCGATGAACCGCGGCGTCGAGATCGCCTCCGAGATCGCCGACGGCCCGCAAAGCGTTATCCAGGAACAGGTTGAGATGGGCGTCGCCGTGCGCATGGCGGTAATGGAAGCGCTGCTCGACCCCCGTCGAAACCACGAGGGCCGCGCCTGATGAGCATAACGGTCTTCAGCCGGGCCCACATCGTCGACCCGTCGCGCGGCATCGATGAGGTCGGCACCGTCATCGTCGAAGGCCGCAAAATCGTTGCCGCCGGCAAGGCGGCTTTGAACCAGGGCGCGCCCGAAGGCGCCACCATCATCGACTGCGCCGGCAAGACTATCATCCCTGGATTGATCGACGCGCGCGTCTTCATCGGCGAACCCGGCGGCGAACACCGGGAGACCATTGCTTCGGCGAGCATCGCTGCGGCGGCCGGCGGCGTCACCTCAATCGTCATGATGCCCGATACCGACCCGGTGATCGACAATGTCGCACTGGTCGAGTTCGTGCTGCGCACCGCCAAGGACACCGCAATCGTCAACATCTTGCCGGCAGCAGCGATCACCAAGGGGCTGGAAGGCCGCGAAATGACCGAATTCGGCCTGCTGCGCGAGGCCGGCGCGGTCGCCTTCACCGATGGCCGGCATTCGATTGCCAGCGCGCTGGTGATGCGCCGCGCGCTGACCTATGCGCGCGATTTCGGTGGCGTCATCGCGCATGAAACCCAAGACGCCGACCTCGCTTCGGCCGGCGTGATGAACGAAGGCCTTTACGCAAGCTGGCTTGGCCTTCCCGGCATTCCGCGCGAAGCCGAATCGATCCCCCTGGAGCGCGATCTCGCGTTGGCTCGCCTGACCGGCGGCGCCTATCACGCTGCCAAGATTTCGACGGCTATGGCGGCAAACGCGGTAGCGCGCGCGAAAGCCGATGGCGCCAATGTCACATCAGGCGTGTCGATCCACAATCTGTCGCTCAACGAGAATGATGTCGGCGAGTACCGCACCTTCTTCCGGCTGACGCCGCCGCTGCGCGCGGAGGAAGACCGGCTGGCGATGATCGAAGCGATCAAGGACGGCACCATCGATCTCATCGTCTCCTCGCACGACCCGCAGGACGTCGACACCAAGCGCCTTCCCTTTGCCGATGCCGCGGCCGGCGCCATCGGCCTGGAAACGCTGCTAGGCGCAGCGCTGCGGCTCTATCACAATGGCGACGTGACGCTGCTCCGGCTGGTCGAGACACTGTCGACCGCGCCGGCAAGATTGTTCGGCCTGCCCGGCGGCACGCTGAAACCGGGGGCATTGGCCGACCTTTCGCTCGTCGATCTGGACGAGCCATGGGTCGTCAGCGAGAGCGGCATCCGCTCACGCTCGAAAAACACCTGTTTCGAAGGCGCTCGACTGCAAGGCAAGGTCTTGCAAACGATGGTGGCGGGCCGCACAGTGTTTTCGGCCTAGGACGAAAACAGGCGTCACGGCTTAAAATCCGCTCAGCCAAGGAAAGTTCGGGGGAACAATGGCTTACAGTCCCGTCTTGGCATTGGTGTTCGGCTATCTTCTCGGCTCGATCCCGTTTGGCCTGCTGATCACCCGTGCCGCCGGCCTCGGCGACGTGCGCAACATCGGCTCCGGCAACATCGGCGCCACCAATGTGCTGCGCACCGGCAACAAGAGCTTGGCCGCGGCCACGCTTCTGCTCGACGCCCTTAAAGGCACCGCGGCGGTGCTGATCGCAGGTCGCTTTGCGCCCGAGCTCGGACTTTGGGCCGGCTTCGGCGCGTTTTTAGGTCATCTCTTTCCGGTCTGGCTCGGCTTCAAGGGGGGCAAGGGTGTCGCCACTTACCTTGGCGTGCTGATCGGCCTTGCCTGGCAGGCGGCGCTGATCTTCGCCGTCGTCTGGCTGGCGGTGGCCTTCCTGTTCCGCTTCTCCTCGCTTGCGGCATTGACGGCAGCAGTCGTGGTGCCCATGGCGCTGTATTTCCTGAGCACGCCGCAGATTGCCGGGCTTTTCGCGGCGATGAGCCTAATCGTCATCGTAAAGCACCGCGCCAACATTGCGCGGCTGCTTGCCGGCACCGAGGGTAAGATCGGGGCCAAGGAGTGAGCGAGCCCGACGCCGGGCCGCGCCTCAGCGACCGGCAGCGGCTGAGCTGGCTTCGTCTGATCCGCACGCCGAATGTCGGCCCGGCTTCCTTTCGCGACCTGATCAACCGGTTCGGTTCGGCCGAAGCAGCGCTATCGATGCTGCCCGAGCTGATGATTTCGGGTGGCGCCAAAAAAATCGTCCGCATCCCGTCCATTGCCGAGGCCGAGGCGGAGCTGGAGACCGCCCGGCGGGCTGGCGCCCGCTTCGTCGGCATCGGCGAAGCGGATTATCCGCCGCTGATGAAAAGCATGGATCATCCGCCGCCGCTGCTCGCGGTCAGGGGCAATAGCGCGGTGTTCCGCTTGCCAGCGGTCGCCATCGTCGGCGCTCGCAACGCATCGCTGGCCGGCATCAAGATGGCGCGGATGCTGGCGGCCGATCTCGGCCGCGACGGCTATGGCATCGTCTCCGGCCTGGCGCGCGGCATCGATACGGCCGCGCACCAGGGCAGCCTTGCGACTGGCACAATCGGCGTGCTCGCCGGCGGCCTCGATTTGCCCTACCCGCCCGAAAATGCCGGCCTGTGCGACGAGATCGCCGAGCGCGGCGGCGCCATCATTTCCGAAATGCCGTTTGGCTGGCAGCCGCGCGCACAGGATTTTCCGCGCCGCAACCGGCTCGTCGCCGGTGCTGCATTGGGATTGGTGGTGGTCGAGGCCGCACAGCGCTCCGGCTCACTGATCAGCGCCCGGCTTGCCGGCGAGATGGGCCGGCTGGTCTTTGCCGTTCCCGGTTCGCCGCTCGATCCGCGCGCTGCCGGCGCCAATGGCCTGCTCAAGGATGGCGCAACCCTTGTCACCGAGGCCGCCGATATCACCAGTGCGATCGCCCCGCTGGTCGGCGCCTGGGCCCCAAGGACATCGCCGCTTGAGGAGCCGCCCGACTTTTCGGCAACGCCGCCGCCGCGCGAGGACGACCGCGACCGCGTCGTCGAGGCGCTCGGCCCGACGCCGGTGGCGGTAGACGAGATCATCCGCCACACCGGCCTGCATCCCGCGCAAGTCTTCATGGTGCTGCTGGAGCTCGACCTCGCCGGCCGGCTCGAACGCCACGCCGGCGGCAACGTCTCACTGATCTGACCGAGAGCTTGCGCATGTCACGGCAAGCAATCCCGACGTGATCCCGATGGCCGATCCGAGCAACAAACCAAAGCAGACGCTGTTCACTCGCACGACGGCCCTCGTCTGGTCAGCGCTGAGCGTCATACTGGCGCTGCAATGGTCGATGGATCTCGGCATGTCGGGTTTTCCCGACGGCTACATAACGCCCTTCGCAAGAGCGACCAGCACGCTTTTGGGCATTCTGACGGCAGCCTGCATGGCCCAGGGTCTCTACTTTTTCTTGGCCGGTGTGTTGGGCAGGAAGGTAAGCGCTACCCGTCTCGGTGTACAAATCCTTGCCGCAGCGGTTCTTACCGTGGCGCCAGTGCTTATCGTGAAGGATTGTCCGGGTTCTCAGCTGTGCAGCAAGGCCTATGAGGCACTCACAGGCACCATGCTGGACGATGGGGCGGGCGGCTAAAGCCACTGCATGCGTTCGGCACGAGGTTGTCACCCAAGTCTTAGGTACAATCTGTTACCTATGTCTCCGGGTTGGACACTTTTGATTTTGGTGAGCGCGATGGGATTCGAACCCATGACCTACTGATTAAAAGTCAGTTGCTCTACCGGCTGAGCTACGCGCTCCCGCGGGCTCAGAAAGGCCGCCCTCGAAATTGCGCGGAACATAGGGAGAGTGCCTCTGCCGGTCAACCGGAAAAGACGGCTCGCAAACCGGACTGTCCTGCAGTGTCATCATGCCTTGCGGAGCGCTTCGGCGTCGACGGAACGGCCTCGTTCTCGCGCAAGACCGAAGCTCGCGCTTTGCGGGACAAGCGCAAGCAACGAATCGGAAGAACCTTTGCGGATCAGCAACTTGGGATTTTTGGCGGAACAATTTGCGCAGCCTGCCCGTTTCCCGCGATAAGGGACATGCGTTTCAAGGAGAAGACCATGAATAGGATCATGTCGGGCCTGCTGGCGACCACTCTTTCGATCTCATTCGCTGCCGCGGAGATCGTGCCAGTCAACGCTCAGCCCAGCTATGCGCCCCCGGCCCAGGGGCTCACCTCGAATGTCCAGACCGTCCAATACGAGCCGTGGCGGAGGCACCGGGGTTTCAATCGCGATTTCTCGCGTCGCCATTTCCGTCGCAATTTTTCGCGTGACGAAGGCATGTACTGGCGTGGCCATCGCGGCTATCGCGAATATCGTCGCGGCTATCGCCGTCACGGCGATTTCTGGTTCCCGCTGGCTGCGTTTGCTACTGGAGCGCTGATTACCGGCGCGATCGTCAACCAGAATCGTGTCTATCGTGGCGATGCCCACGTGCAGTGGTGCTATGACCGTTATCGGAGCTATCGCGCTTCTGACAACACTTACCAGCCCAACTACGGTCCGCGCCGGCAGTGCCGGTCGCCTTACTGAGTCCCAGATTAGAGGCTGCAAGCCCGCGCCCGAAACGGCGCGGGTTTTTCATTAGTGCGAATCCCGGGGCATCGGGGCATCCCTGCCTATTGCGTACTTAGCGTCCTGCGCACAGCGTGGCGCCAACCGGCCAGCTTGGCCGCACGTGTCGAAGCATCCATGTCCGGCTTGAACCGGCGCTCGAGCGCCCAACTCCTGGCGAATTCCGCGGCCTTCGGCCAGACACCCGCCTTCGAGCCGGCCAGCCAAGCCGCACCGAGTGCTGTCGTCTCGAGAATTGTCGGCCGGTCTACCGGCGCATCGAGAATGTCGGCCAGCCGCTGCATGGTCCAGTCCGACGCCACCATGCCGCCATCGACCCTGAGCACGGTCTTGGCCGAGGCGGCCTTCCAGTCCTTGCGCATGGCGTCAAGCAGGTCGCGTGTTTGGAACGCAACGGATTCCAGTGCCGCGCGGGCAAATTCCGCCGGCCCCGAATTGCGGGTCAGCCCGAAGATGGCGCCGCGCGCTCCGGCATCCCAGTGCGGTGCGCCGAGCCCGACGAAAGCCGGCACCAGATAGACGTTCTGCGTCGGATCGGCTTCCGCCGCCAATTTGCCGCTCTGCTCGGCCTTGCCGATTACCTTGATGCCGTCGCGCAGCCATTGCACGGCGGCGCCGGCGATAAAGATCGAGCCCTCCAGCGCATAGGTGGTCTTGCCGTTCAGCCTGTAGGCGATGGTGGTCAAAAGCCGGTTCTTCGAACGAACCAGATCGCTGCCGGTGTTGAGCAGCGCGAAGCAACCGGTGCCGTAGGTGGATTTCATCATGCCTGGCTCGAAACAGGCTTGGCCGATCGCCGCCGCATGCTGGTCGCCGGCCACACCGAGGATTCTGATCTCTGCACCAAACAGGCTTTTGTCGGTGATTCCAAAATCATCGGCACAATCTTTCACCTGCGGCAGCATTCTTGCAGGTATGCCGAAAATGGCCAGCAGCTCGTCGTCCCAAGCGTTTTGTTCGATGTTGTAGACCAGTGTGCGCGAGGCATTGGTGGCGTCAGTGGCGTGGACCTTGCCGCCAGTCAGGCGCCAAATCAGGAAACTGTCGATGGTGCCAGCCAGCAGTTCGCCCTTCTCGGCGCGTTTTCTGGCGCCCTTCACCTTGTCCAGCATCCAGGCGATCTTGGTGCCGGAGAAATAGGGATCGAGCAGCAGGCCGGTCTTTTTCGTGAATTTCTTCTCCAGCCCCAGCTTCTTCAGTTTCTGGCATAGCGGCGCGGTGCGGCGGTCCTGCCAGACAATCGCGTTGTGGATCGGCTTGCCGGTCTCCTTGTCCCAGATGACGACGGTTTCGCGCTGGTTGGTGATGCCGATCGCGGCGACTTCCGCTGCGTTGCGGCCGGCTGTCTTCAGCGCGGCTTTCACCGTTTCCACGACGCTTGCCCATATCTCCTCGGGATCGTGCTCGACCCAGCCGGAGGCCGGATAATATTGGGTGAATTCCTTTTGCCCGCTGCCGACGACCTTCATCTTGTCGTCGAACAGGATCGCCCGGCTCGATGTCGTCCCCTGGTCGATTGCAAGGATATATCCGGTCATTCTCTCTCCCGTCGAAGCGAGTTCAAAGGTGCTGCGATGTCTCGACGCCGGATGGCGCGGAGCCGTTCACGCAAACAGGGGAGACGGCAACATGCCGCCTCCCCTGAGCATGGCGATGCGGGCGCGGACGCCCGCATCAAACGGTCCTATTGCTGCCAGCTCTTCACCAGCTCGTCGTAGTTGATGGTGACCGGCTTTTCCTTCTCGTTCTCGATCTTGAGCTGAGGAGCGAGATTGCCCTTCTTGACCGCGTCCGTATTCCAGTAGGCGAGGTCATGCTCTTCGGCCATCTTCGGGCCGATATCGCCCTGGACGCCCGACTTCTCGATGCGGCTCATCACCTTTTCCTGCTCGCCGCAGAGCGAGTCCATCGCTTCCTGCGCGCTCTTGGCACCCGACGAAGCATCGCCGATCGCCTGCCACCAGAGCTGTGCCAGCTTCGGATAGTCCGGCACGTTGGTGCCGGTCGGCGACCACTGGACGCGCGCCGGCGAGCGGTAGAACTCGATCAAGCCGCCGAGCTTTGGCGCACGTTCGGTGAAGCTCTTGTCGTGGATCGTGCTCTCGCGGATGAAGGTCAGGCCGACATGGCTCTTCTTCACGTCGACCGTCTTCGAGGTGACGAACTGCGCGTAGAGCCAGGCGGCCTTGGCGCGGTCGGTCGGCGTCGACTTCATCAGCGTCCAGGAACCGACGTCCTGATAGCCGAGCTTCATGCCGTCCTTCCAGTAGACGCCATGCGGCGACGGCGCCATGCGCCATTTCGGCGTGCCGTCGTCGTTCAGCACCGCCTTGGCGCTGGCGTCGACCATGCTGGCGGTGAAGGCGGTGTACCAGAAGATCTGCTGGGCAACCGCGCCCTGCGCCGGAACTGGCCCCGATTCGGAGAAGGTCATGCCTTGGGCTTCCGCCGGTGCATAGGCCTTCAGCCAATCGAGGTACTTCTGGATGGCATAGACAGAAGCCGGACCATTGGTGTCGCCGCCGCGCGCCGTGCAGGAACCGACCGGACGCGAATTCTCGTCGACCTTGATGCCCCATTCGTCGACGGGCAGACCGTTCGGAATGCCCTTGTCGCCATTGCCGGCCATCGACAGCCAGGCGTCGGTGAACCGCCAGCCGAGCGACGGGTCCTTCTTGCCATAGTCCATATGGCCGTAGACCTTCTTGCCGTCGATCTCACGCCCGGTGAAGAACGCTGCAATGTCCTCATAGGCCGACCAGTTCACCGGCACGCCGAGGTCGTAGCCGTATTTGGCCTTGAAGTCCGCCTTGTTCTTCTCGTCGTTGAACCAGTCGTAACGGAACCAGTAGAGGTTGGCGAACTGCTGGTCGGGAAGTTGGTAGAGTTTCTTGTCGGGCGCGGTGGTGAACGAAGTGCCGATGAAATCCTTCAGGTCGAGATTCGGGTTGGTGACATCCTTGCCGTCGCCTGCCATCCAGTCGGTCAGGTTGCGCACCTGCTGGTAGCGCCAGTGCGTGCCGATCAGATCGGAATCGTTGACCCAGCCGTCATAGAGGTTCTGGCCGGTCTGCATCTGGGTCTGGATCTTCTCGACGACGTCGCCTTCCTGGATGACGTCATGCGTAACCTTGATGCCGGTGATGGCCGTAAAGGCCGGCGCCAGCACCTGCGATTCATACTGATGCGTGGCGATGGTTTCGGAAACCACCTTGATATCCATGCCGGCGAAAGGTTTCGCGGCATCGATGAACCATTGCATCTCGGCTTCCTGGTCGGCGCGCGAAAGCGTCGAAAGGGGCCCGATTTCCTTATCGAGGAAGGCCTTGGCCTCGTCCATTCCGGCATAGGCATTGCTTGCCCCGAGCAACAGGACAAGCGCAGTTGTTGATGTCAAGAATTGCCGTCGCATGTATTTCCTCCACTGTTAAAGTTCAAAGTGCGATCTGGATCGGCGGCCGGCACGCCGCCGTTCCAACAGTTTCCCCCTCTATACGTAGCGGAACACGCCGACGGCGTAGACCACGGAGAGAGCGAGAGCCCACCACAGATTGGGTCCGACTAGACCCAGCCAAGCGAGATGGATAAAGGCGCTGCCAAGCAGCGACAGGAACAGGCGGTCGCCACGCGTCGTTTCGAACCGCAGCACGCCGACGCGCGGATTGCCGCCCGGCGAGACGTATTCCCACACCGCCATGCCGCAAAGCAGCAGAAAGATGGTTCCAAAGAAGGCCGCGGTCGGCCACGTCCAGGCCATCCACGAAAAATCGAGGTTGGACGAGAGGTTAAATCCCCACAGTCGGATATTAGCCGGATCGCTGAAGCCTACCGTTATTGCCACGAAATCGATTTGAAGTGCCACCCAGGCCACGACGACCAGGGCGAGAAGCAGCACGGCCCACCACCATGGGCTTCTGTCGACCTGCTCCATCATACCCTCCCCAGGGCAAAGCCCTTGGCGATGTAGTTGCGCACAAACCAGATGACGAGCGCGCCGGGAATCAGCGTCAGCACGCCGGCTGCGGCGAGCAGCCCCCAATCCATGCCGGCGGCCGAAACGGTGCGGGTCATGGTCGCGGCGATCGGCTTGGCATCGGTTGTCGTCAGCGTACGGGCGATCAAGAGCTCCACCCACGAGAACATGAAGCAGAAGAAGCACGCGACGCCGATGCCGCTCGCAATCAGCGGCATGAAGATCTTGATGAAGAAGCGCGGGAACGAATAGCCGTCGATATAGGCGGTCTCGTCGATCTCCTTGGGTACGCCCGACATGAAGCCTTCGAGGATCCACACCGCCAGCGGCACGTTGAACAGGCAATGCGCCAGAGCCACGGCGATGTGGGTGTCGATAAGGCCGAAGGCCGAATAAAGCTGGAAGAATGGCAGCGCGAACACCGCCGGCGGCGCCATGCGGTTGGTCAGCAGCCAGAAGAACAGATGCTTGTCGCCGAGGAAGCGATAGCGCGAAAAGGCATAGGCAGCAGGCAGTGCCGCAGCCACCGAAATCACCATGTTCATAACCACATAGGTGATCGAGTTGATGTAGCCAGAGTACCAGGACGCGTCGGTGAAGATGGTGCGGTAATTCGCCAATGTCGGTGCGTGCGGGTAGAGCGTCAGCGACGAGACGATCTCGCCATTGGTCTTGAAGCTCATATTGATGAGCCAGTAGATCGGCAAAAGCAGAACGATGATGTAGAGCGTCGGCACGATCCACCACCAACGCGACTCCTCGCCGCGACGGCGCATCAGCCGTGCGATCTCGTCCTGCCGTAGCGTGCTGGCGAGCCCTTCCGAAGCTGTCGTCTCGCTCACCCTATCGGCTCTCTCTTCGGTGCGGCTCATCTCAACGCTCCGCGTCGTAATTGGTCATCACGGTGTAGAACACCCATGACAACAACAGGACGATAAGGAAGTAGACCAGCGACATCGCCGCCGCCGGGCCGAGGTCGAACTGGCCGAGCGCGGTCTTGACGAGATCGATCGAAAGAAAGGTCGTCGAGTTGCCGGGTCCGCCGCCGGTCACCACGAACGGTTCGGTGTAGATCATGAAGCTATCCATAAAGCGCAGCAGCACGGCGATCAGCAGCACGCGGTTCATCTTCGGCAGCTGGATGTAACGGAACACCGCCCAGCGCGAGGCACCGTCGATCTTGGCCGCCTGATAAAAGGCATCCGGGATCGAGACCAGGCCGGCATAGCAGAGCAGAACGACGAGGCTGGTCCAATGCCAGACGTCCATGATGATGACCGTGACCCAGGCGTCATATGGGTCTTGCACATAATTATAGTCGATGCCGAGCGCGTTGACGTAATAGCCGAGCAGGCCAATGTCGTTGCGCCCGAACACCTGCCAGATGGTGCCGACGACGTTCCACGGGATCAGCAGCGGCAACGCCATCAAAACAAGGCAAACGGGCACGCCCCAACCCTTCTTCGGCATATTGAGCGCAATGAAGATGCCGAGCGGCACTTCGATCGCCAGGATGATGAAGGAGAAGACAAGGTTGCGGATCATCGCCTGCCAGAAGCGGCTGGAGGAAAGCAGTTCCTCGAACCATTCCGTGCCGGCCCAGAAGAAGACGTTATTGCCGAAAGTGTCCTGCACCGAATAATTGACGACCGTCATCAGCGGTATGACCGCCGAGAACGCCACCAGCAGCAGCACCGGCAGCACCAGGAACCAGGCTCTGTTGTTCCAGGTCTTTTCCACTTCAGGCCCCCATCTCGATGCGCCAGGAATCGGCATAGATGTTGATGCCGGCCGGGTCGAACCGCACCTTCGGATCAGCCGGAACTGTCTCGTCCTCGCCGATGACGGCGGCGATCTCGCGTCCTTCGAGATTGGCACGGACCACCTTGTGGCGGCCGACGTCCTCGACCTTGCTGACCCGGACGGCCATGCCCTGGCTGCCCAGGCGAACATATTCGGGACGGATGCCGAGCTCGATGGCGCCGCCGCCCGCCTTGGGCACGCCCGGCAGTTCGATCTGCTGCGAGCCCAGCTTCGCTGTCTTGCCGTCGATCGCCACCGGCATGACATTCATGCCGGGCGAGCCGATGAAATAGCCGACAAAGGTGTGGCGCGGGCGCTCGAACAGCTCCGCCGGTGTGCCGATCTGCACGATTTCGCCGTCATACATGACGACCACCCTGTCGGCGAAGGTCAACGCCTCGGTCTGGTCGTGCGTGACATAGACCATGGTGTAGCCGAAGCGGCGGTGAAGCTGCTTCAACTGCGAGCGCAGCACCCATTTCATATGCGGGTCGATGACGGTCAAAGGCTCGTCGAACAGGATGGCATTGACGTCGGAGCGCACCAGCCCGCGTCCGAGCGAGATTTTCTGCTTCTGGTCGGCGGTCAGTCCGCGCGCCTTTCGTTTGGCCATATCGGCCAGCCCGGTCATCTCCAGCGTCTCGCGCACCTTGCGGTCGACGTCGGCCTCCGGCACGCCGCGATTGCGCAGCGGGAACGCCAGATTGTCGTAGACGGTCATCGTGTCGTAGATCACCGGGAACTGGAAGACCTGGGCAATGTTGCGCTCTTGGGTCGACAGATTGGTCACGTCCCTGCCGTTGAACAGCAGCTGGCCATGCGAGGGATGCAGCAATCCCGAAATGATGTTGAGCAGCGTGGTCTTGCCGCAGCCGGATGGGCCGAGCAGCGCATAAGCGCCGCCATCCTCGAACGTGTGGTGCACTTCCTTCAGCGCGAAATCGGCATCCGTGCGCGGGTTCTGCAGATAGGAGTGGCGGATATGATTGACATCGATGCGCGCCATCGCTTCCTCCTAAGCCGCCAGGTTCGGCGCGGCCACGGCGCGGCCGTGCTCGTCGAAGACCATGATGTGGCGCGGGTCGATGAACACCTCGACCTCCTCGTCCGGCTCGAAGTCGCGAATGCCGTGGGTCAGCATGACCCAGCGCGCATCGGCAAAATCGAGATGGATGAAGCTTTCCGATCCGGTGATCTCGGTGATCGTCACCTTTGCGCGCACCGGCACTGCGGCGGCGTTGGGTCGATCGAGGGACAGATGATGAGGCTGGAAGCCGATCGTATAGATCGCATCGGCAATGCCGAAGAGTTCGGCCGGCACCGGCAACTTCACGCCGCCCTCGAGCAGGAAATCCAGGCCCTTCTTGGCAAGCACGATGGTGTTGAGCGGCGGATCGGCGAAGGTTCTCGCCGTCACCAGATCGACCGGTTTGCGGAACACTTCGATGGTCGGCCCGAACTGGGTGATGCTGCCCTCGGAAAGCGTCGCCGTGTTGCCGCCGAGCAACAAGGCCTCGTGCGGCTCGGTCGTGGCATAAACAAAGATTGTACCGGCGGCCGCGAAGACTTTCGGCAGTTCCGCGCGTAATTCTTCACGCAGCTTGTAGTCGAGATTGGCGAGCGGCTCGTCGAGCAGCACGAGGCTGGCATTCTTGACGATGGCGCGGGCCAGCGCGGTGCGCTGCTGCTGGCCGCCCGACAGACTGAGAGGCGTCCGGTCGAGATAGGGCGTTAGTTTGAGAAGGGCGGCGGCATTGCGCACCTCCCTGTCGATCGTTGCCTGATCCGTGCCGGCCACCCGCAGCGGTGAGGCAATGTTTTCGTAGACCGTCATCGCCGGATAATTGATGAATTGCTGGTAGACCATGGCGACGTTGCGCTTTTGCACCGGCATGCCGGTGACATCCTTGCCATCGAACCAGACCGAGCCCGAGGTCGGCACGTCGAGGCCCGCCATCAGCCGCATCAGGCTGGTCTTGCCGGAGAGCGTCGGCCCGAGCAGGACGTTGAGCGAGCCGTGCTGAAGCGTCAGCGAGACGTCGCGGATATGTTCCGCCGCACCCACCGTCTTCGTCACGTTTCTCAGTTCAAGCATGATGCCTCCTCCCAGGCTTTCTGCATCAGTCGGCCGTTCCTATTCGGCAGCCGCTACGTGCTGCCGGCTTATTCCGCGCATGAACTCGTCGAGCACTGCCGCCTGCTCACGGCTGAGACGCAGGCCGCGCTTGGTCCGGCGCCACAATACATCCTCGGCAGTCATCGCCCATTCGTTTTCGACTAGGTAGCGCACCTCGGCTTCGTAGAGATCGGCGCCGAAGTTGCGGCCAAGATCGACGTTCGACTTGGCGAGGCCCAGCAGCTTCCTTGCGCGGGTGCCGTAGAGCCGGGTCAACCGGCGGGCCAGCCGGGCGTCGAGGAACGGGTACGCCGTTTTCAGTTTCGCCACCTCGGCATCGAAGCCGGTGACGGGAAAGTCACCGCCGGGCAGCGGCGCGTTTGCCGTCCATGGTTTGCCGCGCTTGCCGAGAAAACCCTCGATCTTCTCGAGCATCGATTCCGACAATCGGCGGTAGGTCGTGATCTTGCCGCCAAAGGCGTTGACGATCGGGGCGGCACCCTCGCCTCCATCGGCCTTCAGCACATAGTCTCGGGTGGCTTCCTGCGCCTTTGAGGCGCCATCGTCGTAGAGCGGTCGCACCGCGGAATAGGTCCAGACGATATCCGACGGCTTGACCGGCTGCGCGAAATATTCGCTTGCCGCAGCGCAGAGATAGTCGATCTCGGCGTCATTGATCCTGACGTTGTGCGGATCGCCGGGATAGTCACGGTCGGTCGTGCCGATGAGCGTGAATTCGTCCTCGTAAGGGATGGCGAAAATGATGCGCCCGTCCTTATTCTGAAAGAAATAGGCGCGTGGGTCGTCGAATTTCTTGCCCACGACGATATGGCTGCCTTGTACGAGGCGGACATTGTGCACGTCGTTCAAGCCGACGGTGGCCGACAGCACCTGATCGACCCACGGGCCGGCGGCATTGACCAGCAGCCGCGCCTTGACCTCCTCGGTATGGCCGGTCCGCACATTTTCAAGCCTGACCGTCCAGAGATTGCCTTCGCGGCGTGCGCTGACGACCTTTGTTCGGGTTCGAATGGTTGCGCCGCGCTCGGCAGCGTCGCGGGCGTTCAACACAACCAGCCGGGCATCGTTGACCCAACCGTCCGAATATTCGAACGCCTTTCGAAACAGCGGCTTCAGCGGCTTGCCGGCCGGATCCTTGGCCATGTCCAGCGTTTTCGTCGGCGGCAGCAATTTGCGCCCGCCAATATGGTCGTAGAGGAAAAGCCCGAGCCGGATGAGCCAGGCAGGACGCAGTCCCTTGGCGTATGGCAGCACGAAGCGCATCGGCCAGATGATATGCGGCGCGTTCCTCCACAGGACCTCGCGTTCCATCAGCGCTTCCCGCACCAGGCGGAATTCGTAGAATTCGAGATAGCGCAAGCCGCCATGGATCAGTTTGGTCGAGCCGGAAGAGGTCCCGCTGGCCAGATCGTTCATCTCGGCAAGAAAAACCGAAAAGCCACGTCCAACGGCATCGCGGGCGATGCCGCAGCCATTGATGCCGCCACCGATGACGAAAATGTCATGAATCGGTGATGCGCTCAAGAATCCTCCCTCGATTTCGCATTGCAGCATTTTTGGGTTCTTGCGAAACCGTAGAGGAATTATTTCGAAATGATAACGAATGTCAAACGAAATATGATAGGCGGAAGATGCCGCTACGGCATCTCTAGGATAGCGACGTTTCGATCAGCTGAACTTCTGCCTCCTGGCAGATCTTACGCACCGACGGGATGTCGCAACGATCGGTGATAAAGGTGTTGACCTGCGACAGATGGCCGATGCGGACGGGCGCGGTGCGCTCGAATTTGGTCTGGTCCGACACCAGGATCACATGTCGGGCGTTGGCGATGATCGCCTGAGCCACCTTCACCTCGCGAAAATCGAAGTCGAGCAGTGCGCCGTCATGGTCGATGGCCGAGGCGCCGATCACCGCAAAATCGACCTTGAACTGCCTGATGAAATCGACCGCGGCCTCGCCGACCACACCGCCGTCGGAACCGCGCACGACACCGCCGGCGATCACGACCTCGATCGAAGGATATATGCGCATCCTGTTGGCAACATTGATGTTATTGGTGATGACCATCAGGCCGCTGTGATCGAGCAGCGACTTGCTGACAGCTTCCGTCGTTGTCCCGATATTGATGAACAGAGACGCGTTGTCGGGGATCAGCCGGGCTGCTGCGCGGCCGATCGCCTCCTTCTCCTCGGCGGCGATCTTGCGCCGAGCCTCATATTCCATGTTCTCGATGCCGGAGGGGAACAATGCCCCGCCATGGATGCGGGACAAAAGCCGTTGGTCGCAGAGATCGTTGAGATCCTTGCGGATCGTCTGCGGCGTCACGTTGAAATGCGTCGCCAGCTCCTCGACCAGTACGCGGCCATGGTCCTTGGCCATCTGGATGATTTCGGAATGACGCGGCGACAGATACATCTAGCAACCTCTCATTTTCGTTTTTCTCGTCTATAGCTGAAAACGAAAGCCATGAACAGGTATGGGCCGGCTAATGAAAATCGGGCGACTGCAGAGAGAAAAGCTCCGGCGCAATCTCGACGAGGGTATCAACTCAGCCCCCGCGCGATCTCAGTGATGACCTCGAAAGCAGTATCGACGTCCGCCGCAGTCGTTTCGAACTGCCCGACCTGAAAGCGGATCGCCACCTGCCCGTCCACCCGGGTCTGCGTCAGGTAAATGCGGCCGTCATCGTTGATCGCGTTGACCAGCCGCAAATTGTGCTCGTCAAGGCCGATTCCCGCAGCCGCGAGATGGCGGAATGAGAACAGCGACAGCATCGGTTGCGTGACGATCTCCAAATCCGGTTCCCGAGCCAGCCGCGCGGCGAGGCTCTCGCTCCAGGCAACATGGTTGCGGATCATGGTCCGCAGATTTTCCAAGCCATGCGCACGCAGCAGGAACCAAAGTTTCAGCGCGCGGAATCTTCGGCCGAGCGGCACCGACCATTCGGAGTAGTTGATGACCCCGTCGCGGCCATGCGTCTTGAGGAATTCGGGCTTGATCGCCAGCGTGCGGACCAGATCTTCCGGCTGGCGGATGAACTGCATCGAGCAATCGAACTGTGCCCCCAACCATTTATGCGGGTTGAAGACGATGGAATCGGCATTTTCGGCGCCGGTCCAGAAATGCCGGAACTCGGGGCAGATCATGGCGGAGCCGGCCCATGCGGCATCGACATGCAGGTAGAGCCCGTGCCGCTTCGCCACCTCGGCAACAGCCGCCACATTGTCGGTGCCGCCGGTACTTGTGCCGCCGACGCTGGCGATGATGCCCGCCGGCAGCATGCCGTTTTCGCGGTCGGTAACGATCGCGGCTTCCAGAGCCGCCGTCTGCATGGCGCGGAAGCGTCCGGCGACCGGAATGCGCACGAGGTTCGCCTCGCCGATCCCCGACACCCAGATCGCCCGGTCGATGGAAGTATGGACCTGGTCGGAAGAATAGATCCGCACGACCGGCTGCCCTTGCAAGCCGTTCTTGTTGCCTTGCCAGTCGAGCGCGCGCTCGCGCATGGTCAGCACGGCGGCAAGCGTCGCCGATGAAGCCGAATCCTGCATGACGCCGGAAAATCCCTCCGGCAAACCAAGCGCCTGCCGCATCCAGTCGACGACCCGCGTCTCGAGCTCGGTTGCCGCCGGCGAGGTCTGCCAGAGCATGCATTGCGCGGCCATCGCGGAAACCAGATACTCGGCCACGACTGAGACCGGTGCCGCATTGGCCGGGAAATATGCGAAGAAACGCGGATGCTGCCAGTGCGTCATGCCAGGCAGGATCTTTTGTTCGAAATCGGCGAAGATTGCCTGCATCGTTTCACCGTCTTCCGGCGGCGCGGCATCGACGCTTTTGAAGATTTCGCCCGGCTCGACAAGCGGCCGCACCGGTCTCTCGCGAAGGCTGTTTCTGTAGTCGACGCCCCATTCAGCCGCTCGCAGCGACCACTCGCGGAATTCGTTGCTATTCATCTTCTTCGCCTCCGTGGCGCCTCATCGAGCCGCGATCAAAGAGCACGAAAAACGAAGGTTTTCATTCGGGAAAATCAGGCAGACTGGCAAAGGCGGTCTTCAGCGCGTTCGACCAGCTATCCGAGATCGTACGATAATATTGATCGTCCTGGGTTATTCGCTTTTTGAGGCCGACCTTGAAAGTGTCCTTTTCATAGAACAGCAGGTCGAGCGGCAGGCCGACCGACAGGTTCGACTTCAGCGTCGAGTCGAACGACACTAGCAGCAATTTCACCGTCTCGGCGAAACTCATCGTCCTTTCATAAGCGCGGATAATGATCGGCTTGCCGTATTTGGTCTCACCGATCTGGAAGAACGGCGTGTCGTCGGTCGATTCGATGAAATTGCCTTCCGGATAGATCATGAACAGGCGCGGCGCGCTGCCCTTGATCTGACCGCCGAGGATGAAGGAGGCGTTGAAGTAGGAATCCGCCTTTTCGCCAGCCGGCGACGAACTGGCGATGACCTCCTTGACGGTGTCTCCGACCAACCGGACTGTCTGGTACATGGAGGGCGTTTCGAGCAGCGTGGCACGGCGCTCCGCCACTGCCTTGGTGCGTTCGTCGAGCAGGCTGACCACGGCCTGCGTCGTCGCCAGATTGCCGGCCGACATCAAAACGATGACGCGCTCGCCCGGCTCTTCCCAGACATGCATCTTCCTGAAGGTCGAGATCGAATCCATGCCGGCGTTGGTGCGCGTGTCCGACATGAACACGAGCCCGCGATCGATCTTCAGGCCGACGCAATAGGTCATCGAATCTCTTTGGCAACAATCTTGCCGGGGATTACTGCTCCACGGTGACGGTGACCGCAAGCTGTTCTTCCGCCTGTCCCAGCCGAATTCCAGATACCGGCGTGGCGTCGCGATAATCGCGGCCGGTCGCCACCTTCACATAACGCTCGTCCGGAGAAATGCCGTTGGCGACATCGAAGGCGACCCAGCCGAGGCCCGAGACATGCGCCTCGGCCCAAGCGTGGCTTGCCGCCTGCTCGATCGCCGCATCCATCATCAGGTAGCCGCTGATATAGCGGGCCGGAAAATCCATGGCACGCGCCGCGGCAACGAAGATGTGGCTGTGGTCCTGGCAAACGCCGGTCTTGAGCGCCAGGGCCTCTTCGGCCGGCGTCGTCACGTTGGTGGTGTCCGGCGTATAAGCGACGCGCTCGCCGATCACCGCCATCAACCGGTGCAGCCTTTCGATGTCGGTACCCTTGCCGACCGAGGCAGCAAGCTCGCGAATGCCGCTGCCGATCGTCGTCAGCGGCGTTTCCTGGCCGAACAGCCAGAGCGGCGCGAAACCCTGGTGCGGTCCGCAGACGCCAGCGGTGTCGCGCGTCACCACTTCGCCGGCTGCTTCGACGGTGATGAAGTCGCGCTCGCCCTCGACGCTCAACAGCCGGGTATCATTGCCGAAATGGTCGGTGAAGCGCACTTCCTCGCGTGCGCCTTCGATCTTCAGCGCCCAGGACAGTACCGTCTGGGTGCGCCCGTTCACCGGGAGCAGCCGCAAACGCTGCAACAAATAATGCACCGGCGCATCGTAGCGGTATTCCGTCCGGTGGGTGATCTTCAGCCGCATCGCACTCGTCCCTGGAGCATGAGCTTTTCCGAAAACCGGTCTCCGCTTTTTGGGGTCATGCTCAATAGAACCTGTAATCCTGCGCGATCTCGTCGCCGAGCCTGGTGTTGTCGCGGATGAAATTGGCCAGGAATTCGTGCAGGCCGGCGTCGAAAATATCCTTGATCGACCCGGCCGTCAGCATGGCCTGGGTCTTGGCAGCCGTCGCATGACAGGCGTGGCGCTCCCCATAGTCGTCACCCAGGAATTTGAGATGCTCCGTCAGGAAGCGGTAGCAAAAGGTCAGCGAGCGCGGCATGCGGACGTTGAGGATCAGATAATCGGCGATGTTGCTCGGCTTGTAGTCGGCATCATAGACCCAGCGATAGGAACGGTGCGCCGACACCGAGCGCAGGATCGATTCCCACTGGTAGTTGTCGAGCGTCGAGCCGACCCAGGAGATCGACGGCAACAGCACATAGTATTTCACATCCAGGATGCGCGCGGTGTTGTCGGCGCGTTCGACATAAGTGCCGAGCTGCGAGAAATCGAAAATCTCGTTGCGCAGCATCGTGCCGTAGAACGAGCCGCGGATCAGCGCCGTCTCGCGCTTGATTGCGTCGAGTGCGTTGGGCAGGTCGCGCTCGTCGATCGGCTTGGCCAGCATCCGCTTCAGCGACATCCAGGCTTCGTTGATGCTTTCCCAGGTTTCACGCGTCAGTGCCGTGCGCACCATGCGGGCATTGTTACGGGCCGTTTCGATAGACGACATCGTGCTCGACGGGTTCGATGTGTCGCGCAGCAGATAGTCGGCGACATTGGCGGCGGTGTAGTCGGAATATTTCTGCGTGAAGCTGGCGTCTGAACCGGCGCTGAGCAGCACCGAATTCCACTCCTCCGAAGCGTTCTGGGTACGAGTCAGCGCCATGCGCAGGCCGGCATCCACCAATCGCGCCATGTTTTCCGCCCGCTCGATGTAGCGGTTCATCCAGTAGAGCCCGTTGGCGGTGCGGCCGAGAAGCATGTCAGGCGGTCCTGTGGTGAATAGTGAAAGGTGAATGGTGAATGGTGACTATCCAGATTCCAGGGCGCGATTCCGCGCGCTTCACTTCAGGGCATTTCACCAACATCAACGACCCATATCCTTATCTATTCACTATTCACTATTCACTATTCACTATTCACCATTCGCTATTCCCTACTCGCTACTTCCACTCTAATCATCCAACACCCACGTATCCTTCGTGCCCCCGCCTTGCGAGGAATTGACGACCAGCGAGCCTTCCTTGAGCGCTACTCGGGTCAGCCCGCCGGGCACGATCTGGATACGGTCGGAAACCAGCACATAGGGGCGCAGATCGACATGGCGCGGCGCCAGCCCCTTGTCCGTCAGGATCGGACAGGTCGACAGCGCCAGCGTCGGCTGAGCAATGTAGTTCGACGGTTTTGCCGCGAGCTTTTTGGAAAAATCCTCGCATTCCTTCTTGGTCGCCGCCGGACCGACCAGCATGCCGTAACCGCCGGACCCGTGGACCTCCTTGATAACCAATTCATCGATGTGCTCGAGCACGTATTCCAGGCTGTCCGGCTCCGAGCAGCGCCAGGTCGGGATGTTGCCGAGCATCGCCTTGCGGCCGGTGTAGAATTCGACGATCTCGGGCATGTACGAATAGATCGCCTTGTCGTCGGCGATGCCGGTTCCCGGCGCATTGGCGATCGTGATGTTGCCGGCGCGGTAGACGTCCATAATGCCCGGCACGCCAAGTGCCGAGTCGGGGCGGAAGGTCAGCGGATCGAGGAACGAGTCGTCGACACGCCGGTAAAGCACGTCGATCTGCTTGTAGCCCTCGGTGGTGCGCATCGCGACATGGCCATCGACGACGCGCAGATCCTGCCCCTCGACAAGCTGCACGCCCATCTGGTCGGCAAGGAAAGCATGTTCGAAATACGCCGAGTTGAAGCTACCCGGCGTCAGCACGGCAATGGTCGGCGCGCCCTTGGTGCTTTGCGGCCGCACTGCCGCCAGGGACTGGCGCAAGAGCTGCGGGTAATTCTCAACCGGCCGCACCTTGATCTGCTGGAACAGCTCGGGGAAGAGCTGCATCATCGTCTCACGATTCTCCAGCATGTAGGAGACGCCGGACGGCGTGCGCGCATTGTCCTCCAGCACGTAGAACTCGTTCTCGCTGATGCGTACGATGTCGACGCCGATGATGTGGGTATAGACGCCGGCCGGCGGCCGCACCCCGATCATCTCGGGCAGGAACGCCTCGTTCTTGGCGATCAACTCCTTCGGCACCCGGCCGGCGCGCAAGATCTCCTGGCGATGGTAGATGTCGTCGAGAAAGGCGTTCAGCGCCTGGACGCGCTGCTCGATGCCTTGCGTCAGCCGTCGCCATTCATTGCCCGAAATGATGCGCGGAACGATATCGAAGGGTATCAGCCGCTCCGATGCTTCCTGCTCGCCGTAGACGGCGAAAGTGATGCCTGTCTTGCGAAAGACGCGTTCGGCGTCCTGCATCTTCTCGGTAAGTCTGGCCGGGTCCTGTTCCTTCAGCCAGCGATCGTAAGCCGAATACGGTTTTCTCAGCCCGGAAACTTCCGGAAGCATTTCATCGAACGCTGCCAATCGCATACTCCCCTGTGGCGCCATTTCACTGGCCTCGCTGGAGAAAATCAAGCGCAATCGGTGATTTGTTGGGCGCCGGCGATCAGTATATCGCACTTGCCTAAAATTAAGGCAGCACCAATAGGGCCTTGATCAGGCTTTGCCTGGTGTCCGGGCAGATGCCGGATGCGGATCAAAAAGCGCGAAAGGTGACGACCGTGAACGTGTCCTTGATGCCCGGGAGAATCTGCACTTTCTCGTTGACGAAGTGGCCGATGTCTTCCTCGTCGTCGACATAGAATTTGGCGAGCAGGTCGTAGTTTCCGGCTGTCGAGTAGATTTCCGAAGCAATCTCGGCATCGGCCAGGGCGCTGGCAACGTCGTAGGCCTTGCCCAGATCGCACTTTATCTGCACGAAAAATGCCTTCATTGCCTGGTCCTGCTCACATCGCACGCTCTAGGTATAATCGAGCGGCCCTTGTGGCAGACTGCCGTTCGCCTTTCAAGCATCGGCAATCGCTCAGGCTGTTCTCGCCTCGACAATGCTTTCTCGGCTCGGACACGGACTGCCACGCCGAATGTTTGCGCTCGGCTGAAACCCTGAAGCACTGCAAAGCGTATGGTATTATGTACCTTCAGGCAGCGATTTCTCAGGGACAACGGAGACAGGCCATGCGCCGCGCGTTTTTCGCATTCGCAGTCGTTCCATTCATTTTCGCATCCCAGGCCTTTGCTGGCGACGCCGAAGTCAAAGCGGCGCAGACGGTCATCGATGGGCAGTTGAGGGCCTTCATCGCCAATGACGGAATGACGGCCTACAGCTTTGCCGCACCGAATGTGAAACGCATCTTTCCGACCGTCGATACCTTCATGAACATGGTGACAAAAGGCTATCTGCCGGTGCGCCAACCGCAGACCTACTCCTTCGGCAAGGTTCGCGAGACGAGCCCGACCTCGATCATCCAGCAAGTGCTGATCGTCGGCCCGGATGGCAAGGACTACGAGGCGGTCTACACGCTCGAACTACAGCCTGACGGCAGCTTTCGGATCACCGGCTGCAGCCTGCGTGCGTCCACGTCGCTCAGCACCTAAAGGGGTGTTTCAATCCTGTCGCCGGTAGAGCGTCCAGCTCAGGCCTGAAAACCCCCAATGCCTCGACGCATCGGCCCGTTCATAGGCCAGAGCGCATGCGGCCGTCGGTTCGACATGTTCGGCTTGTTTGTCCACGTCCCCCTCGAGGACCAGCCAGGCGGGCCGTTCGGTGCACATCCCGTCGTCTGGAACCAGCAATGCCCGACGATCCATTCGCGCCGCAAAATAGTCGACGACAATGGGGGTGCGGAAATTGCCGTCGCTGGCATAGGTGGTTGCGCCGTTCCTGGTCATTTCATCGACGATAGCGGCGTAGGAGCCGCGTCCATATTGATAGAACTGAAGCAGCGACGAAATGCTTCCACTCACCACGATCGCCAGCGCTCCCATCGCAAGTAGCCTTGCAGTCCCGCGAGCATCCAGGCCGCGGCCAATCATCTCGCCGGCCCAGAGCAGCAGCAATGTTCCGCTGATGATGAAATAGCGTGGGAACTCGAGGTTGGGCAGATGCGCCGCCGCCATGAGCAAAGGCAGTCCGATAATCCCGATCGCATAAAGGCTGGCTCGGCGACCGCGCCAGACACCGGCGGAGAGGCCGACAAGACAGCAGGCGGCAACGATGTAGGGCCCGTCACCGAACCAGGGTGGCAGCCCGAACAGAGAGCGGATCATCCCGCCATAGCCCTGCGCGAAGGCGGCAATCGAGAACGGCGAAACACCACCGACACTGAAGCCGAACAGCCTGCCGCCGACAAACACGCCGACAGCCAGCGGCAGCACGGCAAGCAAGCCCGGCAGGAAGATCGACGCCAGGTCCGCAACGACACGGCCGACCTTCGCCGTACGCTGCCAGGCGAGCCAGGCGGTCCATATTGCGAGGACCGCCACCATTCCGATCATGGTGAGGTGGCACAGGAAGCCGAAAAGGATCGCCGCTGCCAAGGCCACGCCAGACCACCGTCTACTGTCGAGCCGGCGCTCCAGAAAAATGACCGAAAGCAGCGTGAACAGCACAAGGCCGGCATAGCCGCGCGCCTCCGAGCCGTAATGGATCATTGGGTAGCTCACGGCAAACAACAGGCTTGTGGCAATCATCGCCTGTCGTCCGCGCGATGCGGCGCTCGCTGCCGCCGCACCGATCGTGGCAACACCTAATGCTATCGACAGACCTCGCTGGATCAGCGGCGAAGCATCGGGGCCAATGAGATAGAGATAGACCGAGTTGAGGAAATGATTGTTGTCGTGATTGACGCGCCAGAATATCTGGTCGATCGAGGTCAGCGGCTCGATCAGCGCAAAGCTCCAGATCTCGTCCAGCCAAAGGTCGCCGCGCGCGCCAAGTAAGCGCAAGACCAGGCCGGTCACTGCGATCGCCAGAGCGGCAAGCAACGACCCCGCCGTCCATTGCTGGACAGCCACGGAAGGCGAAGGCTCGGCGATGCCGTTCGTCCGCACCGTCGTGCCAGGAACTGAAACTTGCCCCGAAACGAACAGGTTCTTGATCCTCGCCCGATGTCGTCCGGCAATGCTTATTAGGCAGTCGTTTCAAAACAGTTCATGGAAGGGGCAACTCCTCCCTGGAGCCGGATTCCTGGCGAGCATGCCTACCGGACGGCGAGGTCACCGTTTGCCCATTGCTGCGTGATGATCTCGGCTTGTTCGGCGAACCTGCCAGCCTCGATCGCTTCACGAATGTCGCGCATCAGCTGCTGGTAATAGGACAGATTGTTCCAGGTCAGGAGCATCGCCCCAAGCGCCTCTTGCGAGCGCACCAGATGGTGCAAATAGGCCCGCGAATAGTCGCGTGCGGCCGGGCAGTCGCTTTCCTCATCGAGCGGACGCGGATCGTCGGCATGGCGGGCGTTGCGCAGATTGACCTTGCCGCGCCGTGTGTATGCAAGGCCGTGGCGCCCTGCCCGCGTCGGCATCACGCAGTCGAACATGTCGATGCCGCGCGCCACCGACTTCAAAATGTCGTCCGGGGTGCCGACGCCCATCAGGTAGCGCGGCCGGTCAGCCGGCAGCTCCGGGCAAGTGATGTCGAGCATCTCCAGCATCACCGCTTGCGGCTCGCCGACAGCCAGCCCGCCGATCGCGTAGCCCTTCAGCTCCATTGCCTTCAGCGCCTGCGCCGAGCGCAGCCGCAGATCCGGCACGTCGCCGCCTTGCACAATGCCGAACATCGCCTTGCCGGGCTGCTCGCCGAATGCCGTCTTGCAACGCTCGGCCCAGCGCAACGACAACTCCATGGCACGCTCGATCTCGTTCTGCTTGGCCGGCAGCGCTGTGCATTCGTCGAGCTGCATCTGGATGTCGGAATCGAGCAGCCCCTGGATCTCTATCGAACGCTCCGGCGACATCTCGTAGGCGCCGCCGTCGATATGCGAACGGAAGGTAACGCCGTTCTCGGTCAGTTTCCGCAGCTTCGACAGCGACATCACCTGGAAGCCGCCGCTGTCGGTCAGGATTGGATGCGGCCAGCGGGCGAATTCATGCAGGCCGCCGAGCCGCGCCACGCGCTCGGCGCCGGGTCTCAGCATCAGGTGGTAGGTGTTGCCGAGGATAATGTCCGAGCAGACGCCGCGCACCTGATCCATATACATGGCCTTCACCGTGCCGCCGGTGCCGACCGGCATGAAGGCAGGCGTGCGGATTTCGCCGCGCGGCATGGTGATTACACCACGCCGCGCCCTGCCGTCGGTCGCCAGCACCTTGAAGGTGAATGCGTTAGTCATTGAATGCGTTAGTCATTGAATTCCCTAGCCATCGAACTCTTTGTCGAATACCGGCGCGTCCGGAGCCTGCTTATCGAGTGATTGCCGGTAGCGGATGCAGCCGCGCATGAATTTCGGCCACGGTGGCACGGCAATCGCCGGCTCGGTCTTTTCGGGCAAAAGCGACCAGAGGTCGGGATGATGCCAGCACAGATCATGGCCGGTGGCGTCGCGGTGTTGGCGGATTCCGGCGCGCAGTTTCCTGACCTCGGTGATCAAGGCTTCGCGGCCGAAGGTTTCCAGGTCATCGTCCATTACTATCCTCCCTGAACAGAAGACTTGCGTCTCCATAGGAATAAAACCTGTAGCGGTTCTCGATCGCATGCGCATAGGCCGCGCGCATCGTCTGCAAACCGCAGAAGGCCGAAACCAGCATGAACAGCGTCGAACGCGGCAGATGGAAATTGGTCATCAGCATGTCTGCGGTCTTGAAGCGATAGCCGGGCGTGATGAAGATGTCGGTCGGGCCTGACCATGCTGCCAGCCTGCCGTCCTCGCCAGCCGCGCTCTCCAACAAGCGCAGCGATGTCGTGCCGACGGCGATAATGCGCCCTCCTTTTGCTTTCGCCGCATTCAGCGCCTCGGCGGTTTCCGGGCTGACCGAACCGGTTTCGGCGTGCATCTTGTGGTCGGCGGTGTCGTCCGCCTTCACCGGCAGGAACGTACCGGCGCCGACATGCAGCGTGACGAAACGGCGCTCTATGCCCTTGGCGTCGAGCGTCGCAAACAGCTCCGGCGTGAAATGCAGCCCTGCCGTCGGCGCGGCCACGGCGCCCTCCTCCTTGGCATAAATGGTCTGGTAATCGCTGCGGTCGCGTTCGTCGTCGTCACGCTTGGAAGCGATGTAGGGCGGCAGCGGGATGTGGCCGACGGCATGCAGCGCCTCGTCGAGGAACGGACCTGACAGGTCGAAGCCGAGCAGCACCTCGCCACCTTCTCCCTTCTCGATCACTGTCGCGTCGAGCTGGCCGAGAAAGCAGGAATTGGCGTCATGACCGAAATGGATGCGATCGCCGGCGGCGATGCGCTTGCCCGGACGCATGAAGGCGAGCCACCGGTCGGGCGCCATCCGCATATGCAGCGTGGCTTCGACCTGCGCTGCTGCTTCGCCGCGCCGCCTGATGCCCTTCAATTGTGCCGGAATGACCTTGGTGTCGTTGAAGACCAGCACATCACCGGCCTTGAGCAGGGCCGGCAGGTCGCGCACCGTCCGGTCTTCGAGCCCCTCACCCGGCCTGACCACCAGCATCCTGGCACTGTCGCGCGGCTCGGCTGGGCGAAGCGCGATGCGCTCCTCCGGCAGATCGAAGTCGAAAAGATCGACGCGCAAGAAATCCCCGCCTCAAGGTTCCGGGCAGGTCACCGCCCAGGCGCCGACACTGTCTATGCTCAGCGTACCGCCCATTGCGAAGCTGGACTGCTCGCTGGCCTTGACCAGCCGCAATTTGGCGACGATCGAGCTGAGGCCCTCATCAGTGAGATCGATCAGCATGCGCTCGTCGTCTTCGAATGCCTGTCCAACCATGACTTTCGTTGAGCCTGCCTGTCCGTCCGTGGTCCATGTCTTGCCGCCGGCATCCAGCCACACACGAGCCACCGCAATGACGGCCGTGTGTCCCATCAAAACATCAATCGATGCCGCGCCGCCGTCGGCGCTGCAGACGATCGATTCCGTTGCCAGCGCCGGAGTGGCCGCCGCGACGAGCACAAATGCGATGGCCGCGACAGCCCGGCCGGTCATTTCACGTCGGCCGCGACCTTGAGCGACACGATCTTGTCAGGATCCTGCACCGGTTCGCCGCGCTTGATCTTGTCGACGTTGTCCATGCCTTCGATGACCTGGCCCCATACCGTGTACTGGCGGTTGAGGAAGGCGGCATCGTCGAAGCAGATGAAGAACTGCGAATTGGCCGAGTTCGGGTTCTGCGAGCGCGCCATCGAGCAGGTGCCGCGGCCGTGGTTGGTGTTGGAGAACTCGGCCTTCAGATCGGGTTTGTCGGAACCGCCAGTGCCGGCGCGCGATGGCGCGAAAGACGGCTTGTTGGAATTGCCGAACTTCACGTCGCCGGTCTGCGCCATGAAGCCGTCGATGACGCGGTGGAAGACCACGCCGTCATAGGCGCCTTCGCGCGCCAGCTCCTTGATACGGCCGACATGGCCGGGCGCCAGATCTGGAAACAATTCGATGACGACCTTGCCCTTGGTCGTGTCCATGATAAGCGCGTTCTCGCGGTCCTTGATTTCGGCCATGTCAGAAATATCCTTTTGAACAATTGGGGTTACTTGCCGTCCGCGGCGATGCGCACCTTGATCATGCGATCGGGGTCGGTCACCGTCCCGTTCTGCGCCTCGTCGCCTTTCTTGATGTGGTCCACCAGCTCCATGCCGCTGACGACATTGCCAACGATGGTGTACTGGCCATCGAGCGGCGGTGCCGGCGCGAACATGATGAAGAATTGCGAATTGGCGGAATTCGGATCGTCGGAGCGGGCCATGCCGACCACGCCGCGCTGGTAGTGCTCGGTGCTGGAGAATTCGGCCGGCAGGTCAGGAAGATCGGAGCCGCCGGTGCCGACAGCGTCGGCATTGAAGCCGCTCTTCATGTTGCCGAACTTGACGTCGCCGGTCTGCGCCATGAAGCCGTCGATGACGCGGTGAAAGGCGACGTTGTCGTAGGCGCCCTGGCGCACCAGCTTTTTGATCTGCGCGACGTGCTTCGGCGCAAGGTCGGGCCTCAGCGCGATGGTCACGTCGCCGTCCTTCAGCGTTACGATCATGGTGTTTTCCGGATCGGCGGCAAAGGCCGACACGGATGCGGTCACAAGACCGGCAAGCACGGCAAGCAAGAAGGCAAGCTTTTTCAGCTGCATGGGATCTTTCTCCGAATATCTTCGTTCATGCATGTCGTTACCCAAAGCCGGGTTCCACTTTTGGGTGACATGCATTTATTTCGCGAATTTGGCGGTGAGCGCGCCGGCCACGGCCGCCGGCACGAAGGGGCGGATGTCGCCTCCCATCGAAGCTATCTGGCGCACAAGTGTGGCGGTAATGGTGCGCACTGAAGGGCTGGCGGGCAGGAACACGGTCTGCAGCTCCGGCGCCATGGTCTCGTTCATGCCGGCCATCTGCATCTCATAGTCAAGATCGGTGCCGTCGCGCAGGCCGCGGATGATGATCGAGGCGCCATGCTTCCTGGCCGCATCGATCACCAACCCGTCGAAGGCGACTACTTTGATACGCGCACCGTCGCTGCCGAATTCCGCCTTCGCGGCCGTTTCGATCAGGCCAACCCGTTCCTCGAAGGAAAACAACGGCTTCTTGCCGGGATGGATGCCGATCGCCGCATAGATTGTATCCGCCACGGCCAGCGACGCCTTCAGCACGTCGAGATGGCCGTTGGTCAGCGGGTCGAAAGAGCCGGCATAAAGGGCGATGCGTTCGGTCATGGCAGGTGCTTCTAGCGAGCCTCTCCCCTAAAGGCAAATCCGATCGCCAGCCCGCCCCGTGAACCTTTTGGCCGACGTGAACGACAGATGAATGTGCCGCTCACAACAGCTTCACGCAGTGTTCACTAAGTTGCCGCTGCAGAAGATGAAACCAAACACCCATCTAATCGTTGTTAGGCGCAGGAGAACATGCACATGCTGATCTACATCCTCGCCACCGCAATGACCGTCGCCATGCTGATCGCTACCGTATTCGGGTTGCATCAGGAAGCACAGCGCGTCCCCGCCAAGGCCAATACCAAGCGGTTCGAAGGCTTCGGCAACCGCAAGCCTTATCGCCACTTCTAGATTGCGGGGTGTCTTCACACGCCGGCCCATAGGGCTGGCGCCGTCGTGGCAAACTCACTCGACGGTAGTATCAGGCTCCCCACCTTCGGCATCGGTGGAAGCGCCACCTTCAGCATCGACACTCTCTTCGATCTCCTCGTCGGCTTGCGGTTCTGAAATCCGCTCCACCGAAACGACCTTCTCGCCCTCTGCGGTATTGAAGATAGTAACGCCCTTGGTGGCGCGGCTGGCGAAACGAATGCCGTTGACCGGGACGCGAATGACGGTGCCGCCATCCGAAACCAGCATGATCTGATCGTCGTTGCCGACCGGGAAGGTCGCCACCAGGCGGCCGATTTCGGCCGTTTTCGAGACGTCGGTGGCGCGAATACCCTTGCCGCCACGGCCAGTCAGGCGGAAATCGTAGGACGATGAACGCTTGCCGTAGCCATATTCCGTCACCGTCAACACGAACTGCTCGTGCGCCTTGAGGAACTCATAGCGGTCGTCGGAAAGCTCCGCCTCTTCGCCGACCTCTTCATTGGTGAGCTGGATTTCTTCCTCCTCGCCGGCCGCAATGTCAGCAGCGAGCCGGCGTTCGGCCACCACCCGCTTGAGGTAGGCGGCACGTTCCGCCGGCGGCGCATCGACATGCTCGATCACCGCCATCGAGATCACCCGGTCGCCATCGGCCATCGCAATGCCGCGCACGCCGACCGAATTGCGGCTCTGGAAGACGCGTACGTCGCTGACCGGAAAGCGGATGCACTGGCCGGAACTTGCCGTCAAAAGCACGTCGTCATTGTCGGTGCAGGTCTCGACGCCGAGGATCTCGTCGCCTTCCTCGTCCAGCTTCATGGCGATCTTGCCGTTGCGGTTGACCTGGACGAAGTCCGACAGCTTGTTGCGACGTACGGTGCCGCGCGTGGTGGCAAACATGACGTCGAGCTCGCCCCAACTCGTCTCATCCTCCGGCAGCGGCATGATCGTGGTGATGCGCTCGCCCTGTTCGAGCGGCAGCATATTGATCAGCGCCTTGCCGCGCGATTGCGGGTTGCCGATCGGCAGGCGCCAGACCTTTTCCTTGTAGACGATGCCGCGCGAGGAGAAGAACAGCACCGGCGTGTGCGTGTTGGCGACGAACAGCCGGGTGACGAAATCCTCTTCCTTGGTCGACATGCCGGAGCGGCCCTTGCCGCCGCGGCGCTGCGCCCGGTAGAGCGACAGCGGCACGCGCTTGATGTAGCCGGAATGGCTGACCGTGACGACCATGTCCTCGCGCTGGATCAGGTCCTCGTCTTCCATGTCCGCCCCGCCCTCGGCGAGCTCGGTGCGGCGCGGCGTGCCGAACTCGTCGCGCACGGCGATGAGCTCGTCCTTGACGATCTGCTGGACGCGGGCGCGGGACGAGAGGATGTCCAGGTAGTCCTTGATCTCGTCGCCGATCGTGTTCAGCTCGTCGGCGATCTCGTCGCGGCCGAGCGCGGTCAGGCGCTGCAGGCGCAGTTCGAGGATGGCGCGCGCCTGCTCCTCGGAGAGATTGTAGGTACCGTCCTCGTTGATGCGATGGCGCGGGTCGTCGATCAGAAGAATCAGCGATTCCACGTCGCCCGAAGGCCAGCGCCGCTCCATCAACTGCTCGCGCGCCGTCTGCGGGTCCGGAGCGCTGCGGATCAGCTTGATGACTTCATCGATGTTGGCAACAGCGATGGCAAGGCCGACCAGCACATGGGCGCGGTCGCGCGCCTTGCGCAGCAGGAATTTTGTGCGCCGGCTGATCACCTCCTCACGGAAGGCGACGAACGCCTTCAGCATGTCGGTCAGAGTCAGCAATTCCGGCTTGCCGCCGTTCAGTGCCACCATGTTGGCGCCGAAGGATGTCTGCAGCGGGGTGAAGCGGTAAAGCTGGTTGAGAATGACATCGGCGACCGCGTCGCGCTTCAGTTCGATGACGACGCGGTAGCCCTGCCGGTCGCTCTCGTCGCGAATGTCGGAAATGCCCTCGATGCGCTTGTCGCGCACCAGCTCGGCCATCTTCTCGATCATCGACGCCTTGTTCACCTGATAGGGAACCTCGGTGATGACGATCGATTCCCGATCGTTGCCGCGCGCCTCGACGTTGACGCGGCCGCGCATGACGATGGAGCCGCGGCCGGTCGAATAGGCGCTGTAGATACCGGAACGGCCAAGCACGATGCCGCCGGTCGGGAAATCCGGTCCCGGAATGATCTCCATCAGCGCCGGAAGGTCGATCGCCGGATTATCGATGAGGGCAATGGCGCCGTTGCAGACCTCGCCCAGATTGTGCGGCGGGATGTTGGTGGCCATGCCGACGGCGATACCGCCGGAGCCGTTGACCAACAGGTTCGGGAAGCGCGCCGGCAGGACTTTCGGTTCGCTGCCGGACGCATCGTAAGTGTCCTGGAAATCGACTGTGTCCTTGTCGATGTCTTCCAGCAACTCATGCGCGACCTTGGTCAGCCGCGATTCCGTGTAGCGCATCGCCGCCGGCGGATCGCCGTCGATCGAGCCGAAATTGCCCTGCCCGTCGATCAGCGGCACGCGCAGCGACCAATCCTGCGCCATGCGCACCAAAGCGTCGTAGATCGAGGCGTCGCCATGCGGATGGTATTTACCCATCACGTCGGCGACCGGGCGTGCCGATTTCACATATTTGCGGTTCCAGTGATAGCCGCTCTCATAGGCGGCGTAGAGGATGCGGCGATGCACCGGCTTGAGGCCATCGCGCACGTCCGGCAGCGCGCGGCTGACGATCACGCTCATGGCGTAATCGAGATAGGAGCGCTGCATCTCCTCGATGATGGATATCGGCTCGATGCCGGTGGGGCCGCCGTCGGCGCCGCGCGGTGTCTTTTGGTCGGTCAAATCGGATCACAATCTAATCAGGAATCACTTGGTGCTTATATAGGAAGCCAGCCTGAAACTCCAACAATCGCGGCAGTTTTCCAGTGTGGTTTTTAGCGGCAAATTCAAAAGGATAAACCAATTGCGACGATATGGCCGTGGCACCCTTTCACGGGCGTCGCCGGCGGGCGCGATAAGTACCCGGCGCCTCGCCCATCAGCCGCCGGAAACGACGATTGAAGGTTGATAGATCGTTGAATCCCGCCGAAAAGGCAATCGCCGAAATCGTCTGATCCGACGTCCGGAGCCGCACGGCTGCCCTGTGCAGCCGCGCTCTCAGCAGGAATTGGTAGGGCGTCATACCGGCGACGTGCCGGAAGGTGCGCAGGAAATGGTAAGGGCTGGTGGCGGTCTCGTCGGCGAGTTCGGCAAGCGAGATCGGCCGGTCGGCATCGACTTCGATGCGCCGCACCGCTTCGGCAACACGCTTCTGGTCACGGCGGCTCGGCGTCCGTCCCCGATCCGTGGCGCTGCAAGCCGCTGTCACCGCGGCACCGGCAATGCGCAGGGCGAGTTCCTCGAACGCGCCGGTGTCGGCCATCTCGCGCGCCGCCTCCGCTTCGGCAAGCAGCGGCACCAGCGCCGGCAAGGGCGGCAGGCGCGGCGTGCCGAAATCGAGCGTCTTCGTGCCCGGCACGTCGGCGACGATCCGCTCCATATAGGCCGGTCCGAAATGGAAGGAGAGGCAGCGGTCGCCGGCGCCATGCTCGTGACCGCATTCATAGCATGTGCCGGGATTGCCGAGCAGGAGCGCGCCCGGCGCCAGCATCGCCGTGCCCTCGCGCGCACGATAGCGGAAGGTGCCGTTGGTTACGGCGGCAACGCAGAAATCCCGATGCTCCTCCTCGAATGGCCTGTCGGCGGCGCTGGCGGTGCAGATGACATCCGACACCTGCCAGCCTCGGCCCGACGCCAGCCTGTGCGCGCTCGTCGTCATCGCCGAAACATAGCAACTTTTCCCAAGCGCAGAACCCCTGTGAGCCTCTATGCTTGCCGGTCTCCTGACAAGATGAGAGCGAAGCCATGTCCAATTCCTTTGCCAAGGCCCTGCACAGCGGTGGGCCCGTACCGGCCCTTGCCGAGAAACTGAATCTTTATGGCCGCTTCATCGGCGCCTGGACGTTCGACGCCACGCGCCATCTCGAGGACGGTCAGGTGCTGACCGGGCGCGGCGAAGTGCATTTCGGCTGGGTGCTCGAAGGCCGCGCGATCCAGGACGTATGGATCCTGCCTGCCCGTGACGCCGGCCCCTCGCCCTCGCTCGGCAAATGGACCTTCTATGGCACGACGTTGCGCGTCTACGATCCCGGCGTTGACGCCTGGCACATCTTCTGGAGCGATCCGCGCAATCAGTACTACAGCCGCCAGCTCGGCCGTGCCGAGGGCGACACCATCATCCAGCAAGGCGCAGACGGCACCGGATCTGCTGTGCGCTGGAGCTTTTCGCGCATCACCGAAAATTCGTTCCGCTGGCTGGGCGAACGCTCACAGGACGACGGCGCCACCTGGCGTCTCGAAGTCGAGTTTCTGGCGCGCCGGGCCGTCAGCCCCTGATCCGCACGGTTTCCACTGGCTCCGCTTTGCTCTACCAATCCCGTTATCCGGCTTTGCCGGCGGGGAGGGTCAGCATGCCGAGCTTCGACAGCCTGTTCAACGCCTTCGTCACCATACTGGTGACGATCGATCCGCCCGGCCTGGCGCCGCTCTTCCTCGCCGTGACCCGCGGCATGAACCGCGAGGAGCGCAACCAAGTCTCCGTGCGCGCCTCGGTCATCGCCTTCCTGGTAATGGCGTTGTTCGCAATCGCCGGCGCGTCGATCCTGTCAGTCTTCGGCATCACTCTGCCGGCCTTCCGCGTCGCCGGCGGCTTTCTGCTGTTCTTCATCGCCTTCGAAATGGTGTTCGAGCGCCGGCAGGACCGCAAGGAGAAGATCGGCGACGTCGCCATCACCAGGGACATGATCCACAACATCGCCGCCTTTCCGCTGGCGATCCCGCTTATTGCCGGTCCCGGCGCGATTTCGGCGACCGTCCTGCTCTCAAGCTCGTTTCAGGGTTTGGGGGCGCAGACAGCCCTTGTCGGCATCATCGCCATCTGCCTCGTCATCACCTACCTGGTGTTCGTGCTGTCAGAGCGCATCGACCGTATCCTCGGCCAAACCGGCCGTTCGATCCTGACAAGGCTGCTCGGCGTCATCCTGGCGGCGCTCGCCGTACAGTTCGTCGCCGACGGCATCAAGGCGCTGATGGCGACGTAGGGACAACCCTACTTCGCTGTCGTTTCAATGACTTCGAAGTCGTGGGTAATCTCGGCAGTCTTGGCCATCATTGCCGAGGCCGAGCAGTATTTGTCGATCGAAAGCCCGATCGCCCGCTTCACCTTGTCGTGTGATAGCGCCCGGCCCTTGACGACAAAATGCATGTGAATGCGGGTGAACACCCTGGGATCGGCTTCTGCACGGTCGGCATCGAGTTCGACCACGCAATCTTCGACCGCCTCGCGCCCCTTTTCGAGGATATGGACCACGTCATAGGCCGAGCAGCCGCCAGTGCCGATCAGCACCAGTTCCATTGGGCTCGGCCCCGGCGTCTTGCCCTCCGGCCCGAACGCAGTGCCTAGCACCAGCTTGTGCCCACTGGCGGACTCGCCAACGAAAGTGCGCTCCTCGACCCATTTGACCCTTGCCTTCACCTGATACGTCCTTTCACCGCTCAAACGCACAACGTCCCGAAAATCCAAGACAGATTTTCGGGACGCCATTTCGTGGCCAAGGTGCCGGCGCTTTTCGTCGCAAGGGCAGTCCGCCCCGAGAAATCAGAACGGGATTTCGTCGTCCAGCTCGCGCGACGAACCACCGCCGCCGCCCTTGTTGGCGCCACCGCGATTGAAACTTTCGCCCGGGCCGGACTGGCCGAAATCGGAACCGCGGCTCGCACCACCACCGGCATAGTTGCCGACCTGGCCGCCGCCCTCGCCCCGCGCATCGAGCATCTGCAGCTCGCCGCGGAATTTCTGCAACACGACTTCGGTCGTATAGCGGTCATTGCCGGTCTGGTCCTGCCATTTGCGCGTCTGCAGCTGGCCCTCGACATAGACCTTCATGCCCTTCTTCAGATACTGCTCGGCCACCTTGGCGATCTGGTCGTTGAAGATCACGACATTGTGCCACTCGGTCTTTTCCTTGCGCTCTCCGGATGTCTTGTCGCGCCAGCTTTCCGACGTCGCGATGCGGATGTTGACGACCGGGTCACCCGAATTCAAGCGGCGGATTTCAGGGTCCGCCCCGAGGTTGCCCACCAGAATGACCTTGTTGACGCTACCCGCCATGATACTTCTCCGCGCTCATCCGAAACCGAATTTTTGTCGCCGCACCTTACAGGCTATGGACAATCCCTGCCTGTCGTCGCTGCCTTTTCCCACAAGGTTTTTGTTCTCTTTTCGTTCTATAGGAGAGGCCCTGCACTGTCAATAGTTGTCAGTAAGAAGTAGTGTCTTGGCGTCGAATTTCCACAGACCATGGGATCGAGGCGAACGCATGAAGATGGTTGCGCACGACGATCAGCCGCAAGAAGAATGGCGGACGGGAGTAAAGACCCGCATGCATGTCTCGGCCTGCAACGGCGCAACTCAACTTTGCATATTCGAACAATGGGTCGAACCCGCGGTTGGCGCCCCGACACATTGGCACCCGGTCGAGGAAGTGCTTACCGTCATCGCTGGCAGGGCCGAGATGTGGATCGACGAAGAGCATCTCGTCTTGACTGCCGGACAGTCGCTTGTTGTTGCCGCGCACAGGCAACATGGCTTCCGAAACGTCGGCTCCGAATTGCTTCATATTCATGCTGTGCTCGCGTCACCAGTTTTCGAGGCGACGTTCAACGGATCCCCCGACATGGTGAGACGCTGGCCTCCAGCGAGTTTGTAAAACCTCGCCTGTCTTAAAAAACACCGCCTGTCTTAAAAAACACGGCTTGCCAAACCGATAAGTATTGACTTATGCTTTCGGCATGATCGAAGCAGACATTTTTCGGGCACTAGCGGATCCAACGCGTCGCGCCGTCTATGAGCGGCTCGCCGACGGCGAGATGACGGTGTCGGAACTGCGCACTGGCATACCGGTATCGCAGCCGGCGGTATCGCAACATCTCGCAGTGCTGCGCGGCGCCGGCCTCGTGGTCGAGCGCCGGGCCGGTCGCAATGCCTATTACCGCGTCGATCCGAAGGGGCTTGCGCCACTGCTCGGCTGGATCGAACGCTACCGTGCGTTCTGGCCAGAGCGCATCGAAAGACTCAAGACGGTTTTGAAGGACATGGACCAATGACCAGCCGAGGCACAGAACGCGCCGAAATGGCCGCAGACAAGATCGAGTTCGAGTGCGAGCTGCCCGAACCGCCGGAAAAGGTGTGGCGGGCGCTGACGGTGCCGGACCTGCTCGCGGCCTGGATGATGCCGAACGACATCAAGCCCGAAATCGGCAACCGCTTTGCCTTTAAAGCGCCGAATGCGCCGATCGAGTGCGAAATCCTCGACGCGGATCCCGGACGGCTGCTGCGCTATTCCTGGCGGGAGCGGCCGGCGCCCGGCGATACGCAGGTGCCGCCCGGCAGCCCCCTGGACAGCGCAATGAACGACAGCCCAGTGGACAGCATCGTCACCTTTACGCTCGACCGCACCGTTTCCGGCGGCACGCATCTGCGCATCGTCCATGATGGTTTTGCTCGGGCAGCAGTGCCGGAGATCGCGATGGCAGGCGCCGGTTGCCGGCTTTCGTTTGAAGCGCGCACTCCCAGACACAAGCAGATCGCCGCAAACACGCCGCGCCTCTTCCTGCGCGCGGCCTGAACGACAACAGTCAACGGAGAGAACCGATGAGCGGCCTTGCCAATCTGGTGCCAATGGTGATCGAGCAGTCGAGCCGCGGCGAACGCGCCTTCGACATTTTTTCGCGGCTGCTGCGCGAGCGCATCGTCTTCATCAACGGGGCGATCGACGACGGCACCTCGGCGCTGGTCTGCGCCCAGCTTCTGTCGTTGGAATCCGACAATCCCGACAAGGAGGTCTCGCTCTACATCAACTCGCCGGGTGGCGTGGTGACCAGCGGTTTCGCGATCTACGATACGATGCAGTATATCAGCTGCCCGGTCTCCACGGTTTGTATGGGCTTCGCCGCCTCGATGGCCTCGTTCCTTTTGATGGCCGGCACACCGGGGCGGCGGATCGCGCTACCCAACACCAGCATCGTGCTGCATCAGCCTCTCGGCGGTTTCCAGGGCCAAGCCTCCGATATCCAGCGCCATGCCGAGGGCATCCTTCGCACCAAGCGGCGCATGACCGATCTTTACGCCCGCCATTGCGGCCGCACCTACGAAGAAGTGGAACGCACGCTCGACCGCGACTTTTTCATGACCGCGCAGGAGGCCAAGGATTGGGGCCTCGTCGACCATGTTTTCGACACTCGCAAGCAGGCCGCATGAACGAGCCGGGCCGGCGGACGGAACTGACGCGATTGAGCGCCCGCAATTTCAGCGACATCGGTCTGGTCTTGCCGCTATCGCGGCACTATAGTCCGGCGATGACCGCCAGCCGCTCGTCCAGCCTGTTATGCCTTGCTATCGCTACCGTAGCCGGCACGAACATGCTGGTGGGTATGGCACTTGCCCAAGATAATTCGATGTCTTCGCAAAAGGGCGCCCTGCCCGGTGTGACCAGCGATTATCGCATCGCCGAGCCAGCGCCGCGGCCTGAGCCTGACGATATGGCTCCAGGCAGCGGCAACGGCACCTTCAAGATTGGCGATACCGACGTTCGGATTTCCGGTAGCATCACCATCGATGTCGCTACCGGCGGGATCAGGCCCTCCAGCCGCTAAGCTCGCCTGGTGTGAACCACAAATATTGCGCTTCAAACGAACAGCCCCGCCATTGCGTTTGCAACTGACGGGGCTTCTTGGATCTGAAATCCAAATTGCCGGGAGTGTACTGCCGGCATTTTATTTCGGATGCTTCGCGGCATTCAGCCGACGATCCGACTAGCAGTCTCTGATTTTATGGGGATCAGCAGGTCCGTTTGGCGGGCAGCGAAAACGCCTGACCCTGGCCACTTATACCTGCCGCGGCTCCAGCGACACGTGGAGCCTCAACGAACAATCCGGTGGAGTCATGCCTCTGCTCTCCTTCTGTTGGTTGCGACTGTCGTCGTCGAAGCGCTCATCGCATAACCCGCGGCGTCTCGCAGGCTAGCCCCAGGCCGCGAGGCCATCGAAAGACGGCCGGCTTCGTTGACGTCTGGAGTCTGCCCCCACGGTGCAGGGACGTCAACCTTGAATAGCCGATTACCGAAAAATGTGATCGCGAGACGTTTTGGGAAGCCGGCCCCACGGGCAGCTTTTGTCAGGAGCGTGTTCGGCCTTTGTTCTTTCCGCTTGCCCGTTCGCGCGAAAGGCGGTTAAACGCTTTGGTCGAGAGTTGTGGCGTCTCTCGAAAAGGCGGCGAAATTGCCTACATAGGGGGTGGTCGGGAAAACCCGCCCATCCCACGAATTCCAGATTCTGAGGCGGCGACCGGCGATGGCCGACCATAAATATCTCTCCATTCGCGGGGCACGCGAACACAATCTGAAGAATGTCGATCTCGACCTGCCGCGTGACAGCCTGATCGTCATGACCGGCCTGTCGGGGTCGGGCAAGTCGTCGCTTGCCTTCGACACCATCTACGCCGAGGGCCAGCGCCGCTATGTCGAGAGCCTTTCGGCCTATGCACGGCAATTCCTCGAAATGATGCAGAAGCCGGACGTCGACCAGATCGACGGCCTGTCGCCAGCCATCTCCATCGAGCAGAAGACCACCTCGAAGAACCCACGTTCGACGGTCGGCACCGTCACCGAGATCTACGATTATATGCGGCTTTTGTTCGCCCGCGTCGGTGTACCCTATTCGCCGGCCACCGGCCTGCCGATCGAGAGCCAGACGGTCTCGCAGATGGTCGACCGGGTGCTTGCAGTCGTGGAAGGCACCCGGCTGTTCATCCTGGCGCCGATGGTGCGCGGCCGCAAAGGCGAGTACCGCAAGGAGCTGCTGGAGCTGCAGAAGAAGGGTTTTCAGCGCGTCAAGGTCGATGGCGTCTTCTATGAGATCGCCGACGTGCCGGCGCTGGACAAGAAGTACAAGCACGACATCGACGTCGTCGTCGACCGCATCGTCGTGCGCGGCGATCTGGCGACGCGGCTCGCCGATTCCATCGAGACCGCGCTGAAGCTGGCCGACGGGCTGGCGGTGGCGGAATTTGCCGACAAGCCGCTCGACGCCAGCCAGACCGGCGAGGATTCGGTCAACAAATCGAAGAACGAGACGCATGAACGCATGCTGTTCTCGGAAAAGTTCGCCTGCCCGGTATCCGGCTTCACCATTCCCGAGATCGAGCCCAGGCTATTCTCCTTCAACAATCCGTTCGGCGCCTGCCCGACCTGCGACGGGCTCGGCAGCCAACGCGCCATTGATGCCAGCCTGGTCGTGCCCGACGAGAATGTCTCGCTGCGGGCCGGCGCCGTCAGCCCTTGGGCGAAGTCGAGTTCGCCCTACTATGCGCAGACGCTGGAAGCGCTGGGCGTTGCCTATGGCTTCAAGCTCGGCGACAAGTTCAAGGATTTGAGCGAGGAGGCAAAGCAAGCCGTCCTGCACGGCACCGGCGAGCGCGAAATCACCTTCCATTACGATGACGGCCTGCGCTCCTACAAGACGACGAAAACCTTCGAGGGCGTCATCCCCAACCTCGAGCGCCGCTGGAAGGAAACGGAATCCGCCTGGATGCGCGAGGAGATCGAGCGCTTCATGTCGGCCACGCCCTGCCCGGCCTGCCGCGGCTATCGGCTGAAGCCCGAGGCGCTCGCGGTCAAAATCGCCGGCAAGCACATTGGCGAGGTCACCGAGCTGTCGATCCGCAAGGCCGACCAGTGGTTCACCGACCTGCCTGCATCGCTCAACGACAAGCAGAATGAGATCGCGGTGCGCGTGCTCAAGGAAATCCGCGAGCGGCTGCGCTTCCTCAACGATGTCGGTCTCGACTATCTGACGCTGTCGCGCAACTCCGGCACGTTGTCGGGCGGCGAGAGCCAGCGCATCCGGCTGGCTTCGCAGATCGGCTCCGGCCTGACCGGCGTGCTCTATGTGCTCGACGAGCCGTCGATCGGCCTGCACCAGCGCGACAATGCCCGCCTGCTCGACACGCTGAAGCATCTGCGCGACATCGGCAACACGGTCATCGTCGTCGAGCATGACGAGGACGCCATCCTGCATGCCGACTACGTCGTCGATATCGGCCCGGCGGCCGGCATCCATGGCGGCCACATCATCGCGCAGGGCACGCCGCAGCAGATCATGGCGACCCCCGCCTCGATCACCGGCAAGTATCTGTCGGGCGAGCTCGAAGTGGCGACGCCGGCGGTTCGGCGCGAGGCCAAGAAGAACCGCCGGCTGAAGGTCGTCGGCGCGCGCGGCAACAACCTGAAGAACGTCACCGCCGAAATCCCGCTCGGCACCTTTACCGCCGTCACCGGCGTATCCGGCGGCGGCAAGTCGACCTTCCTGATCGAGACCCTGTTCAAGGCGGCGTCGCGCCGCATCATGGGCTCGCGCGAGCATCCGGCCGAGCATGACCGAATCGAGGGGCTGGAATTCCTCGACAAGGTCATCGATATCGACCAGTCGCCGATCGGGCGCACCCCGCGCTCCAACCCTGCCACCTATACCGGCGCCTTCACGCCGATCCGCGACTGGTTCGCCGGCCTGCCGGAGGCCAAGGCGCGCGGCTACCAGCCGGGCCGCTTCTCGTTCAACGTCAAGGGCGGCCGCTGCGAGGCCTGCCAGGGCGACGGCGTCATCAAAATCGAGATGCACTTCCTGCCCGACGTCTACGTCACCTGCGACGTCTGCCACGGCAAGCGCTACAACCGCGAGACGCTCGACGTCCTGTTCAAGGGCAAATCAATCGCCGACGTTCTCGACATGACGGTCGAGGAAGGCGTCGATTTCTTCGCCGCCGTGCCCGGTGTGCGCGACAAGCTGGAGACGCTGAAACGGGTCGGCCTCGGCTACATCCATGTTGGCCAGCAGGCAACGACTTTGTCGGGCGGCGAGGCGCAGCGCATCAAGCTTGCCAAGGAACTGTCGCGCAAGGCGACCGGCAAGACGCTCTACATTCTCGATGAGCCAACCACCGGCCTGCATTTCCACGACGTCGCCAAGCTGCTTGAAGTGCTGCACGAGCTGGTCGACCAGGGCAACACGGTCGTTGTCATCGAGCACAATCTAGAGGTGATCAAGACCGCTGACTGGGTGCTCGATCTTGGCCCCGAAGGTGGTGACGGCGGCGGCGAGCTGGTAGCGTCCGGCACGCCTGAGGACATCGTTCGCGAAAAACGCAGCTATACCGGGCAGTTCCTGAGGGAATTGCTGGAGCGGCGCCCCGGAGGCAAGCGCGAAGCGGCGGAGTGATGGCAAAGAACGGTCTCATCACGGTCCAAAGCCGCTTCGGCGTGGCCGAGACGATCGATCGCCTGGTCGGGACTGTGGAAGGTGCAGGATTGCTAGTCTTCGCCCGCATTGACCACGCCGCCGGTGCGCGCAGTGTCGAAGCTTCTCTGCGTCCGACCCAGCTTCTGATTTTTGGCAACCCGAAAGGCGGCACGCCGCTGATGCAGGACCGGCAGCTTGCCGGCATCGATCTGCCGGTCAAGGCACTGGCTTGGGAGGACGAGCAAGGCAAGGTCTGGCTCTCCTACAATGACGCGCACTGGCTCGCTGAGCGCCACGGCTTGGGCGACGCCAGTCGCAATGCCGTCGCCGCGATAGCGGCCGGCATGGACAAGGTGATTGCGGCCGCTGCCGGCGCGGGCCAGTTTTGATCATGAGAGCCGCTCGGGCCGATGATCTCCCCACGGTGATCTCGCTCACCACCGACGCCTACGCGCCCTACACTGCCCTGTTCGGAGCGCCGCCGATCCCCGTCACCGAGGACTATGCGCCGCGCATAGAACGCGGCGAGGTCTGGCTTTCGGAGCAGGACGGACAGCCGGCCGGCTTGATCGTTCTGGAACGACATGCGGACCATACAATGATCTTCAGCGTCGCCGTTGCGCCCGCCTTTCAGGGCAAGGGTTTCGGCATCGGGCTGCTCGATTGGGCCGAGCAACAGACGCGCTTGTGGAGCTTGCCTGAAATCCGACTCTACACCAATGCCAGAATGGAACGGAACGTTTCGTTGTATAAGGCCTACGGCTTTCGCGAAACGGGTCGCCGGCCCAATCCATATCGGCCAGGATGGACGATCGTCGACATGGCGAAAGCCGTCGAGACGACCGCCATCGCGTGATCCTTTTCTGCAAACCGGGAGGACGACCATGACTCAATCAGGAACAATCCGCGCCGGCATGGGCGGCTGGACCTTCGAGCCGTGGGACACGTCCTTCTACCCGGACAAATTGTCGAAGGCCAAGCAACTGCATTATGCCAGCCGGCAGGTGCCCACTATCGAGGTCAACGGCACCTATTATTCGAGCTTCAAGGAGCCGACCTTCGTCAAATGGGCCAACGAGGCGCCGGATGGTTTCGTCTATTCGCTGAAGGGCAACCGCTTCGTCACCAACCGCCGCGTGCTCGGCGAGGCCGGGGAATCGATCATGCGCTTCCTCGGGTCGGGCGTCGCGACACTTGGCGACAAGCTCGGGCCGATCCTGTGGCAGTTCGCGCCGACCAAGAAATTCGACCCGGACGATTTCGAGGCCTTCCTCAAGCTGTTGCCGGAAAAGCAGGACGGCGTTGCGCTGCGCCACGCGGTCGAGGTGCGCAACGACAGCTTCGTCGTGCCGGAGTTCGCCGCCTTGGCGCGAAAGCACAAGGCCGCCATCGTTTATGCCGACCACGCCAAATATCCGGGGATTGCCGACGTTACCGGCGATTTCATCTATGCGCGGCTGCAGACCGGCAGCGACGACAATTCCGATTGCTACACGCCAAAGGCGCTCGACGAATGGGCGGCGCGCGCAAAAACCTGGGCGGAAGGCAAGGTGCCGGCCGACCTGTCGCGCGCCGATCCTTCAACCGACGCGCCGGTCAAGCCACGCGATGTGTTCGTCTACTTCATCACAGAGGGCAAGGTCCGCGCTCCATTCGGCGCCATCGCGCTGATGAAGCGGGTCGCAGGCTGACGCCCCGCTGTCGGTGGTCCGCCTGGCCGGGTCCTCAATTACCGGCTATGCGGCGCGCTCGTCCGGACGCCGATCAACCCTGACGATCTCGTTGAAAGCATCGAGATCGACATAGAAGACCTTGGTGATCTCCGCGATGAGTTCGTCGTGGTCATACCCCTGCGATTTCAGAATGTTGATGGCTGTCAGGATATCGACGCGCTCCGTGAGCCGTCGTTTCTGGTAGTCCTCGACATAGCGCTCCATCGACTGGCCCTGGCTCCCAAGCACCCGAAATGTTGGACGACAACAGATCGCTGGAAGGGCTTGCGCGCAAGCGTGCCGACGCGGGCCGCGCCTTCCCCTGATCTGCCAAGTTGAAACTGGTACGGAAAGCGGCCGACTCACCAAGGCCAAGCAAAATCTAGCACGCAATCTGCAGCGCGCCAGAGTTGCAAAATAATGGAATCAATAAGAATTCAGACAGTCAGGAATTTGCGGACGTCCGCCCGGTCGAGATCCTCGGCGGGGCCGGTATGGACGATCTGACCGCGGTCCATGATGTTGACCTCGTCGGCCAATTCCCGGCAGAAGTCGAGATATTGTTCGACCAGAAGCACGGCGATACCGGCCTGGTCGCGCAGATAGCGGATGGCGCGGCCGATGTCCTTGATGATCGACGGCTGGATGCCTTCGGTCGGCTCGTCGAGCACCAGCAGCTTCGGCCGCATCACCAGTGCCCTGCCGATGGCAAGCTGCTGCTGCTGGCCGCCGGAAAGATCGCCGCCGCGGCGCGCGAGCATCTGCTTCAGCACCGGAAACAATTCGAAGACGTGACCGGGAATGTTGCGATCGGCGCGCTTCAACGGCGCAAAACCCGATTCGAGGTTTTCCCGCACCGTAAGCAGCGGAAATATCTCCCTGCCCTGCGGCACGAATGCGATGCCCGACCGGGCGCGATCATACGCCGCGCTCCGGTCGAGCGCCTTCCCCTCGAAGGCAACGCTTCCGCTCGTCAGCCGGTGATGGCCGACGATCGATCTCATCAAACTGGTCTTGCCGACGCCGTTGCGGCCGAGCACGCAGGTGATCTTGCTGGCGCCGGCCTTCAGCGAGACGCCGCGCAGCGCCTGGGCAGCCCCGTAGTGCAGCGTGGCATTGGAGACTTCGAGCATGGTCAGCGCTTTCTCCAACGCGTGAAGAACGAAAGGTCGAAATGATGGAACGGAACGCGCCAGACCATGTTCATCTCCCCAGATAGACTTCGACGACGCGCTCGTCGGCCGAAACGAAGTCGAGACTGCCCTCGGAAAGCACCGAGCCTTCGTGCAGGCAGGTGACCTTGACGCCGAGCTCGCGCACGAAATGCATGTCGTGCTCGACGACGATGACAGAATGGTCGCGCGCGATGTCCCTGAGCAGCCGCGCGGTTTCCTCGGTCTCGGCGTCGGTCATGCCGGCAACCGGTTCGTCGACCAGCAGCAGCTTCGGATCCTGCGCCAGAAGCATGCCGATCTCGAGCCATTGCTTTTGGCCGTGGCTCAGATTGGCGGCGAGTTCGTCACGCTTGTCGCCAAGCCGAATGATGCCGAGGATGTCGTCGATCTGCCGCACGTCCGCGGCCGAGCGACGATGGAACAGTGCCGGGAAGATCGAGCGCGGGCCTTTCAGCGCCAGCATCAGATTGTCCTCGATCGTGTGGCTTTCGAAGACCGTTGGCTTCTGGAATTTACGGCCGATGCCCATCATGGCGATTTCGGCCTCGTCGTGTTTGGTTAGGTCGACCTCACCGTTGAAGAAAACTTCACCCGCGTCGGGCCGCGTCTTGCCGGTGACGATGTCCATCATCGTCGTCTTTCCGGCGCCGTTGGGGCCGATGATCGCCCGCATCTCGCCCTTGTCGAGCACCAGCGAAAGGTTGTTGATAGCGCGAAACCCGTCGAAGGAAACCGACACGCCGTCGAGATAGAGGATGGTGTTGCTCTTCGACATCAGGCCATCACTCCGCCGGCTGCGGTTCGGCGCCGGAGGCCGACCAGTCGCCCGGCCTTCTCGCCGCCGAGCGGTCGGTTTTCGGCGGCACCGGCGCATCGGGATCGATGCCGACTTCCTCGGCAACCGAGGCCGCCCGCAGCGCCTTGGCGTTGCCGCGCCAGGAATCCCACATGCCGATGATGCCCTTGGGCAGGAACAGCGTGACGGCGACAAACAGTCCGCCCAGCGCAAACAGCCAGAATTCCGGCAGCACGCCGGTGAACCAGGATTTACCGGCATTGACCAGAAGCGCGCCGATGATCGGCCCGACGATGGTGCCGCGCCCGCCGACGGCCGCCCACACCACCACCTCGATCGAATTGGACGGCTCGAATTCGCCAGGGTTGATGATGCCGACCTGCGGCACGTAAAGCGCACCGGCGATGCCGGCCATCACCGCCGACACGGTGAAGGCGAACAGTTTGACGTTCTCCGCCCGCCAGCCGAGAAAGCGCGTGCGGCTCTCGGCATCGCGCACCGCCATTAAAAGCTTGCCGTACTTGGAACCGACGATTGCCCAGGTGACGAAGACGGCAAACGCCAGCATGACGGCGCTGGCCGCGAACAGCGCCGACCGCGTCATGTCGGCCTGCACGTTGAACCCTAGAATGTCCTTGAAATCAGTTAGGCCGTTGTTGCCGCCGAAACCCATGTCGTTGCGGAAAAACGCAAGCAGCAGCGCATAGGTCATCGCCTGGGTGATGATCGACAGGTAGACGCCGGTGACGCGGCTGCGGAAGGCAAACCAGCCGAAGACGAAGGCGAGCAGGCCGGGCACCGCAAGCACCATGATCGCGGCAAACCAGAAATGGTCGAAACCATACCAGAACCATGGCAATTCCTTGTAGTTAAGGAACACCATGAAATCCGGCAGCAGCGGATTGCCGTAGACGCCGCGCGAGCCGATCTGGCGCATCAGATACATGCCCATCGAATAGCCGCCGAGTGCGAAGAAGGCGCCGTGGCCGAGCGAGAGGATGCCGCAATAGCCCCAGACGAGATCGAGCGCCAAGGCGAGCAGTGCGTAGCAGAGGTATTTGCCGGTGAGCGCGACGATATAGGACGGCACGTAAAACGCACTTGTCGGCGAGACCGCAAGATTGAGCAGCGGCACGACGATTGCAACCGCCAGCAGGATGAAGATGGTGATGGCGACGCGGCGGTCGGCGCCGGCGGCAAAGAAGCGTCCCGTGATCATGCTTCCACCGACCTGCCCTTTAGCGCGAACAGACCGCGCGGGCGTTTCTGGATGAACAGGATGATCAGCACCAGGACGACGATCTTGCCGAGCACTGCTCCGGCATAAGGTTCGAGGAACTTGTTGACGATGCCGAGCGAGAAAGCGCCGACCAGCGTGCCCCAGAGATTGCCGACACCGCCGAAAACGACGACCATGAAACTGTCGATGATGTAGCCGCGGCCGAGATTGGGCGAGACGTTGTCGATCTGGCTGAGCGCGACACCAGCGATGCCGGCAATGCCGGAGCCGAGTGCAAACGTTAGCGCATCGACCCAAGGCGTCCTGATGCCCATCGAGGCGGCCATGCGGCGATTGGCGGTGACGGCACGCATCTGCAGCCCCCAGGGCGTGCGTTTCATCACGTAGAGCAGCACAGCGAACACGCCGAGCGCGAATACGAGGATCCAGAGCCGGTTCCAGGTCACGGCAAGCTGGCCGATATTGAACGAGCCGGACATCCAGGACGGGTTGCCGACCTCCTGGTTGGTCGGCCCGAAGATGGTGCGTACGGCCTGCTGCAGGATCAGCGACACACCCCATGTCGCCAGCAGCGTCTCCAGCGGCCGTCCATAGAGGAAGCGGATCAGCCCGCGCTCGATGACAAGGCCGACGAGCGCCGCCACCAGGAAGGCCAGCGGCAGGGCGATGACCAGCGACCAGTCGAACAGACCGGGAAAGGAATTACGGATAACCTCCTGCACGACGAAGGTCGTGTAGGCGCCGAGCATGACCATCTCGCCATGCGCCATGTTGATGACGCCCATGACGCCGAAAGTGATGGCAAGGCCAATCGCCGCCAGCAGCAGCACCGATCCAAGCGATATGCCGTACCAGATATTCTGGCCGGCATCCCACAGCGCCAGCGTCGAATTGATGTTGGCGATCGCAGCCGTCGCCGCGTCTTTCACCGCACCTTCGGAACTGGCCTCGACCGACGTGAGCAGCGACACCGCATCGCGGTCGCTGCGCGCACCGATGAGCGCGATTGCCGCCAGTTTGTCGGCCTCCGGCCTGTCGGAAACGAGAACCGACGCGGCGCGGGCCTGTTCTAGCAGCGCCTTGACGCTTGCCACGCTCTCATTGGCGATGGCGGTGTCGAGCGGCTCGATGTTTGCCGCGTCGGGCGTTTTGAACATGGTGTCGGCGGCGGCAATGCGCACGGCCGGATCCTTTGAGCCAAGCGTCAGCGTGCCCAATGCATCGCGAATGACGCGGCGCAGCGTGTTGTTGACCTTGATCTTGCTGATGTCGGCCTTGGCAGCTTCGCCCGATCTTTCGCCGGTAAGCGCATCGAGCAGCTCGATGCCGTCGCCGCTCTCCTTGCCGACAAAGACCAGTGAATCGGCCTTGCGCACGTAAAGGCTGCCCTCCGCAAGCGCGGCAAGCGGCCGTTCTACGGCCGGATCGCCGGAAGCCGCAAGCTCCCGCACCACGGCTTCTATCGCCGGAAAATTGGCGGCGGTGGCGAATTTGGCGATGACCACGCGCAGATCTGCTTCGCTGGCGTTCGACGGCAGCAGCGTCCCCTGGAGAAGGAGCAGCATCAGGCCAATCGCGCGGATCAGGATCATTGGTTTCTGGTGGCTCTTGAAGATTGAATGTCGCCTCCGGGCAGGCTGGAGGAGGAGCCTGCCCGGAGGCTTGCGGGTCTGGGAGGACAGACCGGGAGGATCAGTTGGTTCCCTTGCCGCCGCATTTGCCGGTGGCAACGTTGAAGTTGCCGCAGGACAGAGGCGCGCGCCAATCGGAGATCAGGTCCTTGGAGTCAGGCAGATAGTCGGACCACTCGTCGCCCATCACCAGGCCCGGCGTCTGCGAGACGGTTTCGAACTGGCCGTCGGCCTGGATTTCGCCGATCAGCACCGGCTTGGTGATGTGATGGTTCGGCATCATCGTCGAATAACCGCCGGTCAGGTTCGGCACCGAGACGCCGACCATGGCGTCGATGACCTTGTCCGGATCGGTGGTGCCGGCCTTCTCGACCGCCTTCACCCACATGTTGAAGCCGATATAATGGGCTTCCATCGGGTCGTTGGTGGTGCGCTTGTCGTTCTTGATGAATTTGTGCCAGTCGGCGATGAACTTCGCGTTCTCGGGCGTGTCGACGCTCTCAAAATAATTCCAGGCGGCGAGATGGCCGACCAGCGGCGCGGTGTCGAGACCGGCAAGCTCTTCCTCACCAACCGAGAAGGCCATGACCGGAATGTCCTCGGCCTTGATGCCCTGGTTGCCGAGTTCCTTGTAGAACGGCACATTGGCGTCACCGTTGACGGTCGAGACGACGGCGGTCTTCTTGCCGGCCGAACCGAATTTCTTGATCGCCGAGACTTCGGTCTGCCAGTCGGAGAAGCCGAACGGCGTGTAGTTGACCATGATGTCTTCGGCGGCAACGCCTTTCGCCTTCAGGTAGGCTTCGAGGATCTTGTTGGTGGTGCGCGGGTAGACGTAGTCGGTGCCTTCGAGCACCCAGCGCTTCACCGAACCGCCATCCTCGCTCATCAGATAATCGACGGCCGGAATGGCCTGCTGGTTCGGCGCCGCACCGGTGTAGAACACGTTGCGCTCGCTTTCCTCGCCTTCGTACTGGACGGGGTAGAACAGGATGTTGTCGAGCTCGCTGAACACCGGCAGCACCGATTTGCGCGACACCGAGGTCCAGCAGCCGAACACCGCGGCGACCTTGTCCTTCGAGATCAGCTCGCGCGCTTTTTCTGCGAACAGCGGCCAGTTGGAAGCCGGATCGACGACCACCGCCTCGAGCTTCTTGCCGAGCAGGCCGCCCTTGGCATTCTGCTCTTCGATGAGCATCAGCATGGCGTCCTTCAGCGTCGTCTCCGAGATCGCCATGGTTCCCGACAGCGAATGGAGGATGCCGACCTTGATGGTGTCGTCGGCCGCCCTGGCGGGAATGCTCATCAGCAGGCCGGCGGTGACCACGCCGGCCGAAAACATTTTTGTTATTGTCGAGAAACTGCCCCTCATACTTTTAAACTCCCAAGCTGGTTAACTGCATCGGAACAGGACCATGCAACGGCTGTGCCAATCACCGGCGAAAGATCGGAGTGTTTGAGATTTCCCAGCCCTGTCAGTCGGTTAATGTATTAGCCGCAGGAGATGAACCTCCCCTGCCAGGTTTGAAATGAGAAAAGATCACTCGTATCAGCCTAAGTTTTACTCACATATAGGCCAATGCCCGAATTTTGAGCAGCATCATATGAGCGCTGGCGAGGATTGCAGCGCCGCAGCGAAATGAGGCAAGTTCGAACCCTTAACGGGGGACTCCATGGCCTTCAGAGCTTCTTGCATTTTCACCGCCATGCTTCTGCTGGCGGCGACGACCGTAGCGCGCGCCGGCTTCAGCGACGGCAAGCTGCCGGACGGCTCCTATCATTGCGAAGTCTATCTGCTTGGCATGTTCCTCAGCCTCGGCGACATCACCATCAAGGGAAACGTCTATAGCGGTCCGGTGAGCTTCGGCATCGCGCCGCAAAGCTACAATTACCAGATGGATGCAGACGGCGTGATCACCTGGCTGGGTCCGCTGGGCGGCTACACCAGTGGCGGCAACTCGATCTCGCTTACGCAGGCGACGCTGGAAAGCGGAACCACCCCGTCCTTCGATATCATCATGAAGCAGCCAGACGGCGCCTTTACCGCCTCGACCTGCACGAAGCGTTGAAAAGTACGGAACCTGGCGAGGTTCCGTACTCCGAAGTAGAAGCCGCCTAGCTCTCCGCCGCCATGTCGAGCGCCAGCCGGGTCATATCGGTGAAAAGGCCCTGGCGTTCGGAATAGTCGGTCTGCTCGCCGGTTGCCACATTGTCGACGACGGTCAGGATCGACAGCGCCCGGGCGCCGAAATCGGCCGCAATGCGGTAGAGTGCGCTGGTTTCCATATCCACGGCGAGCGCCCCCTGTGCCTGTGCTTCGGCAAAGCGTTCGCGCCCCAGCGGATGATAAAAAATGTCGCTGCAGATCGTCAGCCCGGCCCGATGGTCGATCCCGAGTTCCGAAGCCCGGGCCAACGCCTGGGCCAACAATGCAGGATCGGGGCCGGCATCGGCACGATAGAGACCAAAAACCTGGCCGCTCTCCGCATTTTCGCCGCGCACCGATTGTGCGATCACCAGGCTGCGCAGCGCCATCTCGGCGGTCAGGCCGCCGCAGGTGCCGGTGCGGATCAACGTTTTCGCACCGTAGAAATCCAGCAGCTCGTGCACGTAGACCAGGAATGACGGGACGCCGATGCCGGTGGACTGGACGCTTACAGGCTTGCCGCGAAACAACCCGGTAAAGCCGAGCGCGCCGCGGCGGCGGTTGACGCAGCGCGACGCTTCCAGAAAGGTCTCCGCCATCCATTCAGCGCGCTGCGGGTCGCCCGGCAGCAGCACCGTGCTTGCGTAGTCGCCTTTGCTAGCCTCGTTGTGTGGCGTCACGGCATGCTTCCAAAACCCGTCGCCCGTTTCGCCTGCAATCATGGCAGTCTCACGACATTGCGCAAGCGGAGCGTTGGAAGGGTCAGGATTCCAGCATGTCCTTTACGATCGTGGCCAATTGCTTGAGCGAAAACGGCTTCGGCAAGAAGCCGAAATGCGCGTCGGCCGGCAAGTTCTTGGCGAACGCGTCTTCGGCATAGCCGGACACGAAGATAAACTTGATGTCGGGCTGCCGTTTGCGCAATTCGCCAAGCAGCGTCGGGCCATCCATTTCCGGCATCACCACGTCCGACACCACGACGTCGACCTTGCCGCCGAGCGCTTCGTAGACTTCAAGCGCCTCGACGCCCGACGACGCCTCGTGGACGGTGTAGCCGCGCGATTTCAGCGCCCGCATGCCGCCCATGCGCACGGCGTCCTCGTCCTCGACCAGCAGCACCGTGGCCGAGCCCGACAGATCCTTGGCTGAGTCGGCGATCTTGGCAGGGGCGGCCGGCACTTCTCCAGCCTCGCCCGCCTTCCTTGCCTCCGCAATGTGCCGCGGCAGGAAGATGCGGAACACGGATCCCTTGCCGACTTCGGAATCGCAGAAGATGAAGCCGCCTGTTTGCTTGATGATGCCATAGACCATGGACAGGCCGAGGCCGGTTCCCTTGCCAACCTCCTTTGTCGTGAAGAAGGGCTCGAAGATCTTTTTCAGCACATCAGGCGCGATGCCGCTGCCGCTGTCCTCGACCTCGACCAGCACATAGTCGGCCGGAGTAAGTTCGCGGTAGGAAAAGGTCTTGCACTCTCCGGCGCTGACGTTGCGGGTGCGTACGGTGAGCTCGCCGCCGGCCGGCATCGCATCGCGTGCATTGACCGCCAGATTGACCACCACTTGCTCGAATTGCCCGATATCGACCCTGACCGGCCACAGGTCGCGGCCATGGTCGATTTTGAGCTTGATGTCGTTGCCGACCAGCCGGGCAAGCAGCATCCTTAGATCTGCGAGCACGTCGGTCAGGTTGAGCACCTCCGGCCGCAGCGTCTGCTTGCGCGAGAAGGCCAGCAACTGCCGCACCAGCGAGGCCGCCCGGTTGGCATTCTGCTTGATGTTCATGATGTCCGGGAACGACGGATCGGACGGCCGGTGGTTGGTCAAAAGCAGGTCCGAGGCCATGATGATGGCGGTCAGCACATTGTTGAAATCATGCGCGATGCCGCCGGCGAGTTGGCCGACCGCCTGCATCTTCTGGCTCTGCGCCATCTGGCCCTCGAGGGCTTTTTGCTCAGTGGTCTCCACGGCATAGACGATGGCCGATTCCTCGGCGCCCTCGCCACCGGTACCGTCTGCGACCGCGTTGACGTAGAAGCGTATGTGGCGCTCCTCATTGCCGGGCAGCACCGTATCGATCGGCTCGATGTCAGCCTGTTGCTGGCGTGCCTTTTCAAAGGCCGCGGCGAAAGCCGGCCGGTCGCGCTCGTGGATCACCGTATCCAGCCGCACACGCCGATCGACCGCATCGCGGTCGACGACCGAGGAAAACAGCGACAGGAACGGCGCATTGGTGCGCAGGATGCGGCCGGCATGGTCGACGCCGGCTATCGCCATCGGCGTCGAGTTGAAGAACCGCGTGAAGCGTATTTCCGATGCGCGGAGGTCGGCCGAAGCGTCCTCGCCTTGCGTCCGGTTGAGCACGATGGTGCGAGTCGGGCCGTTGAGCCCCTCTCGGCTGGCCGAGACACGATGCATGAAGCGCACCGGCAGCGCCTCGCCGGTCATCGTCGTCAGATCGAGGTCGATAACGGCATTGCGCGTGGTACCAGCGTCGGCCTTGACCGAACGGACCAGCGCCATGCCGTCGCCGGCGACGATCTCCGGCAGCGTGATGGCGCCGGGAGTGAAGCTGGCCAGGTCGATGCCCAGCCACTCCGCAAGGGTCGCGTTGATATAGGTGACGCGGCCTTCCTGGTCGGCCGAAAAGAAACCGGCCGGCGCATGGTCGAGGTGATCGATCGCCTTTTGCAGGTCGAGAAAGAACCGCTCCTGCTCGGCCCGTTCCTGCGAGATGTCGGCAAGCTGCCAGGCAAGCATGGGCAGCCGCTGGCCGGGAACGCTGAAGGCGCGGGCCCGAACGCGGTACCAGCGAGCGCCCGGTTCGGCGCCTGGCCGAATGGACTGCGCGAGCCGAAACTCGCCGTCGCCAGGCTGGCCATCACGCAGGCCGGACGCCAGCCGGTATATGGTCACCGAGGCCTCGGGAACGTCTGAAAGCAAACCTTCGACGGTCTTGAGGTCGGCGGCCGACTCGGCACCCGTCATATCGGCATAGGTCCGGTTGGCGTAGATGATACGGCCTTTGGTGTCGGTGACCAGGAGACCTTGCGACATCGAATCGACGAAAGCTTTCGACAGTTCGTCGCTTGTCGAGCGCGGCGTGATGTGCACGAAGCCGATCGCAGTGGCGAATAGAAAGCCGACGCCGATCATCGCCAGCACGCCAAGCATGCCGAGCAGGAATGGATCGCCAAGGCGCTCGCGGAAAAGGCCGAAGACGATCGCTGCCCCAGTCAGGACGACGATGAAGACGATGAGCCGGGTGACCGCTCCCGGCCGCGTGTTCTGGTCGACGATAGGTACCGGATAGAAATCGCCGCGCGCTTCCTTGGCCATGTGCCCCCTGCTCGTGAATTCCGGTGTCGGTTGAATCATATTCTCAGGGTTGGGAAAAGGCCCGGCTGCAGATGTCCGTTAAAAATGACGCCGTTCGGCTCCCGGCGTTTCAAGCTGTTCACGAAGCGTGAAAGGCAACTTGCGGTGGCCTGCCGCAACAGTCTAGTGTCGCCTCTCTTCGAAAGCTGATTTTGGGGGAACCAATGCTGCAATGGCTGGATGGCGTGGCGGGTCCTGGTTATGCCGCAGCAATCCTATGGACGTTTGCAGTACTTGTCCTTCTGCTCATCATTCTTCTTATCATCAGGCTGGTCCGCAGCCTGACGTTCGGGACATTCGTCGCCGGCGGCAGGAACCGCAAGACGCGGCTGGCTGTCATGGATGCCACAGCGGTCGACAGTCACCGGCGGCTGGTGCTGGTGCGCCGTGACGATATCGAGCACCTGCTCTTGATCGGTGGTCCGACCGACGTCGTCGTCGAGCGCGACATCAGGCTCTCGGCGCTGCGGCGCCCGGCATTGACCGGAGACAACGGCCACCAGCCGGCAGCAAGGTCTGCTTCGACCACCGCCGCGCCGGTGAGGCAAGCGCCACCGCAGCCGGCAAGCGTAACCGCGACCCCTGTCCGAGCCCGCCAGACGGCGACGATGCCGGCAACAATGCCGGCGCCGGCGCCGAAACCGGCATCGAACGTCACACCGTTGCCAAGTTATGGATCCGTCAACGCCAATGCCTCGCGGCATGCGCAGCCGCCGGCAAGACAGGACTCCCCGGCAAGATACGAGCCGCCTGCACAGCACGAGTCGATTGACGATGCGCTGATGAAGGAGCTGGAGGTTTCCCTCGACGAGCCACGCTTCAGCCAAACGCCGAGCAAGCCGGTGGCGAAGGCATCGCCCTCTCTCGACGACGAGATGACGAAGCTCCTCGGCGAGTTGTCCAATCAGAAAAGATAGGCCGATAGCGAACGGCCAATGAAAATGGCCGGAAAACCGGCCATTGTGAACGCTTTACTGATGCCGCTGTTTTTCCCGGCGACTCAGTCGTCGCGGTAGACCTTCTCGCGCCGCTCATGGCGCTCCTGTGCCTCGATCGACAAGGTGGCGATCGGGCGCGCGTCGAGCCGCTTCAGCGCGATCGGCTCGCCCGTCTCCTCGCAATAGCCGTAAGTGCCTTCGTCAAGGCGCTGGAGGGCCGAATCGATCTTGGAGATGAGTTTTCGCTGGCGATCGCGGGCGCGAAGTTCGATGGCGCGGTCGGTTTCGGAGGAGGCGCGATCGGCGAGGTCGGGGTGGTTGGCGTTTTCCTGCTGCAGGATTTCGAGAGTTTCGCGCGCTTCGCGCAAGATGTCGTTCTTCCAGGTGACGAGCTTCATGCGAAAGTAGGATTTCTGCCGCTCGTTCATGAACGGCTCGTCTTCGGAGGGTACGTAATCGGCGGTAACGATGTCGTTCATTCGACTCACCCAACAAACCCCAAATTTGGCGCCTATATATTCGCGGACCGAAAGCTGCACAAGGTCAATCGACGACAGTTTCACGCAATTGTTAGTCTCGGACAAATCAGCATCTGCGATGCCCTTTTTGCGAAGAATACGACCGAATCCGTACATGATTCGCTATGCTTGAGGGGCGCTTGCCATTGCGCACGGAGCTCTTCTGATGGCAAATCCTGCGGCGTGCTGACGGGTTCGGTGCCCGGCACAACGGGGATCCGGTGACCAGACTTTACCTGCTGAGGCATGCGAAGGCCGGCTGGGCGCTGCCTGGCGTGGCTGACTTCGACCGCCCGCTCGATCCATCCGGCTTCGCCGATGCCGAAGCGATGGGCGTGCTGATGCGTTCCCGCAAATACGCACCGGCCCGCACCCTTTGCTCAAGCGCCAAGCGCGCCCGCCAGACGCTGGAAAGCTTGGCTGGCCATACGGACACGGGCCGGGTGCTGTTCTGTGACACCTTCTACAGCGACGATGCCGCCGCGTACCTCACTGCCATCCGGCAGAATGGCGGGCTGGATGCCTTGCTCGTCATCGGCCACAATCCGATGATCGAGGATCTCGCCATGGCGCTCTCAGGCGACGGCAACGAGACCGCGCGGGCCATGCTGAACCACGGCTTCCCGACCTCCGCACTTGCGGTGGTCCGGTTCAACGGCAGACTTGCCGAGGCTGCGCCAGGCACCGGCTATCTCGAAGCCTTCCTGACACCTGCCGATATCTGAGGCCATTTCAAAGCCGCGCATCAAAGCCTATATCGGATCCTGACCGGCCCGCGAGAACAGATTTGGCATCATCGCTGACGACTTTTACCGACGAGGCGAAGATTGCCTTGGATACGTTGTCAGGCCGCGCTGCCGGGCTTTTCGCTCCGTCACTGCGTCTTGGCGTGACCGGGCTGTCCCGCGCCGGCAAGACGGTGTTCATCTCGGCCCTTGTGCACAATCTGGTCCATGGCGGACGCTTGCCGCTGTTTGAGGCACAAAAATCGGGGCGCATCGCCCGGGCTTTTCTCGAAGAGCAGCCGGACGACGCGGTACCACGCTTCCAGTACGAGGATCACATCGCGGCTCTTGTCGACGATCGCGTCTGGCCGGATTCGACGCGTGCGATTTCCGAACTGAGGCTCACCATCGAATACGAATCGGCCTCTGGCTGGAGCCGCATGTTTTCCGCCGGCAAATTGTCGGTCGACATCGTCGATTATCCCGGCGAATGGCTGCTCGACCTGCCGCTGCTCGGCAAGTCCTACGCCGATTTTTCGCGTGAGGCCTTCGAGATGGCCGTGTTGCCGGTGCGTGTCGACCTTTCGCGGGAATGGCGGGCGCTCTCCAATCCGGTCGACCCCAACGCCGAGGCCGACGAGATGACGGCGCGCCGTCTCGCTGAGAGCTTCGCGGCCTATCTCAAGGCCTGCAAACTCGACGAGCGGGCGCTTTCGACCTTGCCGCCCGGCCGCTTCCTGATGCCCGGCGATCTTGAAGGCTCGCCCGCTCTCACCTTCGCGCCGCTGCCGAATCTGGGCGGCCGGCGCGCCCGCTCGGGATCGCTGCAGGCTATGATGGAGCGGCGCTACGAGGCTTACAAGACGCATGTCGTCAAACCGTTCTTTCGCGAACACATCACGCGTCTCGACCGCCAGATCGTGCTCATCGACGCATTGCAGGCATTGAATGCCGGCCCCGGTGCGATGGCCGATCTGGAGCGCGCGGTCACCGAAATCCTGTCCTGTTTCCGGCCCGGCCGGGGCAACTTCCTGACCGACCTGTTTTCGAGGCGTATCGACCGCATATTGGTGGCCGCGACCAAGGCCGACCATCTGCACCACGAAAGCCACGACCGGCTGCAGGCGATCGTGCGGCGGCTAGCCGACCGAGCCGTGGCGCGGGCGAATTTCACCGGCGCCGACGTCGACGTCGTCGCTATGGCTGCCATGCGCGCGACCCGGGAAGGCACGGTCAAGCAGGGCCGCGAGACTTTGCCGGTCATTATCGGCACGCCATTGCGCGGCGAAAAAATCGATGGCGAAACCTTTGACGGAAAGACCGAAACAGCCATATTTCCCGGTGACTTGCCGGAGAAAGTTGATGCGGTGTTCGACGTTTCCGAATCGACCCGCCGGCAGAACAATGACGACCCCGCGATCCGCTTCGTGCGCTTTCGCCCGCCGAAACTCGAGCGCACCGCCGAGGGTGTGACGCTGTCGCTGCCGCATATCAGGCTCGACCGCGCGCTGCAGTTCCTGATCGGAGATCATCTCGCATGAGTGCGCCCCGCAGACCGGCGGCCTTTCGCATAGAGCCGGAGCCCCAGCAGAAGGAAGATTCGACGGCTCACCATGCTGCGTCCGAGGCCGCGCCGGCGCGAAAGCCGCGTACCGTGACGGCGGATCTTGCCGTGGTCACACCGGCGGAGATCGACGTCTTCGACGAGCCTCATATCGTCGCTGCCGAACCGCCGCCGGCGATTGCGCCGCGAAAACGTTCGCCGCTTGGCAGCCTGTTCTTCGGCGCGCTGGGCGTTCTGGTTTCGCTCGCCGTCGGCCTCTGGACCGACCAGCTGATTCGCGACCTGTTCGAGCGCGCCGAGTGGCTGGGCTGGCTGGCTGCCGCTATGGCCGCGATCGCCATCCTGGCGCTTCTGATCATCCTGGTGCGCGAATTCATGGCGATTGCCCGCCTTGCCGAGGTCGAAAAGTTGCAGAAGCGGGCGCTCGATGCGATTGCCCGTGACGATCCGAAGGCCGCCCGCGCCGTGGTCGACGAGTTGTCGGTCTTTGTCTCGGCCAAGCCTGAAACCGCGGCCGGCAGGCGCTCGCTGGCCGAATTGCGCGGCGAGATCATTGACGGCGGCAATCTGGTGCGGCTGGCCGAGACCGAGATACTCGGCCCGCTCGATGCCCGCGCCAGGGTGATGATCCTCGAAGCGGCGAAGCGCGTCTCGCTGGTGACCGCGGTCAGCCCCCGCGCGCTGGTCGACGTCGCTTATGTCGTGTTCGAAGCCGGCCGGTTGATTCGCCGGCTGTCGGAGCTTTATGGCGGCCGCCCCGGCACGCTTGGCTTTTTTCGCCTGGCGCGCAGCGTTCTGGCCCATCTCGCGGTCACCGGGTCGATCGCCGTCGGCGACAGTTTCGTCCAGCAGATCGTCGGCCACGGCCTTGCCGCCCGGCTCTCGGCCAAGCTCGGCGAAGGCGTCGTCAACGGCATGATGACTGCGCGCATCGGCATTGCAGCGATGGAAACCGCAAGGCCCCTGCCCTTTTACGCGGTCAGGCGGCCCGGATTGGGCGATTTCCTCTCCGCGCTGACCTCCTTTGCAGCAAAGAAAGAAAAAGAAACATCCGCTTCCGGAACGTGACTATTGCCTTGGGGTGACAAAGCATTAACCAATCTTGTCCATGGTCGGAAGCGTCCAAACCAGTCTCTTTGTTGCCGGGTGTCGTCGATGAAAAGCGTTATTCTGTCCAGCGGGCTGCCCGTGGCGCTCGCGCTTGTCGCAACCGTCGGCATTGCCGGAAACGCTTCGGCGGCGGAACCGGACAAGCAGTTCTTTCGATCGGTCGAAGGCAAATGGGTCGGCCCCGGAGAAATCGTTGCCGGCAAATACAAAGGCACGAAATTCACCTGCAGCTTCATCGGCTCGACGCCTGACGGCAAGGTCGGCATGTCGCTCGACGGCGGCTGCCGGGTCGGTATGTTCACTCAGCAGATGTCGGCAACGATCGAACACAAGGGCCGGCAGGGCTACAAGGGCAGCTTTATGGGCGGGGCCGCCGGCTCCGGCCTCGACATTATCGGCGGCAATGTCGTCGATGCGCACAAGGTGGTTTTCACCATCAATCGCAATCAGTTGCGCGGCGTTATGCAGGCGCTTGTCCCCGACGACAATTCAATGACGGTGACCGTTGCCGTGCGCGTCGACCAGCAGCTGGTCCCGGTCATCGGCATGAAGCTGAAGCGGATCGATGCAGTCGAGGTCGGCTCCATAACTCCGAACTGACTTTCAGCGTGAGAAGGGCGGCGGCCAAACGGCGCCGCCCTCTTTTGATTTGCAAATGGGCGCTCAGTCCTTGATCGCGGCAATCACTTCGTCATAGGCCTTGCAGGCCTCAGCCGCTGTCGTGCCGCTCTGATATTTGGTTGTGACCGCCTGGACCTTGGCCCCGAGGTCGGCTGCCTTGGCCGGATTCTTGGTAATCGCAGCCTGAAGTGCCGCAGTCATGTCCTGGGCCTTCTTGGTCAGCATCTCGGTCGTGCACTCCGGCGCCTTCGAACAGGCAGAACCGGCAAGTGCCGCGATGCCAACGGCAAGCAGCAAGAACTTCTTCATGTCAGTCATCTCCTCAAAAAAGGGCCGCGACTTGATCGTCGCTCGCCCTTCACTGGCCGAAGCCGGGCGTCCTTAGCGCCGGATTGCTGGAACAAGCAACGCGCGGGAGCCCATTATCCTGTTCAGTGCGCCTGCAATATCGCCTTCACAACACGCCGGATTCGCACTGTTCGATCCGCCCCGAAGCCCCTATCTTGGCCGCTTGTTGCAAGAGAGCGGAACGGCAGGCATGGCGGCAGAGGCATCGAACGGCGATCTGATCCAGGTGGTGGCGCTGCTCGCCGCCGGCGTCGTTGCGGTGCCGATCTTCAGGCGCATCGGACTTGGCTCCATCCTCGGCTATTTGACGGCCGGCGTCGTGATCGGTCCGTTCGGGCTGCGCATCTTTTCCGAATCGGAAGCCATTCTTCATGTCGCCGAACTCGGCGTCGTCATGTTTCTGTTCATCATCGGGCTGGAGATGCAGCCGTCACGGCTATGGGGCATGCGCCGCGAGATTTTCGGGCTTGGCGCGCTGCAGGTCGGCGTCTGCGCGGTCCTGCTGACCGGCGTCGGGCTGGCGGGAGGTTTTCCTATCGCGCAATCCTTCGTCGCCGGCGCCGGTTTCGTGCTCACCTCGACGGCCATCGTCATGCAATTGCTGGAAGAACGCGGCGAACTGGCCACGCCCAAGGGCCAGCGCATCGTTTCGGTCCTGCTTTTGGAAGACCTGGCCATCGTGCCGCTGCTGGCGCTGATCGCCTTCCTCGCGCCGGGCGGCGCCGATATGAGCCTGTCGGATCGGTTGACGGAGGTCGGCATCGGCCTTGCCGCGATCGTCGGGCTGGTGCTTGCAGGACGCTATCTGCTCAATCCGTTCTTCCGTATCCTGGCGGATGCGCGCGCCCGCGAGGTGATGACCGCAGCCGCCCTTCTGGTCGTTCTCGGATCGGCGCTCGCCATGCAGCTTTCCGGCCTGTCGATGGCGATGGGCGCCTTCCTGGCCGGCGTGCTTTTGTCGGAATCGACCTTCCGCCACCAGCTGGAGGCCGACATCGAACCGTTCCGCGGCATTCTGCTCGGACTGTTCTTCCTCGCCGTCGGCATGTCGCTCGACCTGCATGTGGTCGTCGTCAACTGGCAGCTCATTGCCATCTATGTCGTCGCCTACATGATGATGAAGGCGATCGGCATCTATATCGTCGCCCGCATTCTCAAAACCGGCCACCGGGAAGGGCTCGAGCGCGCGGTCTTCATGGCGCAAGGCGGCGAATTCGCCTTCGTCCTCTATTCCGCAGCAGCGGCAGTCGGGATCATCGATAGCCAGGCCAATGCGATGCTAACCGCCATCGTCATCATTTCCATGGTGCTGACGCCGTTGGCAATCATAGCCCTGCGGTATCTGACGCCGCGCGACGAGCAGTCGCTTGAAGGCGTCGATGTCGCCAACGGCCTGACCGGCAGCGTGCTGATCATCGGCTTTGGCCGGTTCGGCCAGATCGCCAGCCAGCCGCTTTTGTTGCGCGGGATCGACGTATCGATCATCGACAATGAGGTCGAAATGATCCAGGCGGCGGCCGATTTCGGCTTCAAGGTCTATTACGGCGACGGCACGCGGCTGGACATCCTGCGTGCCGCGGGAGCCGGGCGCGCACGCGCCGTGCTGATCTGCGTTGACAAGCCCGATGCCGCCGTGCGCATCGCCGAGCTCATCAAGGCGGAGTTTCCGTTGCTGACGGTGCTGGCGCGGGCTTTCGACCGCGGCACGGCGTTGCAGCTCATTCGTGCCGGCGTCGACTATCAGCTCCGCGAGACGTTCGAATCGGCGCTTGTCTTCGGCGGCTCGACACTGGAAGCTCTCGGCGTCGATCCGGAAGAGGTCGCCGAGGTAGTCGAGGACGTCCGCCGCCGCGATGCTGCCCGTTTCGAGCTTCAACAGGCCGAAGGCATACGCGCCGGGCGGCGTTTCCTCAAAGGCAATATCGGCACCCCCATCCCGACGCCGCTCAGCACGCCACGGCGCGTGGGCCAGGCGCTCAACGAGGAGACCGCCGGCGTGCTGCAGAAATCCGAACCGGCCGATTAAACGTTGGAAAGACGCGAATGATGAACGAACTGGACGAGCGCGCTGTCTCCATCACCAGATTCTGGCGCGACGCCGGGGAGGACGCGTGGTTCGAGAAGAACGACGCCTTTGATGCCGACTTCCGCACCCGGTTTCTCGATCTGCACTTTGCCGCCGCCCGCCGCGAATGCGACGGCTGGTCCGAACACGCCGAAGGGTCGCTGGCACTGATGATCCTGCTCGACCAGTTTCCGCGAAACTGCTTTCGCGCCACCGGCCACATGTACGCCACGGACCCGCTGGCGCGGCATTTCGCCGGGAAAGCGATCGCTGCCGGCCATGACCTGGCACTCGACGAAGAGCTCCGCGTTTTTCTCTATCTGCCCTATGAGCATTCGGAGGACCTCGCCGATCAGCTCAAATCGGCAGAGCTTACCGCCGCCAAAGCCCCGATCTATCTGAAATATGCGATCGAGCATCGCGACATCATCCAGCGCTTCGGCCGCTTTCCGCATCGAAACAGGATGCTTGGCCGCGAGACGACACCGGACGAACAAATGTTCCTCGACGGAGGTGGGTTCTCCGGCTGATTTCAGGCACCGATGGCGGCAGCATCAGGTTTTCCACCAATCCCGGCCTGACGGCAGCCGTTCAATGCCCGATGTGTCGACGGCGGCCAGCCGCTCCGATACGCTCTTGCCGTCGACCACAAGCTCCGGCGCAATTTCTGCCAGCGGCGCCAGCACGAAGGCGCGCTCCAGCATGCGCGGATGCGGCACCTCCAGTCCGGTCTCGTGGATGATGCGGTCGCCGAACACCAGAATGTCGATATCGATCAGGCGTGGACCCCAGCGCTCCTCGCGCACCCGCTTCAGTTTTCGCTCGGCGTCGAGGCAAAGGTCGAGCAAAGCCCGTGGCGCGAGCGCGGTCGAGATTTCGGCCGTCGCGTTGAGGAAATCCGGCTGATCGAGCTTGCCCCAGGGGGGCGTGCGGTAGAGCGACGAAACGGCAACGACGCGCGTTCTCTCGTTGGCATCCAGAATGCCCAGTGCCGCAGCCATCGACTTCGCCGGATCGCCGAGATTGCCGCCAAGGCTGAGATAGACGGTGTTGTTGTTGTTACTATTCTGGCCAGACAACGGTCACCTCGACATGATCGAGCACACCCGGCACCGGGGCGTTCGGCTTGCGCACGGTGATTTCGGCCTTTTTGATCTGCGGAAACCGCGCCGTCAGCGCCCTCGCCACTTCGAGCGCCAGCGCTTCGATCAGAAAGCGCCGTTCGCCGGTAATGATCTTCTCGATGACCGCAAAGGCGATGCCGTAATTGACGGTGTCCTCGATGGAATCCTCGACCAGCGCCTGCCCGGGATCCACCGTGAGTGCCGCATCGACATAAAAGCGCTGGCCGAGCGTCTCTTCTTCGTCCAGCACACCGTGCCGGGCAAAGAAGGCGCAGTTCTTCATGCGGATGACATACATGGCTCAGCTTTCCCCGATCTCACGTGCCAGCATAGCATCGGCGATGGCCAGCGCATCCACGTTGATTGCGACATCGTGGACGCGAAAGAGATGCGCGCCTTTGAGCCTCAGGATAACGCTGGTGGCCGCGGTCCCGGCGCCTCTTGCGGCTGCGTCGCGGCCGGTGACGGTGCCGATAAAGCGCTTTCGCGATGTGCCGGCCATCAGTGGAAAACCCAGCGCATGAAGCTCGGAAAACCGTGCCATCAGGTCAAGATTTTCCGCTGCCGTCTCCTTGGCAAAGCCGAAGCCCGGATCGAGCACGATATGGTCGTCGGCAACACCGCTCCGCCGCGCGATTTCCAGCGACTTCCTGAGGAAGAAGAGCTGATCGGCAATCACGTCGGGCAGTTTCTGCCGGTCCCGTCCAGTGTGCATGACGACAAGGCCAGCGCCGGTTTCGGCCGCGACCCGGGCAATGCCCGGTTCGCGCTGCAGGCCCCAGACGTCATTGACGATATGCGCGCCGGCTTGGACGGCAAGCCGGGCCGTATCCTCGCGATAGGTATCGACCGAGATCAGCGTTCCGCCAGACGTCGCGAGCGCCTCGATGACCGGCAATATGCGAGCCTGCTCTTCCTTTGCGGAGACCGCAGACGCCCCGGGACGTGTCGATTCTCCGCCGATGTCGATGACGGAGGCCCCCTCCTCGACCATGCGGCGCGCCTGAGCCACTGCTTTTTCCGGCGCATCGAACAGGCCGCCGTCGGAAAAACTGTCCGGCGTGATGTTGAGGATGCCGACGACCACGGCCTTGCCGCCAAGGTCGAGATGGCGTCCGTGCGCCAATTGCCATCGCCCTGTCATCATTGCCCATCAACCATGTTCGATCTCGCGGCGTGGCGGGGGATCAATTCCGTTGCGCCGAGGACGGCGGTAAAGCAAGGTGGGGAAAGAGGCAACACGATGAAACGATCCCTCCTCTGCGCCCTGATGCTCGCTCTGACCGCATTCCCGGCCGGCGCTGCAACTCTCGTCAAGACATATAGTTATTTCCCGATCGGCGGCAGGACGCTCGACGACATCGAGACCCAGCTGTCGAAACTCGGGCCTCAGGTGAAAAGCACCGGGTCGCGGCATCCGGGAGCTACCCAGATGGCGTTCACCACCCGCGTCAGCTATGCGCAAAAGCCGGGCTCGTGCTGGATTGCCGACGCTGTCGTCACCGTCAAGGTCAAGGTCATCCTTCCTGAGTGGCGCCGCCCGCGCAAAGCCGATGCCGGCGTCAGGCTGTTCTGGGATACGTTGTCCGCCGACATCAAGCGCCATGAGGAACGCCACGTCGAGATTGCCAAGAACCACGGCCGCGAACTAGAAGACGCCTTGAAGGCGAGCTACCCGGAAAAGACCTGCGAACTGGCAAAGGCCAAGGCCGCAAAAATCACTGCGGCCATGCTTGCCAAACACGACCAGGACCAGATGCGCTTCGATCGCGTCGAAAGCGCCAATTTCCAAAGCCGCATCCTGCGGCTCTTGCACTATCGCATCGAGCGCATTGAGAACGGCCGGCTCGCTCCCGGCTGACTCCGCGTCGTCGGACAAAGCCAATTTTGCCGAAACATAGTGCCAGCTTCGGAAAACTTTCGAGCCGCTGTCGAAATCGGCCTATAGCGAACGACATATGCCAGGTTCGCAGGGATCAGCCTCCGGCAAACGCCAATCGGCGTACCTAGATGCTTCCCAGCCCGTCGCGGACGTGCACGCAGGCATAATGGATGAACGGATATGGACCAGGCTGTCGACAAGCAAACGATGGTGGAAACCAGCGCGCCGCTGACCGAAACCGAGAAAAACGCCATCATCGGCGGCGTGCTTTTGTCGATGCTGCTGGCGGCGCTCGACCAGACCATCGTCGCGCCGGCGATGCCGACGATGGCCCGTCTGCTCGGGCATGCCGAATATCTGCCATGGATCGTGACCGGCTATCTTCTGACCGCGACCGCCGTGGCGCCGCTCTACGGCAAGATCTCCGATATTTATGGTCGCCGGCCGACCGTCTATGCTGCAATCCTGATCTTTCTCGCCGGCTCGCTGGTCAGCGCCACGGCCCCTAACATGCTGGTCCTGGTTGTCGGCCGGGCGATCCAGGGCGCCGGTGGCGGCGGCCTGTTCGCCCTGACGCAGACCGTGATCGGCGACCTCGTGCCGCCGCGCGAGCGGGCCCGATACGCCGCCTGGATCTCGGGCACATGGGCCGTCGCCAGCATCGCCGGGCCGCTCCTCGGCGGCACCTTCGCCGAACATCTGCATTGGTCGCTGATCTTCTGGATCAACATTCCGCTCGGCCTGCTGGCCATGGCGATCATCAACAACCCGCTCAAGAAGCTGCCGATCGCCGCAAAACATCACCGCATCGACGGCCTCGGCGCGCTGCTTCTGGTCGCGGCCACCTCGCTGCTGCTGCTTGCCTTGAACTGGGGCGGCAGCGAGTATCCGTGGCTGTCGCCTGAAATCCTTGGACTGCTCGCCTGCTCGGCGGTGTTCTGGAGCGCGTTCGCGCTGCGGCTCATGCGCGCGGCCGAACCGCTGATCTCGCTCGAAGTGCTCGGCAATCCGATCGTTCTCGCCGGCACATTGTCGATGTTCCTGCTGCAGGCCGCCAATGTCGGCTTGTCAGTCTATCTGCCGGTCTACCTGCAATCGGTCGTCGGCCTGTCGGTCAGTCAATCGGGCACCGCGTTGCTTGGGCTGATGCTCGGCACGGTGGCCGGTGCGACATTCAGCGCGCGAATGATCCCGCGCTTTTTCCACTATAAGCGCATTGCCATGATCGGAACTGTTTTCTCGATCCTGTGCCTCGGCGTGCTCAGCCTGGTCGCCGGGCATGCCTCACTTTTGCTCGTCGAGGTGTTGACGACCTGCGTAGGCCTGGGTACAGGCACGACCTTTCCGGTTGCCACCGTCTCGGTCCAGAACGCCGTCGATCGCATGCACCTTGGCGTAGCGACCGGCGTTCTCACCTTCCTGCGCTCGCTGGGCAGCGCGCTTGGCGTCGCTATGCTGGGTGCCGTCGCCCTTGGTTACGGGCTGCCGCTGGCCAGCGAAGGCACGCAGCCGGCCGGCCATATCGCTTCGGCCATGCCGTTCGTGATGATCTTTCTTGCCGCGGCCGCGATCTTGCTGTTGTCGCTCATCACGCTCTGGCTGATGCCGGAGAAAACGCTTCGCGGCCATGCCGAGGCTGTGGCTCCAGCCCTGGCGGAGTAGACCGGCCCGACGAAAATATGGCGAGGTTCAGTCGACCACGCCGAGCTTCTTCTGCAGACTGGTTGACGAGGTCGTATACTGAAAAACGATGCGCTCGCCGGGGCTGACGATGCGCTTGGCCGCTTGCGCCATCAAGGCGACCTCGTGGAAGCCCGACAGGATCAGCTTCAGCTTGCCGGGGTACCAGTTGATGTCGCCGACGGCGAAGATGCCGGGCACCGACGTCTGGAATTTTTCGGTGTCGACCGGGATCAGGTTCTCGTGGAGGTTGAGGCCCCATTCGGCGATTGGGCCGAGCTTCATCGTCAGGCCGAAGAACGGCAGCATCCGCGTACACGGCACTTCGATATCGCCCTCCGGCCCCTTGATGGTGGCGGAGGCGAGCTGGCCGTCGGCGCCGGTCAGGCCAGTCACCTGTCCGACCTGGAATTCCAGCTGCTTCATCTCCTGCATGGCATACATCTTGTTGACGCTGTCGGGCGCTGCACGGAATTCGGGCCGCCGGTGCACCAGCGTCACGCTCTTGGCAACCGGCTGCAGGTTCAGCGTCCAGTCGAGCGCCGAATCGCCGCCGCCGACGATGACGAGGTCGTGGCCGCGAAAGTCCTCCATCCGGCGCACCGAGTAGAACACGCTCTTGCCTTCATAGGGTTCGATGCCTGGAATCGGCGGGCGCTTCGGCTGGAACGAACCGCCGCCGGCGGCAATCACCACAATTTTGGCTTCGAACACCTCGTTTTCGTCGGTAATGACGCGGAAGCTGCCGTCCTCCAATCTTTCCAGGCTCGAAACCATGCGGCTATAGGTGAATTCGGGCTTGAACGGCGCGATCTGCTCAAGCAGCTTGTCGACCAGGCCTTGCGCCGAGATCGAGGGCCAAGCCGGAATGTCGTAGATCGGCTTTTCCGGGTAGAGTTCGGCGCATTGCCCGCCGGGCCGGTCGAGTATGTCGATCAGATGGCACTTCATGTCGAAGAGGCCGAGCTCGAATACGGCAAACAGGCCGACAGGCCCTGCCCCGACAATGAGTACGTCCGTCTTGGTGATAGCGGTCATGAAGCATGCGCCTCTATGGGAAAACGGCGCGACACTGCATGACCATTGGTCCGCTGCCAAGCGGCAGCCGCAAAAATCGGCTTCAGCCCTGGCGGGCCGGCACGCGCACGACCAGCCCGTCGAGGGCGTCGCGCACCTTGATCTGGCATGACAGCCGCGAGTTCGGCTGGACCTCGTAGGCGAAATCCAGCATGTCCTCTTCCATGGCTTCCGGCTCGCCGACCTCCGCCGTCCAGGCTTCGTCGACATAAACATGGCAGGTCGCGCAGGCGCAGGCGCCGCCGCATTCCGCTTCTATTCCCGGCACCGCATTGCGGATCGCATTTTCCATGACGGTCGAGCCGTTTTCGGCATCCACGTCAAAATGCGTGCCGTCATGGGCGATGAAGGTCAGCTTGGTCATTTGTCACCTGAAGGGAGTCTGAGCCGACATAATCACTCTGCCGGACAAGTCAACTGCGGCGCGAAAGCGCCCGTGCGTGGCGTCTTTGGGATAAGTCCTATCGGCTGATGGCGGCGACGAAGTCGCGCACTTCTTCGATCAGCGAGCCAAGCCGCATCAGCGTGCTGGCGTCTTCGGGCCGGCATTCGATCGCGCTGGCGCAATCGGCAATGGCGAAGGCGCCGACCCCGCGCGCCGAGCCTTTGAGCCCGTGTGCCAATAGCAGCCGCTGCCTGACATCCGCATCGACGATCTTGTCGCGCACCGACAGCGCCTGCTGCACGAACAGAGCCAGCACCTCCTGCTCGAGGCTCCGATCGCCCATCGTCTGGCGCGCAAGATGCGCCAGGTCGATCGGCCGCGCCCCGGCTGTCCCCGACACGTCGCCGCCGGGCATCGAGAAGGCAATGCCGTTTTCGCCACGTATCACTTTGAGACTCCGTTCTTCGACCGCCGCAAAAACTAGGCGTATCCGGTGGACAACGGGTTAATGATTGGCCCGGAAAAATGTCGCGATAACGGCGCCGGAATCACGGCTGTGTTAACCTTATATTTAAAGTTTTACGTATCGGGCGGAATGCATGTTTTCTTTACCCGGCTGTGTCATTACGATACGACAGGTCCATTTTCAGCCTCCTGCGCGGGACACGCTAGGCAGAATCAATAAGCAGAACCATAAGTCCCGCGGCAGCTTGTACAGGGTAGCGAAGGCATGGCGAAGAAACCAACGACGACAAGAACGCTCGACAGCGACGTAGCCAGGGAACTTGAAAAGGCACTTGATATCGATCTGAGCGGCGATGCCGGCGGCGACTTCGACATGGCTGCATCCATGGAAGATCTCGAAGCGCAAATATCGCAAGCCGCCGACGAGCTGGCGCGCGAAGGTCGCAGCCAGAACCAAGCGCCTGCCCCGGACCAGACCCAGAACGCGGCACCTGCCGCCAATCAAAGCCAGATCGCAAATCCCACGCCAAAGGCCAAGCCGGCTGAGTTGCGTCCTGTCGCAACGCGCAATGGCTCGCAGCCGGCAGCTTTCTCGCCGGCCAACGACGATCGTCAAAAAGACTATAAGACGCTCCTGCACACCCTCAATCGGCGCGCCTCGAACACGATCTACTGGGTCGTGGCTTTCGTTTCGCTGGCCTGGATCGCCGGCGCTGGCGGCCTTGCGAACCTGTTGTTCGGACCTGGCATCTGGAACATCCGCACCTTCGATCAGTTTTTCGCCCGTCCGGAGCTGATCGGCCTGGCGGTCGCGGCAATCGTGCCCGTCATCCTGTTCTGGGCATTCGCAGTGATGATTCGCCGCGCTCAGGAGATGCGCCTTGCCGCGCAGTCGATGACCGAGGTGGCCTTCCGTCTGGCCGAGCCGGAAAATCTTGCCCAGGATCGCGTCATGATGATCGGCCAAGCGGTTCGCCGCGAGGTGGCAGCCATGGGCGAAGGCATCGAACGCACGCTTGCGCGTGCCGTCGAGCTCGAAACGCTGGTCCACAGCGAGGTGAACCAGATCGAGCGCTCCTATTCAGAGAACGAGTCCCGCATCCGCTCGCTGGTCGACGGGCTGGGCAGCGAGCGCGAAGCGGTCGTCACCCATGCCGAGCGCGTGCGCGCCTCGATCACCGGCGCCCACGAGACACTGAAAGACGAGATCAACGCCGCCAGCGATATCATTCGCGACAGCATTCTCAACGCCTCGACCAAGCTGTCGATGACGATCAACGAATCCGGCGATACGCTGATCGACAGGATCAACGGAAGCTCGTTGTCGATCTTCGATTCGGTGGAAGGCCGGCTCGAGTCGATCACCGATCGGCTGTCGACGTCGGGCGAGGCCTTCGCCAGCCTGCTCGACACCCGGATCGCCAAGCTGACGGACACCACCGATGGCCTGACGCGGTCACTGACCGACCTGCTCGACGACCGCACGAGCGGCATGGTGTCGCTGCTCGGCGGTGCCGCCCGCACACTCAATTCGGAATTCGAAGCCAGCCTCAACGGCATCGAGCGGACGCTTGCTGAACGTGGCCAGGCGCTGATCAGCGAGTTCCAGACCCGCGCCGAGGCGCTCGACACCGGCACGCAGAAGCTCAACGCCGCGCTGGAGGCTCGCGCACGCCAGATCAACGAGACGCTGGTCGAGCGCGCGCGCGAAATCGCCCACACCTTCCAGGATAGCAAGGAGACGCTGTCGGCGATGATCGATCAGGGCAAGACCCAGATCGGCGCCGACATGGCCGACATCATTTCATCGACCTCGACCATGCTTGAAGCCCGCGCCGGCGATTTCGCCGGGCGCATGGAAGCGGCGCGCCATGTCGTATCGCGTTCGTTCGATACGGACATCCAGCGGCTTGCCGATGCTCGCGCCGGCATCGAGGAAGCCGTCGAGAACCACAGCCGCAAGCTTTCCGAAAGCCGCGACCGGATGGCGGCGGCAATGCAGGCCGATCTGGCGAAGTTCGCCGAAGGTCGCGCCGAAGTCGACGCAGCGGTGGCTAACCAGGTGCAGAAGCTAGCCGAAGGCCGCGGCCTGATCTCGCGCGCCCTTGAAGAGGATCTGCGCAAGGTCAACGAATCGCGCGCAGCGATCGACGCTTCGCTGGGCAGCCATCTCGAAAGCCTTGAAGAGGGTCGCAACAGGCTTGCCCAGGCCTTGAACGAAGACTCCGGAAAACTCGTGCAAGCTCGTACGATAATTGATGAAATGGTTGCCGGGCACGTCGGCAAGCTCGCCGAAGGCCGCAGCATCCTTTCGCGCGCGCTCGAGGCCGACCTCGGCAAGCTGGCAGAGAGTCGCGCCAGCATCGACGGCCTCGTCGCCGGTCAGGTCGAAAAGATCGCCGAGGGTCGCGCCATACTCGCCAGTGCGCTGGAAGCCGACATCGCCGGCATCAATGGCCTCATCGAGGCGCATTCGGCGAAATTGGCGCAAGACCGCAGCGGCCTTTCCCAGTCACTCGATAACGACCTGTCCGACATCAGGAGCCTGATCGCCGATCATTCTGGCAGGCTCGCCGATGACCGCAGCCTGCTTTCGAAGACGCTTGAAGACGATCTTGCCAAGCTGGCCGAAAGCCGGTCGAGCATCGATGGGCTGGTTGCCGGCCAGGTCGAGAAGCTGGCCGAAGGCCGCGACATCCTCAAGCGCGCGCTGGAATCGGACCTGAACGCGATCAAGGGCGTCATCGCCGGCCAGTCCGAAAAGCTGGCGGAAGACCGTGGCCAGCTGTCGCGGGCACTGGAGAGCGACCTGCAGGCCGTGCGGGGCGTTGTCTCCGATCACATGAACAAGCTCGCCGAAGACCGCTCGACCCTGTCGAAGGCGCTCGAAGACGATCTCGGCAAGTTGGCCGAAAGCCGCTCGAGCATCGATGTGATGGTTGCCGGCCAGGTCGAAAAGCTGGCAGAGGGCCGCGACATCCTCAAGCGTGCGCTCGAAGCCGATCTGAGCACTGTCAAGGATGTCATCGCCGGCCAATCCGAGAAGCTGGCGGAGGATCGCGGTCAGCTGTCGCGGGCACTGGAGACCGATCTCGAGACCGTGCGGGGCGTCGTCTCCGAACATATGAACAAGCTCGCCGAGGACCGTTCGGCCCTCTCGAAGGCGCTCGAGGACGATCTTGCCAGGCTGGCAGAGAGCCGGTCGAGCATCGACGGGCTGGTCGCCGGCCAGGTCGAGAAGCTGGCCGAGGGTCGCGACATCCTCAAGCGCGCCTTGGAAGACGATCTTGCCAAGCTGGCCGAAAGCCGCTCGAGCATCGACGGACTGGTTTCCGGCCAGGTCGAGAAGCTGGCCGAAGGCCGCGACATCCTCAAGCGCGCCTTGGAGGCCGATCTCAGCACGATCAGGGGCGCCATCGCCGATCAGTCGCAGCTATTGACCGATAATCGCGCGCAGTTTTCGCGTGCGCTGGAAGCCGATCTCGGCAACGTCAACAGCCTTGTCGCAACCCACGCAGAGAAGCTCGTCCAGGACCGCTCGACCCTGTCGAAGGCGCTCGAGGACGATCTCGCCAAGCTGGCCGAAAGCCGCTCGAGCATCGATGGGCTGGTTGCCGGCCAGGTTGAGAAACTGGCGGAAGGCCGCGACATACTCAGGCGCGCGTTGGAAGCCGATCTGGAGAGGCTTGCAATGAGCCGCAGCGAAGTCGACGAGATCGTCGCCGGTCATGTCGGCAAGCTGAGCGAGGGCCGCGACATGCTGACCCGCGCATTGCAGGACGATCTCTCCAGGCTCGCCGAAACGCGTAAGGATGTCGACCGTTCGCTGTCCGGCCATATCGACCAGATCGCCGCCAGGAGCACCGACATCTCCGATGCGATCGCTGCGGACGTAGAAAAGATCGAGCAGGCGTTCAGCCGGCAGACAGGCATCATTGAAGAGCGCGCCAGCACAATGGAGCGGGCGCTGTCGACGGGTGTCGACAACGTGCGCAGTGTGCTCGAAAGAAGCGCGGTCTTCGTCGCCGGCGCGCTGCGCGAGAAGGTCATGGAAGTTACGAGCGCGCTGCATGAGCAGGCGGGCGCGGCATTCAGCGATGCCGACCGCAAGATCGCCGAGCGCGCCGAGCAGACCTCGGCCGCCCTGCTCGCCAGGGCGGAGGACATCGCCCGCACCTTCGAGGAGGCGGATCGTCGCCTCGCCGCCCGCGCCGAGGACACGTCGAGCGCACTGATTGCCCGCGTCGACGACACGTCGAACAGCTTGCTCGCGCGTGCCCAGGAAACGGCCGATCAGCTGGCAGCCAGAGCAAGTGAGATTGCCGGTACCTTCGACGCGGCGGACCACCGGCTGGTCTCTCGCGCCATCGAAACGGCCCAGTCGCTGGCGGCACGTGCCGGCGACATCCTGCGCAATTTCGAAACAGCCGACGAGCGGCTGGGCGTGCGCATCGGCGAATCCGCCGAAGCGCTCGCGGCACGTGCGTCGGATCTCGGCCGCATTTTCGATGCCGCCGACCAGCAACTTATTTCGCGCATTGCCGAAGGCTCCGAAGCACTTTCGGCCCGTGCGTCCGAGATCGGCCGCATCTTCGAGGAGGCGGATCATCGCCTGGTGTCCCGTATCGCTGACAGCAGCACCGCAATCGGCGAACATGCCGACACCATTGTCGGTGCCTTCACCAGCACCGAGCAGCGGGTTGCCGAACGCGCCAGGCAGACTGGCCAGGAACTCGCCGTCCATGCCCGTGAAATCGAGCAGCTGCTTGCCGGTGCCGACGAACGCCTGGCATCGAGTGCTGCCGCCACTGCGGCCCGCGTCGAGGAGCAGGTCGCCAGCGTCGAGAACCGCCTCGCCTACTCCGCCGAGACAATGGGCCAAAAGCTCAACGAACAAGTCTCGGGTGCCGAGGCGCAGTTGGTCTCGCGTGCCAACTCGATCGCCGAGACCTTTACCGCGGTCGGCCAGCATATCGGCCAGAGCACCAACGACGCTGCAAAGACCATCGGTGCCAATACTCGCGAACTCAATACGATGCTTGCGGCACGTTCGGCCGAAATATCGAAAATCCTGGACGAGACGGCACGGCCTCTGGTCGAGCGCTTCGCCCAGGGCGGCTCCGAGCTGCAAAAGAGCATGGAAGAGGTCACCGAACGTGCGACCGAGAAGCTGCGCAATCAAAACGCCGCCCTCGTCGATGCCATCGCCAGCCGCACGGCCGAAACCCTGTCGGCCGTCGAAGGCGCGCGCTCGACGCTTGCCGACAGCGTTGCCGACCTCATCGGCCGCATGACCACCTCCAGCTCGCAGCTCGGTCAATTGATCGAGCAGGCGGCGACCAATCTCGGCCAGGTCGACGAACGCCTGACCGGGAGCACGCAAAGCTTCGCGGCGACCACGGAAAAGACCGCGCAGACCTTCGCCAGTTCGGCGCGTCTGGTCGATTCGAACACGACGCGGCTCACCGAGCTGTCGTCGTCGACCTTGCGCGAGGTTGCTTCAATCGCCACCAAGTTCGACGAGCACAGCCGGTTGCTTTCCAGTGCCTCGGACCTGTTGAGCTCGGCCCAGAGCAATCTTGAGCACACGCTCGAAAGGCAATCGTCGCTGGAGGACCTTGCCGTCGGCCTTGTCAAGAAGTCGGAAGATCTCGAAAGGGTCATGCGCTCGTTCGAGAATCTGGTCGGCCAGACGCTGCAGAACGCCGAAGGCAAGACGCTGGAATCCGCCGACAAGATCCGTACCGCGATTTCCGAAGTGGTCGATTCGGCAACCAAGCGCTTTGCCGATGCGACCGAGGAGATGCGGCGTACCGCCGGCTCGATCAAGAGCGAGCTCGACCTCACCCGGGCCGAGCTTAAGAAAGGCGTCATCGAGATGCCGGAAGAGGCAAAGGAATCAACCACGGCTATCCGCCGTGCCGTTTCAGAGCAGATCAACGCGCTGAAGGAACTTTCTGAAATCGTTGCGAAATCTGGCCGCAGCGCCGACAGTTCGGAACAGCGCAACCTGCGTCCGGCGCCGCAAGCGCCTGCCGCACGCCCCGCCGAACCGCCACGTCGCCCGGCTCCGGCTCCCGAACAGCGCCGTGCACCGCAGGCGCCTTCGGGCGAGACGGCGCTGCGCGGCACGCTCGACCTCGAACGTCCCGCAGACCAAGCGCCGCGCCAGCGCGACCCCAACGGCCGCACGCCGCAGGGCGGTTGGGTGCGTGACCTCCTGACCGGTGCATCACGCGAAGACGACGCCAAGCCGGCAGCGCCTGCCGAAGCGCCGCGCCCGGCTCCCGCTGCGCGTTCGCCGCTTCATGTCGTGGAATCGCTGAACTCGCTCTCGGTCGATATCGCACGCGCCATCGATCACGATGCCTCGATCGAGCTGTGGAACCGCTACCGGCGCGGCGAGCGCGACGTCTTCACGCGCCGACTTTACACGCTGAAGGGCCAGCAGACGTTCGACGAGATCCGCCGCAAATATCAGTCAGAGGCGGAGTTCCGCGCTGCTGTCGATCGTTACTGCGACGATTTCGAAAAGCTGCTCAAGGACGTGTCGCGCAACGACCGCGACAACATCATGGCGCAGACCTACCTGACGTCGGATACCGGCAAGGTTTACACCATGCTGGCCCACGCCAGCGGCCGCCTGCACTAAGCGGGCGACAGAGAACAAACGAAAAGGCGGGATTTCCCGCCTTTTTCATGCCGTACTGAATTCCATTGGCGCTGTAGAGTGCCGTGCCGGCAGTTCCGGCTGTGTCAGATCACGGTGTCCGTCCAGCGGACGATTTGCCCCGCCGCATCGCCGAACGCGGCATCGAGCGCGCCGACATAGGCCTGGTTGCCATTGCCCGAAACGGGCGCGATTGCGCTAAACGTCTTCGAAGACCGCACTTCACCGTTGCGATCGTTCAACAGGCGCACGAACAGCTCGACCTCGGCATGTTCGCCACCGTCGACACGCACCTCGAACGAGCGGATCTCGACGATCACCTGATAGTCGATCGCCAGCCCCTCGCCTGGCTTGCCGACGCCGGTGAAGCTGCCCGAGCGCTGGAACGTCTCTGCCAGCCGCGCCTGTACGATCATCGGCAGCCGGTCGGCCCATTGCGCGCCCTTGAGATACTGGATCGATCGCGGCGATGGCTTAATGACGATGTTCTGGCTGTCCAGCGCCTTGAGCGCCGATGGCTGAGCGATGAGTATCTGGCGACGGCTGTGGGCACGCGCTTCCAGCGACGGCGCCGAAAGCTCAAACGTATCCAGCGGCGCCGGCTTGCCGCCCAGCGCCGCGCAGCCGGCGAGCGAAAGCGCCAGCAGTGCCGCTCCGGCCTTGAACCCACTCGATCTGACGCTGCCTGAACTGATCGACTTCAAACGCGATCCCCCCCGGATCGTGGAAACAACGCGCATCCGCAAGCTATGTTCTTGCGGTGGGCGCAGGCCGAAGTCAACGGCGCACCCTGCCGTCGAACTGCCGGACCTCACCCTCGCCGCCGGACAGGATCCGCTGTGGATTGCGGCTGAGGTCGGTCACCGCCTCTTCGATGCGGTTGATCGAACGACGGCTGTCCTGGACCAGCGATTCGACGTTTTGCAGCCCCTGTCCCGAGAACCGCGCCAGATTGTCGGTGATGGTGCCGAGGCGGGCGTTCAGCGTGTCGGCGACCTGCTTGAACGATTTGAGCGTCGCCCTGGCATCGGCCATGACGCCGTCGGCCTGACCGGAGCCGAGCAGTTTGTCGACCTTGGCAAGGATACCGTCGACTCGCACCGAGGCATCGTTGAGGCGTCCTGCGAGCTGGTGCGCGTCTTTGATGGTTTCGTCGATGTCGTCGGCCCGGTTGGCGAACTTGTTGGTCACCTTGGCGATGTCGGCGGCAGCTTCATTGGCGTTTTCGCTGGCCTTCTGGATATTGGCCAGCGCGGTGCGAACCTCAGCCGGATCGATGCCGTCGAGAACGCCGTCGACCTTGGCCAGCGTGCCTTGCGTCTTCTGGGCGAACTCGTTGATCGAGCCTACTGCGGTGTCCACGTTCTTGATGACCGTGTCGAACTGCTTGCTGGTTTCCTTGAGGTTGGAAGTGACCGTGTCGACATTGGCGACGATGCTCTTGATCTGGTCCTTGTCGACGGCGTTGAGTAGCCCTTCCGCCGCCTTCAGGGTGCCGTCGAGCTTGCCCGAAACACCCTTCAGTTCGTCCGCCAGCGAGCTGACGCTGGCCAGGAACTTGTCGACGCCGTCCGCATTCCTGGCCAGTGCATCGGAGAAGGTCTGGACATTGTTGACGGTCTGCGTCAGCGGCCCGCGAACATCCTTGGTGAAGCCTTCGAGCTCCGAAAGGACCTTGTCGGCGCGGGTGAAGATGTTCTGCGCTGTCTGTAGCAGATTGGTGACCGCCGACGGGTTGGCAACGATCTCGGCGACACGGCCTTCCTTTTCCGCCTCGTCGAGAAGTTTTGGCTCTTTGGGGTCGGCGCCCTTGAGCTCGATGTTGGCCTGGCCGGTGAGGCCGGCAAGCCCGATATCGGCCTGCGTCGATTTGGTGATAGGCGTATTCCGGTCTATTTCGGTGTCGGCGATAGCAGCGGTCGGATTGTCGACGTCGATATAGACACGGCGCACGTCGCCGACTTTGACGCCATTGAACAGCACGAAGCTGCCACGGCCGAGCCCCGAAGCGGAGCCTGGAATGCGCACGCGCAGCACCGTCGTCTCACCCTTTTCGCCGATTGCCGCCGTCCAATAGACGAAAGCGAAAGCCGCGAGGATCGCGGCCAGCGTGAAAATGCCGACAATGACGTAGTTGGCCCTGGTTTCCATTGCTCACTTATGGCTATGCGCGCGCCGCAAGATCAAGTTGCCGGGCGCGTTTTCCGCGGAAATAGGATTTTACCCAGGGTTCCTCGCTCCTGAGCATGTCGTCGATCGTGCCCTCGACCAGCATTTTCTTGTTGCCGAGCACCGCCACGCGGTCGCACGCCGTAAACAGCGTGTCGAGATCGTGTGTGACCATATACACGGTCAAATCCATCGTATCGCGCAGCTTGACGACCAATTCGTCGAACTCAGCCGCGCTGATCGGATCGAGCCCGGACGTCGGTTCGTCGAGGAAAACGATATCCGGGTCGAGTGCCAGGGCGCGCGCCAGCGCAGCACGCTTGATCATGCCGCCGGAGAGCTCGGAGGGGAATTTCTGCGCCGCATCCGGCGGCAATCCGACCAGCTCGACCTTGAGCATGGCAAGTTCGTCCATCAGCTTCTTCGGCAAATCGAGATATTCGCGCATCGGCACCTGGACGTTTTCGAGGACCGTCAGCGCCGAAAAAAGGGCGCCATGCTGGAACAGCACGCCAAGCCGCATGTCGATGCGAAGGCGCTCCCTTTCGGTTGCCTTCTCGACGTCAACGCCGAACAGTTTGATTGTTCCCGATTGCTTGCGCGTCAAGCCAAGGATGGTGCGCAAGAGAACAGATTTGCCGGCACCGGAGGCACCGACGAAGCCGAGAATCTCCCCGCGCCAGATATCGAGCGACAATTTGTCGAGAACGACCTGGTCGCCGAACGACACCGTGATGTCGTGCGCCGACAGCACGATCTCGTCTTCTTTGGCTTTCGCCGCCACCTTGGTCGTGTTTGTGCCCGGCAGCGCCATGTCAGAACTCGATCGCTGCATAGAACATGGCGAAAAGCCCGTCGAGGATAATGACCACGAAGATCGACTTCACCACTGAGGCGGTCACATGCTGGCCAAGCGATTCGGCGCTGCCGCCAACCTTCATGCCCTCGACCGAGGCAATTATGCCGATGATCATGGCCATGAACGGCGCCTTGATCAGGCCGGCAAAGATGGTGCTGAGGTCGATTGCGACACGCAGCCGGTCGATGAACGCTGCCGGTGCAATATCGGAGTAGAGCCATGCAGCCAAAATGCCGCCGCCCAACGCGGCAAAGTTGGCGACGATCGTCAGGCAAGGCAGCGCGATGACCAGCGCGACCAGCCGCGGAAACACCAGCACGCCGATTGGATTAAGACCGATCACCTTCAGCGCATCGACCTCCTCGCGCATCTTCATCGAGCCGATCTCGGCGGTGATCGCACTGCCGGAGCGGCCGGCGATCATGATCGCCGTCATCAGCACGCCGAGCTCGCGCAGGATCAGCACCCCGACCAGGTCGACGACGAAGATGTCGGCGCCGAAATAGCTGAGCTGATAAGCGCCTTGCTGGGCGACGATCGCACCGACGATGGCCGACATCAGCACGACTACCGGTATGGCGCCGACACCCATGCGATCGATCTGGTTGAAGATCGCCGCCATGTTGACGGCATGGCCACGGCCAAGCTTCATCTGCGAGCCGCGTATCGTGGCGCCGAGGATATTCATTGCGGCCAGGAAATCGTCGCGCATCTCATAAACGCGCCGGCCAACCGCCTCGAGCCCGCGAATGATGATGTTGGGCGGCTTTGCCGGACCTGATTCGGGCTCGCGTCGGACCGCATCACCGACGGCGCCGAGCAGGATCGAGGCAATCTCGCTTTGCCCCTGCATCGTGATCTCGACGCTCTTCTTTTCGAAGCTGCTGACCAGGCGGTCGATCAGCCACGCCCCGGCAGTGTCCATCTTCTCGATTTGTGAAAGGTCGAGCGCCAGCGTCTTGAAGCCGCCGCGCTTCTCGATCTTACGCATCTCGGCATCGACCAGGGCAACGGTACGTGTCGTCCAGGTTCCCGAGAAAGCGCAGCCGAGAACGTCGCCCTCCTCGCCGATCGCGATGCGCGGCTGGTGGTCGGGCTCCGTGGCAGGGCCGCTTGCGTCGCGTTTGCGGATGGTCAACATGGCATCCTGTTTAGCCTGACGGGGCCGACCTGTCGATTTGCCGATATCCTCCTTGTCGCACAGCTGGAGCAGAAAAATATGGCGCGTGTCATTTCGGTCGAGGCCGAGCGCTTTCCGATAGCCGGGACCTTTACCATTTCGCGCGGCTCGAAGACCGAAGCGGAGGTGATTTCCTGCGCCATCACCGAAAACGGCCGTACAGGACGCGGCGAATGCGTCCCTTACAAGCGCTATGGCGAGACCATGGAGGGTGTGCGCGACGCGATCGAGGCGATGCGCAGCGAGATCTCGCGCGGCATCAGCCGCATCGCCCTGCTCGATGCCATGCCTGCCGGCGCGGCACGCAGTGCCATCGACTGCGCGCTCTGGGACCTGGAAGCGAAGATCAGCGGAACACCGGTGGCGCATACGATACGAACCGTTCCGTTACGACCGCTTGAGACGGCGTATACATTGTCGCTCGCCGAGCCGGAGGCGATGGCGGCGCAGGCCCGCGCTAACGCCCAGCGCCCGCTACTCAAGGTCAAGATCGGCGGCGACAACGACATCGCGCGCATCCGTGCAGTGACGGCGGCAGCACCCGACAGCCGAATCATTCTCGACGCCAATGAGGGCTGGAATGACGACAATATCGTCGCAAACCTCGCCTTTGCCGCCGAGCACGGTATCGCCTTGATCGAACAGCCGCTGCCGGCGGGACATGACCGTATTCTTCGCCACATCGCGCATCCGGTACCGATCTGTGCCGACGAAAGCGTGCACGAGGCGAAGGACCTTGAAGCGCTTGTCGGCCTTTATGACGCCGTCAACATCAAGCTCGACAAATCGGGTGGCCTGACCGCTGCACTCGTGCTTCGCGACCGCGCCCGCGAACTGGGTCTTGGTGTCATGGTCGGCTGTATGGTCGGCACATCGCTTGCGATGGCGCCGGCCGTGCTGTTGGCGCAGGATGCCGATTTCGTCGATCTCGACGGTCCGCTGCTGCTGGCCCGCGACCGCGTTCCCGGTCTCGTCTACCAAGGTTCGCTGGTGTCACCGCCCGAGCGGGCGCTGTGGGGCTGAACGCGCGGCAAGCCCGATCAGAGCCAGGCCCGTCAGGGCGATCGGGATCATCGCAAAGAAGCCATTCGCGCCGAAGCGGTCGTAAAGAGGACCGGAAATCAGCGTCGCCGCCGCCATGAAGAAGCCATTGGAGAAGTAGGCGATGCCTTGCGCCGCCCCGGTGCGTTCTTCCGCGACCGTCTCACCGATCATCTTTTGCAGGCCGATCAGCACCAGCGCCACAGAAACCGCGTGCAGCGTCTGGATCGCGAAAAACCCGCCAACGCCAAGCCCAAGCGGCCAGATCAGCGGAAAGGCGAACCAGCGCACGATCGCGCCAATCCCGGCAATCAGCATGATCGAGACGACCGAGAAGGAGGCGAAAGCGCGGGTGAAAACGACGAACATGCATATCTCGGCGACGACGCCCCACCCCCACAGAAGCCCGACAACCGAATCGCTGATGCCGATCGACTTCCAGTAGATCGACACGAAACCGTAGAGAAATGCGTGGCTGGCGGTGATGACGCCGACGCCTGTCGAAAAATAGAGGAAGTACCGGTTGAGGAGTTTCGGTGCCGATTGCTGGATATCGGCGGCCGAAAGCGGCGAGGCGCGGCGTGGACGGCCGAGGCGCGGCGCAATCAGTCCGGCGGCTAGCGCGGCAAACAGCGCCGCGAAGATGATCACCGGGACAGCCTGGGCACCGCTCGCCGACAGGATGAAACCGCCGGCGAGATTGGCGCAGAGATAGGAGATCGAGCCCCATTTGCGCATGCTTGCGTAATTCGAGCCGAAGCGGCGAACACCTGAAAGGGCGAGCGAATCGGCAATCGGCGAATGCGGCGTCCAGACGACCGTCAGGGCCAACGACACGGCAAGTACCGTTGCGTAGGTCGGCGGCAGGAGGTAGCCGGCGGACAGGATCAGCGATGCGGCGACCAGCGCAACATAGACATTGGCGCGGTCGCTCGCTTTGTCTGCCAGCGCAGTAAGAAAAGGCGTCGTCGCCACGCGCAGGAACATCGGCGCGGCGAGGATCACGGCTATCTGTTCGGCATGGAACCCCTTCGCCTGCAGCCACAGCGGGAAATACGGCACATGCGTCCCGAGCGGAACGAAGAGCGTAAAGAAGATCAAGCTCATGCGCAGTTCGAAATGGCGTGGCTTGACGAGCTGTTCGGGCGAAAGCGGCGGCAGCGAGGACATTGACAGGCGATCCGTCGGCACGGCATTCAGCCGGGTCGGCCCGCCACACCTGCCGCTGCTTAACACGGCGAAAAAGTCGATGAAACCGCTGGACTAACCGATTGAAGCGAGATGCGGCCGGATTTGGTCAAGCCGCCTGGACTGCCCTGCCCTTGATGTCGATCGGCACGAGCACCTCGCTGCCGACCGGAGTCTCCGGCAGGACATGCGCCCAGTGCAGGATCTCCATCCGGCCGTCAAAATGCTCGACCACCGCCGTGCAGCTCTCCACCCAATCGCCGGTGTTGATGTATTGCACGTCCTCATAGCGTTCGATCGCGGCATGGTGGATGTGCCCGCAGATCACGCCGTCGACATGCGAGCGGCGCGCCTCCTCGGTCAGCACGGTCTGGAACGAGCCGATGAAATTCACCGCCTTCTTGACCTTGACCTTGGCCCAGGACGAGAACGACCAGTAAGGCAGGCCGAGCACCTGGCGCAGGCGCGTGATGACGCGGTTGACCAGCATCGCCGCGTCATAGGCGTAGTCGCCGAGATAGGCCAGCCAGCGCGCATTATGGACGACGGTGTCGAACTGGTCGCCATGGATGACAAGAAGGCGTTTGCCATCGGCCGTCTCGTGGATGGCGCGATCGGCGACGACAATGCCGCCGAAATGCACGCCCTGGAACTGGCGCGCGAACTCGTCGTGATTGCCGGCGATGTAGGTGATGCTGGCGCCCTTGCGCGCCTTGCGCAGCAATTTCTGGACGACGTCATTGTGGCTCTGCGGCCAATGCCAGCTTCGTCTCAAGCGCCAGCCGTCGACGATGTCGCCGACGAGATAGATGATATCGGCATCGTGATGGCGCAGGAAATCGATCAGGAACTCGGCCTTCGCCGCCTTCGATCCGAGATGGACGTCGGAGATGAACATGCTGCGGAAAGTGCGGGGCTCTGCGCCGGACATCATTTGTCACCGTTGCTTTCGCGTGAGGCTATGCCCCGATTCATGCAACAACCGTATGACGGTTGCGATTGGTCCAGCCATCCGGATAGGTTGCCGCGGCAATCGGAGGAGAAAATCACCATGGATCTCGGCATTCGCGGCAAGAAGGCCATCGTCTGCGCTTCCAGCAAAGGCTTGGGACGCGGCTGCGCCATGGCACTGGCAGAGGCAGGTTGCGATCTGGTGGTCAATGGCCGCAACGCCGACGTGCTGGCCAAAACTGCCGCTGAACTGCGCGAGAAATTCGGCGTCAAGGTGACCGAAATCGTCGGCGACGTATCCAAGCCCGATGTCCAGAAGGCGCTGCTTGCCGCCTGCCCCGATCCCGACATCCTCGTCAACAACAATGGCGGTCCGCCGTTTCGCGATTTCCGCGCGCTCGACCGCGAAAAGATCCTCGAAGGCGTCACCCAGAACATGGTGACCCCTGTCGAACTGGTTCAGGCGGTGATCGACGGCATGGCGGCGCGCGGCTTCGGCCGCATCGTCAACATCACCTCGCTGTCGGTCTATGTTCCTATCCCCGGCCTCGACCTGTCGTCCGGCGCCCGCGCCGGCCTCACTTCGTTCCTCGCCGGCGTCGCGCGCACGGTGATCGACCGCAATGTGACGATCAACAACATGCTGCCGGGAAAACTCGATACCGACCGGCTGCGCGGCCCGCACGAGGCCGGCACGCCCGAAGATCCGGCCGCCGCCGCCGCGCGCAAGGCGCAAGCAGCGGCCAATGTTCCGGCCAAGCGACTCGGCACGCCGGAGGAATTCGGCCAGATCTGCGCCTTCCTGTGCTCGGTCCATGCCGGCTATCTGACCGGACAGAACATACCGGTGGACGGCGGCCTCTATGTCAGCGCGTTTTAGTGGGTATCTGACGCTTTGGTATCCGCTGGGAACGGCGGGAAACGACCCATTGCGGACGTTGTAGCCATCAGCATAAGCTCCGCCAATGCAACACTCGTCCCTCGTATCCTTCCTCAACGGCGACAAACTACCGGACGAGCTTTGGCAGGAGATTGAAGCCGAAGTGACCGAATGCGTGACCGCCGCATCCAAGCCTGGCTCCGTGGGGCATGTCATCATCACTGAGGGGCCAAATACGATCATTGACCGTCGGCATGTGGACGTGCTGGTTAACGGGCTGGCGGACGGCACGCTCCCGGTCCAAGCCGCCGCCTATGTTGCCGATGCGCTGATCATGAGCGACGACTTCAACTTTGCGGACGAGGGCGTCTTGGAGGTTCTGTTCTTCCTGTCAGACGAGAGCGCGCCCCTTTCGCGAGAAGAGGTGCAAGCGCTGCAGAGCCGCCTTTCGACGGGACTGTAGCGTCCGCTTTCCATCCATTGCGGGCCTTGCGTCTTTCGCAGATACTGGCGGCATGGTTGAACTGGCCGGGCGGAATTATGAAGCAACGATTGGCAGTGATGTTCAACGGGATGGCATGTACCTGGAGCTCGTCGACCAGGACAATCACATAGTGGGCGAGATTTTTTTCTCGGACATTGATGGAAAGATGACGATTACCTTAGGTCAGCCCGAGGTTTCCGTTGAAGTAGTCGAATGGATGATTGCTAAAGCCAAGGTTCGCCTGCCACCGACTGATCCTGTTTCTCCTAACGACGGATCGGGAGGAGTACTGTGAAAACCTTCGCAGAAAGAATGATCGGCAAGTCGATACGGTCCGTTGGAAGAAGTGAAGAAGGGTACGGGATTACTGTTCTTTTCTCCGACGGCACCGGCCTTACCGCCTATTCAGAGGTGTCGCTGCGCATGAGTGACGCAGCAAGCGGTTCGCACATCGAACGCGTCACATCTACCGATCAAGAGATTACCTTTCACTTGGAAGGGGATGACTTCGTCGCGATCTCGACCGACCGTCAAAAGCACGACGCCGTCGAGTTGTTCGTCTACCAAGACACGGACGGCACCTTTATCGTCGAGAACTAAGCGACCGCCCTCCACACATAATGATCATTCGAACCGGCGCCGACATAGCTCGCCGCAGCACTACTTCGTCGCAAACATCTTCCACAGCAGATCGCAAAGTTAGGCTAATGCGAGGCAGAGCGTCGCGCTTGCGACATATCACCCCTCGAAAAGCTGCGGCTGCATGCTAAGAGACTCAAAACACCAAACGGACTGAACTGAGGAGGCGGCCGTCATGACAGGCGAAAGCAAGAAGGCGGCCCGATCCGACCTCGACGAAGCAGCGCTCTATTTCCATAAGCACCCCCGTCCCGGAAAGCTGGAAATCCAGGCGACGAAGCCACTGGGCAATCAGCGCGACCTGGCGCTTGCCTATTCGCCGGGGGTCGCCGCCCCCTGCCTTGAAATCCGCGACGACCCGGCAACCGCCGCCGACTATACAGCCCGCGCCAATCTGGTCGGCGTTGTCACCAACGGTTCGGCGGTGCTGGGCCTCGGCAATATCGGTCCGCTCGCCTCCAAGCCGGTGATGGAAGGCAAGGCCGTACTGTTCAAGAAGTTCGCCGGCATCGACGTCTTCGACATCGAGATCGATGCACCGGGCATCGAGCGCATGGTCGAGACGATCTCGGCGCTGGAACCAACCTTCGGCGGCATCAACCTGGAAGACATCAAGGCGCCCGAATGCTTCGAAGTCGAGGAACAGTTGAAAGCCCGCATGGGCATACCGGTCTTCCATGACGACCAGCACGGCACCGCCATCATCGTCGCCGCCGCTGTGCTCAATGGGCTGGAATTCGCCGGCAAGTCCATCTCCGACATCAAGATCGTCACGTCGGGCGCAGGTGCTGCGGCGCTTGCGTGCCTCAACCTTCTGGTCTCGCTCGGCGCGCGGGTCGAAAACATCTGGGTCACCGACCGGTTCGGGGTCGCCCATAAGGGCCGCGTCGAGGAGATGGACCGCTGGAAAGACCCCTACGTGAAGGATACCGAGGCGCGCGCGCTGGCTGACGTTCTGCCCGGCGCCGACGTGTTTCTCGGCCTGTCTGCCGCCGGCGTACTGAAACCGGAACTGCTCCACCACATGGCGCCCAAGCCGTTGATCCTCGCGCTGGCCAACCCCAATCCCGAGATCATGCCGGAAGCGGCGCGGGCAGCACGGCCCGACGCGATGATCTGCACAGGCCGCTCCGATTTCCCCAACCAAGTCAACAACGTACTCTGTTTTCCCTACATCTTCCGTGGCGCGCTGGATTGTGGTGCAAGCGCCATCAACGAAGAGATGAAAATGGCCGCCGTGCGAGCGATTGCAGCGCTTGCCCGCGAAGAGCCGTCCGACGTTGCCGCGCGTGCCTATTCCGGCGAGACGCCGATCTTTGGTCCGGAGTTCCTGATCCCCTCGCCTTTCGATCCGCGGCTGATCCTGCGCATTGCCCCTGCTGTCGCCAAGGCAGCGTGCGAGACCGGCGTCGCGACCCGGCCGATCACAGATTTCGCCGCCTATATCGACAAGCTGAACCGCTTCGTCTTCCGCTCCGGCCTGGTCATGAAGCCGGTATTCTCGATGGCCAAGACGTCGAGCGCCAAGCGCGTCATTTATGCCGACGGCGAGGACGAGCGCGTGCTTCGCGCCGCGCAGGTCGTGCTCGAGGAAGGCATTGCCGAACCGATCCTGATCGGCCGCCCGCATGTCATCGAGGTGCGGCTGAAGCGCTACGGGCTGCGCATCAAGCCGGGCATCGATTTCGGCTTGATCAACCCGGAAGACGATCCGCGTTACCGCCACTATGTTGACCTTTTGATCGAGCTTGCCGGCCGGCGTGGGGTGACGACGGAAGCCGCGCGCACCATGGTGCGCACCGATAATACGGTGATCGCGGCCCTTGCCCTGAAGCGCGGCGACGCCGACGCCATGGTCTGCGGCCTCGAAGGCCGATTCGAGCGCCATCTGCGCAACGTGACGTTGATCATCGGGCCACGCGCCGGCATTAGGGATCGCGACCTGTCGACGCTCTCCATGCTGATCTCGCAGCGCGGCATCATTTTCCTCACCGACACCCATGTCTCCGTCGACCCGACCGCCGAAGAAATAGCGGAAATGACCGTTTTGGCGGCCGAGGAAATTCAGCGTTTCGGCATCGAGCCCAAGGCAGCCCTGCTTTCGCATTCTGATTTCGGCTCTCGCGATTCGCCAAGCGCCATGAAGATGCGGCAGGCAGCGGCAATCCTGGCGCGCATCGCGCCCGACCTGCAATGCGACGGCGAGATGCATGCCGACTCGGCACTATCGGAGCAGCTGCGCCAACGCGTCTATCCGCATTCGCGGCTGAAAGGCGAAGCCAATCTGCTGGTGTTCCCCAATCTCGATTCGGCGAACATCACACTGACGGCGCTGCGCACAATGATGGACGCGCTGCATGTCGGCCCGATCCTGCTCGGCACCGACAGCCCGGCGCATATATTGACGCCGTCGGTGACGTCGCGCGGCGTCGTCAATATGACGGCACTGGCCGTGGTCGAAGCCGCGCACAAGGCGCAAGCCATCGTCGATCTGGAATAGCCGCGGGCTTTCTCAGATTGGCCTGAACCGGAAATGTCCTGTCTGCCTGAAGGCAAACAAAGTGTCCTCTTCCCTGGCGCCGCCGCCGATATTGTGAATGACCAGTCTTCTTGTCGGTACCAAAGTGGAGCGATTGGACGACACGATGGCAATATGCGACAGATTGCCGGGCAGCATCTGGGCGATGAGATCCCCTGGCCGATAGTCGGCCGGGTCTTGGCTGACGGGCAAGGCAGCACCGCGCCGCTCGAAATAGACCGCAAGGTTGGGCACACGGCGGTGGTCGATGTTGCGGTCGGGCGCCTTCAAGCCCCAAGCCTTCGGATAGGCGGCAAAATTGGCCCGCATATCCTCATGCACCAATTCTTGCAGGTCGAGATCGAAGGCGCGGCGATAGGCACGGATCACGACATCCGTGCACACACCCCGCTCGGGCCCAACGTCCCCGCCCGGATAGGCCAGGCGTGTATAGGTCGGATCGTAGAGCATGGTGACGCCGATCTGCTCACGGGCAGCTTCGACCAATTTGGTACCCCAATCCGGCGTGATGGGCTTTTCCTGCGCCATGGCATCCGGCATCGCCAGGCACAAAAGACCAAACTGCACTGCGGCTCGACGGGTAATCGCGGTCATGCCAAGCCTCCGGGCATTCTGGATCCGGGCATTCTTCTGGGCGAATACGCCTTTTTCGTGCATCGCCAGGATGTCTCGGTCGTGGCTCTGTCCGAGTATGTCGTGCGGCGTGGTCGATATGACAGCGCTGGTCGTGGTCGAAGCCGCGCACCGGCGCAAGCCATCCGATTTGGGATGAAGCCGGAATCGGCGGTATGCTAAACAAACGGTTAACCGCAAGCGCGGTAGCTTTCTGAACGACAGGCAGGCGGAGTTTCGGAGGGATGACGGGCGCATGTTGGAAGCTGACGCGGGCCGCCGCGCTGCTCGGCGCTCTGCTACTGTGCGGCATTGCCGTCACTCAGGCGCAGGCCGCTCCGCGCCTCTGCCGCCAGCTTGAAGCCGATCTTGCCGCCGCTTCTCGTGGTGGCGGCGGCAAACCGGCTTTGCTCAGGAAATATGACGACGCAATCGTCCGGCAGCGCCAGCAGATTTCAAAGGCCGTCAGCCAGGCCAGCAGCGCCGGCTGCGGCTTTTCGCTGTCTCGCCGCAACGCCAATGCATGCGCGGCACTCGACGCCACCATCGATCGCATGGCAGCCAATCTCGACGCCCTCCAGGCCAAGCGCGCCGACCTTGCCGGCGGTGGTTCGCGACGCGATCGCGCGCGCATATTGACGTTGCTTGACGCCAATGGCTGCCGCGATGATGGGGCGGCGCGGACGCCCGCGCCGGTCCGCGAAGCCAGCCGTGAAAACGGCAAGCGAAACCTGCTCGACCAGCTTTTGGGCAGTGACGCAACTGAACCCGGTGCGCCCGATCAGCCTGAAGAGCCCGACCAGGCTGAAGAACTAAGTCAGCCGCGCAACATTCGCACCATGCTCAACAACGCCGACGAGTTGGGCCAGCCGCGAGGCGAATTCCGCACCATGTGCGTGCGGACCTGCGACGGTTATTTCTTTCCGATGTCGAATGCCGCCTCACTGGGCGATTTCGAGCGCGACCAGAAGAATTGCGAATCGAGCTGCCCCGGCACAGAAATGCAGGTTTTCTACACGCGCGGCATGAATGGCGATTCGGCGTCCATGACGTCTTCGGTGACCGGCAGGCCTTATATCGAACTGCCGACGGCCTACCTCTACAAGCAGTCCGACATGCCGCGGCCGCCGACCTGCGGCTGCAATGCCGCGCAGAATTTCGAGATCATCGCCGGCAACCCGCCAACCCGGGCACAATCTGAGGCGAATGTAGAGAGTACCCCGTTCATTCCGCTGCCGGTTGCTAGGCCTGATCCGGGCGCCGACCCGGAGTCCTTGGCCAATGCGCAAGACGGTCTCGACCGTGAGGCGATCAGACGCCTTGCCGTCAAGCCCGTGCCTTCGCCGACGTCCCTGCCCCCGCCAGAACAGCGCAAGGTCAGGGTCGTCGGGCCAACGTTCCTTCCCGACCCAGCAGCGGCAACAGATCTGCAAGCTCCGGACCCGAAGGCTGTCCCGTAAGCGCCAGCCTGAGCGGCATGAACAGCGCCTTGCCCTTACGGCCGCTCGCCTCTCGGATCTTGCCGGTCCAGTCTTTCCAGACGGTGCCGTTCCAAGGCTCCTCCGGCAGCAGTTCGAACGCCTGGCGAAGAAAGTCGCGGTCATCGTCGGAAAACTCCGCCGGCTCCTCTGGACCGTCTCGAAGCGTACGCCACCAGATCGCCGCATCGGCCAGCCTGTCGAGATTGCCGCGCACGGCCAGCCAGAAAGGCTCGGCCTGTTCGCCGGAGATGCCGAGCACGATCAGCCGGTCGCGCGCCTCGGAAAACGGCATGTGATGCAGCAGCGTGCGGTTGAGCACGAAGAGCTCGTCCGGGTCGAATTTGGCGGCGGATTTCGATGTTGCAGCCGGATCGAAGCGCTCGGCTAGCTCGGCCATCGTTGGCACCGCCACGACGTTTTCCGAGGTGCCGACGAGCACCGCCAGCGAAGCGATCGCCATCGGCTCGATGCCGCTCTCACGCAGGCTCTGGATGGACAGCGCGCCGGTGCGCTTCGAAAGTCCCTCGCCTGATGCCGTTGTCAGGAGATTGTGGTGGCCGAACACCGGCGGCTCCGCGCCAAGTGCTCGGAACAGGGCTATCTGGACGCCGGTATTGGTGACGTGGTCGTCGCCGCGAATGACATGGCTGACGCCCATGTCGATGTCGTCGACAACCGAAGGCAATGTATAGAGGTAGGTGCCGTCCTCACGCCGCAGAACCGGGTCTGAAAGCGAGGCGAGGTCGACGGTCTCTTCGCCGCGCACCAGGTCGTTCCACTGGATTTCGGTGCGCTCCGGCTGCAGCGGATCGCTGCTGAAGTTGGGCAGCAGAAAGCGCCAGTGCGGCCGCCGGCCATCGGCCTCATATTCCGCCACCTGCTCGGGTGCCAGCGTCAGCGCCTCGCGGCCATAGACTGGCGGCAGGCCACGCGTGCGGCGCACCTTGCGCCTCAGGTCGAGCTCTTCAGGCGTCTCATAGCAGGCATAGACGAGGCGCGCCTCCTTCAGCTTCTGCAGTGCGGCATCATAGATTTCGACCCGCCGCGACTGATACTCCGTGGCGTCGGGGAAGATGGCCAGCCAATGCAGGTCATAAAGGATGGCGTCGGAAAATTCCTGCGTCGAACGGGCAACGTCGGTGTCGTCGAAGCGCTGGATGAAGCGGCCCTTGTTCTTGATGGCGAACAGCCAGTTGAACAGAGCGGTGCGCGCATTGCCGATATGGATGCGGCCGGTCGGTGACGGGGCGAAACGGACGGTAACTGTCATGAGCGGGGCGTACCGGATGGTTTTGCTATTGACAAGACGCGCCCCCGCGCTCGGCGGCAGACATAGAACATGACGAAGGCGAAGAAAAGACTGCAGCGCCACGCGTCCATCAGGACGCGCGGCGCCGCAACCGTCAGATCACCATGCCTTTGGTCAGCTCAAGCGCCTGGCGTTCGAACAGCCGGCGGTAGATGCCGCCTTGCAGCCGGATCAGCTGGTCATGCGAGCCCTCTTCGACGATGCGGCCGCGATCGAACACCAAAAGCCTGTCCAGCGCCCGCACCGTCGACAGCCGGTGGGCAATGACCAGCGTCGTGCGGCCGACCATCAAGCGCTCCATCGCCTGCTGGATCAGCACCTCCGATTCCGAATCGAGGCTCGACGTTGCCTCATCCAGGATGAGAATGCGCGCATCGGCAAGAAAGGCGCGTGCGATTGCAACGCGTTGACGCTCACCACCCGATAGCTTTACGCCACGCTCGCCGACCAGCGTGCCATAGCCTTTCGGCAAATTGGCGATGAAGTCATGCGCGCTGGCCAATCGCGCCGCGTGCTCGATCTCGGCCTGCATGGCGGCCGGCCGGGCATAGGCGATGTTTTCGGCCAGCGACCGGTGAAACAGGATCGGCTCCTGCTGGACAATCGCGATCTGTGCGCGCAGCGACGCCTGCGCCACATTGGCAATATCCTGGCCGTCGATCAGGATATTGCCCGCAGTCACGTCGTAGAGGCGCTGGATCAGCTTGACGAATGTCGTCTTGCCGGAGCCCGAATGGCCAACCAGCCCAACCCGTTCGCCCGGCGCGATGTCCACCGAAAAGTCGCGATAGAGCGGCAGGCGGTGGCTGCCATAATGGAACGTGACCTTGTCGAAGGTGATACGGCCATCGGTGATCCGGATCGGTTTGGCTCCGGGCCGATCCTCGATGCCGAGTGGTTCGGACTGGAAGTCGACCAGTTCCTCCATGTCGTTGATCGAGCGCTGCAGATTGCGGATATGTGTGCCGATGTCGCGCAGATAGCCTTGCAGCACGAAGAATGAGGTCAACACGAAGGCGACATCGCCGGCGCTCGCCTGCCCCCACGACCACAACAGCAGGGAGAATCCGATAACCGCTGCCCTCAAAAGCAGCAGCATCGTCCCTTGCGTGGTGCCGTTGACGGTGCCGCGCATCCAGGTGCGGCGCGTGCGACCGCGCCATTTAGCGACGACCTCGGCAAGCCGTGTCTCCTCGCGTTCCTCGGCGCCAAAACCCTTGACCACGGCATTGCAGCTCACCGCGTCGGCCAGCGAGCCGCCGAGCCGTGTATCCCACGCATTGGCAAGCCTTGCCGCGGGCGCGACATAGCCAAGCGACAGCATCGTCGTCACCGCGATGAACAGAACCGAACCGGTGGCGACGACAGCACCCATCAGCGGCCAGAACCAGCCAAGCAGCAGCGTCGAGCCGACGAGCATGACGACCGATGGCAGCAGCGCGATCAGGATCGTGTCGTTGAGCAGGTCGAGCGCCCACATGCCGCGCGTTATCTTGCGCACCGTCGATCCGGCGAAGCTGTTGGCGTGCCAGTCGGTGGAGAAGCGCTGGACGCGGTGGAAGGCGTCGGCGGCGATATCCGCCATCATCTTCAACGTCAGCTCGACAATGGCCATGAAGGCGAGATTGCGCAGCACGACACCGGTGAGCGCCAGGGCCACCAGCATCGAAAAGGCCGCTGTCGCCGCGTTCCACGCAACATCGTCGGCCGCAGCACTGCTGGCGACGGCATCCACCAGCCGGCCGGAATAGAGCGGCGTCAGCACGTCGGCCAAGGTCGACAGCAGGAACGTGCCCATAATGCCGGCAAGTCGCCACGGCTGACGCCGCCAATGGCTGAGCGTGAAGCCAAGAACGCTGCGAAAGGCGCCCGCGCGCAAATCTATTCGAAAACGAGTCATGATGTCATTCGGGCGCAAACGAGCCCGATCCCACGAAAGTAGAAATTGAAAAACCGCGTCGGCGCCGTTTGGCGCCCGGAGATGCGGAGGTTTGGCGTATTTGGCGGCCCTGTAGAGGGGCGGCGACCGGCAGCGGCGAAATACCTGCCTCGGTTCAGCCTTGCCGCGAGGCTATCTCGCGGCGCACTGACCAAGACCTAGGCTTCGCGGCCTCGCATAACGATGTCAAATCCTGGCATTCGGTTCCTCCTGAAGGGGAATCGCGGAGAGGTGTTTATAGAGACGCCTCAACGCCGCGCCAAGTCAGTAGATAGCCAAAAGCGCATCTGGTCCAAGCAGTGAGACGATTTGCAACAATCGCGGGTTGTGCGCTGCCTCTGTTCAGGTTGCCGGGATACGGTCGAAGCGCATATAGCGGCCGTCGGTGGAAGGCCTGAAGCCGAGCTTTTCGTAAACCGCATGGGCGTCGTTGGTCGACAGGCTCCAATGCGTGACCGTCTTGACGTCCGAGTGGTCGATAAGCGCCTGGACAAGCCGGGTTCCGATGCCTTGTCCGCGATACCCGGGCCAGACAATTATGTCTGCGAGATAGGCAAATACCGTACGGTCGGTGATCGCCCGGCCGAAGCCGACCTGATTGCCGCCGACATAGGCGCCGACGCACAGTGAGTTGGCGAAGGCGCGGCGGTGCAGTTCATCGCTGCGGCCGCTGCCCCAATAGCTCTCCTTCAAAATGTCGGACGTCGCCCGGAAGTCGATCCGCGACGGGTCGAAGCTGATTTCAAGGTTGGCCATGGCTAAACCGTTAAACAGGCCAATCGCCTACCCGCCATCCCTGAACCGGTTGGTAATGGGATAGCGGCGGTCGCGGCCGAAATTCTTCCTGGTGATCTTCACACCGGGTGCCGCCTGCCGGCGCTTGTATTCGGCGACGTAAAGCAGGTGCTCGACGCGCGTCACCGTCGCCCGGTCATGGCCGCGCGCGACGATGTCGTCGACACCCATCTCGTTTTCGACTAGGCACTCCAATATGTCGTCGAGCACCGGATAGGGCGGCAGCGAATCCTGGTCCGTCTGGTTCTCTCGCAGTTCCGCCGAGGGCGCCTTGTCGATGATGTTGGTCGGGATCACCTCGCCGGACGGACCGAGCGCACCCGGCGGCACATGCGCGTTGCGCCAGCGCGACAGCGCATAGACCTGCATCTTGTAGAGGTCCTTGATCGGATTGAAGCCGCCATTCATGTCGCCATAGAGCGTCGCGTAGCCGACCGACATCTCGCTTTTGTTGCCGGTGGTGACCACCATCGAGCCGAACTTGTTGGAAATCGCCATCAGGATGGTGCCGCGGGCCCGGCTCTGCAGGTTTTCCTCGGTGATGCCTTCGTTGGTGCCCTCGAAAAGCTGTGTCAACGTGTGCAGGAAGCCCTCGACCGGCTCGAAGATCGGCACGATATCGTAGCGGCAGCCGAGTGCGCGGGCGCAGTCCTCGGCATCCTTCAGCGAGTCCTTCGAAGTGTAGCGGTAAGGCATCATCACGGCGCGCAGCCGTTCCTCGCCCAGCGCATCGACGGCAAGTGCCGCGCAGATCGCCGAATCGATGCCGCCGGAAAGGCCGAGCACGACATTCTTGAAGCCGTTCTTGTTGACGTAATCGCGCAGGCCCAACATGCAGGCGCGGTAGTCGGCCTCCTCCTTCTCCGGGATTTTCGACATCGGTCCGTCAGAGCAGAACCAGATGTCATTCTTTCGCTTCCAGGTGGTGACGTTGACCGTCTCCTCGAACTGGCTCATCTGGAAGGCCAGCGTCTTGTCAGAACCTATGGCAAACGATGCGCCATCGAAAACCAGCTCGTCCTGGCCGCCAAGCTGGTTGGCATAGATAATCGGCAGTCCGCATTCGATGACCTGGCGGATGACGATCTGGTGGCGGACGTCGACCTTGCCGCGGTAATAGGGCGAGCCGTTCGGGACCAGCAGGATTTCCGCGCCGCTTTCGGCCAGCGTCTCGCAGACAGCAACCTCGCCCCAGATATCTTCGCAGATCGGCACTCCCACGCGCACGCCGCGGAAATTGACCGGCCCCTGGATCTCGGGGCCGGCCTGGAAGACGCGCTTCTCGTCGAACTCACCGTAATTCGGCAGATCGAGCTTGTAGCGTTCGGCAAGGATCTTGCCGCCATCGGCAAAGATGATCGAATTGTGCGTGCCGGTCTTGCGCTTCAACGGCGTGCCGATGACGAAACCCGGGCCGCCGTCGGCGGTATCGCCGGCGAAATCCTCCGCCGCCCGCTCGCAGGCCTTCAGGAAGCCGGGCTTCAGCACCAGATCCTCAGGCGGATAGCCGGCAAGGAAAAGCTCGGTAAACAGCACGAGGTCGGCGCCTTGGCGGGCGGCATCCGCCCTCGCCTCGCGTGCCTTGGCAAGATTGCCGGCGACGTCGCCGACCGTCGGATTGAGCTGGGCGACGGCGATGCGCAATACGTCTGGAGCGGTCTTGTCTGTCATGCCCGTGGGTTTAGCGCGGCAAAATTCGTCGAGCAATGGCGTTCGTTTGGACCAAACAGTCGATCCTATTCGCCCATATATTCGCGCAAGGCTTCCGGCGGATGGTTCTCGCCGATCGACATTGCCAGAATGCGCGAAATGTGCCGGCGCGGCAGCCCGGTTTCCGCCGCCCAGGCGTTTATCTGCACTTGGATCTTGTCCAGGTCCTTCTTCGATGTCGGGCTCTGCGCGAGGTCGAGCCCGGCGTCGCGCAGCGCTGCCGCCATGTCGGCCGAGACGATGAAGGCGTCCCACTCCAGCCAGCGCAGAAAATACTGGCCGGTATTGCCGCCGAGCCGGCTGCCGTGCTTGCCGAGATAGGCCATCAATCCGACCTGGTCATCCGCCGGCCAATTGGCCAGGAACTTGCCGAAGCTGCCATGCTCCTTCGACACGCGCTCGACGAAGGCTGCGTTGTCGCGTACGGATTTGATCTTCTGCGGATTGCGGACGATGCGCTTGTCGGCTGTGAGATCGTGCCAAAAATCGTCAGGCTGGAACAGCAGCCGCTTCGGCTCGAAGCCAAGAAATGCTTCCTCGAAACCCGGCCATTTCTGCTCGATGACGCGCCAGACAAAGCCGGCGGCAAAAACCCGCTCGGCCATGGTAGACAGGATCCGGTCGTCCGCAATCTTTGCCACCGCGGCATTGTCGGGCATAGGACCCAGCAGCGACGTCAGCGCTGCGTCACCGCCTTTGCGTTTCGCTGCACGGGCGCGAATTTTCTGAAAATCCACCATTGTTTCCTGACCCCATCGCGTCAATCTACCACTTCCCGTATGAACCGGCAGCTTCTACCTCATCGCTGACGACGGAGGCGACGATGAACAAAACGATCGAGGACCTGGCAAGCCGCTGGCTGAAGCGAAAGCCGGACGGCCTCAGCGCGCTCGAAAGCCGGGTACTGCAATCTACGCTCGAGCGCACCACGATCTCCAAGGACACCAACAAGGCCGTCGCCTTTCACCAGACGTTTGGCGATCGCCTGGCCGACACCATCGCCCGGATCGGCGGCTCGTGGTCCTTCATCCTGGCATTCATTGGCTTCCTGATCCTGTGGACGGCAGGCAATGTCTGGCTCTTGTCGCGCGCCGCCTTCGATCCCTATCCCTTCATCTTCCTCAATCTCGTGCTTTCCATGGTTGCCGCCCTGCAGGCGCCAGTGATCATGATGGCGCAGAACCGCCAGACTGAGCGCGATCGTATCGACGCCGCCCACGACTATGAGGTCAATCTCAAGGCCGAGATCGAGATCATGGCGTTACACGAAAAGCTCGACGAACTGCGCCACAGCCAGATCATCGGCATGCGAGACGAGATCGCCCGGCTGGCCGAGCAGGTGAAGCGCATCGACGACATTCTGTCGAAGCAGCGAACGTCTTCATGACGGAAGTCATCCATCGTCTCATTGAGCAATATGGATTGGTCGCGGTTTTTCTGGGCTGCGTCGCCGAGGGCGAAAGCGCCGCAATTCTTGGCGGTTTTTTTGCGCATCAGCATGTCTTCGTCCCGTGGCAGGCGTTTCTCGCAGCCGCGCTCGGCGCCTTCGGTGGCGACACGTTGTTCTTCATCTTGGGACGGAGCTTCGCCGACCATAAATTCGTGATCAGGCTCCGAGCCCGGCCGGGCTTCAGCCACGCCTACCGCCTTGTCACCTCTCATCCCAACATTTTCGTGCTGTCGAACCGTTACATCTATGGCCTGCGACTGGTCGGCGGAATCGCGGCCGGGCTGTCGGGCATCGCCGCGGCGCGCTTCATCATCCTCAACGCCATCTCGTCGGTAGTCTGGGCGGCACTGTTCTGCACTGTCGGTTATGTCTTCGGACTGGGCGCGGAGCACATCGTCGGCCAGGCGCTGGCCCGCCACGAGCGGTTGCTGATCGCTCTGGCAATCGGCCTCGTTGCGGCCATCCTCGGCTGGCTCGCGGCCCATATCGTCGCCAAGAAGGAACTCCACAAGGGAAGCTGATCGTCAATCAATGCCGAGCGCACGATCACCCTTCTCGAGGATCAGCGGAATGATCAGGTCTTCCTCGTCGGCAAGATGCCGGGTCAACATGGCGATCAGCCGGCTGTTCTCGTCAGCATAGGCATCGGCGGCGAAACGCTGTTTGTCTTCGCTCTCCTGAAGCGTGCGGATGAAGGCATTTGCCGCCTGGGCATTGCGCTCCAGTCCCTCATGGATTGTGTGGTGATCGGCATCCAGGATTTCGAAGCCGCGCTTCAGACGGGTCTCGGCCTTGGCGAAGACCGGGAAATAATGATGGTCCTCGACATTGTGGTGGCCGTCGAGATTGCCGAGGAAATGGTTGAGGCGCGGCGCGAACCAGCGCGCGAATTCCTGCGCGTTCAGCCTGCCATCCCGATAATCGCCAATACCACTGGTGAGCATGCCGCCAAGCTCGCGGAACATGTCGTGCCGCTGCAGCCACATATTGGCTATGCCGTGGATGTTGGCATGCGCCTGCCAGACCTCGCGTGGAAATTTTTCAACCAGCCAGCGAAGATCGTCCGGCAGGCCCTCCCGTTCGAGCAGCAGAAATCCGGCGGTATCGGCCATATCGGTTTCCTCAGACCATGATCCCGAAAAGTGGTACCGGTCTTCCAAAGATCATGGTCAAAACGAGAAATGCAGTGACGGCATGTAGTGTCTGAAACCTCAGATCGGTACCCCGAGGATCCGCTCGATGACGGCGACGCCCCAGACGCCGGCAGCGATCACCACCGAAATCAGCACCGCCAGCGAACCGCAATCCTTGGCCAGTTGGATATCGATGTTGAATTCGCGGCTGAACGCGTCGCATGCCGCCTCGATGCCGGTGTTCAACACCTCGATCATGATCATGAGCAGAACCGCGCCGATCAGCAACGCATAGCCGCGCCACGATTCCGAAAGGAACCAGCCGAGCGGCAAGGCAAGCACGAGCAGTGTCAGCTCCAGCTGGAAGGCCTCCTCGCCGGCGGCCAGTTTGCGAAACGCCCGCACCGAATTGTAAAAAGCGTCGATCAGCCGCTGCATGCCAAAACCCTTCGGAATCACCGGCAGGGGATTAGCGCAATGGCTGGACCAAGGGAATAAGGCGACCCCTTCAAAAATCAGTCGCCTGCCACCTTGATCGACGGTGTCGACTTCTCGAACTGCGGCAGCCCGTCATCGATGGCGTAATAATCGCCCTTGTCGCCGACGAAGATATGGCATTCTCCTTGAAGCCCGGTTGGCGCGTCGAACAGCCCTGCCATGACCGAAACATAGCCGTCATCGCTCGGCTTCCAGAACAGCAGAGAGCCGCATGTCTTGCAGAAGCCGCGCCTGGCGAACGGAGAAGCCTCGTACCAGGTGATGCTCTCCGCGCCGGTGATTGTGATGTCGCGGTCGGCAACATTGGTCGCCGAATAAAAATGCCCGCTCTGCTTCCGGCACTGCGAGCAATGGCAGTAGACGACACCGCGTAGCGGTCCTCGTGTCTGGAACCGCACTGCCCCGCACAAGCATGATCCGCTGTGACTGTCAGCCATGTCGGCCTCCCGATGCAATTTGCCATCGCCTGGCAGGATTCCAGTTTTGCGCGCGTTAGGCACGAGCAAACGCGACACCGGCGGGATTGAATAGAAAAAGCGCCGGTTTTCGCCCGGCGCTTCTTCAATGACATCACAGTTCAGATCGTATCAGCCATTGACGGCCTGCTTGTGCTGCACCGGATGGGTCTTCTTGAGCAGATCGGAGACCAGGAACGCCAACTCGATCGCCTGGTCGGCGTTGAGGCGCGGATCGCAATGGGTGTGGTAGCGATCCTGCAGCTCTTCGGCGGTGATGGCGCGGGCGCCACCGGTGCATTCCGTGACGTTCTTGCCGGTCATCTCGACATGGATGCCGCCCGGATGCGTGCCTTCGGCGCGATGCACCTCGAAGAAGGTCTGCACCTCCTTCAGGATGCGGTCGAACGGCCGTGTCTTGTAGCCGGCGGCCTCGATGGTGTTGCCATGCATCGGGTCGGACGACCACACCACGCTGCGGCCTTCCTTCTGCACCGCGCGCACCAGCTTCGGCAGGTGGTCAGCAACCTTGTCGGAACCGAAACGCGCGATCAGCGTCAGCCGTCCCGGCTCGTTCTCCGGATTGAGCAGGTCGATGAGCTGCAAGAGGCCTTCCGGCGTCAGCGACGGGCCACATTTCAGGCCGAGCGGGTTCTTGATACCACGGCAGTATTCGACATGGGCATGGTCGGGCTGGCGCGTGCGATCGCCGATCCAGATCATGTGGCCGGAGGTGGCGTACCAGTCGCCGGAGGTCGAATCGACGCGGGTCAGCGCCTCCTCATAACCGAGCAGCAACGCTTCGTGGCTGGTGTAGAAATCGGTCTCGCGCAGCGCGTAATTGGTCTCCGAGGTGATGCCGACGGCCTTCATGAAGTCCATCGTCTCGGTGATGCGGTTGGCGAGCGACTCGTATTTCTCCCCCTGCGGGCTGTCGGACACGAAGCCAAGCATCCATTGATGCACGTTCTCCAGGCTGGCATAGCCACCTTGGGCGAAGGCACGCAAAAGGTTGAGCGTGGCCGCCGACTGGCGGTACGCCATCTCCTGTCTTGCAGGATCGGGAATGCGCGACTTGGCGTCGAACTCGATGCCGTTAATGATGTCGCCGCGATAGCTCGGCAGCGTCACGCCGCCCTTGGTCTCATTGTCGGACGAGCGCGGCTTGGCGAACTGGCCGGCGACACGGCCGACCTTCACCACCGGCTGGGCGCCGGCGAAGGTCAGCACCACCGACATCTGCAAGAAGACGCGGAAGAAGTCGCGGATATTGTCGGCGCCATGTTCGGCGAAGCTCTCGGCGCAATCGCCGCCCTGCAGAAGGAATGCGTCACCGGCAGCGACGGCTGCAAGCTGCTTCTTCAGCTTGCGTGCCTCACCTGCAAAAACCAACGGCGGAAACGTGGCAAGCTGGGCTTCCGTGTTCCTCAGCGCGGCAAGATCCGGATAGGCAGGAACCTGCTGGATCGGCTTAGCTCTCCACGAATTCGGCGACCATTTCGTCATCGAAGCACCTAACGCTCTTTCACACGGACGCCATCGCCCGCCAATCCGCCCCATATGGGGTCGCGGCTCCATACACGAAGCCGATTTCCTATTCTAGACCGGAAGTGGTCGCGTGGCGAATGAGCACGGCACTGCGAAAGTGCCGGTGCGGTTGTGCCCAGAGCACCACCGACGCGCTGCTACGCCGCCTTCTCCACCAGCCGCGCCAGCTGCGTCATGACAACCGCTGAGCCAGCCAGCCGCTTCTCGGGCGTCGCCCAGTCACGGCTGAAGACGACGCTCTGGTCGGGTCGGATCTTGGCCAGCGAGCCTTGTTCGCCGATGAGCTTGACCAGCCCGACCGGATTGGGGAATTCCCGCTTGCGGAAATGGATGACGACGCCTTTCGGCCCGGCGTCGAGCTTCTCCACGTTGGCCTTGCGGCAAAGCGCCTTGATGAAGACGATCTTCAACAGATGTTCAACCTCTTCCGGCAGCGGCCCGAACCGGTCGATCAGCTCGGCGCCGAAAGCATCGATCTCTTCCGTATTTTCGAGATCGCCAAGACGGCGATAGAGCGCCAGCCTGAGCTGCAGATCCGGGACGTAGCTTTCCGGGATCATCACCGCCGTGCCGACGGCGATCTGCGGCGACCAGCCGCCGTCCTGCACCTCGCCGGAATCCTTCACTTCGGCCACCGCCTCCTCCAGCATCTGCTGGTAGAGCTCGAAACCGACCTCCTTGATGTGGCCCGACTGCTCTTCGCCAAGCAGATTGCCGGCGCCGCGGATGTCGAGGTCGTGGCTGGCCAGCTGGAAACCGGCGCCTAGCGTATCGAGCGACTGCAGCACTTTCAGCCGACGCTCGGCTGTATCGGTTAGCTTGCGGTTGGCGGGCAGCGTGAACAGCGCATAGGCGCGCACCTTCGAACGGCCGACGCGGCCACGCAACTGATAGAGCTGCGACAGGCCGAACATGTCGGCGCGATGCACGATCAGCGTGTTGGCGGTCGGTATATCGAGGCCGGATTCGACGATTGTGGTCGACAAAAGCACGTCGTACTGGCCGTCATAAAAGGCATTCATGATATCGTCGAGCTCGCCGGGCGGCATCTGGCCATGGGCCACCGCCACTTTCAGCTCAGGTACAGATTCGCGCAGAAAATCATGGATTTCCGCGAGATCGCTGATGCGCGGTACGACGTAGAAGGAATGGCCGCCGCGGTAGCGTTCTCTGAGCAGCGTCTCGCGGATGACCAGCGGATCGAAGGGCGAGATGAAGGTGCGCACCGCCAGGCGGTCGACCGGCGGCGTAGCGATCAGCGACAACTCGCGCACGCCGGTCAAGGCAAGCTGCAGCGTGCGTGGGATCGGCGTCGCCGACAAAGTCAGAACGTGGACGTCGGTCTTGAGATCCTTCAGCCGCTCCTTGTGCTTGACGCCGAAATGCTGCTCCTCATCGATGATCAGCAGACCAAGATTCTTGAACGAGATCGAGGAGCCGAGCAGTGCATGCGTGCCGACGACGATATCGATCTGGCCTTCGGCGATGCCCTTCTTGGTCTCCGCCAATTCCTTGGCGCCGACCAGCCGCGAGGCCTGGGCGACGCGGATCGGCAGGCCGGAGAAGCGCTGCGAGAAGGTCTTGAAATGCTGGCGCGACAACAATGTCGTCGGCACCACTATGGCCACCTGAAAGCCTTCCATCGCCCCAATGAAGGCGGCGCGAAGTGCAACTTCGGTCTTGCCGAAGCCGACATCGCCGCAGATCAGCCGGTCCATCGGCTTTCCGGCGCCTAGATCATCCATGACCGAATCGATCGCCGTCTGCTGGTCATCGGTCTCCTCATAGGGAAAACGCGCTGCAAACTCGCCATAGAGGCCTTCCGCCGGCACCAACGCCGGCGCGGCCCGCATTTGTCGCTCGGCCGCGATGCGGATCAGTTGCCCGGCCATGTCGAGCAGGCGCTTCTTCAGCCGCGCCTTGCGCGATTGCCAGGCGCCGCCGCCAAGCTTGTCGAGCGTCGCCTCGGCCGAATCCGAGCCATAGCGCGACAGCAGCTCGATGTTTTCCACCGGCAAGAATAGCCGATCGTCGCCGGCATAGTGGATTTCGAGGCAATCGTGCGGCGCACCGACCGCCTCGATGGTGCGCAGCCCGATGAAGCGGCCAATGCCATGGTCGGCATGGACGACGATATCGCCTGAAGACAATGCCGAAGCCTCGGCGATGAAGTCGGACGCGCGCTTCTTGCGCTTCGAGCGCCGGATCAGCCGGTCGCCGAGAATGTCCTGCTCGGCGACGACGACCAGTTTCTCAGTCTCGAAGCCGGATTCGAGCGGCAGCACGGCCAGTCCCGCCTGCCCTGGCTCAAGCCTTTCGGCTTCGGCAAGCGTCGCCACCGGCTTCAGATTGCCAAGGTGATGCTCGACCAGGATCTGGCCGAGCCGGTCGAGCGAACCTTCAGTCCAGCCGGCGACGACGACACGGCGGCGTCCAGCGCGCTCGTCGGAAATGTGTTTTACGACGACGTCGAAAACGTTGGCGTTAGGATCGGCGCGTTCCTCGACGAAGCTGCGGCCGTGGCGCGAGCCGGCATGGAACACCTTTTTCGCGCCGGCATCGGGCGCGTCGAAGGCCGTGAAATCTATCGCCTCGCGCGGGCCAAGCGAGGCAATCAGGTTCTCGGGCGACAGATAGAGCAGATCCGGCGGCACCGGCTTGTAGGGCACCGCGTCCTTCAAGGCGCCGTCGGCCTGCTTCTTGCGCGCTTCGTAGTGGTCGAGGATCAGAGTGTGGCGCTCGGCCAGTGCCTCATGCGCCAGATGGTCGAAAACCACAGGCGCATCGGGCAGGTAGTCGAAGACGGTTTCCAGCCGCTCATAGAAGAACGGCAGCCAGTGCTCCATGCCGGCAAACCGCCTGCCCTCGCTGACCGCCGCATAGAGCCCATCGTCGCGGGAGGGCGCGCCAAAGGCTTCGATGTAGGCGCGGCGGAAGCGGCTGATGGTTTCCGGCGTCAGCGCCACCTCGCTCATCGCCTGCAGCGCCATCGATTTGCGTTGGCCGATGGTGCGCTGGGTTGCGGTGTCGAAGACGCGGATCGATTCCAGCGTATCGCCGAAGAAATCGAGGCGCAGTGCCTCCGTCCAGCCGGGCGCGAAGAGATCGAGAATGCCGCCGCGCACCGCAAATTCGCCGATGCCGCGCACTGTCGGCACTCGCTCGAAGCCGGAATTCTCCAGCCGCGACACCAGCACGTTCATGTCTATCTGGTTGCCGGGTTTGGCGTGGAAGGTCTGCGCCTCGACGAGTTCAGCCGGCGGAATGCGTTGCAACAGCGCATTCGCAGTGGTGAGGACGACGGCGCGGTGCGGCTTCTTCGCCAGCGCAATCATTGCGGCCAGTGCATCGAGCCGCCTTGCGGCGGCATCGGCGCCGGGCGAGACGCGGTCGTAAGGCAGGCAGTCCCAGGCCGGCAGTTCCAGCACCGGCAGGCCCGGCGCCGCAAAGGCAAGCGCCTCGACGATCGCCGGCAGACGCTGGCCGTCGCGCGCCACGAACAGCACCGGCTTGTCGGGGGCGATCTCGTGCGCAGCCTGCACCAGCGCAAAGGCTTCGTAGCCGTCGGCGACGCCATCGACGATGAACTGGCCGGCGCGGCCTTTCGGCAGACCGATCGTAGGGATAAGGCTCATGGCTACACGTTGTTCAGAAGGTCATCTCCCGGCGCGAAGCCAGGATTTTTTGCAGGACGGCACAGTCGATATCCGCCGGAACCGGGCGTTCGCCAGTGACGAGAGGCAGGAATTCGGTGTCGGGAATGTCGAGGAGCCTCTCATATTGGTCGATTTCGTCGCCGGTCAAGGCGCCGATCTCGGCGTCGGCGAAGCTGCCGAGTATAAGGTCCATCTCGCGCATGCCGCGGTGCCACGAACGAAACAGAAGCTTGCGGCGGCGGGCATCGAGCCCCTCGCTTGATCGTTTCGTTCCGGTCATCTTGCAACATCCTTGCCCAGGCGGCGCATATAGCGTGGATAGAAGGCGGTGTCAGCCTTGCGCTACAGTCGCCGCAACATAAGCTGACATCATGCGTCCCTCCCTCCTCGATCCGCTGTTTGTCCCGATCACCTCGCTTGCCGGGGTCGGGCCAAAAGTTGGCGCCCTGATCGAAAAAGTCGTAGCAGCCGACCTCGGCGACCGGGCCGCGCGCGCCGGGGATCTCTTGTTCGTGCTGCCGCATACTGTCATCGACCGCCGCAACCGGCCTGGCATCGCCGGCTCGGCGGAAGGCGCCATCGTTACGCTCGACGTCCGCATCGATCGCCACCAGCCGCCGCCACGCGGCAACAGGTCGGTCCCGTACCGGGTCTACGCCCATGACGACACCGGCGAGATCGCGCTGACCTTCTTCCATGCCCATGCCGCCTATCTCGAAAAAGCAATGCCCGCAGGCGAGCATGTCGTCGTCTCCGGCCGCATGGAATGGTTCAACGGCCGCCCGACCATGGTTCACCCCGACCATATCGCACTTGCCGGCGACGCGGAAAACCTGCCGCTGGTCGAGCCGGTCTATCCGCTGACCGCCGGGCTCTCGGGCAAGGTGCTGCGCCGGGCCATCGGCCAGGCGCTGGCCCGCCTGCCGGTGCTGCCCGAATGGCAGGACGGTGAGTTCCGGCGCCGCCACGCCTTTCCTGCTTTTAGCGATGCGCTCAACCGCATCCACAATCCTGCCGACCCGATCGACGTCTCTGTCGACGGCGCAGCGTGGCGGCGCCTTGCCTATGACGAGTTCTTGGCCGGCCAGGTATCGCTGGCGCTGGTGCGGGCCAAGGTCCGCCGATTATCTGGCCGGCCACTCGTCGGCGACGGCCGCATAGTCGAACAACTGCGCGTGGCACTCCCCTATTCGCTGACCATGTCGCAGGAAATGGCGCTTGCCGAAATCAACGCCGATCTCGGTGACCCCGAACGCATGCTGCGCCTTTTGCAGGGCGATGTCGGCTCCGGCAAGACGGTGGTCGCGCTGCTTGCCATGGCGCGTGCCGTCGAGGCCGGCGGCCAGGCGGCATTGATGGCGCCGACCGAAATCCTGGCGCGCCAGCATCTGGCAACGATTGCGCCGTTGGCGGAACGGGCCGGCCTGCGTGTCGCCGTCCTCACAGGTCGCGAAAAGGGCCGCGAGCGTGCCGACACGCTGACCGGGCTGGCCAAGGGTGACATCGACATCGTCGTCGGCACCCATGCGCTGTTCCAGGAAACGGTGACGTTCCGTGACCTCGTATTCGCCGTCGTCGACGAGCAGCACCGTTTCGGCGTCCATCAGCGCCTTGCCATTACCGCCAAGGGCGATGCGCCCGACATGCTGGTGATGACAGCAACGCCGATACCGCGGACGCTGGTGCTGACTGCATTCGGCGACATGGATGTGTCGAAGCTGACGGAAAAGCCGGCCGGCCGCCAGCCGATCCGCACCGTCACCTTGCCGCTTGAACGGCTCGACGAACTGATCGGACGCATGCTCGACGCCGTCGCCGATGGCCAGAAAATCTACTGGATCTGTCCGCTGGTCGAGGAATCCGAGGAGATCAAGCTGATGTCGGCCGAGGACCGTTTTGCCTCGCTGAAGCCGCTGTTCGGCGACCGCATCGGCCTGGTGCACGGCCGCATGAAAGGCACCGACAAAGACGAGGCGATGCGCGCCTTCAAGCAGGGTGACACCCGTATCCTGATCGCCACCACAGTGATCGAGGTCGGCGTCGATGTGCCCGACGCGACAATCATGGTCATCGAGCATGCCGAGCGTTTTGGCCTTGCCCAGCTGCACCAATTGCGTGGCCGGGTCGGGCGCGGCGACAAGCCTTCATCCTGCGTGCTGCTCTACAAGGATCCGCTCGGCGAGACGGCAAAACGCCGTTTGTCGGTAATGCGCGAGACCGAGGATGGCTTCCGTATCGCCGAAGAGGATCTGAAGCTGCGCGGCGAAGGCGAGTTGCTCGGCACCCGCCAGTCCGGCACGCCGGGCTTCCAGGTGGCGCGCATCGAGGCGCATGCCGACCTGCTCGAGGCCGCCCGCGACGATGCGCGGCTGATCCTGTCGCGCGATCCGGAACTGCAGTCCGAACGCGGCACGGCGCTGCGCCTGCTGCTCTATCTGTTCGGCCGCGACGAGGCCGTGCGGCTCCTGCGTGCCGGCTGAGGCATCGTGTCGAGCGGAGGATTGGCAAGCGCGCCGTGGATCTGCTCGCCGTTCACCGTCACCATTTTGACCGCCGGCGCCACCAAGCCGGCCGACACGATCAGCTTGGCTCCGTCCTCGATTGTCATGTCGAGCAGCACAATGTCGGATTTCGGCACATACATCAGAAAGCCCGTCGTCGGGTTGGGCGTACACGGCATGAATACGGCAATCAGCGGATCGCCTTCCCGGTCGAGCTTCTGGTTGATCTCGGTTTCCTTCTCGCTGGCGACGAAGACCAGCGACCAGACCCCTTTGCGCGGATATTCGACCAACCCGACCTGGCGGAACATGTCGCCCTTGTTCGACAGCACGGTCTCGAAAATCTGCTTCAGCGAACGGTAGATGCCGCGCACCAGCGGCATGCGGCCAAGCAGGCGCTCGCCGAAATTGACGATGGCGCGGCCAACGATATTGGCGGTCATAAAGCCGATGAAGGTGATGAGGATCAAGGCAACGATCAGCCCAAAACCCGGCACTGGAAACGGCAGGTAGGTGTCCGGATTGTAGCGTACCGGAATGTAGGGTTTCACCCAGGAATCGACCCAGCCGATCAGCGACCAGGCAATGTAGGCGGTAATCGCCAGCGGCGCGCAAACGACGAAGCCGGTCAGGAAATAGTTTCTCAGCCGGGTCATGCCTGAGGTCTTGAGAGCATCCGACATGGTTCACCGCAGCGTGTGTTTGCAGCGCGACACTACTGAACCCCAAGGCGCTTTGGAATGGCGAAGTTTTTAAAAGATCAACTATGCCGCGGCTTCCAGCGGTTCGATCTTCTCGAGCTCCGGTGCGAGTTTCTTCGCCTCGGTTTCAAGTTCATAAGCCTGCTGAAAATTCATCCAGAATTCCGGCGTGGTGTTGAAGAACCTGGCGAGGCGAAGCGCGGTATCAGGAGTCAGGCCGATCTCTTCCTTGGCAATGCGTTCGATACGGGTACGAGGAAGATTGAGCTTCTTCGCCAGCGCACCGGCACTCATACCGAGCGGGACGAGATATTCCTCGCGCAGGAACTCTCCGGGGTGAATTGGACGTACGAACTTGAGCATGGTTCAGAGACCTCAAGGGTTTAGGGCAAGTGCCCGCTCAATGGTAGTCGACGATCTCCACCTCTTCGGCGCCAGCGTTGGTCCATTTGAAGCAGATACGCCATTGGTCGTTGATACGAATTGAATGCTGCCCAGCTCTGCTCCCTTTCAGGGCTTCAAGGCGATTTCCGGGTGGCGATCGAAGGTCGTTCAATTGTGCGGCGTTTTCGATCGCTCGAAGACGACGTTCGCCACGGGCAACCAGATCCGGTGGAAACCTTTCGGTGCCTTCCCCTCGGCAACCGCTTCCACCGCTTTGCCTTTGAACGAAACGATCAACTTCTGCCCTCGTCTTGTATCATACATTGATACAAGACAGGGTGCAAGAAATATGTATCAATAACTGATACTAAATTGTCGTTGGACCCTATCGGTAGCCGTTTGGAACCGATCATTCCACCGTTACCGATTTCGCCAGGTTGCGAGGCTGGTCGACATCCGTGCCCATGAACACGGCGGTGAAATAGGCGAGCATCTGGATCGGCAGCGCGTAGATGATCGGCGAGATGATTTCCGGCACGTCCGGCAAAACGATCGTCTCCATCGTCTTCACCGTAGCGTGTGCGGCGCCCTTGCTGTCGGTGATCAGGATGATCTTGCCGCCGCGTGCCGCGACCTCCTGCATGTTCGACACGGTCTTTTCGAAGATGCGGTCATGCGGCGCGATGACGATGACGGGCATGTTCTCGTCGATCAGCGCGATCGGGCCGTGCTTCAACTCGCCGGCGGCATAGCCTTCGGCGTGGATATAGGAAATTTCCTTGAGCTTCAGCGCGCCTTCCATGGCCAGCGGAAAATTGGTGTCGCGGCCGAGATAAAGCACGTTTTTGTAGTGCGAGAGGTCGCGCGCGACCTTTTCGATCTGCCCGTCGAGCTTTAGCACCTGGTTCGCATAACGCGGCGCTTCCGACAGCTCGCGTATCAGCGTTTTCTCCTGCTCCTGCGAAATCGTTCCGCGCGCCACGCCCGCCCGCACCGCCAGCGAGGCCAGCACGGAAAGCTGGCAGGTGAACGCCTTGGTCGAAGCGACGCCGATCTCCGGGCCGGCCAACGTCGGCAGGATGACGTCGGATTCGCGCGCCATGGTCGATTCGCGCACATTGACGACCGCGCCGATCTTCATGCCGGCCTTGCGGCAGTAGCGCAGCGACGCCAGCGTGTCGGCGGTCTCACCCGATTGCGAGATGAAGAAAGCGGCATCGTTCTTCGACAGCGGCATCTCGCGGTAGCGGAACTCCGAAGCGACATCGATGTCGACCGGCAGCCGCGCATAGCGCTCGAACCAGTATTTGCTGATCAGCCCGGCGAGATAGGCGGTGCCGCAGGCCGAGATCGCCAGCCGGTCGACCTTGGCGAAATCGAACGGCAGCTCGAGCGGCTTCGAGACGCCGCCGACGAAATCAACATAATGCGCCAGCGTGTGCGAGATCACTTCCGGCTGCTCATGGATTTCCTTTTCCATGAAATGGCGGCGGTTGCCTTTGTCGACCATGAAGCTCGTGCTGAGCGACTGTTGGCGTTTGCGGTCGACCTTGTTGCCGCCCATGTCGAAGATATCGACCTCGTTGCGGCGCACCACCGCCCAGTCGCCGTCTTCCAGATAGGTGATCGAATTGGTGAAAGGGGCAAGCGCAATGGCGTCGGAGCCAAGGAACATCTGGCCGTCGCCATGACCGACCGCGAGCGGCGGGCCGTTGCGCGCGCCGACGATCAGATCCTCGTCGCCCTTGAACATGATGGCGAGCGCAAAGGCGCCTTCCAGCCGCTTCAGCGCCTTGTGCGCCGCCTCAACCGGCTTCAGCCCCTTGGCCAGTTCGCGCGCCACCAGATGAGCGACGACTTCGGTATCGGTCTGCGAGGCGAAGCTGTAGCCGTCGCGCATCAGCTCGTCGCGCAATTCGGCGAAATTCTCGATGATGCCGTTATGGACGATGGCGACGCCGTCGGAAAAATGCGGATGCGCATTGCTCTCGTTCGGAACGCCATGTGTGGCCCAGCGCGTGTGGCCGATGCCGATCATGCCGTCGAGCGGTTCGTCCTTCAGCCGGCGCTCGAGATTGACCAGCTTGCCCTCGGCGCGGCGGCGGTCAAGCCTGCCGTGCTCGATCGTGGCGACGCCGGCCGAGTCATAGCCGCGATATTCGAGCCTTTTCAGCGCATCGACGATAAGCGGCGCGACCGGCGAGTTACCGACAATTCCAACGATACCGCACATGGCGCTTGCCCCCGATTCCGACCTCAAACCCGGCGCTATTTAGAGACTGCCGGGCTGTCGCGAAAAATCACATTCCATTTCGTCCGGTATCAGCCGGACTATCCTGCACAGATGCACCATGACAGGGCGCACTTGCAATCCGGTTACTGCAATTGCTCAGTTTCTCCGCTTATGTATCCTATCTCGGCTCAACGGCTCCAGAAATCAGTCAAAGACATGATGCGGCTATGAACGAACGAATTGACACGGTGACGCTTTGGCGTCCGGTTGGGCCCCGCGAACTGGAGTTGATCCAGAGGGCAGGGATGCGCGCCTTTCCTCCTCGACTTGCCGATCAGCCGATCTTCTATCCGGTCACCAGCGAGGCCTATGCCACCCAGATCGCCCGAGACTGGAATGTGCCCGCGAGCGGATCAGGTTTCGTGACGCGTTTCGAGGTGCGTCGCAGCTTTCTGGACCGTTACAGCGTCCAGCATGCCGGCAGCCGGGCGCATCTGGAATACTGGATCCCGGCCGAAGACCTGTCGGCCTTCAACGATGCAATCGTTGGCGAAATCCAGCTTGTCGCCGAGTTCCGCTAGTCTACCCTTTTTTGCGGGCCGCCGCGGCCTGAGAAAAACGCTCTCGCAACTCCTTGCCCTTGCCGGCTAGAGTCCGCTGGCGGGCGCGGCCGAAGGCCAGCGCATCGTCGGGTACGCTTTCTGTGATGACGCTGCCCGAGGCGATGTAGCCGCCCTTGCCGATCGACACCGGCGCCACCAGCGAGGAGTTCGAGCCTATGAAGGCGCCCTCGCCGATATCGGTGAAGAATTTCGAATAGCCGTCATAATTGCAGGTGATGGTGCCGGCGCCGATATTGGCGCCGGCGCCGATGCGGGCATCGCCGATATAGGTCAGATGGTTGACCTTGGCGCCCTCTTCGACGATCGCCTGCTTGACCTCGCAGAAATTGCCGACCTTGGCCTTGGTTCTCAGATCGGCCCCGGGCCGCAGCCGCGCGAACGGCCCGACATCGCAATTCGACGCGATGGTGGCGCCTTCGATATGGCTGAAGGCATGGATCTTGGCCCCCGTGGCGATTTTCACGCCCGGCCCGAACCAGACATTGGGTTCGACGATCGTATCGGCGCCGATCTCGGTGTCGTGCGAGAAGAACACGGTTTCGGGCGCGATCAGCGTAACGCCAGAAAGCATCGCCTCGCGCCGGCGGCGCTGCTGCCAGATATCTTCCGCCTGGGCAAGCTCGGCACGGTTGTTAATGCCGAGCGCGTTCTCGAAACTGGCTTCGGTGGCGACGACATCAAGTCCCTGCGCAGCGGCGATCTCGACGATGTCGGTGAGATAATACTCGCCCTTGGCGTTCTTGCTGCCGACTTGATCGAGCAGCTTCAGCGCGTGCCTGCCGGCGACCGCCATCAGCCCGCCATTGCAGAAGGTGATTTTCTTCTCCTCGTCCGAGCAGTCCTTCTCCTCGCGGATGGCCACGAGCTTGCCGGCCTTTTCGATAAGCCGGCCGTAGCCCGAAGGATTTTCCGTACGGAAGCCGACCACGACGACGGCCGCACCTTCCGCCAGCTTCAGCCGCGCCGCCGCGAGCGCTTCCGGATCGATCAACGGCGTGTCGCCAAACATCACCAAGATGTCGTCATAACCTTTTGATATTGCTGCGCGTGCGGCAAGCACGGCGTGCGCGGTGCCGAGACGTTTTTCCTGGACGAAAGCCTCGGCCTTCGGCGCAAACTTGAGTGCCGCCTTGCGCATCTCATCGGCGCCATGGCCGATCACCAGCGCCAACTCGCCGCTGCCGGCGGCTTCGGCCGCCTTGACGACATGGGCAACCATCGGCAGGCCGGCGATTGTGTGCAGCACTTTCGGCACTGCACTCTTCATGCGCGTGCCTTCGCCGGCGGCGAGGATGATGGACAGGCAGGTTCTCTGGCTCATGGGATGGCAACCGTTGAAAGGGGTCTGGAATCGAAGCGTTAGTAGCACTGGCGCCATGCTGCACCAATGCGGTTAAATTCCGGTGAGACGGTGGAACCTCCAACCCGCGACACGCTCAAGCCGATCGGCTCACGCGGCTTCCGCCTCGTTGCGTGATGCGAAACTGGAGGCTCGGCCACGGCCGTATTGCCGTGGCGAACAGTTCATGACCCGCTTGAAGGCTGTGCTGAAGGCGCTTTCGGATTCGTAGCCGAGCGAGAGCGCTATGACGGCGACGGGATCGCTGGAATTCGTCAGCCGTTCGCCGGCCAGCAGCATTCGCCAGCGCGTCAAATAGTCCATCGGCGACGCGCCAACCGTCTCCTTGAATCTGAGCGCAAAGGTCGATCGCGACATGCCGGCCCGTTCCGCCAGTTCCTGTAACGTCCAGCCATGCGCCGGATCGTCATGCATGGCGCTGATCGCCGCGCCGATCTGTTTGTCCGCCAGGGCAAAGAGCCAGCCGATGCCACCTTTCAATCCTTCCGAAAGATGCAGCCGCAGCGCCTGAACCAGCATCATGTGGGCGAGGTGCTGGATCACCAGAAAGCCGCCCGGTTGTGGCTCGCGCAGCTCCTGCATCATCCGCTCCACCGACCAGCGCAGCGCCGACTGGTCCGACTCTTTGCGGATATGCACAATGGCTGGCAGCATCCGCAACAGGATGCCGGCATGATTGCCGCCAAGCGCGAAGCGGCTGCTGACCAGAAAGAAATCACCACCGCCATTGTGGGTCACGACACCGCCGGCTCGCGCAGGCGGAAAAATCTTGACGGCTTCAACAGGCGTCAAGCTCATGTCGCTTGCAAGGCGGAATGGCCGTCCACTCGGCAGCAGGAAGCAGTCTCCCGTCTCAAGGCGCACTGCGTCGGCAACGCCCTCCACAGATAGCCAGCACCGGCCGGAGACCACCGCTCCGGTCTTGATGCTTTGCTGCTGGTCGGGGAACTGGATCGACCATTCACCACCAGCATCGAAACCGGCCGACATATAGTTTCGCGGCTTCAGCAGCGAGAGCACATCTGAAAGGGGATCCACAAGTCATTCCGGACGATTGCGAAGATAATACGGACTTTACCGCATAGATCGTATTTTCTCAAGCGCCTATCACGACACAACTGAGCCGCGAAAATGGTCGTGGTCAGAAACGAACAAGGAGAAGTCGTGATGCGTGTTTTCGTTACCGGAGCGACCGGATTCGTCGGTTCTGCCGTCGTTCAAGAACTCATCGGCGCCGGCCATCAGGTGCTCGGCCTCGCCCGCTCGGCGGCGTCGGCCAAGTCGCTTGCAGCCACCGGAGCCGAGGTGCATCGAGGTGACCTCGAAGACCTCGAAAGCCTCAGCAGGGGCGCAGCGGCAGCTGATGGAGTGATCCATACCGGCTTCAACCACGACTTCTCGAAATTCGCGCAAAATTGCGAGATGGACCGGCGCGCCATCGAGGCCTTGGGCGGTGCACTCGAAGGCTCCGAGCGGCCCCTGCTCGTCACCTCCGGAACCGCGCTCCAGGCGCGGGGCCGTATCGCGACCGAGGAAGATGCGCCTGTCCCCTCTTCCGCTTCGTATCCCCGCGCCTCCGAAGCGACAGCCGCCGCGCTGGCGGCACACGGCGTGCGCGCGTCGGTTGTGCGCCTTCCTCCGTCGGTCCATGGCCAGGGCGACCACGCCTTCGTTCCTATTCTCATCGACCTCGCTCGCAAGAAGGGCGTGTCGGCCTATATCGGCGAAGGGCTCAATCGCTGGCCTGCCGTGCATCGGTTCGATGCCGCCCGCGTTTACCGGCTTGCGCTCGAGCATGGAGCCGATGGCGGGCGATATCACGCGATCGCCGAAGAAGGCGTGCCGTTCAAGGACATCGCCGGCGTGATCGGCCGGCGCCTGAACGTGCCGGTCGTCGCCAAGTCCGCGGAAGAAGCCGCCGATCATTTTGGCTGGTTCGCGATGTTCGCGGCGATGGATGTCCCGACCTCGAGCGAGCGGACTCGCGCGCTGCTGGGGTGGGCGCCGAGCGGACCCGGGCTCATCGCCGATATCGACCAGCCGGGCTATTTCGAAGGTGAATGGACCGCGTAGCTGCGGTGCCTTGCGCCGCAGCTACGGCCTCGCGCTTCGGCCGGGCGGCAAACCTATCCCAATTGCCCCAGCACCGGAAAATTCTCGAGCAACCAATAGGACACCGCCTGCACGCCGCCGGTCAGGAAAAACACGCCGGCGACCACCAGCAACGCGCCGATGGCCTTTTCGACGCGGCCGAGATGGACGCGGAATTTCCCGAGAAAGCGCATGAAGGCGCCTGAAAACAGCGCCGCAACGAGGAAGGGAATACCGAGGCCGAGCGAATAGGCGGCAAGCAGCAGCGCGCCCTCGCCCACCGTCTCGCGGCCGCCGGCAAGCGTCAGGATCGGCCCCAGCACCGGGCCGATACAGGGCGTCCAGCCAAAGGCGAAGGCCAGGCCCATTACGTAAGCGGCGATCAGGCTGGCCGGCTTGCCTTGTGACTGGAAGCGCGCCTCGCGTGAAAGCAAAGGGATGCGCAGTACGCCGAGGAAATTCAGCCCCATCAGGATGATCAGCACGCCGGCCGCCATTGCCAGCGGCTCCTGCCAGACTCGCAGCAGATGGCCGATGGTCGAGGCGCCGGCGCCGAGCGCGACGAAGACGGTCGAGAAGCCGAGCACGAAGGCGATGGAGGAATTAACCAGCGCGCCTCGCGCACCGGCCTTTGCCGTAATGCCGGCCTCGCCGCGGAAATCGTCGACCGACACGCCGGCCATATAGCACAGGTACGGTGGCACCAGCGGCAGCACGCAAGGCGACAGGAACGAAATCGCTCCCGCCCCGATCGCACTGACATAGCCGACGTCCAATGCCATTTCCGTCTCCCGATGACTGCGCAGCCATATAGCCGCGACAACAGCTGTCCGCCAATCACCATCGCGTGGCCCCATCACATTGGGTAGCAAGTCGACGCCCGCCCGGGAAGAAAGGGCAGCCAGGCAGCGTTGATCATACGAAGCTGCGTTGTTCCGCGCGCTTTTCGAATGATCCAGGGAGAAATCCATGAAAACGATCGCAACTGGCATGGCCGCGCTTTTGCTCGGCACTGCCGCATCCTTCGCCGCCGAGGCGTGGAAGGAAGCGGAGGTCGGCGGCACCAAGATCTACACCGACGCCAGCGGCATGACGCTCTACACCTACGACAAGGACGAGGCGGGCAAGTCGAACTGCTACGACAAATGCGCCGCCAATTGGCCGCCGCTGAAGGCTGACGCCAACGCCAAGGCCGAGGGCGAGTGGACGATCGTCGACCGCACCGACGGCACCAGGATGTGGGCCTACGAAGGTAAGCCGCTCTACACGTTCATCAAGGACAAGAAGGCCGGCGACGTGACCGGCGAGGGTGTCGGCGGCGTCTGGCATATCGCCAAGGCCGACTAGGCCTTGAGCTTCTGATCGGCTGTAACCGGCGGTAACACGGCTGGTCGCTGGGAACTCGACCCAACCGCCCCGGCGGCCAGCTTTTCAGCACGGTACTTCCTTGCGACTGTCCGAGCAAAATGCCGGGCTACCGATTGCGCGCTTCACAGCATCTGTTCAAGCAGGGCTGGCGCGTGCTCGATGTTTCTCTTATATCCGCGGGAGAGTTTGTCCCGTTCTCCAGGATCAATTGCCGGGCTTGTCCAGTGATAGGCTGGCCATTTCCCTTATCCAGGATTGCGGAAAATCGCATGGCGCGCCGCTGGGTTGCGCATTCGGTACAGGGCCGCATTTTGACTGCTTGGCCTTGACCGGATGCAAAAGCGCGGCCATGTGAGCGACACATTGAACGAGATTTCGTCGCGCGCAGCGGAATTCTTCTGCCGCATCACAACTGATATGAGACCGTATGGACGTCGTCGTCGTCGAATCGCCGGCCAAGGCGAAGACAATCAACAAATACCTCGGCAAGAACTACAAGGTTCTGGCCTCGTTCGGCCATGTCCGCGATCTGCCGGCCAAGGATGGCTCGGTGCGTCCGGATGAGGACTTTGCCATGTCCTGGGCCGTCGACACCGCGTCTGGAAAGCGTCTCGCCGATATTGCCAAGGCGGTCAAGGACGCCGACGGGCTGATCCTCGCCACCGATCCGGACCGCGAGGGCGAAGCGATCTCCTGGCATGTCCTGGAAGTGCTGAAGCAAAAGCGCGCGTTGAAGGACAAGCCGGTCAGCCGCGTCGTCTTCAACGCCATCACCAAGGCGTCCGTGCTGGAGGCGATGGCCAATCCGCGCCAGATCGACGCGCCGCTGGTCGATGCCTATCTCGCCCGCCGCGCGCTCGACTATCTCGTCGGCTTCACGCTGTCGCCCGTGCTGTGGCGCAAGCTGCCCGGCGCCCGCTCCGCCGGCCGCGTCCAGTCGGTGGCGCTGCGTCTGGTCTGCGACCGCGAATCCGAGATCGAGCGCTTCATCCGCGAGGAATACTGGCAGGTCGCCGCCATTCTCGGTACGCCGCGCAAGGAAAATTTCGAGGCGCGGCTGACCGCCTTCGAGCGCAAGAAGCTGCAAAAGCTCGACATTTCTAACAAGGCGCAGGCCGACGACATCAAAGCGATGCTCGAAGGCGCCAGCTTCAAGGCGGCGTCTGTCGAAGCGAAGCCGACCAAGCGCAATCCCGGGCCGCCCTTCACCACCTCGACGCTGCAGCAGGCAGCCTCATCGGGTCTCGGCTTTTCGGCCAACCGCACCATGCAGGTGGCGCAGCGGCTCTATGAGGGCATGGAGATCGGCGGTGAGACCACCGGCCTGATCACCTATATGCGGACCGATGGCGTGCAGATGGCACCGGAGGCGATCTCTGCCGCACGCGATGCGATTGCCAAGGAATTCGGCCCTAAATACCTGCCTGAAAAGCCGCGCTACTATTCCGCCAAGGCCAAGAATGCCCAGGAGGCGCACGAAGCGATCCGTCCGACCGATTTCATGCGCACGCCGGCTTCCGTCAAGCAGTATCTCGACGCCGACCAGGCGCGGCTTTACGAGATGATCTGGAAACGCGCCATCGCCAGCCAGATGCAGCCGGCCGAGATAGAGCGCACCACGGTCGAGATAGAGGCAGTCAACGGCCCGCGCACCGCCGAGCTTCGCGCTGTAGGCTCGGTTGTTCGCTTCGACGGCTTCCTTGCCGCTTACATCGAGCAGAAGGAAGAAGATTCGGAAGACGAGGAAAGCCGCCGCCTGCCCGAGATCCGTGCCGGCGAGCAGCTCACACGCGAGGCGATCAACGCCACCCAGCACACCACCGAGCCGCCGCCGCGTTATTCGGAAGCTTCGCTGATCAAGAAGCTGGAAGAGTTGGGCATCGGCCGGCCGTCGACTTATACGGCGATCCTGAAGACGCTCGAGGATCGTGACTATGTCACCATCGACAAGCGCAAGCTGGTGCCGCAGGCAAAGGGCCGGCTATTGTCGGCCTTCCTCGAAAGCTTCTTCGAGCGTTATGTCGAGTACGACTTCACCGCTTCGCTGGAGGAAAAGCTCGACGAGATTTCCGACGGCAAGCTCGCATGGAAGGACGTGCTGCGCGATTTCTGGAAGGATTTTTCCGGCGCCGTCGCCGACATCAAGGAGTTGCGCGTCACCGACGTCCTCGATGCATTGAACGAGGAACTGGCGCCGCTGGTCTTTCCCGCGCGCGAAGACGGTTCGAACCCGCGTATCTGTCCGAAATGCGGCACCGGCAACCTGTCGCTGAAGCTCGGCAAGTTCGGCGCCTTCGTCGGCTGTTCGAACTATCCCGAATGCTCCTTCACCCGCCAGCTCGGCGACGCCGCCAATCCCAATGGCGAGAACGGCGGTGGTGAAGACGGCACCAAAGTGCTCGGCAAGGACCCCTATACCGCCGAGGAGATCACGCTGCGCAATGGCCGGTTCGGCCCCTATATCCAGCGCGGCGACGGCAAGGATGCCAAGCGTTCCAGTCTGCCCAAGGGCTGGACGGTCGATTCGATCGATCACGAAAAGGCGCTCGCCTTGTTGTCGCTGCCGCGCGACGTCGGCAAGCATCCGGAATCCGGCAAGATGATTTCGGCCGGGCTGGGGCGCTACGGGCCGTTCGTGCTGCATGACGGCACCTACGCCAATCTCGACAGCATCGAGGACGTGTTCTCGATCGGCCTCAATCGCGCCGTCTCGGTGATCGCCGAGAAGCAATTGAAGGGCAAAGGCGGCCGCAATGGCGGCACAGCCGCTGCGCTCAAGGAACTGGGCGAGCATCCTGCCGGCGGCGGCAAGATAGTCGTGCGCGACGGCAAATACGGGCCTTATGTGAATTTCGGCAAGGTCAATGCGACGCTGCCGAAGGGCAAGGATCCGCAATCGGTGACGATCGAGGATGCGGTGGCGCTCATTGCGGAAAAGGAAGCCAAGGGCGGCAACGGCGCCAGGAAGCCCTTCCGCAAAGCGGCCGCGCCTGCGAAGAAACCGGCTGCGGCCAAAAAACCGGCGGCCAGGAAAAAGGGATAGGACGGATTGGCGCGCAAAGTCTCCGGAAGAAGCCACGGCGATCTGCGCACCGCCGATACCCGTGCCAAGGTCAGGGACAATTACCGGCCTTCACGCGACGAGATACTGCGTTACATCGCCGAAAATCCGGACCGCGCCGGAAAACGCGACATCGCCAAGGCGTTTGCGCTACGCGGCGAAGACCGTATCTGGCTGAAGGACGTCTTGCGCGACCTGCAGGATGAAGGCCTGCTGACCAAGGAGCGCAAGCGGCTTGCCCGTGTCGGCGCCCTGCCCCACGTCGCGGTGCTCGACATCTTCGGCCGTGACGCCGACGGTGTGCTGCTGGCGCACCCGACCGAAGCGATCGGCAATGGCGAACCTCCGGTCATAGCGATCCGCGTGTCGCGCGGCGGCAATGGCCCGACGCCGGGCATCGGCGACCGCGTGCTGGCCAAGACCTTTCCGACCGACGATCCGGCAGGCCCGGCCTATACCGGCCGGGTGATGAAGATATTCGAGAAGCGCACCGATGCGGTTCTCGGCGTTTTCCGTGTGCTGAAGGACGGCACGTTCCGCATCGAGCCGGTGGAAAGGCGTCAGCCGGAGCTGGTCGTCGACAAGGAATTCCAGAACGGCGCCAAGAACGGCGACCTGGTCGAGGTCGAGCCGGCGCGGGCCTCGCGCTACGGGCTGCCGCGAGCCAAGGTTCTGGCGGTGTTGGGGTCGCTGACCAGCGAAAAGGCGGTCTCGATGATCGCCATCCACGCACACGACATTCCGCATATTTTCCCCGCCGACGTTATCGCCGAGGCGGAGGCGGTCAAGCCGGCGACGCTTGCCGGCCGCGAGGATTGGCGCGAGCTGCCGCTGCTCACCATCGATCCGGCCGACGCCAAGGATCATGACGACGCGGTGTTCGCTATGCCCGACACCGACGAGAAGAACGCCGGCGGCGTGGTTGTCACCGTCGCCATTGCGGATGTCGCTGCATACGTGCGCTATGCCACGGCGCTCGATCGCGAAGCGCTGAAGCGCGGCAATTCGGTCTATTTCCCCGACCGCGTCGTGCCGATGCTGCCGGAGCGCATCTCGAACGACCTCTGTTCACTGCGCGAAGGCCAGGATCGTCCGGCGATAGCGGTGCGGATGACTTTCTCGGCCGATGGCCACAAACTCAGACACTCCTTCCATCGCGTCATGATGAAGTCGGCGGCGAAACTCGCCTATCAGCAGGCGCAAGCGGCGATCGACGGCGCACCGGATGACACGACTGGCCCGATCCTCGATACGGTGCTGAAGCCGCTATGGGACGCCTACGCGATCCTGAAGCGCGGCCGCGACACGCGCCAGCCGCTTGAGCTCGATCTGCCCGAGCGCAAGATCCTGCTCAAGCAGGACGGCACCGTCGACAAGGTCGTCGTGCCGGAGCGGCTCGACGCGCACAAGCTGATCGAAGAGTTCATGATCCAGGCCAATGTCGCCGCCGCCGAGACACTCGAGGCGAAGCGCCAGGCGCTGGTCTACCGCATCCACGATGCGCCCTCGCTCGCCAAGCAGGAATCGTTGCGTGAATTCCTGCAGACGCTCGGCATGTCGCTGGCGCGCGGCGCGCAAATGCGGCCGAACCAGTTCAACGGCATCCTCGCTCGCGTGCGCGGCGCCGACAATGAGGGGCTGGTCAACGAAGTGGTGCTGCGCTCGCAGAGCCAGGCCGAATATTCGCCCGCCAATATCGGCCATTTCGGCCTCAACCTGAAGCGCTACGCGCATTTCACCTCGCCGATCCGCAGATATGCCGACCTGATCGTGCATCGCGGGCTGATTGCCGCACTCGGCCTTGGTCCGGGGGGCCTGACGCAGGACGAGGCGGAGCGGCTGGAAGAGGTCTCGGCGCTGATTTCGGCGACCGAGCGGCGCGCGATGGCCGCCGAGCGCGACACGGTCGACCGGCTGATCGCCGCCTATCTCGCCGAGCGCATCGACGACCGTTTCGACGCCCGCATCTCGGGCGTCACCAAATCGGGCCTGTTTGTCCAATTGCCGCAGTATGGCGCGGATGGCTTCATTCCGGTTTCAACCCTGGGCGGCGACTACTATATATACGACGAAACTGCTCGATCGCTTTTCGGAGAACGCACCGGCAAGGGCTATCAGCTTGCTGATCGCGTCGAGGTTCGCCTGATCGAGGTGGCGCCGATGGCCGGCGCGATGCGTTTCGAGATGCTGACCGAGCCAAAGCCGCTGCCCGGCTCCAAACGGTCGTTCCACAAGGCCAAAGGCCGCGCCCGGGCGTCGCAATCGCGTCCAGGCTCGCGCGGCAGGAGACGGTAATGCCAACAGAACTGCAGGTGGAAGAACGGATTTTCGGCGGCGAACATCACTCGGGCCGGACCGCCCGGCCGCTATGGACGGCAATGAAGCGCGGCATGCTCGGCCGCTGCCCGCATTGCGGCGAGGGCAAGCTGTTTCGCGCCTTCGTCAAGACCGTCGACAAATGCGATCATTGCGGCGAGGAACTTCACCACCATCGCGCCGACGACCTGCCGGCCTATCTTGTGGTGGTCATTGTCGGCCACATCGTGCTCGGCGCCTTCATGGGTGTCGAAGCGACCTCGACGCTGTCGACCTGGCAGCACATCGCCATCTGGGTGCCATTGACCATCATTCTCGCCGTCGTCCTGCTGCAGCCAGTCAAGGGCGCTGTCATCGGCCTGCAATGGGCATTTTATATGCACGGCTTTGGCGGTGAAGAAGATCTGATCGAGTCGCATCCCGAGGCTTGAAACCGAGGCTGGCGCAATCGGCATGGCTGGACGCCACTTCCGCATCGGAGAAGATTCCGCTAGGTCGAGCGCATGGACGTTATGACCAAGGCGGAAATCGACAAGGTTGAGCGGATCGCGCTCGATGCCAAGCCTATACGCCCGCGCGACGCCGCGACGCTGATCCTGCTCGACCGCAAGGGCGACGAATTCCTGGTGCTGATGGGCCGGCGCCACGCCCGTCATGCCTTCATGCCGGGAAAATTCGTGTTTCCCGGCGGCCGCACAGATCCGGCCGACAGCCGCATCCCGATAGCCACCGCACTTCATCCCGAGGAAGAAGCGAGATTGACCGCTGGCATCGGCCGCACCAGCCCGGCTCGCGCCCGCGCCATTGCCTTGTCGGCAATCCGCGAAGCCTATGAGGAGGCCGGCCTGCTGATCGGTCAAAAAGGCGTGTTCGCAACCGCCAGGCGCGACTGGCAGGGCTTTGTCGAACACGGCGTCATCCCATCACTGCAAGCGCTGCGCTTCGTCGCACGCGCCATCACCCCGCCCAACCGGGTGCGCCGCTTCGATACGCGCTTTCTCGCCGCATGGCGCGACGATGTCGCCGTGCAACTGCCGGATGGCGGTCCGACCGACGAGTTGGAAGACGTCGTTTGGCTGCCGCTGGCCAAGGCCCGGCAAGCCGATATTCCAGACATCACGCGCACGGTCCTGGAGGAGCTGGAAACCCGGCTCGCCCGGGATCCGCTGCTGAGCCCCGGCGGTCCCGTGCCGTTCTACCGGCTTGTCCGCAATCGCTTCGTCCGCGAAATTCTCTAGAGCAGCCAGGCATTCCATGACAGTCGATATCCAGCCGCAGGGCAAGGAACGCGTACACTGGCTGCCGATGGTCGCGGCGATCTCGTCGATCAGCGTCGTCGGCATTGCCATCGGCCTTGGCATGCCGCTGCTCAGCGTGATCCTGGAAACGCGTGGCCATTCCGCGTCGATGATCGGTCTCAACACCGCGGTCGCCGGCCTCGCCTCTATCGCCGGCGCGCCGCTCGCCACTCCGCTTGCCATGCGGTTCGGGGTCGCCTGGACGATGCTTGCCATGATTGCGGCCGGAGCGCTGGCCTTTGTCGGTTTCCATTTCGCGCCAGCTTTCTGGATGTGGTTTCCGCTGCGCGTGCTGCTGCATATCGCGCTGACGGTGCTGTTCATCCTGTCGGAATTCTGGATCAGCACCTCGGCGCCGCCACACCGGCGCGGACTGGTCCTCGGCATCTATGCCACCGTGCTGTCTCTCGGCTTTGCCGCCGGGCCTTGGCTGTTCGCCCATCTCGGCAGCAGTGGCTTCCTGCCCTTCGGCGTTACCATCGCCTTGGTTACGCTCGCTGCCATACCGGTCCTGGCGGCACGCAACGAGAGCCCGACGATCGTCTCGGACGGCGAAACCAGCAATTTCCTGCGTTACATCTGGCTGGTGCCGACGGCAACCGCCGCCGTGCTGGTGTTCGGCGCGGTCGAGACCGGCGGCTTTGCACTGTTCCCGGTCTACGGTAGCCGCATCGGCTACTCAGAGGCGGACGCCGCCCTTTTGCTCACCATGATCGGGCTTGGCAATGTGCTGTTGCAGATCCCGATCGGCATGATCAGCGACCGCGTCAGCGACCGCCGCTATCTGCTGATGGCCTGTGCCACTGTCGGGCTTGCCGGCACGGTCTTCATGCCGTTCTTCGCGCATAACTGGCATTTGATGGCAGCGCTTCTGTTCATCTGGGGCGGTGTGGTCGCCGCTATGTATACAATCGGTCTTGCTCACCTCGGCTCCCAGCTTTCCGGCCACGAACTGGCCTCCGCCAACGCCGCCTTCGTTCTCTGCTACGGCGTCGGCATGGTGCTTGGCCCGCAGGCAATCGGCATCGGCATGGACGCTTTCGGGCCGTCGGGCTTCGGTTGGGCGCTCGGCCTGTTCTTCGCCTGCTATATCGTGCTGGTCGGCACCAGGCTGCTCCGCAAAATCCTCTGAGTCGGCCCAGCTGCCGACATCGCTCCCACTGCTGACCAACTCCTGACACAACCATGTCAGGAGGGCTCGAGTATATGCTCCCCCAAAATGCATAGCAGGGAGACCTCGGATGATCGATAGTGGCTTTGAAACGAAATCGCTGCGGATGGAATTGCTGCTGCTGGTGACCTTTCAGGCACCGGCAGCCGATGTCGACCGCATCATGGAGGCGGTGGTCGCGATCGTACCGCTCGGAATGGGCAAATATGACAGCAATGCTTTCCAGTCGGCGGACGGCATCGAACGCTACCGGCCGCTTGAAGGTGCCGCCGCCGGCGCCGAGACGGAATTGCGCAGGCGGCCAGGGACTGTCGAGGTGTCGTTCGAACTGCCTGACGACCAGAAGCTCGCCGCTCGCGTCGTCGAAGCGATTTACCAGGTTCACAGCTATCAGGAGCCGGTGATCCGCATTCAGCCACTGCTTGCCAGCCGCTCCAAGGGTCTCGACGACCGCGCCAACCCGAACCGCTGGTGGAACACGACGGGAGACTGGAAGAAGGCGTTGCAACGGGAAACCGTCGCGGCGGAGTGACCGGAACCTGGTCGTATCTCGGTTTGAATTTGGCTGTCAGGAAGCCTGCCGATGAATGATGAAGCAAACCGCAAACCGGCAAGCGATCCCCAGGACCTGGCGCGGCTATTGGTTTCTCGCGAGCAAGCGGGAGACGCGGAAGGAATGGCTGCTCTTTACGAACCCGGTGCCATCCTCGCTACCGGCAACGGACAGTTGGCCTGCGGCAGAGATGCCATCCGCCGATTTTACGCCAAGTTGGTGGCAGCGGGACGAAAGTTTGATCTCGGAGATCAGCGTCCGGCTATCATCAACAGGGATTTGGCGCTCACTTCCACGCGCCTTGCCGATGGCACCGTTACTGCGGAAATCGCTCGCCGGCAAGGTGACGGGAACTGGCTTTGGGTGATCGATCAGCCGTCCATCGCTCGATACTCATAGCTAGCATTCAAACTGAGACGCCACCCGGAGGACGGCCGGAGGCACACAGGAGCCTCCCGCGGCTGTCGGCACCCAATCAAATTGTCGGGTTTTGGTAGCACATCAATGTCCGCTTCGTCCCCAGCCTCCATCGGCTGGCAATAAACCCGGACAACTCATGTGCTACCTAATCCGGACAACTCATCTGCTTACGACACAGAACCTGGACAAGGGTTGACTTTCCGGGCGCGTTCTTTATGTGTCGCGGCAAGTTTCCCGCGTCCGGGTGTTTCCCGTGCTCCAGCGGCCAAAACTCCACGAACATTAACGGACGAACATCATGGCCAAAGCCGCAAACATCAAGATCAAGCTTCTGTCGACCGCCGACACCGGTTTCTTCTACGTGACCAGCAAGAACAGCCGCACCAAGACGGACAAGCTGTCGTTCCGCAAATACGACCCGGTCGCCAAGAAGCACGTCGAATTCAAGGAAACCAAGATCAAGTAATCGGGGTTTTCTCTCGCGGTACCGAAACGCCGCCTTCCGGGCGGCGTTTTTCATTTCGGGATGCAGGATTAGCCGATGCGATCGCCGCTTGCCGGATCGAACAGATGGAGCGATGCCGGATCAGCCGATAGGCGCACGGCCTCACCCGGCTTCACGCTGGCCCGGCCCATGGCAAACACGCAGACCTGCTGGCCGGCAAGCCCGGCATAGAACTGGGTGGACAGGCCGAGCGGCTCCACGACACCCACCTCGCCCTTCAGCGCGCCATTGTCGGCGAGCCGGATATGCTCGGGCCGCAAGCCGACGGTGATCGCATCGCCATCCCTGAGCGGCAAGCCGTCCGGCAGCCTCAGCTTCTGGCCGTCGGCCAGGATGGCATCCGGCTTGGCGCCCTTTTCAACCACGGCAGGCAGAAAATTCATGCCGGGCGAGCCGATGAACCCGGCGACGAACATGTTGACCGGCCGGTCGTACAGATCGAGCGGCACACCGACCTGCTGGACGAGGCCGTCATGCATGACGACGATGCGGTCGGCCATTGTCATCGCTTCGGTCTGGTCGTGGGTGACATAGACCGAAGTGGTCTTCAATTGCTGGTGCAGCGCCTTGATCTCGGCACGCATGTGAACGCGCAGCTTGGCATCGAGGTTCGAAAGCGGCTCGTCGAAGAGAAAGACCTTCGGGTCGCGCACGATGGCACGGCCCATGGCGACGCGCTGACGCTGGCCGCCAGACAATTGCCGCGGCAGGCGCTGCAGAAACGCACCGAGCCCGAGCCGCTTGGCGGCACTGTCCACCCTTGCATCGATCGCCGGCTTGCCGGCCTTTCTCAGCATCAGGCTGAAACCCATGTTCTTCGACACGTCCATGTGCGGATAGAGCGCGTAGGACTGGAACACCATGGCAATGTCGCGGTCCTTTGGCGCAATGTCGTTGACCAGGCGCTCACCAATATGGATTTCGCCGTCGGAGACTTCCTCCAGCCCGGCGATCATACGCAGCAGTGTCGATTTCCCGCAGCCGGACGGGCCGACCAGAACGACGAACTCGCCGTCGGCGATTTCGAGATCGACCGCGTGCAGAACGCGCACGGCTCCATAGTCTTTGCGGACTTTGTCGAGTGTAACGGAGGCCATCGATCTATCCCTTGACGGCACCGGCGGTAAGGCCGGTGACGAGGTAGCGTTGCAGGAAGGCAAAGAAGACGCAGACCGGGATCAGCGCCAGGATGGAAGCAGCCATCATCTGTCCCCAGTCGACCGCGAATTTGCCGATATAGGTGAGCAGGCCGACCGCGAAGGTCTTCTGGTCGTCGCTGGAAATCAGCATCAGCGCAAACAGCAACTCGCTCCAGGCGGCGGTAAAGACGAAGCCGAGCGTCGCGCCCATGCCGGGTAGCGTCAGCGGCACGATCACCTTGCGCATCGCCTGCAGGCGCGTGCAGCCGTCGATCATGGCTGCCTCTTCCAGGTCTCGCGGGATGCCGTCGAAGAAAGATTGCATCAGGAAGGTCGCAAAGGCCGTATTGAACGCGGTGTAGATGATGACGAGGCCGGTCAGGCTGTTGATGAGGCCGATCTGTCCCATGATGCGGTAGATCGGCGGAATGACCATCACCAGCGGAAAAGTCTGGGTGAGCAAAAGCAGGATGGCCAGGGTCGCCTTGCCGCGGAAGGAAAATCGCGACATGGCGTAGCCGGCCAGCGTGGCAATGACCGTTACGAAGGCTGCCGTCGACACCGAAACGATAACGCTGTTCAGGAAATAGCGCGGAAAATCGGTGGCTTCGAGCACGGTGACGAAGTTCTGCAGCGTCGTTTGCGACGGCCAGAAAGTGATGCCTTCGGAATAGAGCAGCCGCTCCGGCGTGACCGAGATCTTCAACGTCCAGAAGATCGGGAACAGCGCGAAGGCCATATAGGCGGCGATGGCGCCGTAAAGGCCGATGCCGCCGAGAATGCGCGAGGAGACGGAGCGTCCGGCAATCATCAGACGTGCCTCACCAGCGATCGGCGGATGCCTATCAGCGCAATCGCATAGACGATGAGCAGCACAAGCAGCAGCACCGCCACCGCCGAGGCATAGCCCTTATCCAGTGACTTGAACGCGCTGACATAGATATAGACCGGCACCGTGGCGGTCGAACCGGCAGGCCCGCCTTCGGTCATGACGAAGATCAGGTCGGCGAATGTGGCGATCCATATCGTGCGCAGCATGACGGTAATGACGATGGTCGGCGCCAGGAACGGCAGCGTCACCTTGGTGAAGCGCTGCCACGGCGAGGCGCCGTCGATCGCCGCCGCCTCATGCAGTTCTGACGGGATCGACTTCAACGCCGCCAAAAGCGTGACGGCAAAAAAGGGAATGCCGAACCAGACATTGGCGACGATCGGCCCCCACATGGCTGTCGAGGGATCGGAGAGCACGTTGGTTGGCTCGGCTTTCAGCCCCAAGGCGTAGAGCCAATGCGGCAGCGGCCCGATGATCGGGTTGAACAGCCAGGCCCAGGTCAGGCCCGAGAGGAAGGACGGTACCGCCCAAGGCAGGAACACCACGGCCTGCACGATCTTTCTGCCCCGGAACGGCGTATCGAGCAGCAGCGCCAGGCCAAGTCCAAGGAAAAATTGGAAGAACAGGCTGGCTGCCGTCCACCATAGCGTGTTGACGAGCGCCTGCCCGAGCACAGGATCCGACAGCATCGCCTGATACTGCCCAAGCCCGACATATTCGGATTTGAAAGCGGAGAATTTGCGGAACGAGTAGCCGACACCGATAACCAGCGGCACCAGGAGCACGACGACCAGCAGCGCGATCGCCGGGCTGAGATAGAGCCAAGGCTCGATCGCGGCATGGGATAGCCGCTTCTTTCGCGGCCTGCCGGCGGATCGGATTTCGGACACGGCATAGGTCATTGGTACTTGATCGTCTCCTGGGTAAGCACGGGCTGGCGACAGCGCCTTCCCCGTTTACGGGGAGATGCCGGTCCACCCTCCGCAGCTGCAGCGCAGCTGCTGCGGAGGACGGGCAGGCAGATGAGAAGCAGCGCGAGCCAAGTCGGGTTGGCGCCGCCCCTCATCCGTCACGTCGTGACACCCCCTCCCCGTGAACGGGGAGAAGGAACAAAAGCTATTTCTTGTTCTTGGCCAGCCAGTCCTGCTGTTCCTTGGTCAGGAACTTGGCCCATTCGTCGGCCACGTCCTTGGCCGCCTTCTGGCCAAGAAGCACTTCCTGAAAATTCTTGATCGCCACCTGGTCTACGAAATTGCCAAGGTTTTCCAGATGCGTCGGAGGCGTCACCATCTCGTATTTGTCGCCGTTGTTCAGTTCCTCGAACCAGCCTTTGAACTGCTCGGTCCTGAAGTGGGCGTCCTGGTCGGCGCCGTTGTGGATTGGAATGACACCGACTTCCTTTGCCCATTCCAGATTGTCCTTGGGCGACAACAGCGTCGCCATCAGCTTCCAGGCATCGTCCTTGTGCTGGGAATTGGCGAACATCGCCCAGCCGGCATAACCGAGCGTCGGATAGGATTTGCCGCTCGGCCCGACCGGCATCGGTGCCACGGCGAAGTCGTCGGCGCTCATCTTGTCGGCGATGCCGAGCAGCGCGTCGGGATCCTGGTTCAGCATGGCGCAGGTGCCGCTGTAGAAGCCGGTGACGGTCTCGTTAAAACCCCAGCTCACCGCATCTTTCGGCGCCAGGCCGTTCTTGTACATGTCGGCGAGCATCTGCAGGCCCTTGACCGAGCCTTCCTCGTTGATGGTCGAGGTGCCGTCCTCGTTGAAATAGCCGCCCTTGCCGGCTGCGATGTTCATGAACATATGCATGCCGTTGAAGGCGCCCGGGCCGCCGCGCAGGCAGTAGCCGTATTTGCCCGGTATCGCCGAGATTTTTTTGGAGTCCTCGACGAATTCATCGAGCGTCGCCGGCGGACCGTCCAGACCGGCCTCCTTGAACAGCTTCTTGTTCCAGAACAGCGCGTTCAGGTAATAGCCGTAAGGGATCATGTACTGCTTGTTATCGACCGTCGAGCCGAACTGCTTGGCACGCTCGCCCAGCGTTTTGGCATCGTCCCATTTGGCCATGTATGGCCCGAGATCCTCGAGCTGGCCGTTGGTCGCATAGAGACCCATCCAGCGTTCCGGCATCTCGACGATGTCGGGCGTGTCGCCGGCCTGCACCATGGTGAGGAACTTCTCGAACGCCTGGCCCCAGGGCAGCGATACCAGCTCGACCTTGACACCCGGATTGGCCGCCTCGAATTCGGCGATCTGCTTCTTGAGGAATTCGGTACGCGGCGGGCTGGTGATGACCTCGACCATCTTGACCGTGGAATCGGCCAGCACGCTGCCGGCGGAAATCGCCAGACCCGCGACGGCACCAAGAAGGATGCTCAGTTTTTTCATGTTCAGCACTCCCATTTTGAACGGCTCCTTTATCTTTTTGCTCTGTCGAAGGCCCGGGCAACATCCGCCCACAGGTCTTCGACACTTTCCAATCCGACACTGAAGCGGATGGTTCGTGGGCTGACGCCGAAGCGCGCCATCGAATTCAGGCCCGGCGTCTGCTCGAGCGAGGCCTTTGCCGGAACGACCAGGCTTTCATGGCCGCCCCAGCTGACGCCGATGCGAAAGAGTTTCAGCGCATCGACGAAAGCCGGGATGTCGACGTCTTCCGTCACTTCGAACGAGAACAGCCCGGCATAGCCGGCAAGCGTCGCCTTGCCTGGATGGTTGGAATAGGCCGGGTGGTTGACCCGCTCGACATGGTCATGCGCTTTCAGCCGTTCGGCGATGGTCAGCCCGCTCTTCATGTGATGCGGCAACCGCAGCGGCAATGTGCGCAGGCCACGCAGCAACAGCCAGGCCTCGAAAGGCGAAAGTTTGCCGCCGAGATAGGAATAGGTCTGCTCGTTGATATGTCGGATATGGGCGGCCGAACCGGCCACCACACCGGCAACGGTGTCGCTGTGGCCGCCGAGATATTTCGAGGCCGAATGCAGCACCAGGTCGACACCGTGCGAAATCGGCTTCTGGAACACCGGCGTCGCCCAGGAATTGTCGATCGAGGTGATGATGCCCTGCTCTTTGGCCAGCCGCGCCAGGTGGGTTATGTCCTGGAGCTCGAACATCATCGACGTCGGGCTTTCCAGGTAGAGCAGCTTGGCGCCGGGAAGTGCTGCCGCGACCGCGTCCGGATCGGAACCGTCGACATAGTCGACCTTGATGTTGAGCCGTGGCAAAAGCCGTTCGAACAGCCGGTAGGCATCGCCGTAGCAATTGCGCACGACAACCATGCGCTCACCGGCACCGACGAAAGCAAGCACCGTGGCGCTGATCGCCGCCATGCCGCTGGAAAAGCCGCGCGCGGCCTCCGCGCCTTCGAGAGCGGCGACACGCGCCTCGAACTCCATGACCGTCGGGTTGTCGCCGCGCGAATAGATCGGCTGACGTCGCCTGCCGGCGAATGTGTCGGCCATCTCGGAATAGTTGGCGAAGGTGAAGAGCGAAGTCTGGTAGATCGGCGGGACCACCGCGCCGCCGGGGAAAGGCTCGTCATGGGCGAGAAGCGTCGCTGCCTCGGCGAGATAGTCGTTTTCGAAACCGGCGGGATGATCGCTCATTTCTGGCCTGAAAGTTCGAGTTTGGCCGCGCCGCGCTTCAGATCGTCCTCGACGGTGGCGATCAGCTTGAGCGCCTCGGCCCGGGCCCCCTCCGGATCGTGCGCGGCGATGCGTTCGTAGATGGTGCGGTGGTAAGGAAAGCTGGCGTGGCCGAAATCACGCACGCCGAGCGGATGCTCCCAGAAACGATGGAACAGTTCGTGCATGGCGGCGATGATCTGCTCGAACAGCGGATTGCCGGAACTGCGGTAGATCGACTGATGGAATTCCCAGTCCTCCTCCGCCGACATCCCGGCGCGGGTGTGGAAGGCCTGCTCCATAATGTCGAGCTTGCGCCCGATCTCGACGAGATCTGCCTGGCCCGCGCGGACGGCGCACAGGGCGGCGGCTTCCGCTTCCAGTGCCCGGCGGATTTCCAGCGTCTGCATCAGGCTGGTGAAATCATTGCCGCCGGCCAGCGTCAGCGGCATGTGCAGCATGTCCAGCGAGACCACTCCCTTGAGATAGGTGCCGCTGCCTTGCCGCCGTTCGACCAGGCCGAGCCCTTCCCAGCGCGTCAGCGCCTCGCGCACGGTGTTGCGGCTCACCTTGAGGCGCTCGGCAAGGATGCGTTCGGTCGGCAGTCTCTGGCCGGGCCCGAGAGCTTCCCGCATCACAAAGCCGGCCAGCGCCTTGAGCACCGCGTCGTCGCGAGCAGTTGCCTGTATGGGGGAAAGGCCGAATTCGGTCATGCCAACGGGTCACCAAATGGCTCAATGGTCCAACCAATTTCTGCATAGAAGACGGGCCCTGTCAACCGACTGCGGGCGCATACGCTCTGCCCAGCCGGCTATTTCAAAGGGCGCTGTCGCTGCCGTAACAAAAACCAAGCGTTTTCCGGGTCTTGGCGTAGAATCCTGATGTATTTTGAAAATTGGGGGCCGGCCGGCGTTTGGCAGCGGTACGAGGAGGCCACTATGTGCCAGCGCCGGCCGGCCGACCCCACGGACCCAGGAGATGCGGCGGACCTGAGCATCATGGGGTATTCTTCGGGTCGAACCGGCGATCTAGCCTCGTGCCGGTTACGTCTAAGGGCTGCACATTTGCGCAACAACTTATGGAAATCAACCGTTTCTTAACCAAGCCTCGCAAATCGCTTAGATTAAGGTAAATTCGTAACCTTGTCGCGTTGACCGGGCAATTGGTGTTCGGTGCTAAGCCGCCTTGGCGACGACGCGATTGCGGCCGCCGCTCTTGGCTTCGTAGAGCGCGAGGTCGGCGCGTTTCATCAGCGCCGAGACCGTGTCTACCCCCTTCAGCACCGACGACACGCCGACGCTGACGGTGACTTCGACGGCCTTGCCTTCGGTGCCGACGGCAAACGGCAGCTGGGCGATTTCGGCGCGAATGCGCTCGGCGACCTTTTCGGCTACCGCGCCGTCGGTGTCCGGCATCACCACGACGAACTCCTCACCGCCGAAGCGGCAGGCCAGGTCGATGCCGCGCACATTCTTGCGCAGCCGCCGCGCGAATTCGCGCAGCACGTCGTCGCCGCCGTCATGGCCATGCGCGTCGTTGATGCTCTTGAAGCGGTCCAGATCGGTGATCATCACCGACAGCGGCCGGCGCCGTGCCACGGCGCGGTCGAACAGCGTCTGCAGATGGCTGTCGAGATAGCGGCGGTTGTGCAGGCCGGTCAGGGCATCGGTCACCGCCATCTCGATGGTCTGGGTGACGCTGGCGCGAAGCTGGTCGTTGTAGCGCTTGCGGCGCACCTGCGTACGCAGCCGCGCGGTCAGCTCCTGCTGGTCGATCGGCCGCATCAGATAATCGTTGATGCCGAGTTCGAGGCCGCGGATGATACGCCCCTCCTCGCCCTCGTCCGCCAGAAGGATGATCGGCAGGAAACGGGTGCGATCGAGCGAGCGCAATTGCGAGCAGAGCCTCAGCGGGTCGAAATCGGCGAAGGCCGTCGAGATCATCACGCATTCATACGGCTGCTCGGCGGCCTGGAAGAAGCCGGCATGCGGATCTTTGGCGACGTCGAGATCGGCACTGCCGCGCAGCATCTTCTGGATGCGCTCGAACGAGGATTTGCGCTCGTCGACCAGCAGCACCTTCGGCACCGCATCGTCAGTAGCGAAGTTGCGGCTCAAAAGCTCCTCGATGCCGATATTGCGTGTCGTCGAGGCGCGCAGCCGCAGCTCGTCGGTCAGCGATTTCAGCCTGACCAGGCTCTTGACGCGCGTCATCAGTTGCAGATCGTTGACCGGCTTGGTCAAAAAATCGTCGGCGCCGGCCTCGAGGCCGCGCACCCGGTCCGAAACCTGGTCGAGCGCGGTGATCATCACGACAGGGATGTGCGATGTCGCCGGGTCGCCCTTCAGCCGCCGGCAGACCTCGAACCCGTCCATATCGGGCATCATCACGTCGAGCAGCACGACGTCGACCTTGCCGTTCTCGCAGATCTCGATCGCGTCCGGCCCGTTGGTGGCGGTCAGGACCTCGAAATATTCGGCGAGCAGCCGAACCTCCAGCAGCCTGACATTTGCTGGGATGTCGTCGACGACGAGGATCCGCGCGGTCATTTCACAAAGCTCCGGCTCGGCTGGAAAGATACATCAGGCATCGCCCAGGTAGGATTTGATGGTTTCGATGAAACGCGGCACCGAGATCGGCTTGGAGATATATGCCTCGCAGCCGCCCTGGCGAATGCGCTCCTCGTCCCCCTTCATCGCGAAGGCGGTGACGGCGATGACCGGGATGACGTGGAGATCATCGTCCTCCTTCAGCCATTTGGTGACCTCGAGGCCCGACACTTCCGGCAGCTGGATGTCCATCAGGATGAGGTCCGGCCTGTGCTGCCGCGCCAGATCCAGCGCTTCCAGGCCGTTGCGTGTGCGCACCGTCTCGTAGCCGCTCGCTTCGATGAGGTCGCGAAAGAGCTTCATGTTGAGCTCGTTGTCTTCGACGATCATAACCTTCTTTGGCATCGATTTCCCGTCCCGGCTGGCCTTCCACTCGAAGGGTGCCGTCATGCGCCCCTTGTCGGCACGCACCAAACCTGTTCCCACTATACGGCAATATGATTGACGAAACGGAAACCGGTCGCCCTAAAAGCGTTCGGATTCCAGGTCGGCGAGCTTGCTGCCGGCGACACTTGCCACTACTGCGAAAACAGAACGATTCCGCCCATGAAGGAAGGTAGCGATGGCAAACGCAGCGTCAATGCGCGAGGAAGCGGAAACGGTTGCCGTAAAGGCGTTGGGCTTCGTCGCCGCCGATTCGGAACTTCTGCCCCGCTTCCTGGCGATCACCGGCATCGAAGCCCATTCCATCCGCCGGGCGGCGGGCGAGCCGGGATTCCTGGCCGGCGTGCTGCAGTTCATCCTTGCCCACGAGCCGACGTTGATGCGTTTTTCCGAGGAGACCGGAACGCCGCCCGCCGCAGTCGGCAAGGCATTGCGGGCGCTGCCGCTCGGCGACGACAATCATGAGCATTCGATATAAGCGGCGATCCCGAGACTGCGGGCAGATCGCGGCGGCGAAAATCGTGAGCGCACTCGGGCGTTAACGCCAGCCGCTTCTAGAGCAATTCCAGGAAAAGTGTGAAACGGTTTTCCGTCCGGATTGTGCAAAAACAAAGACATGGAGCGGTTCGGCGTTTCCGGGAAACGATGAACCGCTCCAAGCTCGGCGCTTAGGGTTTCAACTTCGCCCCTGCCCCGCCATTGTCATTCTCGCCCGAGCCATGATCCGGAACGGTAGCCTCGCTTGGGTCCATGACGGGGTTGTCCTGAACGGCATCGGCCGGCTTCAGCATGGCGCCGTTGACCGTGACCGAACCGTCTGCCTTAGCGTTGACGACCCATTCCAGTCGACCATCCGGCAGCGCCTTGCCAAATCCTTTGACGGCGAGTGCGAAGGGGAAATACTGCGCCGCTTCCGGCTCGGTCTTGGCCGCCGTCTGCAGAGCCTCCACAATCTTGTCATAGCCCGCGACATCGATGGTCATGCTCGCCTCGGGCTTCTTGCCGGGGAACGTCATTTCACCTTCCATCGCAATCTCGATGTTGCCGTTCTTGATCGTGCTGTGTCCGAGAATGGCCTTTGGCGTCTTGGCCAGGAAATCGGCGAAGATCTGGTTGCCGAAATCTGCCGGCAGCGGTGGATCCTTGCTGAAATCAAGGGTTTCGATGGTTTTCTTCGCCATGCTGTCCAGATCGATGTTGGTGCCGCCGAAGTTGAGGTCGATATCCGTCGGCAGCAACGCAACGCTCCAGCTGGGCAGCACCTGCTGTGGTATTGTCAGGCCGGAAACCTTGAACGCGTAGTTGATCTTGCCGTCCTTGGCGATGCCGTCCATGCCGACGGCGGTATTCAGTTGCGTCGCACCGAACTTGCCTACCGGGCTCTCCACCACAAAGTCCTTGAAGCCGTAGGTGCCGTCGATCCGCTCCCACAATGGCAGTGCTGCCGTCAGAAGCGATTTGAACTCCGCCTCATCCGCCTTGAATTTGGCTGCATCATCAGTCGCCACGATGAAAGCAAGCAGGTCGAGCAGCGGCTTTGTCCGCAAACCCTTGCCGGACGCATCCACGGAAAGTTCAGGCGCTTTTACAGCAGCCGGAAAACTCAACCCACTTTTGGGATCGTTGACTTTGATCGTTTCGGCGAAGTTCGTTATTTTTTCCATCACCGTGAAATCGATGCCGCCATTTGCGGATTTGGTCGAAACTATTACGGCAGTGCCAGCACCGACCGTGACATCCGCCTGCTGCTTGGGCTCTCGGGTGGTCATCGTCATGCCAGCCATCGAACCGGTTGCGCTCGCGAAAGCGGCCAGGTCGGGGTCATAAACTCCGGTGAACTTGTTGTCCGACACGGAGAAGTCGATGTGCTGCGCCCCCTCAGGGCCAACGAAATCGATAGACCCCTTCGGGGACACGTCCGCCGAAACGTCCCAGTGTCCATCTTGGCGTGGCTTGACCAAGATGAAGTAAGGCGTGACGTCGAACTTGAAGGCTTGCTGCTTTGCCATCAAATCCGTGACTGGCTTGAAGTCGAAAGCGAGCTTGTAGGCATCGCCGTCGACTGAAATTTTCACGAACCCGATATCGAACAGCTTCTTGCCGATGTAGTGCGCCAGATCGTCGGAAAGCTGCTTCGCGCCTTGCCTGTCGACCGCTTGGCCGAAGGCCGGTGCGCTGCAGGCAAGAAGTAAAACAAGTGGCAAAACGCGCTTCATCTCGATCCTCACTTAATCGCGGCCCTCAAGCCGTTCTATCACTGGTAGGCAAATACCATCGCAGCCGCAAGAGAAGGCCTATGTGTTGCGGAGCTGTTACAGCACCAGCCGCATCAGCGGTCGGCCTGGCTTACGTTCGACCAACCGCTGGAACCCGGCCTTTTCGAAGACCCGCGACGAGCCGACGAACAGCCCGATCGAGCGCGAATCCTTCGATAGATCGATCGGGCAGGCTTCGATCAGCCGCGCTCCGTTCTGGCGGGCGAACTCGATGCCGCCTTGGACCAGGCGGTGCGACAGGCCCTTGCCGCGTGCTTTGGTGCGGATGAAGAAGCAGGAGATCGCCCAGACGCCCGGATCGCTGGCGTCGGCGGGGTCGATCGGCGCCGACCCCCTGCCCTGGTTGTTCCATTCGGGCACGTCGGCACGCGGGCCGATCTGCATCCAGCCGACCGCCTGGCCACCCTCGAAGGCCAACAGGCCGGGCGGCGGCCCGGCCTCGATCCGCGCCTTGATGTGGTCCTTGTTGCGCTCCCGGTTGCTCGCGCGGCGCGCTGCGGGCGACAGCCGGAAATGTGTGCACCAGCAGCCGTAGCAGGCGCCTTGCCTACCGAAAAGATCTTCGAAATCCGCCCAAAGCTCGGGCACTAGCGGCGCTATGGTCGTATTCATGAGCTCTCTCCCGGCCCACCGCCTTGTCGTGGCGTCCGTCCTGACGTACCATTGCATTTGTTCTCTTTATGTTCGCAGCGATGGCGGCCCCTGTCAACAATCCCGAACACGGTTTTTGCCGCGACTGCCTGAGTTTTCAGCGCAGCGAGGCAGGCCGTTGCGAGCGCTGCGGCAGTCCACGGCTCGCCCGCCATCCGGAGCTCTACCGGCTGCGCCTTGCCCATATCGATTGCGACGCGTTCTACGCGGCGGTCGAAAAGCGCGACAACCCGGCGTTGAAGGACCGGCCATTGATCATCGGCGGCGGCAAGCGCGGCGTCGTCTCCACCGCATGCTACATTGCCCGCATCCACGGCGTGCGCTCGGCAATGCCGATGTTCAAGGCGCTCGAAGCCTGCCCGGAAGCGGTGGTCCTGCCGCCGGACATGGAAAAATACGTGCGCGTCGGCCGCGAGGTGCGCGCCATGATGCAGGCGCTGACGCCGCTGGTCGAGCCGCTCTCGATCGACGAGGCCTTTCTCGACCTCGCCGGCACCGAGCGCCTGCATGGCCTGCCGCCTGCGGTGGTGCTGGCGCGCTTCGCACTCGGCGTGGAAAAGGAGATCGGCATCACCGTTTCGGCCGGCCTTTCCTACTGCAAGTTCCTGGCCAAGGTGGCGTCGGACTTCCGCAAGCCGCGCGGCTTTTCGGTGATCGGCGAGGCCGAGGCTATCGGCTTCCTGGCCGAGCAGCCGGTGACGCTGATCTGGGGGGTCGGCAAGGCCTTTGCCGCCACGCTCGAGCGCGACGGCATCCGCACCATCGGCCAGTTGCAGCGCATGGAACGTGGCGATCTGATGCGCCGCTACGGCGTCATGGGCGACCGGCTCTACCGGCTTTCGCGCGGCGAGGACGACCGTCGCGTCGTTCCCGACCAGGACGCGAAAAGTGTGTCGGCAGAAACCACTTTCGATACCGACATCGCCTCCGTCGACGAACTGGTTTCGGTGCTGAGGGCGCTGTCGGAAAAAGTCTCGGCCCGGCTGAAGAAATCCGGCATTGCCGGACGCACCGTCGTCCTCAAGCTGAAGACCCAGGATTTCAAGATCCGCACGCGCAATCGCCAGCTCGGCGATCCGACCCGGCTGGCCGACCGCATCTTTCAGACCGGGCTCGAGCTGCTGCGCAAGGAAGCGGATGGCACGAAATACCGGCTGCTCGGCATTGGCGTCAGCGATCTCTCCGACGATGACCGGGCGGACCCGCCCGACCTGGTCGACGTCCAGTCACGCAAGCGCGCCATGGCCGAAGGCGCCATCGACACGCTGCGCGGCAAGTTCGGCCGCAGGGCGGTGGAAACCGGCTATACCTTCGGCAAGGGCCGCGATGCCCATCCGCCCGAACCGGTCGAGGACTAGTTCCTCTGCACAGAGGTTTTGGTTCTTTGACAGAGCCTGAAAGGGCTGTGGATGGGAGCCTGCCGATCGGGCTGCCAATCTCCAAGGTTGCGATTAGCGATAAGCCACCACGTCTTCGTCATCCCAGGGCGGAGCAGGAGCGAAGCGACGTCGCGGAGACCCTGGGATCCATGCCGTGACGTCAGCCGAAGAATACAGCGGCTCAGAACGGCGCTTGTATCCGCAACTGTGCCAGCTACCCTTCAGCCATGACCGGCTATACCTACATGACCGCGAGCCAGAAGCGCGGCACGATCTACATCGGCGTCACCAACGATCTCGGCCGCCGCATGCCGGAGCACAAATCCGGCCAAGGTTCGCGCTTCCCCGGCCGCTACGGCGTGCAGCGCCTGGTCTGGTACGAGGAACATTTCGACATTCGTGACGCCATTCAGCGCGAGAAGTCGCTGAAGCGCTGGCCGCGGCAGTGGAAGATCGAGCTGATCGAGAAGACCAATCCAGAGTGGTTCGAGCTTTTTCGCGGAACGGGGTGGTAGTTCGGTTCTGGTCCGCAGGCGCACTGCCGCGTGATCCCAGGGTCTGCGCCGCGTCGCTTTGCTCCTTGCTCCGCCCTGGGATGACGAATTGGAGGGATGTTTCAGCCAATCTCCGAAGTTAGCGGTTTGCCACTGAAATTGGCCGCTGACAGAACTATCGACGGTTGCTGCCGATCGGCTTAGCGATTAGCGCAAACGCCCATCGCTTCGTCATCCTGGGGCGGAGCAAGGAGCGAAGCGACGCGGCGCAGACCCCTGGATCCATGCCGCGACATCAGAGCGCTGCCGTGGTGCGGAATTGTGCTCCGCTGCACTCTTCGGCTAAGGTTACCGCATGGATCCCAGGGTCTCCGCGACGGCGCTTCGCTCCTGCTTCGCCCAAGGATGACGAAGTTGGGGAAGTTTCGGCCGATCCCGAATGTTTATGAAGGTCCAACGAAACGAACGATGAAATCTTGGCTGCCGATCGGCTTCCAACCTGTCAAGATCGCTGTGCCGGGACTGACTGCTGCCCACCCCGAGCCGTCGTTCGCGTCGGTACTAAGCGTCAGATTTTCACAACCAGACCATGATCCCGAACCGAAGGTCCGCGTACGCGAAAAGATCATGATCAAACAAGAAGATCACGTGCGCTGCAGATCGATCCGGGTGGTCACCACACTTTTCCCGGTTTTCGGATCGGTATCGACGACGATCAGCCGCATGCCATCCTCGCCGTTCTTCTCGACCGTCATTTGCGCCTTGCGATCGCCATTGACCTCCTTCGCCCAACGGATGCCGAGATTGATTGCGTTGCCGGAGCGGCTGCCGCTCAATTGCGCCGGCCCGGTGCGCGATCCGACATAGGTGCCGGTGTATTTCGTCCCGCTCGATTTGAGATCGGCGCTGATGGCGCGCGTTACCACGATAAGACCGCGGCAGCTGCCGTCGAGCGATAGCGAGCTCGACGTTGCGTCGGAATTGAAATGACAGGAGACATTCACCGTCGGCGCATCGGTGGTCACCTTGACGATGCCTTTGCCGGCGAAATTCCCCTGGAATGAGCGAAGAAAATCCGGATCGTCGGCATGCGCTGCGCCGGCCCCGGCCGTCAGGCAGCCGGCAAGTACAAATCGTGCGAATGATTTCATCGGACCGCTCCTCGTTGGTATCCAAAACACAGAACGCAAGCAGTGACAGACCAACGCTTCCCTCAGTCGCGAGTTCCGGCTTCAACATCACTGCGTGAAGCGCTGCACGGCTGGCCCAGCCGAATGCGTCGGCTAGCGGTTGCGATGAGCGCTCCGGCTTGCGACATAGCCGCATGGCACCCGCACCCTCGATCCCCAAGGCCGCGTTCTGGATGGCGCTGTCGATCGCCTCGTTCCTGGCGATGTCGGTGGCTGGCCGCGCCACGACGGCCGAACTAAACGTCTTCCAGGTGCTCGAGCTGCGCTCGGTGATCGGCTTTTTCATCCTGTTGCCGCTGGTCATGATGTCAGGCGGTTTTGCGGCGATGCGCACCGGACGCCCGCTGGCTCATATCGCCCGCAACGTCGTCCACTATACCGGCCAGGCTGCCTGGCTCTACGCCCTGACGCTGATCCCGCTTGCGGTACTGATCTCGATCGAATTCACGACGCCGATCTGGACTGCTTTGCTGGCCGTCGGTTTCCTCGGCGAAAGGCTCTCCCGGCCACGGCTCGCAGCGATCGTGCTCGGGCTGATCGGCGTTGTGATCATCGTGCGTCCGGGCGTCGGCGCGGTCAATCCGGGACATGTAATCGTGCTGGGAGCCGCGGTCTGCTTCGGCGTCTCGGTGGTCCTCGTCAAGTCGCTGACGCGGACGGACAGCGTCGTGCGCATCATCTTCTGGATGCTGATCATCCAGTCGCTGCTTGGCCTGGTCCCGGCGCTTTACGAATGGCAAAACCCGCCGCTTGAGCTCTGGCCGTGGATCCTGCTCATCGCCTTCACCGGCATGTCGTCGCATTTCTGCATGGCCCGCGCACTTGTCTATGCCGATGCGACGGTCATCTCGCCAATGGACTTTTTGCGCGTGCCGCTGTCGGCGGTGATCGGATGGCTGCTCTATCACGAGCAGATCGACGCCTTCACCGCCGGTGGCGCCCTGCTGATCCTCATGGGAAATCTGCTCAACCTGCAGCGGAGAGCACCGCAACCGGCGGAGATCGCCGCTTCATAAGCGTGCGCTAACTCTTAGACCAGTTCCACCTCGACCACGCCCGGCACCGCCCGCATCGCCGACGCGATCTGAGGCGATACGCGGTAGCGGTTGGGCAACTCGATCTCGACCTCGCCCTCGCCGCCTTCCTTGATGACGATGATGCTCACCTGACTGTCGCCACGCTGGCCAAGCTGCGATTGGATTGTCGATGCCGGTGCGTCATTTCTGACGAAGATGCGCAACGCTTTCTGGATACGGCTTGCCTCTTCCTCCAACGACTGCACGGTCTGGATGCGCAGATTGACGCCTTCAGGCCTGTCCTCGGCCGAAACGGTGATCACCACCGAGCGGCCGGGTTCGAGCAAGTCGCGGTATTGCGCCAGCCCCTCGGAAAACAGCACCGCTTCATACTGGCCGGACGTGTCGGAGAATTGCACGACGCCCATCTTGTTGCCGGTGCGCGTCTTGCGCTCCTGCTTGGTGGTCACCGTGCCGGCGAGCCGGCCGGCGGCAGCACCGCGTTTAACGGCGGCCGAAAACTCGCCCCAGGTCTGCACCCGCATTTTCTGCAGCGCCGCCTTGTATTCGTCGAGCGGATGCGCCGAGAGATAGAACCCGACCACCTGGAATTCACGGTGCAGGCGGTCGGCGGCGAGCCAGGGATCGGTCGCCGGCAAGTTGAGCGCCTGCGACTGTGCGCCGAGCGAGGCGCCAAAGATGTCATGCTGGCCGGTGACGGCATTCTGCTGCGCCAGCGACGCCAGCCCCATCATCCGCTCGACGCCGGCCATCATCGCCGCGCGGTCATGACCGAAGCAGTCGAGCGAGCCGGCCATGATCAGGCTTTCGAAGACGCGCTTGCCGACGATCTTCGGATCGACCCTTTCACAGAAATCGGCGAGGCTCTTGAAGGGTTTTTCGCCGCGCGTGGCGACGATGTGCTCGACCGCCGCGTCGCCGACGCCCTTGAGCGCGGCCAGCGAATAGAAGATGCGGTTCTCGCCTACCTCGAAATCCCGGAACGACGTCATGACCGACGGCGCCACCACCTCGATGCCGAGGCGCAGCGCATCCTGGCGGAAATCGGCGAGCTTGTCCGTATTGCCCATGTCGAGCGTCATCGATGCCGCCAGGAATTCGACGGGGTAATGCGCCTTCAGATAGGCGGTCTGGTAGGAGACGACGGCATAGGCGGCGGCATGCGATTTGTTGAAACCGTAGTCGGCAAACTTTGCCAGCAGGTCGAAGATGAAGTCGGCTTGCGGCTTGCCGACGCCGCGCTCGACCGCGCCCGAAACAAAGCGCTCGCGCTGCTTGTCCATCTCGGCGCGGATCTTCTTGCCCATGGCGCGGCGCAGCAGATCGGCTTCGCCCAGCGAATAGCCGGAGAGCTCCTGCGCGATCTGCATCACCTGTTCCTGGTAGACGATGACGCCTTGCGTCTCCTTGACGAGATGGTCGATCTTCGGGTGGATCGACGCCATCTCCTCCTCGCCGTGCTTTCTGGCGTTGTAGGTCGGTATGTTCTCCATCGGCCCCGGCCGGTAGAGCGCGACCAGCGCGATAATGTCCTCGATACAGTCGGACCGCATGCCGATCAGCGCCTTGCGCATGCCGGCACTTTCCACCTGGAACACGCCGACCACCTCGCCGCGCGACAGCATGGCGTAGGTTTCGGGGTCGTCGAGCGGAATGTGGGCAAGATCGATCTCGATGCCGCGGCGGCGGATCAGCTTGACGGCCCTGTCCAGCACCGTCAGCGTCTTCAGGCCAAGGAAGTCGAATTTCACCAGCCCGGCCTGCTCGACATATTTCATGTTGAACTGCGTGACCGGCATGTCCGAGCGCGGATCGCGGTACATCGGCACCAGCTCCGACAGCGGCCGGTCGCCGATGACGATGCCGGCGGCGTGCGTCGAGGCGTGCCGATAAAGACCTTCCAGTTTCTGCGCCGTATCGAGCAGCGTCTGCACGATCGGCTCACGCTCCGCCTCTTCGGCAAAGCGCGGCTCGTTGGCGATGGCGTCGGCGAGCTTGACCGGATTGGCCGGGTTCGACGGCACCATCTTGCTCAGCTTGTCGACCTGCCCGTAAGGCATCTGCAGCACGCGGCCGACGTCGCGCAGCACCGCGCGCGCCTGCAGCGTGCCGAAGGTGATGATCTGGCCAACCTGGTCGCGGCCGTATTTCCGTTGGACGTAGCGGATGACTTCCTCGCGCCGGTCCTGGCAGAAGTCGATGTCGAAGTCGGGCATCGACACGCGGTCGGGATTGAGGAAGCGCTCGAACAGCAACGAAAAACGCAGTGGGTCGATGTCGGTGATGGTCGTGGCATAGGCGACCAGCGAGCCGGCGCCCGAACCGCGGCCCGGGCCGACCGGAATCCCTTGTGCCTTGGCCCATTTGATGAAGTCGGCAACGATCAGGAAATAGCCCGGATATTTCATCTTCTCGATGACGCCGAGCTCGAAATCCAGCCTTTCGCGATATTGCTCGACGGTATAGCCGGGCGTCGGCCCGTGCGCCGCCAGCCGCGCCTCTAGCCCTTCATGCGCCTGCCTGGCAAGCTCCTGCGCCTCAGCCTTCACCGCAGCATCGGCGTCGGCGACATCGCGGCCGGCAAAGCGCGGCAGAATCGGATTGCGGGTCTTCGGGTAATACGAGCAGCGCAGCGCGATCTCGACGGTGTTGTCGATTGCTTCCGGCAGGTCGGCGAACAGCCTCGCCATATCGGCCTGGCTTCTCAGGAAGTGGTCGGGCGAAAGGCGGCGGCGATTGTCGGCCGCAACCACGGAACCTTCGGCGATGGCGATCAGGGCGTCATGCGCCTCATAGTCTTCACGAGAGAAGAAAAACGCCTCGTTGGTGGCAACCAGCGGCAGATCGTGGCGGTAGGCGAGATCGACCGACGACTGCTCGATGGCGCGGTCGTAGCCGGAGACCCGCTCAAGCTCGACATAGAGCCGGTCGCCGAACAGGCTCTTGAGCGCCGAGAGCCGGGTCTCGGCGAGTTCGCGGCGATCCTGTTTCAAGGCAGTGCCGATCGGACCGCGCGGCCCGCCCGTAAGGCAGATCAATCCGTCGGTGTGGCCCTGCAGCATCTCGCTCGTCAGATGCACCGCTTCGCCGGGCGGTGTCTCGAGGTAGACGCGGCTGACCAGCCTGACCAGATTGCCGTAGCCGGCCTCGGTTGCGGCGATCAGGACGACCGGCCGCATCTCCGGTCCTTGCCGCCTGCGGTCGCGCTGGCTGTCGCTCGCCTCGCCGGAAAAGGCGAGGTCGATCTGGCAGCCGATGATCGGCTGGATGCCGTCCTTTACCGCCTTCTGGGCGAATTCCAGCGCGCCGAACAGATTGTTGGTGTCGGTGACGGCGATTGCCGGGCATTCGTCCTGCACCGCATGGCCGACGATCTTGCCGAGCTGCAAGGCACCTTCGAGCAGCGAATAGGCCGAATGCACGCGCAGATGAATGAACCGACGCGCCGCCGCCTCCGCCCGCGACGCCTTTGCATAGGCCTCGCGCAGCAAGGGATCGCGTGGAAGTCTTTCATCCGCCATGGTTTTTTCGCGCCGCCTCACAAGGACTCAGTCGATGAAGATGTATTGTCCGGCACCGGGTAACACGAGTCCAGCGGTAGTGATTGGAGCTTTGGAAGTTTAGAGCAACCGCCGAAGCTGCCAATCTCCCCCCTCGTGGGGGAGATGTCCGGCAGGACAGAGAGGGCGCTGTCCCGCCAACCTCAGGTCGGAAACACAAAACCCGCCACAGCGGGCGGGTCATTGGAGCCAATTAACACCATAGCCAAATTAGTAGCATAGCTGCCGGCACAAAGCAAGAACAAAATACGCTGTGACGGCAAAAAAGTGCGAATTCCTCACGGCCTCGCCTTGTCCCTCCTCAAGCGAGCATGCTCAACCAATTGCAAAGTCGCGTTCCTTCGCGCCCCCCTCTGTCCTGCCAACTTCTGACGGGCGTCGAGGGCGGATTTCAGTACTCACGCAAATTCCATGATCACCGCGTCGACGGCAAGGCTGTCGCCGGGCTTGGCGTTGAGCTTCGAGACGATGAGATCGCGCTCGGCGCGCAGCACGTTTTCCATCTTCATCGCCTCGACCACGGCAAGCGTCTCGCCGGCCTTGACCTCCTGCCCCTCGGCAACGGCGATCGATACGACGAGGCCGGGCATCGGGCAAAGCAGCATCTTCGAGGTATCCGGCGCCACTTTTTCCGGCATCAGCCTTTCGAGCTCGGCGGTGCGCGGCAGCATGGCGCGGGCTGTCACCGAGATGCCTTTCCAGGCGATGCGGAACCCGTTCAGCACCGGCCTGACTTGCGCCGCGACCTTGCGGCCGCCGACCGCGCCGCGCCAGATGAGATCGCCCGGCCGCCAGTCGGAGGCCACCGTCAGCGGTTTGCCGCCGTCGATTGTGAGGTCGAGCTCGATCGGAATGGAAATCATGCCTTCGACGACGGCAACCGAAAGATAATCCCGGCCGATCTTCACCACCCAATCGCGTTTCAAGGCGCCCGAATGCGGCGCCAGCCGCCCGCCCAGCCGGTCGAGCCGGTCGCGGCGCAGCAGTTCGACCGCGGTTACGATCGCGGCCAGCACCGCGTTTTCTTCGCTGTTCGGCACAATGGGCGCGAAGCCGTCGGGATATTCCTCGGCGATGAACGCCGTCGATAGCCGCCCTTCCCGCCAGCGCGGATGCTGCATCAGCGCCGCCAGGAACGGTATGTTGTGCTCGATGCCGTCGACGACGAAACTGTCCAGCGCTTCCGACATCGCGTCGATCGCCGCCAGCCGTGTCGGCGCCCAAGTGCACAGCTTGGCGACCATCGGGTCGTAGAACATCGAGATTTCCGAGCCTTCGGTGACGCCGGTATCGTTGCGGATGACGATTTCGCCGAATTTTCCCTCTTCCGGCGGCCGGTATTTCGTCAGCCGGCCGATCGACGGCAGAAAGTTGCGATACGGGTCTTCGGCATAGAGGCGGCTTTCCACCGCCCAGCCGTTCAGCTTGACGTCGCTCTGCTTGATGGCGAGCTTTTCGCCGGCCGCCACGCGGATCATCTGCTCGACCAGGTCGATGCCGGTGACGAGCTCCGTCACCGGATGCTCGACCTGCAGCCGCGTGTTCATTTCCAGGAAATAGAAGTTTTTGTCGCTGTCGACGATGAACTCGACCGTGCCGGCGCTCTGGTAGTCGACGGCCTTGGCCAGCGCCACCGACTGCTCGCCCATGGCTTTGCGGGTCTTGGCGTCGAGGAACGGCGACGGCGCCTCCTCCACGACCTTCTGGTTGCGGCGCTGGATCGAGCATTCGCGCTCGCCGAGATAGAGCGTGTTGCCATGCGCGTCGGCGAGCACCTGGATTTCGATATGGCGCGGATCGACGATGAATTTTTCGATGAAGACGCGGTCATCGCCGAACGAGCTTTTGGCCTCCGACCGCGCCCGGTCGAAGCCGTCGCGCACCTCTGCCTTGCTCCAGGCGATGCGCATGCCCTTGCCGCCGCCGCCGGCCGAAGCCTTGATCATCACGGGATAGCCGATTTCGCCGGCTATTCTTTCGGCATGGGCGGCGCTTTCGACGACGCCGAGCCAGCCGGGCACCGTCGACACCTTGGCCGCGTTGGCGAACTTCTTCGATTCGATCTTGTCGCCCATCGCCTTGATGGCCTTGGGCTTCGGGCCGATGAAGACGATGCCTTCCTGCTCCAGCGCTTCGCAGAAGGATGCCCGCTCGGACAGGAAACCGTAGCCGGGATGCACGGCCTCTGCTCCTGTGGCCTTGCAGGCGGCGATGATCTTTTCCGCGACCAGATAACTTTGCGCAGCCGGCGAAGGCCCGATATGCACCGCCTCGTCGGCCATTTCGACATGCACGGCGTCGCGGTCGGCGTCGGAATGGACCGCGACGGTGGCGATGCCCATCTTGCGCGCGGTCTTGATCACGCGGCAGGCGATCTCGCCACGGTTGGCGACCAGGATCTTTGTGAACATGCAGGCCTCGTCCCTCGGCTGCCCTTCTTTTACGGGCTTCCCGTTTTATGGGCTTCAGGGGGCCGGTCAAGGCAAAGTCGGAGCCTATCCCGCATGCAAATCGGCGGGCGCTGACGAAAATCCGGGGTCAGAACGTCGCTTCGTGCATAGCGCAGAGCTGAATGGTAAGTTAAATCTAACCTGGATTGCAGACTGCCTTGGGAGGATTGCCTGATGAAAACGCGCGCCGCTGTCGCCGTCGCCGCCGGAAAGCCGCTGCAGATCATGGAGGTCGACCTCGAAGGTCCGCGTGATGGCGAGGTGCTGGTCGAGATCAAGGCAACCGGCATCTGCCACACCGACGAGTTCACGCTGTCGGGCGCCGACCCGGAAGGTCTGTTTCCGGCGATCCTCGGCCATGAGGGCGCCGGCATCGTCGTCGACGTCGGCAAGGGCGTCACCTCGGTCAAGAAGGGCGACCACGTCATCCCGCTCTACACGCCGGAATGCCGGCAGTGCCCGTCCTGCCTGTCGCGCAAGACCAATCTGTGCACCGCCATCCGCGCCACGCAGGGACAGGGCTTGATGCCCGACGGCACCTCGCGCTTCTCGATCGGCAAGGACAAGCTGTTCCACTACATGGGCTGCTCGACCTTCTCCAACTTCACCGTGCTGCCCGAGATCGCGGTGGCCAAGGTCAATGCCGACGCCCCGTTCGACAAGATCTGCTACATCGGCTGCCGCGTCACCACCGGCATCGGTGCTGTGATCAACACGGCCAAGGTCGAGCAAGGCGCGACGGCGGTCGTGTTCGGCCTCGGCGGCATCGGCCTCAACGTCATCCAGGGCCTGCGCCTTGCCGGCGCCGACATGATCATCGGCGTCGACCTGAACAACGACAAGAAGGAATGGGGCGAGAAATTCGGCATGACGCATTTCGTCAATCCGAAGGAGATCGACGGCGACATCGTGGCTCATCTCGTCAACATGACCAAGCGCGGCGCCGACCAGATCGGCGGCGCCGACTACACGTTCGACTGCACCGGCAACACCAAGGTCATGCGGCAGGCGCTAGAATCGTCGCATCGCGGCTGGGGCAAGTCGGTCATCATCGGCGTTGCCGGCGCCGGCCAGGAGATCTCGACGCGGCCGTTCCAGCTGGTCACCGGCCGCACCTGGATGGGCACCGCCTTCGGCGGCGCGCGCGGCCGCACCGACGTGCCGAAGATCGTCGACTGGTACATGGCCGGCAAGATCGAGATCGATCCGATGATCACCCACACGCTGAAGCTCGAGGACATCAACAAGGGCTTTGACCTGATGCATGAAGGCAAGTCGATCAGGAGCGTGGTGGTTTACTGAGGACGAGAAAGCCGCCGGCAAACCAGCCAGCGGCCGAAAAATGCAGATGTTCAACACGGGAGGAGACAAAAATGCCGGAAAAACTGCATCCTAAAATCGACAATGGACTGCCACGGGAAAAGGCCGACTTTGCCGGCGGCACGCTGGTCTGCGCCTGCACCAGCAACCCGGTCAAGGTGAAGGTCAAGGGCCAGATCGCCCATAACCATGCCTGCGGCTGCACCAAATGCTGGAAGCCGGAAGGCGCGCTGTTCTCGGTCGTGGCGGTTGCCGGTACAAACGACGTGATGGTGACCGAAAACGGCGACAAGCTGAAGATCGTCGATCCGGGCGCGCTGATCCTGCGCCATGCCTGCACCGGCTGCGGCGTCCACATGCACGGCCCGGTCGAGCGCGACCACGCTTTCAAGGGGCTGTCCTTCATCCATCCCGAACGCTTCCAGGAAGACGGCTGGGCGCCGCCGGGCTTCACCGCCTTTGTCTCTTCGATCATCGAGTCCGGTGTCGATCCAAGCCGTATGGACGGCATAAGGTCACAGCTGAAGTCGATCGGGCTCGAACCTTATGATTGCCTCAATCCAGGACTGATGGACTATATCGCCACCTGGACGGCCAAGAGGTCCGGCGCGTTGCCGGCCTAGTAGCCGCTCGACTATCATCGATCGAGCCGGGCGACGCCGCCCGGCTCTTTCACATTTGGAACAACGATGCCCGCACCTGCTATTCTCGTCGATGCCGACGCTTGCCCGGTGAAGGCCGAGGTCGAAAAAGTCGCCGAGCGGCACGGCATCGTCGTCACCTTCGTCTCCAATGGCGGCTTGCGTCCGTCGCGCGATCCGATGATCCGCAATGTCGTCGTCTCCAAGGGCGCCGATGCCGCCGACGACTGGATCGTCGAAAATGCCCGGTCCAACGACATTGTGGTGACCGCCGATATCCCGCTTGCCGCGCGCGCGGTGGCGCTTGGCGCGCACGTACTCGGCCCGACCGGACGCCCGTTTACGCCCGAAACGATCGGCATGGCGGTGGCAATGCGCGATCTCAAGCAGCATCTGCGCGAAACCGGCGAAAGCAAGGGCTACAATTCGAGCTTCGCGCCGCAGGATCGCTCGCGGTTCCTAGGCGAGCTTGACCGCATCCTACGGCGAGCGCTGAAATCCGCGTCAGCGGACTGAAGGCCATGGCGACTGGTACCCCGACCAAAATGCCCATGCGACCCCACACGCCGTTCGCGGTGTCGGCCTGCATCGGCGTGGCAGCCTTTGGCGCCGCGCTGGTCTGGCGTGCGCCGCTTGCCTATTCGATCGGCGCCAATGTGTTCTTTGCCGCCTATCTCGTTCTTGTCATCGCCCATATGCCGCGGCTTACCGGCAGCTATCTGCGCAAGAATGCAGGCGACACGGACCTGCCGGTACTGGCCATCTTCGCGGTCACGCTGATTGTCGTCGCTATTGCCATCATTTCGTTGTTTCAATTGATCAACAGGGAGAAGAGCGCGGACACCGTCGAGCTTACGGTGGCGCTGCTGTCTATCCCGCTTGGCTGGTTGACCATCCATGCGATGGCCGCACTTCACTACGCGCATATCTACTGGTTGGATGGCGATGCGATGGATGGCGACACAAAAAAGAAAATTCCGGTCGGCGGCCTCGACTTCCCGGGCGGCAAGCGGCCGGAAGGCTCGGATTTCCTCTATTTCGCCACGGTGATCGGCATGACGGCGCAAACCGCCGACACCAACATCACGACCTCGCAAATGCGCCGTGTCGTGCTTGTGCACTCGATCCTGTCGTTCTTCTTCAACACGGTCATCGTGGCAGCCGCGGTCAACCTCGCCGTCAGCCTCGGCAGTCCGTAATAAATCCGTGATCGGGTGAAACATCGCTTAGGCTGGCGACGTATTGGGAGGAGAAGAGATCTGACGAGGCCATGCGGAACCACTTGGCAGGGAGGCACGGAAAATATGGAATCAGTTGCCAAAGGCGAAGCCAGCACCGAGGCAGATAACGCTGCTTCGACGGATGCGACGCTGATCTATCGCCAGTCGCGCTGGACGCGGCTGACGCATTGGCTGTGGGCGATCGCGCTGTTCTTCATGCTGCTTTCCGGCCTGCAGATCTTCAACGCCCGCCCGCAGCTCTATATCGGCAAGGAGTCGGGTTTTGGCTACAACAACACCGTCTTCGCCATTGGCGCCGAGAATACGGCGACTGGCCCGCGCGGCTATACCGAAATCTTCGGCAAGCGTTTCGATACCACTGGCGTGCTCGGCTGGTCGGGTCCGGCCGGCCAGGAGACCTCACGTGCCTTCCCGTCCTGGGCGACGATCCCTTCCTATTACGATCTCGGCACCGCGCGCGTCGTTCATTTCTTCTTTGCCTGGGTGCTGACCACCACGCTGCTGGTCTGGCTGGTCGCCAGCCTGATCAACGGCCATTTGCGCCGCGATCTTGCCCCGCGCCTCGATGATTTCAGGCGCTTGCCGCGAGACATTGTCGAGCACGCCAAGCTCAGGTTCCATCACACGCGCGACTACAACACGCTGCAGAAGATGGCCTATGGCGGCGTGCTGTTCGTGCTGCTGCCGCTGATGATCATCACCGGCCTTGCCATGTCGCCGAGCATGGATTCGGTGCTGCCGTTCCTGAATGATCTGCTCGGCGGCCGGCAGACGGCGCGCACCATTCATTTCACGGTGATGCTGCTGCTCGTCGCCTTCTTCATTATCCACATCCTGATGATCCTGGCCGCCGGCCCGATTAACGAGCTGCGCTCCATCATCACCGGGTGGTACCGAACCGACCCGCCGGCGCATGGCGACAATGCGCCAGAGAGGAGTGCCTGACATGGCGAAATTCGAGATCAGCCCCAAGCTACAGATAAGCCGAAGAAAGTTCCTGACCTCGGCCAGCCTCGGCCTTTCCGGCATCATGCTGTCGGGCTGCGACGCCTTCGACAGCCAGCTTGGCGTCGGCGACAGCCTGCGCAGCTTCCTCGAAAGCGCCAATGGCCTGACCTGGCGGGCGCAGCGACTGCTTGCCGGCGCTGATGCGCTGGCGCCGGAGTTCGCCGAGGCCGACATTCGCCAGCCGCAGCGGCCGAACGGTGTCACCGCACCGGACGACGATTTCTACAAGGGCCTGCTCGCCAGCGATTTCGCCGACTGGCGGCTGGAGGTTTCAGGCCTCGTCGAAAAACCGCTGTCGCTGAGCCGCGAGCAGCTGATGAACATGCCGAGCCGCACCCAGATCACCCGCCACGACTGCGTCGAAGGCTGGAGCTGCATTGCCAAATGGACCGGCACGCCGCTGTCGCTGGTGCTCGACCAGGCAGTGGTCAAGCCGCAGGCGCGCTACGTCATGTTCCACTGCCTCGATACGATCGACCGCAGCCTGGCCGGCGACATCAAATATTACGGCTCGATCGACCTGGTCGATGCCCGTCATCCGCAGACGATCCTTGCCTATGGCCTCAACGGCAAGCCGTTGCCGGTCGAGAACGGCGCGCCGCTGCGCGTCCGCGTCGAGCGCCAGCTCGGCTACAAGATGCCGAAATACCTCTACAAGATCGAGCTGGTCGACGGCTTCGCCAATATCGGCGGCGGCAGAGGCGGCTATTGGGAGGACAATGGCTACGACTGGTACGGCGGCATCTGACCGAAACCTGACCTAAGCTTCATCTAACTGTCGTCGTCGCTGTCGTCGCCGTCGCTGCGCAGGGCCGGATTCAGGTCAGGATTGTCGTCAGGGGTGACAAGCTTGCCCAGCCCATGCGGTCCCTGGTAGTTGCCGTGGGTATCGAAGTTGGGGTTGCCCTGATTGTCGAATTGCGGCGTCGGATCGATCAATTGGTCGTAACGGCGCGGGCGCGGCTTCGGATAGTAATTATCGGAATGATGGCGATGCGAATTGCCGTTGTCGAGAATGGCGCCTACCACGCCGCCGACGATAATGGCTGCGGCGACGTCGCCAGCAGAGGGATTGCGGTTGGGGCCGGCGACTGCGAATTCGGCCGAGCAACCATTGTCGACCCAGATGCCGCCGCCGTCATAGCCCCAGCTTCTACCGTATACGCAACGCGCCTTCGACAGCCTGGAGGTCAACTGCACGCCGCGGCGCGTATCGACCCCGCAATAGGAATAGCGGTAATCGGCGCTGGAGCAGACCACGCGTTTTGCCCCCGCAGCCTGCGCTGCCGCCGGCAGCAGCGAAAGCTTCGCCGGATTGCCCAGGATGCAAACCAGGAACATCATCGAACCGGTAACCGTCATCCGTGTCGACATCGCAACTCTCCATCAGGGTCCGCTATCGACAGAATGGCACCTCTGTGTAAATCTGACAACCGGACGGGCTCAGCGAGGTTATATTAATGCGCGCTAAGATGATCGCCACAACTATACTTGCCCTTTCTGCCTGGTTGGCTTTGTCGCTGCTGCCAGCCCGGGCGGACGACAGCCTCAAGCGCATCATCGACCAGAAGACACTGACGATCGGCGTGGCGCTCAACCCGCCATGGATCCTCAAGAAGGCCGACGGGAAGTTCGCCGGCTATGATGTCGACCTGACCAGTGCGCTGGCGTCTGATCTCGGCGTCGACCTGAAGCTGGTCGAGGTGCCCTGGAACGACCTCAAGACAAGACTGCTCAAGGGTGATTTCGACATGATCGCGGCGGGCTACGCCAGCACGCCGGAACGCGCACGCGAGGTGGTGTTCTCCAACCAGACCGGTACCGCCGATATCCGTATGGTTGCGACGATCGCCAGCCTTGGGAAAAGGCCGGGAAAGGCAGTGGCGGCGCCGGGATACAAGATCGCCGTGCTGTCCAATTCCACCGATGAAGCCGCCGCGAAGGAAGCTTTTCCCAAGGCGACCATCCTGTCTTTCGACAATACCTCAGATGTTTTCGCCGCGATCATCGGCGGCGACGCACAGGCAATGGTCGCGACATCGCCGACGCCGCAGATGGCCGCCAGGCTCTATGACGCGAAGTTGACGATGGTGGGCGGCCCGCTGTTGCGGACGCCGGAAGCGTTTGCGATGCGCCCGGACGATGTCCGCCTCATCCAATACGTCAACAACTGGATCGGCGCGCGCACCGCCGACGGCACCATAGGCGGCGTGCGCCGCTACTGGTTCGGCAGCTTCAAATGGATGTTGCGCTTCGAGACAGCTAAGTCCGAGCCCGCCAAGCAATAGGGTCGCGACCTGTTATGCAACCTTGTCGATCAGCGGCTTCAGCGCCGGGTGGATTTCCGGCGAGGCGTGCTTGATCAGCGTCAGCAGCGCGCGCTCGTTCTCCTGCAGCGGCCGGTCGCCTATGTGTTCAGCGAGCCATTTGGCCTCGCCGGCATCGACCGTCTCGGCGCGGCGGGCCAGTGCCTCGGCTGCCTTGTTCCTCGATTCCCATTCGGCCTCGACGTCGCCCGGTGAGAGATAGGCCTCCATAATGCCGGACAGGCCACCCGACACCATGCGGCTGAAGAACCCGCCGATCTCCGGATCGGCCTGTTCGAAAAAAGCATCCCGGCGCAGCGCCACGTCGCGCACCGGCGGTTCGTAGCCGGCCGAACACATGACGAAATTGGCGATCGCCTTGACGAACAGATCGTTCCAGGACGGATCGTTGTCGCCCGCCGCTGTCCGCTCGTTGATCTCGAACAGCACCTCGGCCTCGGCGCGGCTGATGGCGATGTTGCCATCGCCGCCGTAGGCGTAAAGGATGCGGCGCAACAGCTCGACCTCAGCCTTGGCAATCGACCCAGGGATAAGCCTGCCGCCGGTCATCAGCGGCCCCTTGCCGTCCACAACCGCATGAGCGACCTGCTCCAGCGCATAGCTGGAAAGCTTGCTCGGCGATGATTTGGCAACTTCCAGCACATGCACCAGCAGCTCGAGTTCGGTCTGGCTGTCGACCATGCCGTCGCGCGAAATCGTCCGGATCAGCCAGTCGGCATTGTCCTGCGAAACATAGCCCGCCGGCTTTTCCTGGTGGACGATGAAATCGGTGACGGCCTCGACGAAAAACTCGAGCCATTCCGCGCATTTGTCCCTCGCCGTCGCGTCGAGCGCAAACAGCGCCTCGGCCTCGCCGCGCGTTACTACGCCGTCGCCGAACACTTCGCCGCGCAGCATGACCACGTCTTCCGCCGTGATCCGATTTTTCGAGGTCAGCCCGGCCACCGGCGCGCTCATGATCAATTCGCCCATTGTCTTCCCCGCCCGCTGCCGGTAATTGCCGGCCCTTATGCGGTATATCGACAAGGTCTTGAGAAACCGGCAAGCGGCGTGGTTAGCGAAGGCTTGCCTGTAAAGAAGGCCCGCGGAAGACTTGCCAGTAAAAATGTCGCCGGCAGGTGACAAGGTGTCGTCCACGGGCTATGGATGACGAGTCGAGGGCTCTTGACCGAGTCCTACCTGTTTGCGGGAGAGAGCAGCGAGAGCTGCCGCCGAAGGGGAAATCGCCCGAAATCTCTCAGGCAAAAGAACCGTAGACGGGAAAGACACTCTGGAAAGTCGGGGCTTGCCCCCGCGCCGAAGGTGTAAGCGCTGCCGACAGAGTTACGGGGCGCGAGTCTCTCAGGCTTCAGACAGAGGGGCACGGACTGGTCGCCATTCGCGGCCGCTTGCGTGCGACTCTGGAGATGACATGACGGGCGACGACACCAAACACCTTCCCCTCGAAGATCTGCACATGGCAGCCGGTGCGCGTTTCGGCGCCTTCGCCGGCTGGTCGATGCCGCTGACCTATCCGGCCGGCGTGATGAAGGAGCACCTGCACAGCCGCGAGCATGCCGGCCTGTTCGACATCTCGCACATGAAGCTGTTCGAAATCAGCGGCCTGGGCGCAGCACCGCTTCTGAACCGCGCCTGCCCGTTCGATGCCGGCGCGCTTGAGATTTCCCAGTCCAAATACACGTTCTTCCTCAATGAGGCGGCCGGCATTCTGGACGATCTGATCGTAACCAGGCTCGGCGCCGAGCGCTTCATGATGGTCGCCAATGCCGGCAACGCCGCCGCCGACGAAAAGCATCTGCGCGCACTGGCCAAAAATTTCGGTGCAGAGGGCGATTTCGATGTAAAAGTGGATGCGCTCGACCGCGTCTTCTTGGCCATACAGGGCCCCGAGGCGTGGGCTGCCCTTTCCCGCGCCGGCATCGAGACCGGTTCGCTGGTGTTCATGCACGGCATCGAACCGCGCGAAAAATGGTTCATGAGCCGGTCCGGCTATACCGGCGAAGACGGCTTCGAGATCGGCCTGCCGGAAGCGGATGCAAGAAACCTCGTCGCCAGGCTGCTCGAGGACGAGCGGGTGATGTGGGTCGGCCTTGCCGCCCGCGACAGCCTGCGGCTCGAAGCCGGACTGTGCCTGCACGGGCTGGACATCACGCCGGAGATCGATCCGGCCAGCGCCGGGCTGATGTGGGCCATCCCCAAGGAGGTTCGCGCCTCTGGCGCCTTCATCGGCGCCGATGCGCTGCGCGCCATCCTGGAGCGCGGTCCGGCGCAAAAACGTGTCGGCCTGAAGCCGGAAGGCCGCCAGCCGGTGCGCGCCGGTGCTGCCCTTTTCGATGCTGACGGCAACCCTGCCGGCCATGTCACCTCAGGCGGCTTCGGCCCCTCGGCCGGTCATCCGGTCGCCATGGGCTACGTCCAGACGCCGCTTGCCAAATCCGGCGCAAAACTGTTCGCCGATGTCCGCGGGACGAAAATCCCGGTCGACATCCACCTCTTGCCCTTCACGCCCCATCGCTATCGCAAAGGATGATTTCAATGGCAAAGACCTATTTCACCGAAGATCACGAATGGCTGCGCGTCGAGGGCGGCATCGCCACGGTCGGCATCACCGATTACGCGCAGCAGCAGCTCGGCGATCTCGTCTTCGTCGAACTGCCGGAGCCGGGGAGGAAGCTGGCCAAGGGCGACACCGCCGTGGTGGTCGAATCGGTCAAGGCCGCATCGGATGTCTACGCGCCCGTCGACGGCGAGATCACCGAGGCCAACACCTCGCTGTCATCGGATCCTTCACTCGTCAATTCGGCAGCAACCAGCGACGGGTGGTTGTGGAAGATGAAGCTGGCCAATGAAAGCCAGCTCGACGGACTCCTCGATGAAGCCGCTTACAAAGCCCATATTGGTTGATAGCAGGACCAGGAAGATGACCGCAGCACCCTACCCCTTCTCGGCTCGCCATATCGGCCCGGGCCTCCATGACGTCAGAGCCATGCTGGCGACGATCGGCGTTCCTTCGGTCGAGACCCTGATCAGTCAGGCAGTGCCGAAGTCGATCCGGCTCGACCGGCCGCTGGCCCTGCCCGCCCCCGCAAGCGAAGCGGAAGCGCTGACCGAGCTCGCGGCGACGATGGCAAAGAACACGGTGCTGAAGAGCTTCATCGGTGCCGGGTATCATGGCGTCCACGTGCCGCCGGTGATCCAGCGCAACCTGTTCGAGAACCCGGCCTGGTATACGGCTTACACGCCTTACCAAGCCGAGATCAGCCAGGGCCGGCTGGAAATGCTGTTCAACTTCCAGACGCTGGTGACAGAACTGACCGGCCTGCCGGTGGCGTCGGCCTCGCTGCTCGACGAGGCGACGGCGGTGGCCGAAGCTGTCGGCATTGCGCTGCGCCATCATCGCGACAAGCGCACCAAGGTGGCACTGGCCGGCACGCCGCACCCACAGACGCTGGACGTCGTGCGCACCCGCGCCGAGCCGCTCGGCATCGAGGTCGACGGCGAGGTGATCGACGACAACACCGCCGCCCTGCTGGTCTCCTGGCCCGATACATTCGGCGTCTACGGCGACCACAAGGTAGCGATCGACAGGGCCCGTGCTGCCGGCGCGCTGGTCGTCTTCATCGCCGACCCGCTTGGCCTGACGCTGACCGATGCGCCGGCCAGGCTTGGCGCCGACATCGCCGTCGGCCCGATGCAGCGTTTTGGCGTGCCGATGGGCTTTGGCGGGCCGCACGCCGCCTATTGCGCCGTCTCCGACAGGCTGACGCGGCTGATGCCCGGCCGGCTCGTTGGCCAGTCGACGGATAGCAAGGGCCGTCCCGGTTATCGCCTCGCTTTGCAGACACGCGAGCAGCATATCCGCCGCGACAAGGCGACGTCCAACATCTGCACCGCACAGGCGCTGCTCGCCAATATGGCGACGGCCTACGCGATCTGGCATGGCCCTGCCGGGCTGCAGGCGATTGCCGGCCGCGTCCACACGCTGGCCAACCGCCTGGCTGCCGGCCTCAAGGCAGCGGGCGTTTCGGTGCTCGGCGACAGCCGCTTCGACACTGTGACCGTGGAAGTGAAGGGCAGAGCCGGCGCGATTGCCGCCGCCGCAGAAAAGACCAGCCGACTGCTGCGCGTCATCGACGCCGACCATGTCGGCATCAGCTTCGACGAGACCTCCACCGAAGCCGATCTGGAGGCGATCGCAGCACTTTTCGGCGCCAAGGCCGGCGTTGCCGCCAGCAGTTCCATGCCAGGAAAACCGCGCGGCAACGAGTTTCTCACCCAGCCCGTCTTCCGCGAAAACCACTCGGAAACCGACATGATGCGCTTCCTGCGCCGGCTGTCCGACAAGGACCTGGCGCTTGACCGCGCCATGATCCCGCTCGGTTCCTGCACCATGAAGCTCAACGCCGCCGCCGAAATGATGCCGGTGAGCTGGCCTGATGTCGCCAACCTGCATCCCTTCGCCCCGGCTGACCATTCGACAGGCTATCGCGCCATGATCGACGAGCTGGAAGGCTGGCTGGCGGAGATCACCGGCTTCGACGCGGTGACCCTGCAGCCCAACGCCGGCAGCCAGGGCGAATATGCCGGCCTGCTCGCCATTCGCGGCTACCACCGCTCACGCGGCGAAGGCCATCGCACCGTCTGCCTGATTCCGTCCTCGGCGCATGGCACCAATCCGGCAAGCGCGGCCATGGCCGGCATGAGCGTTGTCGTCGTGCGCTGCACCGAGGACGGCAATATCGACATGGAAGACCTGCAGGCCAAGGCGGCCGAGCATGCGCACAATCTCGCGGCGCTGATGTTCACCTACCCTTCGACGCATGGCGTCTTCGAGGAAGGCGCGCGCGATCTCTGTGCGCTGGTCCACAGCCATGGCGGCCAGGTCTATTTCGACGGCGCCAACCTCAACGCGCTGGTCGGCCTCGCCCGTCCCGGCGATATCGGCGCCGATGTCTGCCACATGAACCTGCACAAGACCTTCTGCATCCCGCATGGCGGCGGCGGCCCCGGTGTCGGCCCGATCGGCGTCAAGGCGCACCTGAAGCCATATCTGCCCGGCCACATCACCGAAGGCTCGGCCCATGCCGTGGCGGCGGCACCGTTCGGCAGTGCCTCCATCCTGCCGATCACCTGGATGTATATCCGCATGATGGGCGCTTCCGGCCTGAAGCAGGCGACCGAGACGGCGATCATCTCCGCCAACTATGTGGCGACGCGGCTCGGCGAGCATTTCCCCCTGCTTTACAAAGGGCGCAACGGACGCGTTGCGCATGAATGCATCCTCGACACCCGCGTGCTCAAAGACAGCGCCGGCATCAGCGTCGACGATATCGCCAAGCGGCTGATCGACTATGGTTTCCATGCACCGACCATGTCGTTCCCGGTGGCCGGCACACTGATGGTGGAGCCGACCGAGTCCGAGCCCAAGCGCGAGCTGGATCGCTTCTGCGAGGCGATGATCGCCATAGCCGGCGAGGCAGCCAAGGTGGCGAAGGGCGAATGGCCGTTGGGCGACAATCCTCTAGTCAATGCGCCGCACACCGCCGCCGAGGCGTTGGCCGGCCAGTGGACCCATCCCTATTCGCGCCTGGAGGCGGCCTACCCCGCCGGCGATGCCGACACGGCGGCAAAATACTGGCCGCCGGTGTCACGCATCGACAATGTCGCCGGCGACCGCAACCTTGTCTGCTCCTGCCCGCCGCTGTCGGAATATCTGGGTGCGGCGGAATAGATCATGATCCCGAAAAGTGGAATCCGGTTTTCGGACAAGATCATGGGTCTAACAAGAAGATAGAAACCTCAATCAGGCAGAACGCAAGGCCGGCCCGTCGGCCTTGCTCGCCCGGTCCCGGACGACGACGCGATTTCGCCCGGCGCGCTTTGCCGCATAGAGTGCTGCGTCGGCTTCGGCCAGCACATCGTCGAGACCGGTGCCGTTTGTTCCGCCAAAGCCGATGCCGCCGCTGACTGTGCTTCGCAACGGACCGAGTTGGGTGGCCACGACTTCCGTGCCGAAGGCGACGCTGATCTTGCTCGCAATGTCATAGGCCTTCTCTTCCGTCATCCGCGACATGACGAGCACGAATTCCTCGCCGCCCAACCGGAAGGCGTCGACGCCGGTCCGGGCGTATTTCCTGATGACGGCGGCAAAGCGGCACAGAACCTGGTCGCCGACCGGGTGACCAAATACGTCGTTCGTCCTCTTGAAATGGTCAAGGTCGAACATGGCAACGGACATGAACGGACCGAAGACCCGCTCGCCGTAGAGTGCCGTCAACGCCCGCCGATTCATCAGCCCGGTCAATGGATCGGTCATCGTCTCGGCCTTCAATTCGATCTGCGCCTGCAAATGGTGCAGGGAGAGCGTCAATGCGCCGAGCCCGGTCATGCAGGCGACGGCCACGACGGAATTCACCCGCTCGGCCCAATTGTCGGGCGCAACACCCAGCACCCATTGGCCCGTGACCAGCAGGACCGCGCCGCAAAGTCCGAACGACAGCGCACAGACGCCGCTCAGGAACGAGACGACCAGCAATATCCGGCGATCGTGACCACCCTCAATCCAGAACATCGCTCCGATGAGCGAGAGCAGCGCCGTTACCGTTGCGTAGGTGACAATAAAGCCGACACCATCAAATCCGAGATACGTCGCGCCTGTGCAAACAGCCATCGCAACCAAGGTCGGCAAGATGGCGCGCCTGTAGTCGCCTATGCCGAGATATTGCATGGCCGACAGGCAGATAATCAGGAAACCGAGGCTGAGAAGCGCAAGCACGATCTGGCAAAGCCAGGGGCTTGGATCTCTTGCGTAATGCCAAAACAACACGACATGTGCGACGAGCACGAGAATGCCGCAGGCCACCGTCAGCACAAAGCGTGCCTGTGGCGCGCTGAACCAGATCGCAAACATGGTGATGCTAAGGCACGTGCCCGACAGCGCCGCCGCGAGCAGAAGCGAACTGTAATCCAACATGCTTAAGCGACAGCCTCTTGAGGGTTCCACTGCATTCTAGGTCAGCGACAGTTCGCGGATATCGTTTTTCAGCCAACCTTGCGGCGTAACCTTCGGACAAGGTTTACAAAGCGTCGATGCCCCAAGCTTCGACCCCATTTCCGCCGCTTGGCTGTCGAATGGTTTTGCAGTAAGAGGCTCTATCCTCGAACGTAACAGGAACCTCCGTCGCCTGCCCGCGAAAAGCGTGGCAGTATCGGGTGGTGATTCGCAGCATCGGAATCCAGGATCGGCATGGACGACAATAACGATCTTTTCGCCAAATTGGACAAGCAGCCGCAGCCGGCTCGCGCCGCCGCGCGACCGGCCGATCCGCTTGTGCAGGCGGCGAAGCGGCCGGCGCCCCGCGACGCCAGCGAGAGCTACAGTGCCGCCGATATCGAAGTGCTGGAGGGGCTGGAGCCGGTGCGCCGCCGCCCGGGCATGTACATTGGCGGCACCGACGACAAGGCGATGCACCATCTGTTTGCCGAGGTCATCGACAATTCGATGGACGAGGCGGTCGCCGGCCATGCGACCTTCATCGATGTCGAGCTTTCCGCAGACGGATACCTGTCCGTAACCGACAACGGCCGCGGCATTCCGGTCGATCCGCACCCGAAATTCAAGAAGCCGGCGCTTGAACTCATCATGACGACGCTGCATTCAGGCGGCAAGTTCGACAGCAAGGTTTACGAGACGTCCGGCGGCCTGCACGGTGTAGGCGTTTCCGTGGTCAACGCGCTGTCCGACCATCTCGAGGTCGAGGTCGCGATTGGGCGCAAGCTGTATCGCCAGCGCTTCTCGCGAGGCGTTCCGGTGACCGGCCTGGAGCAGCTCGGCGAGGTGCACAACCGCCGCGGCACGAAGATCCGCTTCCATCCAGACGAGCAGATTTTCGGCAAGGGTGCTGCTTTCGAGCCGGCGCGGCTCTACCGCATGGCGCGGTCAAAGGCCTATCTGTTCGGCGGTGTCGAAATCCGCTGGACCTGCGATCCGTCGCTGATCAAGGAAAAGGACACGACGCCGGCCAAGGCAGAATTCCATTTTCCGGGCGGCCTCAAGGATTATCTGAAAGCCTCGCTCGGCGACGAATTCCAGGTGACCCGTGAAATGTTTGCCGGCAAGAGCGAGAAGCAGGGCGGCCACGGTTCGCTCGAATGGGCGGTGACCTGGTTCGGCGGCGACGGTTTTATCAATTCCTATTGCAATACCATCCCGACCGCGGAGGGCGGCACGCATGAGGCCGGGTTCCGCAACGTGCTGACGCGCGGCTTGCGCGCCTACGCCGACCTGGTCGGCAACAAGCGCGCCTCGATCGTCACTTCCGAGGATGTGATGATCTCGGCGGCGGGCATGCTGTCGGTGTTCATCCGCGAACCGGAATTCGTCGGCCAGACCAAGGACAGGCTGGCGACGATCGAGGCGATCCGCATCGTCGAAAGCGCCATCCGCGACCCGTTCGACCACTGGCTGGCCGACAATCCGCAGGAAGCTTCGAAACTGCTCGAATGGGTGATCGCGCGCGCCGACGAGCGGGTGCGCCGCCGCCAGGAAAAGGAAGTGTCGCGCAAGAGCGCGGTGCGCAAGCTGCGCCTGCCCGGCAAGCTCGCCGACTGCACGCAGAATGCCGCCGCCGGTGCCGAGCTGTTCATCGTCGAGGGCGATTCGGCCGGCGGTTCGGCAAAGCAGGCGCGCGACCGCGCCAGCCAGGCGGTGCTGCCCCTGCGCGGCAAGATCCTCAACGTCGCCAGCGCCGGCAGCGACAAGCTTGCCGCCAACCAGCAGATATCCGACCTCATCCAGGCGCTTGGCTGCGGCACGCGCTCGAGATATCGCGACGAGGACCTGCGTTACGACCGGGTCATCATCATGACCGATGCCGACGTCGACGGCGCCCATATCGCCTCGCTGCTGATCACCTTTTTCTACCAGGAGATGCCAAGCCTGGTCCGCGGCGGCCATCTCTATCTGGCGGTGCCGCCGCTTTATTCGATTCGGCAAGGCGGCAAGGTCGCCTATGCCCGCAACGACGCGCACAAGGACGAACTCCTGCGCACCGAATTCACCGGGCGCGGCAAGGTCGAAATCGGCCGCTTCAAGGGGCTGGGCGAAATGATGGCCGCCCAGCTCAAGGAAACCACCATGGACCCGAAAAAGCGCACGCTGCTCAGGGTCGACGTTATCGATGCCGAGGCGGCGACCAAGGATGCGGTCGACGCATTGATGGGGACCAAGCCCGAGGCCCGTTTCCGGTTCATCCAGGAACGCGCGGAATTCGCCGAGACGGAAGTGCTGGATATCTGAGCTCCCGCCGCTAGCTTGGCCTTCTGAGCTGGAGACGAGCACTTGACCTGGGCGCGGCTGAAGGACGATATCGGCACGCGGATCGCTGGCCTGACGCGGCCGACGCGCTCGGACTGGATCTTTGCCCTGCGCACCGTTTCGGCCGGCCTCATCGCGATTTTGGCCGCCTATGCGCTGAAGCTCGACCACCCGCAATGGGCGATGATGACGGTGTTCATCGTCGCACAGCCGGTCGCCGGCATGGTGCTGGCGAAGGGGTTTTATCGTCTCCTCGGCACGCTTGCCGGCGCGCTGGCGGCGATCGGCATTACCACTGTTTTCGATGCCAACCCGTGGTTGCTGGTTGCAGTTCTTGCCGTCTGGATCGGCATCTGCTCGCTGGTCTCGTCGCTGCTACGCAATCCGGAAGCCTATGGCGCGGCGCTTGCCGGCTACACCGCGATGATCATCGGCCTGCCGGCTTTCGGCCAGCCGCACCTCGTCATCGATCTCGCCGTGGCGCGCTGCGCGGAAATCGTGCTTGGTATCGTCTGCGCTGCGCTGACCAGCCGGCTGATCCTGCCGAAACTGGCCGCCGACGCCATCATCTCAAGACTGAAACGCAGCATTCTCGACCTGGCGGCCTATGCGGACGGCGCTTTTTCCGGCGGCGATGCGGAAAAGCTTGCCGGGCTGCACCGCAAGCTGATCGGCGACGTCCAAACGCTCGGCGAGATGCGCACCTACGCAAGGCTGGAGGGGCCGAGCCTCGCCACCCGCGCCTATCCGGTCCGGCGTACCATCGGCCAGCTTCTGTCGGCCCTGTCAGCGGCGCGTGCGCTGCATGCCCACGCCGCGCCGAAGAATGCAGCCCTCATCCCCGTTCGCGCCGAGTTGCAGGCTGTTGTCGGCGAACTGGTAGCCAAGCCGGGCGCGCTGGACGATATGGCGCCCTGGGTGGTGCGGCTCGACGCAATCGCCGGCAAGGCGCGACAGATGCCTGACATCGCGGCCGGGCAAGACATTGACTGGGCTGGCACTGTCACCCGCCTAACCATTGCCGCCGACTTCGCCGAGGCAATGCAGCAAGTGCTGCGCGGCCTGGATGCACTCCGCTCTCCCCCGTCTCGTGCCAGTCGCGAACGGCGGCAGCCGGCGCTGGTGGTGCACCGCGATTACCGTGCGGCATCGCGCAATGCCGTGCGCGCAGCTATCGCCACGCTCCTGGTCGCCGGCTTCTGGCTGGCGACGAAATGGTCGGACGCGACGGGCACGGTCATTCTGGTCGCCGTTGTCTCCAGCCTGTTCGCCGCGCGCGCCGATCCGATCCGGTCGGCATGGAACTTCTTCGAGGGCACGTTGCTCGCCCTGCCGTTCGCGTTTGTGGTCGGGCAGATAGCACTTCCAGCGCTGCCGGGCTTTGGCTGGTTCGCGGTTTTCGTCGTCCCGATCCTGGTGCCAGCGGCACTGGGCATGGCCAATCCGCGCTATGTCGGCGTGGCAACGGCCTTTGCGATCAATTTCCTCGCCTTCCTCAGCCCACATCAGGTCATGACCTACGATCCGGAGCCGTTCCTCGCCAATTCGGCAGCGGTCCTTGTCGGCATTCTTCTGGCGATCGGCGTCTTCGCCGTCGTGCTGCCCGCCGACCCCTGGGTTACAGTCAACCGCATCCTGCAAACAATGCGCGAAGATCTTGCACGCCTTTGCCTGCACGACCGCCTGCCGCGGCGATCGGCCTTCGAAAGCCTTGCCTACGACCGGATCAACCAGTTGATGCCACTGCTGCAGAACGCCGGCAAGAAAGGCGACGCGGTTCTCGGCGACGGCATAGCTGCGGTTACCGTCGGCCTCGAAATCCTGCGGCTGCGCAACGCGCAGCAAAGTTCCGCGATCCCGCCTGAAACAGCACTTTCCATCACCAATTTCCTGCGCGGGCTGGCACGCGAACTGCTGTTCAGGCGGCCCGGCGAGCCGCAGACGGCGACCGTCGCGGTCGCCAGGCAGTATGCAGCTGGCATCGCGGAGCGCAGCGTCGCAGCCGAAATGCTGCAGACCGCCGCCTCGCTGCGCATCATCGCCGCCGCGATTGAGGATTTTCCGGACTTTTTCGCGAAAGACCGGGTTTAGGCAGCAGCGATCGCCAGCGCGTGCCCGCGTGCGTTCTCGCGCAGCGCGTCGAGATGGATCGATTTGACCAGCCCGGCGAGATCGCCTTCCGCGGACTGTCCGCCCAATTCCTTCAGCATCAGCCAACTGACTTCCTGGACGCCGGCGAGGCGTTTGCCATTGGCGACCTCGCGCCAGACCTTCAGCGCGCGCAGGATGATGGCGTGGGTGGCGGCGGCAAGCCCGGCGCTGCGGAACAGTGCCTGCAACGCTATGTCATGCCCGCCGGCCAGCAGTGCTCTCACCCGTTGTTCGGACTGTTGGCTGAGCGCGACCAGCGCCGAACCAAAGAAGTCGACCTTGCCGTGCGCAATGGTGCGGACGACGAAGCTTGCGGTCAGGTCGCCGCGCAGGCGCAGATGTTCGACAAGTGCGGTATGTTCCTCTGTCCGCGTGCCTTCGATCAGCGTCAGCGAAGCCTTGATGCAAGCATCGCGCGTGACGCGCTCGGCCCTGGCGGCGCCCATCAGCGCCAGCACCAGCGGCGACCCCTTGAGCATCTCCCCGAGCTTGACCAGCAGCATATGCCGGCAGTCGGCGGGCAGCCGGGTGTCGGCGATCAGCGCCTCGCGCACCAGAGGCAGATGGCCGTGCCGCTCGGCCATGCGGCGAAAGCTGACGGATGCGATGTCGGCGCCGCTGTTGGCGAGCAGCGTGGTGCAAGCCTCCGGCTCACCGATCTCGGCGATCGCCGCCGCAACCGACATCGAGACACGCGGCCGGTCGGCGATCACCTTCTGCGTCGCTTTCTGGCCGCCGGCAACCCGATCGATCAGGTCGGCATCGGTGAGCAGCGGCGAGCGCGCCAGCACCAAGGCTGCGACTTCCGGCTGGTCCGAGGCCAGCGCGCTGACGATCTGCGGCGGCGCATGATGGCTCATGGAAAGCGCGTCGGCGATCGCCAGCCGCACCTTCGACGATACGTCATCGAGCAGCAACGTCAGCGCCGCCTCGGCAGCGCAGCGGTCCTCGAAAGGCAGCTCCGAGTCGACATAGGCGCGAGCCAGCGCGCTTGCCGCCGCAGCACGCTCCGACACCTTCGCCGTATGGATCCATTTCAGGAAATGCGAAACGACCATGTCGCCTGCTTACGCCCCTTGCCAGAACGCTTCTGACCCTGGTGGAGACCGTAGGCACAAATGGTTTACGAACGGTTCACCATGTTCGTTAACTGGCTTGCGAGCCCGGTATGCAACGCCTATCAACCCTTAAGCAGCGGAGGAGATCGACAATGGCCGGACTTTACCTTGAGGAGTTCGTTGTCGGCCATGTGTTCAAGCACACGCTGCGCAAGACCGTGACCGAAAGCGACAACATGCTGTTTTCGGTGATGACGCTGAACCCGCAACCGCTGCACATCGATTTCGACTTCGCGGCGAAGAGCGAATGGGGCAAACCGCTGGTCAATTCGCTGTTCACGCTGGGCCTGATGATCGGCATCTCGGTCAATGACATCACCGTCGGCACCACCATCGCCAATCTCGGCATGAAGGAGACAGTGTTTCCGCACCCCGTCTTCCATGGCGACACCATTCGCGTCGAGACCACGGTGGTTTCGGTGCGCGATTCCAGGTCGAAACCGGACCGCGGTATCGTCGAGTTCGAGCACCGCGCCTATAACCAGAACGATGTGCTGGTTGCCAAATGCACGAGGCAAGCCATGATGATGAAAAAGGCATAGCCGATGCGTTCTCTGCTCTTCGTTCCCGGCGATTCGGAAAAGAAGCTGGAGAAGGGCTTTGGCGTAGGCGCCGACGTGGTCATCATCGACCTCGAGGATTCGATTGCCGCGCAGAACAAAGGTCTGGCGCGCGACACAGCGGCGCGTTTTATCGCCGCGCACAGGCACCGGACCAGCTCCGCGATCTATGTTCGCGTCAACGATCTTTCGACCGGACTGACCGACGACGATCTGGCGGCGCTCGTGCCGGTGAAACCAGACGGCATCATGCTGCCTAAGTCGAACAGCGGACTGGATGTCCAGCATCTCTCGGCCAAGCTCAGGGTGCACGAAGCCGAAGGCGGCCTGCCGGATGGCGCGATAAGGATCCTGCCGATCATCACCGAAACCGCAGCCGGCGTAATGGCCGCTGCAACCTACGCCAAGGCAAGCGCGCGGCTTGCCGGCCTCACTTGGGGCGCGGAAGATCTGTCGGCGGCAATCGGCGCACGCGCGACGCGCGACGGGAACGGCCGCTACACGGATGTGTTCCGCTTCGCCCGCACCATGACCATGCTTGCCGCAAGTGCCGCGGAAGTCGCGGCGATCGACACCGTCTTTCCGGACTTTCGCGACATGGCCGGCTTCGAGGCCGAATGCACTGAGGCCGAGCGCGACGGCTTCACCGGCAAGATGGCGATCCATCCGGCGCAGGTGCCGGTCATCAACGCCGCCTTCACACCTTCGGCGCAAGCGGTGAAAAGCGCCCTGGCGATCGTCGAGGCGTTCGAGGCGGCAGGAAATCCCGGCGTCGTCGGCATCGACGGCAAGATGTACGATCGGCCGCATCTCAAGCTCGCCGAACGGCTCCTGGCGCGAGCCAAGGCAGCGGGGCTTGACGCTTAGGGTCTGTTCCGCGCGAAAATTATCCCACCCACGGCCCCGAATAGTCGGCATAGAGCTTTGCCGGATCGGGCCGCGGTCGTTCCGGCGCTGGCCCCTGGTAGGAGCCGATATGGACGAAGCCGACGACCCGCTCATGCGGCGCCAGGCCGAGGATCGCCCTGCCCTCGGGCACGTCGGAATACCAGTTGCTGATCATGTTGGTGCCGTAGCCCAGCGCATTGGCGGCAAGCATCAGGTTCATCGCCGCCATGCCGCCGGACAGGAACATCTCCCATTGCGGGATCTTTGGATTTTCCCTGGGGATAGAAATCACGCCGATGACCAGCGGCGCCCGCGAAAAGCGCGCCAATTCCTGGTTGCGCCGGCCTTCCGGCAGCGGCCCTTCGCGCTGTTCGGCAAGTTCTGCCAGCTTCTTGCCGATCTCGATGCGGGCCTCGCCGCGATAAAGGATGAAACGCCAAGGCTCCAGCCGGCCATGGTCCGGCACCCGCGAGGCGGCGGCGATCATCGTCGCGATCTCCGCATCGCCCGGTGCCGGTTCCTTCAAATCCGGGATCGGCGCGGAATTTCGGGTCAGCAGAAGATCGATGATCGGCGACGCCATGGGCGCAAGTCTCCTGGAATTTGAGCTGAAGCGCACCATCGGGACATCGGGCGGCTTGGGCATTGGCGCGGCGCGCCGGACAAAGAGCCCTGTAGCAGAAGCCGACCGGACTCTTAAGCCTTGAAATTGCCACCGCCTTGGGCTTCAACGCAAGGCATGTTTGAGGGGACATTGCGTCTTTTCCTGATATGGCTCGCTGCCGCACTGTTGATGGTGCCGGTTTCGCTTGCCGTCGCCCAGGATGTGGACGGCCTCGGCGAGCTGAAGCTTCCCGGAATTTCGGGCTATGCGCCTCCGAAAAGCGAGACATCGCTGGCATTGGGCAGCAGCGGGGCGATCACGCTGTCGGCGCAATTGACCGACAAGGGCGCCGACATCACGCGCGGCATAGTCTGGCGCGTCTTCAAGCCCGAATCGGCCAGCGACGGCAAGCTGCCGATGGTCGCCTCCGCTCATGGCGGCACCGCCATATTCCAGCTCGAGCCGGGTTCGTATCTGGTCCACGCCTCCTACGGGCGGGCCGGCGCCACCAAGCGCATCACCGTCGGCAAGGAAGCCAAGCGCGAGAGCCTCGTGCTCGATGCCGGTGGCCTCAAGCTCGATGCCGTGCTGTCCGGCGGGGTACGCATACCGCCGAAGAAGCTGCGCTTCTCGATCTATGAGAGCCACGCCGCGGCCGATGGCGATCGCGCCCTGATCATACCCGATGTCGAGCCGAACAGCGTCGTGCGGCTCAATGCCGGCACCTACCACGTCGTGTCGACCTATGGCGCGGTGAACGCGGTCATCCGCTCCGACATCCGCGTCGAGGCCGGCAAGCTGACCGAAGCGACCGTCGAGCACCGTGCCGCCGAGATGACCATGAAGCTGGTGCGCGAACCAGGCGGCGAGGCGATCGCCGACACCTCCTGGTCCCTGCTCAACGAATCCGGCGATCCGATCAAGGAAACCGTCGGCGCCTTTGCCTCGATGGTGCTGGCCGAGGGCGACTACACCATCATCGCCAAGAACCGCGACCGCATCTACCAGAAGGATTTTACGGTGGTGGCTGGGCACAACCAGGACATCGAGGTTCTGGCCACCGAGGCTTCGGCCATCGATTCCGAGGAAGGCGCCGACTGAGGCGCGCCCCTCTAGGCTGCTTTGCGCATGCGTCGCGCCAGCACATCGCCGACGCGCACGTCGATCGATTTGCCAGATAGGCGCGCGGCGTGACAGGCATATGAAAATGGCGGTGGATCGCTCCACCGCCATTCGTTGCTGGTCGGCTGGTTCAGGCCGCGCGGCGCTTGCGGTCGGGTGTCACCGCCTCATCGGCAAGCAGCTTCACGGCGGCTGCGAGGCCGAGTGATTCCTGGTCGCGCGACCCGAGACGACGGATATTGACCGTTTCTTCCTCGGCCTCGCGCTTGCCGCAGACGAGGATGACCGGGACCTTGGCCAGCGAATGCTCGCGGACCTTGTAGTTGATCTTCTCGTTGCGCAGATCGGCTTCGGCGATCAGCCCCGCCGCCTTCAGCTGCGCAACGACCTTTTGGGCGTAATCGTCGGCATCGGAAGTGATCGTCGCCACCACCACCTGCAGCGGCGCGAACCAGAGCGGGAAATGGCCGGAATAATTCTCGATCAGGATGCCGAGAAAACGCTCCATCGAGCCGCAGATGGCGCGATGCACCATCACCGGCTGCTTCTTTTCCGAATCCGAGCCGATGTAGAAGGCGCCGAACCGTTCCGGCAGGTTGAAATCAACCTGCGTGGTGCCGCATTGCCAGTCGCGGCCGATGGCGTCCTTCAGCACATATTCGAACTTCGGCCCGTAGAACGTGCCCTCACCCGGATTGACGCCCGTCTTGATCCGGTTGCCCGACCGCGCGGCGATCTTGTCGAGCACGTCCTGCAGCACGCCCTCGGCATGATCCCACATCGCGTCGGTGCCGACCCGTTTTTCGGGGCGGGTCGCCAGCTTGACGGTGATTTCGTCGAAGCCGAAATCGGCATAGGTCGAGAGGATCAGATCGTTGATCTTGATGCACTCGTCGGCGAGCTGTTCCTCGGTGCAGAAGATGTGCGCATCGTCCTGGGTAAAGCCGCGCACGCGCATCAGCCCGTGCAGCGCGCCGGACGGCTCATAGCGATGCACATTGCCGAATTCCGCAAGTTTTACCGGCAGATCGCGGTAGGATTTCAGCCCGTGCTTGAAGATTTGGACGTGACCGGGGCAGTTCATCGGCTTCAGCGCAAACACCCGGTCGTCGTCGGTGTCGTCGCCAGCAACCGTCACCTTGAACATGTTGTCCCGGTACCAGCCCCAGTGGCCTGACGTCTCCCACAGGCTCTTGTCGAGCACTTGCGGCGCGTTGACTTCCTGGTAGCCCTGCTCGTCGAGGCGGCGGCGCATGTAGTTGACCAGGTTCTGGAACATCCTCCAGCCCTTGGCGTGCCAGAAGACGACGCCAGGGCCCTCCTCCTGGAAGTGGAACAGGTCCATCTCGCGGCCGAGCTTCCTGTGATCGCGCTTCTCGGCTTCCTCGAGCATCGTCTGATAGGCATCGAGCTGGGCCTGGTCGGCCCAGGCCGTGCCGTAGATGCGGGTCAGCATCGGGTTGTTGCTGTCGCCGCGCCAATAGGCGCCGGCGACCTTCATCAGCTTGAAGGCGTTGCCGATCTGGCCAGTCGAGGCCATATGCGGGCCGCGGCAAAGATCGAACCAGTCGCCCTGTGCATAGATCTTGAGGTCCTGATCCTCGGGGATGGCGTCGATCAACTCGAGCTTGTAGCGCTCGCCCTTGTCGGCAAAGATCCTTTTCGCCTTTTCGCGCGACCAGACCTCTTTGGTGAACGGCTTGTTGCGCGCAATGATCTCGCGCATCTTCTTCTCGATCACCGGGAAATCGTCGGGCGTGAACGGCTCGTTGCGGGCAAAATCGTAGTAGAACCCGTTTTCGATCACCGGCCCGATGGTCACCTGCGTTCCCGGCCAAAGTTCCTGCACGGCTTCGGCCAGCACATGGGCTGCATCGTGGCGGATGAGCTCCAGCGCACGCGGGTCCTCGCGGGTGATGATCTCGACCTTGCCGGACTTGCCGATCGGGTCGGAAAGATCGCGCAGCGTGCCGTCGATCGAATAGGCAACGGCCTTCTTGGCCAGCGACTTCGAGATCGATTCCGCCAGGCCGGCGCCGGTCATCGCCGCGTCGTAATCGCGAACGGAACCATCGGGAAATGTCAGGGAAACGGAATTCAACATAAGATTCTCCTATCCAGTCCCGCAAACGAGCGCGGGTGGTGAAATGCATGTCGCCCAAGACTGCTTAGCGGTTTTGGGGCTACGACATGCATCAGTAAGAGCCGGATGCGTCCGGCGGCGAGCGGTCTTTTATGGGCAGTTTTCGGTGCCGTAAAGCCGGATGTAGGTCACCTGAGGAGATTCGGCAGATCTTTCAGGAACATCGCCCGCGTCTTGAGCCCCTTTGGCGTGTCGGAACGTTTCGTATCGACTACCAGGCGGGCAAAGACGATCTTGCGAGCATCGGTCTGCGCACAGCCGACAAACCAGCCAAGCGAGCGCTTGTCGGCGCTGTCGCCGAGCCTGGTCGTTCCGGTCTTACCCTGCACCGTCCAGCCGCCTGCCCGGAAGGTCGGGACAATCGCGCTGGTCATCGCATGGGCCTTGTCCGAGACCGGCAGTTTCCGCGCCAGCAGCTTGCGCAGGAAATCGACCTGCTCGACCGGCGATATCTTGAGCGAAGAATTCACCCAGGAATGGGCGGGGCCGTCATTCTTGCCGGCAGTGCCGGAGACTTCGGTGTTACCATAGTCCAATCTGGACACATAGCCGGCAAACTGTTTGCTGCCGAGCCGGCGCGTAATCTCGCGTGAGAACCAAAGGACCGAATCCCTTTCCCAGATCGTCGGGTCGACGGTCTTGCGGTCCCGTTTCGGGGCATTGAACTCTGCCTTGTACTCCCAGCTTGGCGTATGCTCGTCGCTCAGGATTCCAGCATCATAGCCGATCAGCGCCAGCGGAACCTTGAATGTCGAGGCGGGGCTGAAGCGCTGATCGCAGGTCCCTTGGCGATACAGCGTCTCGCCGCTTGCGGCGTCGACGATCAGCGTGCATTCGACGTCCCCGAGCGGCGCCGATTGCGCACGGATCGGAAAACCCATCAGCCACGCCAGGACATAGAGAACCACGGCGAAAACGAAGGGAAGACGATCTATCCGGCGCATTTGGTAATCTCTCCTGAAGGGTGTCAGGAGCGGCTTAGCGAGGTGTCTTGTCTCGATTTTGTCTCAAATGCGCTATGTCAGCGCAAGCTGCGGTTAACCCTAACAGATCGTAAAAAGCGATCCCTTTGTGCACCGCACAGCTGCGGTCAACTGTCCAGGTCGCCACGTTTTTTCCCGATCCGCCAGTACCGCCATGGCGTGAACCAGAGGTAGCGATCAGCCAGTGCCTCAGGCACCCGGTCGATGCCGTGCGTGCCGAACGGTCCGCAGCGCAGCACCCGGAAAAACCCCATCCAGCCGCCGGCCCACAGCCCGTGGCGGGCGATCGCTTCGTGCGCGTATTCGGAACAGGTCGGCAGATGCCGGCAGGAATTGCCGACGAAGCCGGACAGCGTCAGCTGGTAGAGTCGGACAAGCGACGTGCCGAAGACGCGGCCCGGCGTCTTGCGCCACGGGCCGGGCCAATTGCGTCCTTGTCGAATCGGTCTGGCGCCGTGCGCTTGCCGATGTTGGCCGACCACCGCAGTCTCCACATCGCGTTTCCCTACGCGATAGATGTGCGCATCGGGCCAGGAACGCAATGCCGTTCCGGCAATCCGGTCATGGCCTGGTACGGCGAACCGGGTAGTGGTCGGGCGTCGGCCTTCGACATACGGCGACGCTGGTCGGCGGCCTCTCCTCGCACCAATCCCTATGCGGTTTCTCGTCGTACCACTGAAACGTCGCGATCCGCACGACATCGCCTAGAATGTTGAGAAACTGGATCATGGCGGCACTCCTTGAGCACCGATTAGAGCGCCGCTGGCCTTGCTCTTCAAACGAGTATAACGTCCACGTCAGATAACTCTGAGTTATGCGAATGAAGCGCGGACACCTCCCCCTGACGGCCCTCAGAAGCTTCGAAGCAGCCGGTCGTCACCTGAGCTTCAGCCGTGCGGCCGAGGAGCTTTATGTTTCGCAGGCGGCGATCAGCCGACAGATCCGCGAGCTCGAAACCTTCCTGCGCCAACCTTTGTTCTTCCGCCATCATCGCCGCGTCGAGTTGACCGACACCGGCCGGCGGCTGCTCGATCAGTTGGTCAGAAGTTTCGAGGGCATCGACAGGCTGCTTTCGGAATTGACGGCAGCCCCGACGCAGTCCGTGGTACGTGTCAGCGTCGAGCCATCGCTTGCATCCGTATGGCTGGTGCCGCGGCTCAACCGGTTTCGCGAGTTGCGACCCGACATCGACGTTTCCCTTGAGGTCGACCCGAGGTTGATAGAGTTTCGCAGCGATCAGCCCGAACTTGCCCTACGTTTCAGTGCGCACGCCAACTCATGGCCACGCAGCGAAGCCGAACAGCTTGCCGCGGTCGTCGATTCCCCAGTTCTGTCGCCGGCACTTCTTGCATCCGGCCCAGCTCTGGAAAAGCCGATCGACCTTGGTCGCTATACATTGCTGCACGAAGAAAACCGTCAGGCTTGGGCGCGCTGGTTCGAAGCGGCGGGCGTGACGGCTGATGCCGTGCCTGCGCGCGGCCCGATGCTGGCCGATGCTTCGCTTTCGAAGCAGGCAGCCTTGCTTGGACATGGTGTCGCGCTGGGCGATCTTTTGCAGATCGGCGAAGAACTTGCGTCCGGCGCGCTGATCAAGCCTTTCGACATCGACGTCGCGTCGGGCGCCTATTGGCTAGTGGCCAGAAGGCTGAATGACCTTTCCGAGCCAGCCAGGGCTTTTGCCGAGTGGGTCCGGGCGGAATTCGCCGAAAGCCGGCGTTTTCTCGCCAAGGTTTAAGCCGCCTCTTCCGCCCGCTTCTTCTCGATCTGGCCGATGGCATCGACCACTGCGTCGAAGGTCAGCATGGTCGAGGCGTGGCGCGCCTTATAGTCGCGCACCGGCTCCAGGTATTTCAGGTCGGCGAAGCGGCCTTCGGGCGGCGGGCCATTTTCCTTCAGCATCTTCAGCATCGTCTCGCGCACGCTGCGCAATTCTTCTGCACTGGCGCCGACGACATGCTGCGCCATGATCGAAGACGACGCCTGGCCAAGCGCACAGGCTTTCACGTCATGCGCGAAATCGCTGACGACGCCGTCATCCATCTTCAGATCGACGGTCACTGTCGAGCCACACAGTTTGGAATGTGCTCGTGCGGTTGCGTCGGGCCGGTCGAGCCGGCCGATCCGTGCGATATTTCCGGCAAAACCCAGAATTTTCGCATTGTAGACATCGTCGATCATATTTTTCCAATCCGTCGCCGCCCAGCGAACAGCGATTGCCGCTCTGGCGTCTTCCTTTCGCTCGGCACGAACATATATAATGGCGGTAGTCGGGTATCGACAAGGCGACCACAAACCTCGTCATGCCCAAATCTGTTCACGCCACTTACGGGCTGGAAACCGGGCGAGTTTCTAACACCCGAAAGGTCGTGGTCCGTTCAACTCGTTCCTCCTGAGAGAGGAACTACGGGAGACGCCTTTATGGACGCCGTTATCAAGAAACTCATGCCGCAGTCGGCCTATATGGAAAAGCCGGTCACCGACCGGCCAAGCGAGGCCGAAGTCGAAGCCGCGGTGCGCACCTTGCTGCGCTGGACCGGCGACAACCCTGACCGCGAGGGTCTGATCGACACGCCGAAGCGCGTCACTAAGGCGTTCCGCGAAATGTTCAACGGCTACGACATGTGTCCGGCCGAGGAACTCGGCCGCACCTTCGAGGAAGTCGCCGGCTACGATGACCTCGTGATCGTCAAGGACATCACGTTCCACTCGCATTGCGAGCACCACATGGTGCCGATCATCGGCAAGGCGCATGTCGGCTATCTGCCGGACGGCAAGGTCGTCGGCCTGTCCAAGATCGCCCGCGTCGTCGACATCTTCGCCCATCGTCTGCAGACCCAGGAAGCGATGACGGCGCAGATTGCCGGGGTCATCCAGGACGTGCTCAATCCGCGTGGCGTCGCCGTCATGCTCGAGGCCGAGCATATGTGCATGGCCATGCGCGGTATCCGCAAACAGGGCTCCACCACACTGACCTCGACCTTCACCGGCGTCTTCAAGGATACACCCGAAGAGCAGGTCCGCTTCGTCACCATGGTGCGCGGCGGCGGAACTGATCAGACCCGCCCCACCTTAGTTAAATAAGGACCGGCGAATGTCGGCATTGGAGTTCCCGAAAGCTCCCTCAGACAAGAAGGCGCTTGAGGAAGGCACGGTCCTTTCGCCGCGCTTCGATGCCGGCGGCCTCGTCACCGCCGTCGTCACCGATGCCGAAGACGGCATGCTGCTGATGGTCGCGCACATGAATGCCGAGGCGCTGGCGCTGACGCTCGAGACCGGCATCGCGCACTACTGGTCGCGTTCGCGCAACGCGCTGTGGAAGAAGGGCGAAACCTCGGGCAATGTCCAGGAGGTTGTCGAGATGCTCACGGATTGTGACCAGGACGCGATATGGTTGCGCGTCAAAGTGCTGGGTCACCAAGCAACTTGTCACACCGGCCGACGTTCATGCTTTTATCGGACGGTGGGGCTGAGCGATGGCAAAGGGACACTTGCCAGCGACGGCAGCAAGCCGCTGTTCGATGCGGAAAAAACGTATCGAAAGCGCAATACACCATCAATATGAACCATTCGCAGCACTTCAGCCACGTATATTCATGATTTCGATACGGCCCGCCTATAGGATGGCCGTGGGACAAGGGAGATTGTGATGCTCGACTGGGCGTCATTGCGCAACAGACCTGACGTTCGGGAGGCCAATGGCCTCTCCTCGGCCGCGGGCGCATCCGAAACCAAATCTCCGGGCAAAACAGGGATTTCGCTGGCATTGGGCGGCGGCTGTGCGCGCGGCTGGGCGCATATCGGCGTGCTGCGCGCGCTTGACGAAGCCGGCATCGAAGTGTCGATGATCGCCGGCACCTCGATCGGCGCGCTGGTCGGCGGCTGCTATGTTGCCGGCAAGCTTGACGAGCTGGAAGAATTCGCGCGCAGCCTGACCAGGCGGCGCATTTTTGGCCTTCTCGACCTCAATCTACGCGGCAGCGGCCTGTTCGGTGGCATGAAGCTCGATGCGCGGCTGCGCGAGCACATAGCCGGCATCCGCTTCGAGGACCTGCCAAAACCATTCGTCTGCGTCGCTTCGGAAATCCGCACTGGCCATGAGATCTGGCTGTCGAGCGGCTCGTTGAGCACCGCAATGCGCGCCTCCTACGCGCTGCCCGGCGTGTTCGAGCCGGTCGCCTGCAATGGGCGTGTGCTGGTTGACGGCGCACTGGTCAATCCGGTGCCGGTCTCGGTCTGCCGTGCCTACGAGCAGCCGCTCGTAGTTGCGGTGAACCTTCACTACGATCTGTTCGGCCGCGCCGCGGTGATCAAGCACAATGCCGGCGAGCTGGTCATCGAGAAAGACGCGCCGAGGGCCGGCCACGCCGATCCTGAACGCCAGTCACGCGAGACGCGGCTCGGCATTACCGGCGTCATGGTCGAGGCCTTCAACATCATCCAGGACCGCATTTCGCGCGCCAGGCTGGCCGGCGACCCGCCGGACATATCGCTGCAGCCGAAGCTCAGCCATATCGGCCTGACCGAATTCCACCGCGCCGACGAAGCGATCCGTATCGGCTACCAGGCAACGATGGCGCAGATCGGCGACCTGACCCGGCTGCAGACCGTCCTCGCTTAGGCAGGGCGGCAGCGAGCTCTCAGGCAAGCGCCGCGTCGACGATACGAAATTGCACCGTGCGGTTGCCGTTCCAGTGGTTGCCCGACAGCGAGCCGGCGACATGCACCGGCTTACCCCTGTTCTTGAACAGGAATTCGCCAAGAGCCGTGTCGACGGCGCGAAAGGCGATCGCCTGGATGCGGCCGCCGCTTTCCGACTGCAGGTCGGCGCGGATGTGGTTGCTGCCGACCGCCCGCGCATCGACAAGCCGGTGGCGCGGCAGCGCGAACACCGGCGCAACATGCCCGGCGCCGAACGGCCCTGCCTTCTCAAGCGCATCGAGCAGCGCAAGCGTCGCGCCCTCGGCGGCAAGCGCGCCGTCGATCGCCAGGCTCTCCTCGCCTTGCAGCCGGAACACATCCACCGCCGCGCGTTCTTCGAAGAAAGCCCTGAGTTGGCCGAGCTTCGCCCGCTCGACAGTGATGCCGGCCGCCATTCCGTGGCCGCCGCCCTTGACGATCAGCCCGGCATCGGCGGCCTCGCGCACCAGCCGGCCGAGGTCGAAGCCCGACACTGAACGGCCTGACCCCGTGCCGACACCATTGGCGTTGAAGGCGATGGCAAAGGCCGGCCGTCTTGCATGGTCCTTGAGCCGCGAGGCAAGCAGGCCGACAATGCCAGGATGCCAGTTGCTGCTGGCTGTGACCACGATGGCCGGACCATTGCCGCCAGCAAGCTCGGCATCGGCCTCTGAGCGCGCCGCGGCCAGCATCTCCTGCTCCATCGACTGCCGCTCCTGGTTGAGCCGATCCAGCGTCTCGGCGATGGTGCGGGCTTCGACCGGGTCGTCGGTTGCAAGCAGGCGGCTGCCAAGTGCTGCGTCGCCGATGCGCCCGCCGGCGTTGATGCGCGGACCGATCAGAAAGGCCAGATGGAACGTGTTGATCGGCTCGCCGATACGCGAGACCCGCGCCAACGCCGCCAGCCCTTCGTTCCTCTGCTGCCGCGCAACCTGCAGCCCCTTGACAACGAAGGCGCGGTTGATGCCGGTGAGCGGCACCACGTCGCAGACGGTGCCAAGCGCTACCAGATCGAGCAGGCCAAGCAGGTCCGGCGGTGCGGCATCCGGCAGGCGGCTGCGCAGAATCTTCGCGGTCTGCACCAGGCAAAGGAAGACGACACCGGCGGCACAAAGATGACCTTGGCCGGAAAGGTCGTCCTCGCGATTGGGGTTGACGACCGCAGTCGCCGCCGGCAACGGCCCGCCGACCTGATGGTGATCGAGCACCACGACGTCGGCGCCGACGGCCTTCGCCGCGTCGATGGAAGCAGCACTATTGGTGCCGCAATCGACGGTGACGATCAGCGTCGCGCCGCGCGAAACGAGTTCGCGCATCGCTTCCGGATTGGGGCCGTAGCCCTCGAAGATGCGGTCCGGTATGTAGATCTCCGACGGCACCGAGAAATGCGCGAGAAAGCGCTTGAGCAGCGCCGATGAGGCGGCGCCGTCGACATCGTAGTCGCCAAAGATCGCCACCTTTTCCCTGGCCATCACCGCCTGGGCGATGCGAGAGGCGGCCTTGTCCATGTCGGTCAGCGATGCCGGGTCGGGCAGCAGGTTGCGGATGGTCGGATCCAGAAACTGCTCGGTCTGCTCGGCGGTGACGCCACGCCCGGCCAGCACGCGCGCCACGATATCGGGCACGCCATACCCTTGCGCGATGGCGAGCGCGGCCATGTCCTGACGCTCGGTCAGCCGGTGTTCCCAGGAAACGCCGGTGGCCGACTGCCTGACATCGAGGAAAAAGCGTCTTTCCCCCGTCACGTGACGCGCCGTCTGCAATTTGTCATTGCGCACAGTATGCAACGGCTAACTGAGTCGAAATCAAAACTTTTCCAGATCCTGGTGCCTGGCCTTGATTTCGCGCACGGTCCGCGATGACGATCGCAGGACGATCGTGTGCGTGGTGATGAAATTGCGGCCGAACTTGACGCCGGCCAGCATATTGCCGTCGGTGACGCCGGTCGCGGCAAACAGCACGTCGCCGCGTGCCATGTCTTGCGTGTGGTAGATCCGTTTAGGGTCGGAGATGCCCATCTTGGCGGCGCGCGCCAGCTTTTCCGGCGTATCGAGGATCAACTTGCCCTGCATCTGGCCACCGGTGCAGCGCAAGGCGGCAGCTGCGAGCACGCCTTCCGGCGCGCCGCCGGTGCCGAGATAGATGTCGATGCCGGTCTCGTCCGGGTCGGTGGTATGGATGACCCCGGCGACATCACCGTCGCCGATCAGACGGATTGCGGCTCCGGTCGCCCGCACGGCTTCGATCAACGCGCCATGGCGTGGCCGGTCGAGAATACAGGCGGTGATCTCCGCCACCGGCACGCCCTTGGCCCTGGCCAGGCTGGCGATGTTTTCGGCCGGCGAGGCATCGATGTCGATGATGCCGTTGGCATAGCCCGGGCCGATCGCGATCTTGTCCATATAGACGTCCGGCGCGAACAAAAGGCTGCCTTTTTCGGCAATGGCGATAACGGCCAATGCGTTGGGCAGGTTCTTGGCGCAGATCGTCGTGCCTTCGAGCGGATCGAGCGCTATGTCGACAGCCGGGCCTTTGCCGGTACCGACCTCCTCGCCGATATAGAGCATCGGCGCCTCGTCGCGCTCGCCTTCGCCGATCACCACCGTGCCGTTGATGGCAAGACGGTTGAGCTCCTGCCGCATGGCATCGACCGCGACCTGGTCGGCGGCCTTCTCGTCGCCGCGTCCGCGCAATCTGGCGGCCGCGACCGCGGCGCGTTCGGTGACGCGCACCAATTCCATGGTCAGTATCCGGTCGAGGCCGGCGACAATGTTCTGGGCCACATTCATCGATGGACAATCCTCGTTGGCACTTTGTTTTTATTATGCATGTCGTTGTCCCAAAACCGCTGCACACTTTTGGGCGACATGCATTAGCCTCCCGCCAGAGACGCGCTTCTTGTGTCAAAGCCCCGTGACAACAGCAAGACCTGCGCTGGACCTTTTTGAAAGCGCAGCAATATCAATCGATTAAACGCAAAATGTGAGACTGCTATCCGGCCCGCTCGATGCGGATGACTTGCGGCTTGTCGGTCAGAAGGCTGTCCCTGGTGATGCCGTCGACGGCCTTGCGCACCGCCGCCTCGGTCGTCTCGTGGGTGACGAGGATAACCGTCTTCTGTGCCTCGGTTTCCGGCCCGGCGGCATGCTGGACGATCGATTCCAGAGAAATGTCGTTGTCGGCCATGCGCTTGGCTATTGCCGCGAAGACGCCGAGGCGGTCGTGTACGGTCAGCCGGATGAAATAACCGCCAGCATGGCTGCGCATCTGCGCTTTCTTGTAAGGCTTCAATTCCTTCGCCGGCCGGCCGAAGACCGGACCATGCTGGAAGCCAGGCCGGCTCTTGGCGATGTCGGCAATGTCGCCGATCACCGCCGACGCGGTGGCGTTGCCGCCGGCGCCAGGGCCGGAAAGCAGCAATTCGCCGAGGATGTCGGTTTCGATCGCCACCGCATTGGTGACGCCGTGCACCTGCGCGATGACCGAGGCCGTCGGCACCATGGTCGGGTGCACGCGCTGCTCGATGCCGCTTTCGGTGCGTTGGGCGACGCCAAGCAGCTTGATCCGGTAGCCGAGATCGCCGGCCGCGCGGATGTCGGCCTGGCTGATGTTGGAGATGCCTTCCATGTAGATATCGTTGGCGGCGATCTTCGTGCCGAAGGCAAGGCTGGTCAGGATCGACAGCTTGTGCGCGGTGTCGTGACCCTCGATGTCGAAGGTCGGGTCGGCTTCGGCATAGCCCAGCCGTTGCGCATCCTTCAGGCAGGCATCGAAAGACAGGCCCTCGGCTTCCATGCGCGTCAGAATGTAGTTGCAGGTACCGTTGAGGATGCCGAAAACGCGGGTCACCGAATTACCGGCCATCGCCTCGCGCATTGTCTTGATGACCGGAATGCCGCCGGCCACCGCCGCCTCGTAATTGAGCAGCACGCCTTTCCTCTCGGCGATCTCGGCCAATGCCACCCCGTGTTTGGCAAGCAACGCCTTGTTTGCGGTGACGACATGTCGGCCGGCCTCGAGCGCCGCTTTGACGGACGAGCGTGATGGGCCTTCGTCGCCGCCGATCAGCTCGACGAACACGTCGATCTCGGCGGTCTGCGCCATCTTGACGGCGTCGTCGAACCACTGTGCTGTGCCAAGATCAACGCCGCGGTCGCGTTTGGGATCGCGGGCCGAAACCGCCGACACGACGATGTCGCGCCCGCACTGCCGCGTCAGTTCGGCCGCCTTGTCGCGTAGCACGCGGGCGACCGACGCACCGACGGTGCCGAGCCCGGCAATTCCAACACGCAACGCTTCAGCCATGTCCGGCGACGCCCCATTCAGTCGGTTCATGTGTAGAAAATCAGCGATGCGCGGCGAGCGGCACGACGTTATTCGGCTGCTTGGCGCTGGATGCGAGGAAGCGCTTGATGTTGCGCGCCGCTTGCCGGATCCGGTGCTCGTTTTCGACCAGCGCGATGCGCACGTGATCGTCGCCATGCTCGCCGAAGCCGACGCCCGGCGCCACCGCGACGTCGGCGTGCTCGATCAGGAGCTTGGAGAATTCAAGCGAGCCCAGGTGCTTGAACGGCTCCGGGATCGGCGCCCAGGCGAACATCGAAGCCGCCGGTGCGGGAATGGTCCAGCCGGCGCGGCTGAAAGCGTCGACCATGACATCGCGGCGTTTGCGGTAGACGTCGCGCACTTCGGCGATGTCGGCGCCGTCGCCGTTGAGTGCATGCGCCGCCGCCACCTGGATTGGCGTGAAGGCGCCGTAGTCGAGATAGGATTTCACTCGCGTCAGCGCCGAGATCAGCCGTTCATTGCCGACCGCAAAACCCATGCGCCAGCCCGGCATCGAAAAGGTCTTCGACATCGAGGTGAACTCGACGGCGACGTCTATGGCGCCCGGCACCTGCAGCACCGAAGGCGGCGGATTGCCGTCGAAATAGATCTCCGAATAGGCAAGATCCGACAGGATGATGATGTCGTTCTTCCTGGCGAAGGCCACCACCTCCTTGTAGAAATCGAGCGAAGCGACCAGTGCCGTCGGGTTGGATGGATAATTGAGGATCAGTGCCAGCGGCTTCGGGATCGAATGGCGGATGCCGCGCTCCAACGCCGGGATGAAGCCGTCGTCCGGCTCGACCTGCAGCGAGCGGATGACGCCGCCCGACATGATGAAACCGAACGCATGGATCGGATAGGTCGGGTTGGGGCACAGGATCACATCGCCGGGGGCGGTGATCGCCTGCGCCATATTGGCAAAGCCCTCCTTCGAGCCGAGCGTCGCCACCACCTGGCTGTCCGGGTCGAGCTTCACACCGAAGCGGCGGGCATAGTAGTTGGCCTGGGCACGACGCAGGCCCGGAATGCCGCGCGACGACGAATAGCGGTGCGTGCGCGGATCGCGTACCACCTCGCAGAGTTTGTCGACGATGGCCTTGGGCGTCGGCAGGTCCGGATTGCCCATGCCAAGGTCGATGATGTCGGCGCCGCGCGAACGGGCGCTGGCCTTCAGCCGGTTGACCTGTTCGAAGACATAGGGCGGAAGCCGGCGGACCTTGTGAAATTCTTCCATGGCAGTTCCAGACAGTGAGGTTGCGGTCGCGCGTATAAGCTTATTTGCAACTAGGGTCGAGAGCGGGGTCGCATTTGCCTTCGATCTGCTTCAGCGCCTCGGCGCCGTGTTTTTTTGCCAGCTGGTCCAGCGCTGCCTGGTCCGCAACCTTGACGCCGCCGCCCTTGGCGGCCTGGCTCTGCTCCTCGGCCTTCAGTTGGGCGAGCTTGGCGTTCTTTTCCTCGTCGGTGAATTGCTCGGCCGCCACCTGCGGCCGGATGTTCAGGTTCGGATAGGAACCGGTGTCCTTCGCGCCGACAAGGCCGGTGGCGGGCGCCGCACCTTCTATGTTGCTGCTCGTGCAACCGGCCATCGCCAACAGGACGAGCGCCATGCGGCAAAAACGACCAGTGCCGGAAAAAACGTTCTTGCCAATATTAATCGTCATATTGTTTTCCTGGCGGCCGGGTTAGAGCACATTGGACCCTGTTCGATATCCCATGGTAATATGTCAACAAAACGCTTCGGGAGGAACCCGGCGAACCATGTCCAAAACACCCGATTCGGGCAAAGCGGAAGATGACCAACCTTCGACCGTCGAGCAATATCTGGTGAAGGACCCGGAACGCTTCGCTCTGAACATGGCCCGCATGATCGAGCAGGCCGGCAAGGCCGCCTCGGCATGGGCCGAGCCGCGGGAAAAGGGCGAGGTGCGCGATCACGTCGCCGAGCCGGTCGTCGACATGGTGAAGACGTTCTCCAAGCTCACCGAGTACTGGCTCTCCGACCCGCAGCGCGCGCTGGAGGCGCAAACGCGGCTGTTTTCCGGCTACATGACCGTCTGGGCCAACGCCGTCCAGCGCATCGGCGCCGGCGCCGAGGACGCCGAGGACGCGGTCAAGCCCGAGCGCGGTGACAAGCGTTTCCAGGACCCGGAATGGGGCCGCAACGCCTTCTTCGATTTCCTCAAACAGGCGTATCTGGTCACCTCGCGCTGGGCGGCCGAACTGGTCGAGCACGCCGACGGCCTGGACGAGCACACCCGCCATAAGGCCAGCTTTTATGTCAGGCAGGTGTCCAACGCCATCTCGCCGTCGAATTTCATCCTGACCAATCCGGAATTGTTTCGCGAGACTGTCGCCTCGAACGGCGAAAACCTGGTGCGCGGCATGAAGATGCTTGCCGAGGACATCGCCGCCGGCAAGGGCGACCTGAGGCTGCGGCAGGCCGATTATTCATCCTTCGAGATCGGCAAGAATCTCGCTACCACGCCCGGCAAGGTGGTCGGCCGCAGCGACGTCGCCGAGATCCTGCAATATGAGCCGGCGACTGACACCGTGCTCAAGCGGCCGCTGCTGATCTGCCCGCCATGGATCAACAAATACTACATCCTCGACCTCAACCCGCAAAAATCCTTCATTCGCTGGGCAGTCGAGCAAGGCCACACCGTCTTCGTCATCTCCTGGATCAACCCGGACGAGCGGCATGGCGCCAAGAGCTGGGAGGCCTATATCAGGGAGGGCCTGCAATACGGCCTCGACACGATTGAAAAGGCCACCGGCGAAAGGCAAGTCAACGCCATCGGCTATTGCGTCGGCGGCACGCTTCTGGCGGCGGCCCTGGCGCTGATGGCGCAGGAAGGCGACCACCGCATCAAATCCGCCACCTTCTTCACCACCCAGGTCGATTTCACCTATGCCGGCGATCTAAAAGTGTTCGTCGACGAGGAACAGGTCGCGGCCGTCGAAAAGGCGATGAACGAAAAAGGCTATCTCGACGGCACCAAGATGGCGACCGCCTTCAACATGCTGCGCTCGGGCGACCTGATCTGGCCCTATGTCGTCAACAACTACATGCGCGGCAAGGATCCCCTGCCCTTCGACCTGCTGTACTGGAATGCCGACTCGACCCGCATGGGCGCTGCCAACCATTCTTTCTATTTGCGCAATTGCTATCTCGAGAACAGGCTTTCGCAAGGCATGATGGAACTGGCGGGCCGCACGGTTTCGCTGAAGGACGTTACCATGCCGGTCTACAACCTCGCCTCTAAGGAGGACCATATCGCGCCGGCGCTGTCGGTATTCCTCGGCTCGAAATATTTCGGCGGCGAGGTCGATTACGTCATGGCCGGCTCCGGCCACATCGCCGGGGTCGTCAATCCGCCGGCAGCGCAGAAATATCACTACTGGACCGGCGGCAAGCCGGCCGGCGACTTCGACCAGTGGCTCGCCGGGGCCACCGACCATCCCGGTTCCTGGTGGCCGCACTGGCAACGCTGGATCGAAGCCAAGGACAATACCCGCGTACCGGCCCGCAAACCGGGCGAGCATATGCAAGTTCTAGGCGAAGCCCCCGGCACCTATGTCAAGGTGCGCGTGTAACCATCTGTAATGTGTGGTGAGTTGACGCGCCGCCAAAAGCGGGCGAAATGGTGCCGTCAACCCTGAGCAGCCTTGATTCATCCTCTAGCCGCCAAAGTACTTTGAGGCTTGCAGATTTGACACAGGTCTCGTTTCCGGTTCGGGGAACAAGGGTCATTTCGACGAGACGTTTCGACGCCGCGCCAATGACGAACCGGTCGGATATCGAGGGGGAATATTGTTTTGAGATCAGCAGGATCGCGCCTCGCGAAGGGAGAAAGCCGCGCCATTGTGGCGGCGCTTTTCTCGGTGCTCCTGGCGTCCTGCACCTCGGCCGGCGACCCGACCATGTCGGTCGGCATGCCAGGCTACAATACCTCGGCTACCGAAATCAGCACGGCCGCCGGTGCGCCCCAGGCCAGCACGGCCGCATCATCGTCGCAGATGACAACCGCACAAATGACGATGAATGCCGACGGCGACGCCAACCTTCCCGAGCAGGTCGCCTATGTGCCAATAGCCAAGCCAGGGGCCAAGCCCGATGCCGGCTTCCCGATCGCCGTTCCCACGGCAGCCGAGACGATCACGGGACACACGCCGCAGCCGCTGCAACCAAACGCCCAGACGGCCGATCAGGCCGTGGCACAGAACAGTGCTGATGCATCGAAGCCCGACGCCAAGGCCGCCGCGCCGGCGATGAACAACCCGGTCTATGTGACCGCCGGCGAGATGCCGCAGCCACAGGCCTACGCACCGAAGAAAAACTTCCTGGCCTCGCTGTTCAGCGCCACCCCCGCTTCGGCAGCATCGCCGGCCAACAGCAGATCGGGCGGGCAGCCAACGGTCGTGCAGGCCAAGGCGACGCCTGCGGCAAAACCCACCGTTACCCTGGCCTCGGCCAATCCGGCTGAAAAGCCGGTGCAGCTGGTGTCGACGGGCGATACCAGCCACTTCACGGCCGATGCGCTGCCCGGCGTGCGCCAGACGGCGCTGTTCGAGATCAAGCGCAAATCCGGCCTCGACGATGAGAGTGACGTCGATCTCAACGAAGACGAAGGTTCGGGTGGCGCCTACCAGGTCGCCTCCGCCGCTGGCCTCGCACGGCTGGCACCCAACGGCCTTCTGAAACAGAACGAAAGCGTCGATGTCGCCTGCTTGAAGCCGTCGCTGGTTCGCGTGCTGAAGACGATCGAAGGCCATTACGGCCGCAAGATGACGGTCACCTCCGGCTATCGCGACCCAGCCCGCAACCGCCGCGCCAACGGCGCCAAGAATTCGCTGCACATGTACTGCGCCGCCGCCGACATCCAGGTCCCCGGCGTCTCGAAGTGGGAACTGGCGAGCTACATCCGCACCATGCCGGGCCGCGGCGGCGTCGGCACCTACTGCCACACCGAATCCGTTCACGTCGATGTCGGACCGGAGCGCGACTGGAACTGGCGTTGCCGCAGGCGCGGCTAGGGCGAGGATCTTCCGTCACCGCGAAGGCCCTTCGGCGGCGTTGCATCATGCCGCAAAAACCAGCTTGGCTGCCGGAAAGACGCGGTTTGGAGCCAAAGGAAAAAAGTTGTCGCAGCCGGCGGCAGACGGGTTGCCGGTTTGTCGCGACGCAACTATAAGCGCTCACATCTGAGCGCGCCCATCGTCTAGCGGTCAGGACACCGCCCTTTCACGGCGGTAACAGGGGTTCGATTCCCCTTGGGCGTACCAGCATTTCAACTTGGCATTATGTCTATCGCCAGCGTGATGCTGCGCAAGCTTTGCTGGACCCGCCACTCTGATAGAGATGTCGGCAAGAAGAGGCGAAGACGACTGAGGACTACGTCGAAGGCTGTCTACGCCCGCAGTCCCCTCGCCTCGCCGCCGCGCTTGCGCGGAACCATCATGTCCCTGGCAAGCAGGCCGCTCACCCGGCAAAAGGCCATGAAGGCCCGCCATGCGTCTTCGGTCTCGACGATGTCCACCGTGGCGCCAAAACAGGCATTGAACGCGGCTTGGTAGGTTGGCCCCTTCCGGCGAACCGGCCACGTTTGCAGGAAATCGAGCGCCTGCTCGACACTGTAGATTTCCTCGACCGGCTGGCCGGGCACAGGCGCGATCCGCACCGGCACCTCGAATTGCAGTCTGTCCATTCGATCTCTCCCGAACCGACCCCCGCAGCAGCGCCGTTCGTCGCAAAAAGTTGCCGTGGCGGCTAACGCTTGGGCCGACTTCTCGCCTAGAAATGTGTCGTCACTGCGGTAGCCAGATGAACCCGGCGGAAGCATGAGCCGCTGCAGGCAAGGAGAATGCTCCCTGGGCATGAATATCGCCGGTCTTCGGCCGTCGCCGGCAGTTCGTCCTTGAACCTTGCGCTTTCCAGTGCCAAATCTGGGAAGGTTTCTCTCGCGGAGGCTCATCCAGCCCCGCATCCTGCAAGACGGATAAAAATGGTCACCTATCTCGACGCCGCCACGGCACCGCTCAGAAACACCGGCCAGATCCGTCTTTACGACGAGGAAGGTTTTGTCGGCATGCGCAAGGCTTGCGATCTCACCGCGCGCTGCCTCGACGAACTGGTACCGATTGTGGCGCCCGGCGTCACCACCGAAGCGATCGATCGCTTCGTCTTCGAGTTCGGGATGGACCATGGCGCGCTTCCGGCGACGCTCAACTACCGTGGCTACACGAAATCATCCTGCACCTCGATCAACCACGTCGTCTGTCACGGCATACCCGACAGCAAGCCATTGAAGGATGGCGATATCGTCAATATCGACGTCACCTATATCCTCGACGGCTGGCATGGCGACTCCTCGCGCATGTATCCGGTGGGCACGATCAAGCGTGCCGCGGAGCGGCTGCTCGAAGTCACGTATGAGTGCCTGATGCGCGGCATCGCGGCAATCAAGCCGGGCGCCCGAACCGGCGCCATCGGCGCCGCCATCCAGACCTATGCCGAAGCCGAGCGTTGCTCGGTGGTGCGCGATTTCTGCGGCCACGGGGTTGGCCGGCTGTTTCACGACGCGCCGAATATCCTGCATTACGGCAGCGCCAGCGAAGGCGTCGAGATGCGGCCGGGCATGATCTTCACCGTCGAGCCGATGATCAATCTCGGCCGGCCGCATGTGAAAGTGCTGTCGGACGGCTGGACCGCGGTGACGCGCGACCGTTCGCTGTCGGCGCAGTACGAGCACACGATCGGCGTCACCGAGACCGGCTGCGAGATCTTCACGCTGTCGCCAAAAAACCTCGACCGCCCCGGCCTGCGGGCCTAGTGTCTGGCAGATCGGGCGTTACATCGGGCGTTACCTTGCCCGGCAAATGCTGGGTGGGGCAGCCATAGATGAACGGTGACGACGACGAGCGGGCCTTCTTTCCCGAAAGGCCAGTGCGATCGCCCGCGAAAGCGGTGGCCGCCGACAAGCCGCATTATCTCGGCCATCGCGACCGCCTGCGCGAGCGCTTCGCCGCCGGTACCAACACCCTCCCCGACTACGAACTGCTCGAGCTTTTATTATTTCGGCTGATCCCGCGCGCCGACACCAAGCCTGTCGCCAAGGCATTGCTGGCACGCTTCGGTACATTGGCCGAGGTCCTCGGTGCGCCCGTCGAGCGCCTGCAGGAGGTGAAGGGCATCGGCCCGGCGGTGGCGCTCGACCTCAAGGTGGTTGCGGCAACGGCGCAGCGCATGGCGCGCGGCGAGATCGCCGGCCGCGAGCTGTTGTCGACCTGGACGCAGGTTCTCGAATACTGCCGGTCGGTGATGGCCTTCGAGGAGCGCGAGCAGTTCCGCATCCTGTTCCTCGACAAGAAAAACGCGCTGATCGCCGACGAAGTCCAGCAGGTCGGCACCGTCGACCACACACCGGTCTATCCGCGCGAGGTGGTCAGGCGCGCCTTGGAACTCTCCGCCACGGCGATCATTCTGACGCATAACCATCCGTCGGGAGACCCGACGCCGTCGCGCGCCGACATCGAGATGACCAAGCTGATCATAGAGACGGCCAAACCGCTTGGCATTGCCGTTCACGACCACATCATCATCGGCAGGAAAGGCCACTCCAGCATGAAGGGCCTGCTGCTGATCTGAGGTTTGGCGTTGTTTTCAGCTTTGTCCGCTGTGCGCCTCTGTACCGCAACGTCAAGGCGGTCGGCTCGATAAATTCTGGCGCCGAGGCTCAGCTGGCCGTGCGCAGGCGTCGCGATCGGACAAAGGTCTTAAGTCCCTCGGAATCGAACGCGTGGCCGAAGGCATAACCCTGCAATATGTCGCAGCCCAGGCCCTTGAGTAGCCGTGCATGCTGCATCGTCTCGACGCCTTCCGCCACGACCTCGATACCTAGCGACTTGCCGATTTCAATGATCGACGAGACAACCTGCCTTCTCTGCGGAGATTTGACGATTGGGGTGACCAGCTGCCGATCTATCTTCAGCCGGCGCGGCTGCAACTTCAGCAAACTGACCATCGAAGCGTAGCCGGTACCAAAATCGTCTATTTCGACGTCAATCCCCAGCTCTTTTATCTGCTCGATATTCCAGGTGACAAGGTCGTCGTTCTCGTCCAGGAAAATCGACTCAACAAGCTCGAACGAAACTGTTCCTTTCTTGATATTTTGTTCTCGCAGGCTCTTGATGAGCTCCTCGTCTTGAAGGCGCCTGGCCGAGACATTGACCGACACCCGCGGAATGTGAAGTTTTGCAGCGGACCACTCTTCGAAATCCGCAAGCGATTGCTTCAATATGGCTTGGTCGATAATCGAGACGACGTTCAGTTCTTCTGCAATCCTCAGGAAGATGTCGGGCGCCAAAATACCCTTTATTGGATGTTTCCACCTCGCCAGCGCCTCAACCCCAACGATTTCGAGCGTCTTTGCGTCAAATTGGGGCTGGTAGAAGGGGATGAACTCGTTGCGCTCGAGGCCGCCGAGAATTTCGTCGGCAATCCGCTTAGTATCGACGATTTCGCTTTGCATCGCGTCGGTGAAGAATTCGTATCGATTGCGGCCCCGCCCCTTTGCTCGGTAAAGGGCGATATCGGCGTTCACCAGCAGGTGTTTGGCTTCGACATCTTTTGCGTTATCGACAGCGATTCCCACGCTGACACCAAAACGGCATCGATGACCCTGATAGTAGACGGGTTCGCGCATCTGGCTGATGATGCGGTCGGCGAGCAGCGCCAGTTGCTTGGTATCGTCGCGCACCACGCACAGAACGATGAATTCGTCTCCCCCGATACGGGCGACGAATCCCTCGTCGCCGACCTTCGACCTGAGCACGGTTGACGCGTGAACCAGCATCGCGTCACCGGCGGCGTGGCCCAGCGTATCGTTGATGTGCTTGAACCGATCCAGATCTATGTGAAGCAGTGCCGCGTGCCCGCCTGAGCGCCTGGCGTTTGCCGCGTAATGTTCCAGTACCTGGTCGAGGTAACGCCGGTTGGGCAAGCCGGTCAGCGAATCATGAAGCGCGATGTGCTCTATGCGCGCTTTGGCCGACTCGAGTTCTGCGTTTTTCGACTCGGACAGCTGTTTTGCACGAACCAGATCCTTGTTCAGCAGGACGTCGGCAGTCACGTCCCATTCCGCGCCGATCATTTTTGGGGTGTCGTTTGCGACCCGGTAGAGGATCGCCTTGGACCGGACATGACGGATCTCGCCATCCTGACGCACAATCCGGTACTCCGACAAATATGGTCGTCCGCTGGCCACTGCCCTGTCGAAGTCCGCGTTGGCGCCAGCCAAATCATCTGGGTGGATTGCTCCCGCCCAGTCTGGGTAGCCCCGGTGCTCGCCGGTTGGTTTGCCATATATTTCGTTGACGCGATCATCCCACGTAAGCTCGTTGGTCGCGAGATCGTGTTCCCAAACCCCAATAGCCGAAGCTTCCAGAGCGAGTTCCAAGCGTCGTGACAATCGACGCAATTCCGCATAATTGCGCTGTCTTTCGCCAATCAGGCGGCCTGTGACCAGGAAAGGGAACACAACCAAGGCTCCGGCCGTCGCCATGATCGCGCGCAACAACCATGCGTTGCTTGGCGTCGAAGGCCAGCCATTTTTGGGAATGGCCGCGAGCTGCCACGAGCCGGAAGGAAGCAAAACGTCAGCCGTCACCGGATCGCTTTTGCTGATCTCCTCATTGCCGTAGAATTGACCACCTCGGTGACCGAGGGCGTCCCTGCCGATCAGCGCTACGTCGATCCCGAGATCGTCGTCAAGCAAGCCGCTCGCTCTGTAAAGGCGCTGCACGTCGACAACGGCGGAAATGATACCCCAGAACCTTTCCGTATTGCCAGCGCTCGGCACGAAGACCGGAAAGCGGCCGATGAAGCCTTGTCCTCCCTGTTTCAGGTCGACGGGACCGGCAAGCACCAGCTTGCGTTCGTCTCGCGCCCTTAGCGCAGCTGCACGCTGCCGCTCGTTCTTGCGGTAGTCCAGACCCATCGCCTGCTCGTTACCCTCCATCGGATACATAAGGGAAACGACCAGATCGGGCGCGCCGGCAATATCGTTCAATTGCGAGTCGGCGCCAAACAGATTGCTCGCGAGCGAGGCGAAGCGTTGCTGTCCCATATAGGGCTCGGTCACGACCGCGGCGACCAGTCCACGCACGAGCTGGAGGTTTCCATTGATATTGCCTTCGAGCTTGGCGCGGATGAGATTGACCTTGGTCAGCACGTCCGCACGGACGGCCTGGTCCGAGACGATTTTGTTCTGGTGCTCCGCGAACGCTGCGCTGACAAGGATGACGACAAACGCGATCGCCGCCGGAATATTTGCCGACGAAAAGACGGCCTCCTTGATGCCGTTGAACCTAGCGCGGAAAAAAGCCAATAGGCGATTCCTCAAGTGCCATTTTCAGGTTCTCGGGGTCGACCCGATGAGGAACATTAGCTTTCAATGTTTAATTTGACCTTCATACTCCTGAGAAATTTCATTTTCCGACGGCTGACGCCGGCTGCGATACCGACAGCGATGCTGAAGGCGGGCTGCACGATGCGGACCAACATGAAACGCCAGCTAGATCAGCCTTGCTCGGAAGATCGAGGCGCACGAGCGCCATTGCACATTTCGACGCTCCGACCCGAGTACGTCAGAGCATTGACCTGGACTAGTGCCCCTCAATCGCCTTGGGAGACACAAGGTATGGTATCTTGCCGACGCTGCGCTTCGTCGCGCCAATGGAATAGGCCATCGGTATCTTGGGAGAGTTCTCGGGTAGGCCGTACATATCCTTGCCGGCCCGCACGGCAAATGAAAAGTGCTGCCACGAAACCGTGTCATGCTCATTGAGAAAATCGAGCGTCAGACCAGCTGAAATCAGCGCATTCACCACGTCACTGATCGGGTGGATCCATTCATAATAGCGAGGATGCTTCAAGATACGATCATCGCCGGTGTAGGTCAGTTCCTCGTTCCAGGCGAGCGGCCGAGCTATCGGCGTTCGCCAGTCGTGCTTCAATTCCAGGGCCGCGGCCTTTCGATCGCACTGAAACATCAATGGATGGCCCTCGGCCATGTAGAGGCGGCCGCCGGGTCGCAGAAGATCGGCAACCACCCGCGCCCAACGGAACACGTCGTCCAGCCAGTTTACCGAACCCCAAGTAACGTAAGCGATATCAAAGGTCCGGCCGAGCGCTTCCACCGCCTCGAACAGTGGCGCTTCCACGAAGCGCACGTCGGTGCCTGCCTTCGCAGCAAAATCCCGCGCCGCCACGATCGCCGTCGGTGAAAAGTCGAGCCCGGTCACGCTGCCTGCGCCGAGATTCTTCAGGCTGATCGTGTCAAGACCGATGTGACACTGCAGGTGGACGATATCCTTGCCGGCGATGTCGCCGAGCTCGCGTGTTTCCAGCTCATAGAGATTGGATCCGCCGGCCAGCACATTCTCGATGTGGTAGCTGCCCGTTGTGTCGGTCGAGTGCAGTTCGGCCCGATCATCCCAATTAAGGCGGTTCGCGCCCAGAAACCGTTCCAAATTCCCCCCACCCCTGACTGACGCATGGTAAACAAGTCGTTAAAACACCTTTGCAGCGAAAGTAGCGCGCGTCAATCCGGACCGGGCGGCAGTGCGCCGCCGCTCGCGAAAGCATTAGCCCCGGGAAGGCTTGCTGCTGATCAAAGGCTTCTGGCGCGATCGCCGCGCCCGGCGACAAGACCCCGCAGGCGCTCCCGGACTCCGCCGTCGTGGTCTGTATGTGGATTAGTCGGTTCCTCAGCCCGGCACAGCCACCATCGCGATATTTCTGGAGAGCTCGTTTGTGGGGGCAACTGCGTCTGCCGTGCTGCTCGTGAGTGCTCGGTAGAGTGCCACATAATCGCTGCACATGCGCTCGACCGTGAACCGCTTCTCGAACGTCTGCCGCACTCGTGCGCGATCGAGGCTGTCTATGCGCCGGAGCGCGCCCACGGCTTCCTCCACCGTATCCACGATCCATCCGGACACACCGTCATCGATGATCTCCGGGACGGCGCCACGCCGGAACGCAACCACCGGCGTACCGCAGGCCATTGCTTCGATCGTTACGAGCCCGAAGGGTTCCGGCCAGTCGATCGGAAACAAAAGCGCTATCGCATTGCCCAGAAAATCCGCCTTTTGCCGCTCATCGATCTCGCCAATGAACTCCACGTTCGAATGCCGCAGCACTTGCGGCTCGACCCTTTCCTTCCAGAACGACTGGTCCACCTTGTCGATCTTGGCGGCGATCTTCAGGGGAAACCCGGCCCGCGCTGCTATTTCTATGGCCGCTTCCGGCCCCTTTTCCGGCGAGATGCGACCGAGAAACGCAAGATAGCCAGAGGTGTTCGGGTGGAATGGCAGAAGATCGCGGGGCAGGCCGTGATGCACGGTTCCAACCCAATTGACGGGCGGCATGGGCCGGCGCTGGTCGAAGGAAATCGAGACCAGGGGAACGTCGTCGAACATCGCATAAAGCTGCGCCAGATCGGGCAGGTCGAGCCTGCCGTGAAGCGTGGTAACCGTTCGTCTGGCAAAATCCCGAATTATGGGGAAGTGCAGAACATCGACGTGGAAATGTAAAACGTCGAATTCATCGGCTCGCCGGCGCACCCGTTCAAGCATCATAACATGGTGCGGACCACCGTCCTGGACCCTGGGGTTCAGGCGCAGCGCGACGTCGCAACATCGCACCAGCTCGGCTGAGGTACGAGAATCGGCGCTGGCGAACAGCGTCACCTCATGGCCCTGTCGGACAAGTTCTTCGGTCAGATACGAAACGATTCGCTCGGTTCCACCGTAGGTTCGGGGCGGCACGGATTCGGTTAGCGGTGCGATCTGGGCTATTTTCATTTAGAAATCTTTTCGGCGGCGACCGCCGTCTTTCAAACAAGCTTCGGCGGCAACCAAGACAAGCGAGAGCTTCCCGTTGCGAAGTATTCTATGCAGAGCGTATTTATAGTTGTGCCGTCCGTGCTCCTCCCGTGCAATCAGGTTTCCCTTATTCAACTCCTCTGCATCCAAGAACTGCGATCCATGAGAAATGTTTCACCGGCTCGATAAAAAGACAGAATGAGCTACGCGCCGCCGCCCCGCCGCCCCCTGACAGGCAGGTTTGGATTTGTTCGATCACCACCAATTGATCCAGGCGTGCCGGTGCCGAATGGAACATAAAGCCCGGAATTCAGTTAGATAGCTGGATTTGGCTGGAGTACCGCCAGATGCGGAATTCCAGCCGGGCAGGGCACTACCGTGACACGGAGTGAGCGGCTTCGGGCGCATCTCGCCGAACTCAGGCACCACCTTGCCGAACTCGGGAGCCATAAACGCTCCTTATGGAGGATGCCATGAACCAGTGGACAAACGCCAGGCTCTGTGACGTAGCCAACCTGATCCTTGGGGCAATTCTGTTCTTCTCTCCCTGGATCTTCACATTTGCGGCAGGCCCGCAGACGCAGAACGCCCTCGGCAGCGGAATCTTGATCGTCGTGCTTTCGGTTGCCGCCCTCGCAGCATTTGCCGTGTGGGAAGAGTGGGTGAACCTGGTCGTCGGACTGTGGGTTCTCGCATCGCCCTGGGTGCTTGGATTCCAGGCGACCACGGCGATGACCGTGCATGTCGTGATCGGCATTCTGGTCGCCGTGCTGGCGGCGATCGAGCTCTGGATGATGCATCAGAACCCGCCGACCCAGTCCGCCGCCTAACAGGCGCAGCCAGCCAGCGCCCTTTTTTGGGCCTGACGGATCTATCGGTCGTCTGCCGGTCTCTCGGCAACAGCCGCCGGAGGCCGGGCAGGCGGTTGTTTGGACGAGAATAGGAAGGGTGGCGCATTATGGTCGGTGACAATCCGCGTTCGACGGCCAGGATTGCGGGACATCCTATTCATCCGATGCTCGTGCCATTTCCGATCGCCTGCTTCGTCGGCACCCTGCTGACGGATCTAGCCTATTGGCGAACAGCGGAGATGATGTGGGCTGACTTCTCCGCTTGGCTGGTTACCATCGGCGTGATCATGGGCTGCCTAGCAGCGATCGCGGGGCTGATCGATTTCCTGGCCAATCCGCTGATAAGGGCACAGCCCCCGCCTGGCCGCACGTGCTCGGCAATCTTCTGGCGCTGGCGTTATCCATCATCAACATGCTCGTGCACACCCGCGATGCATGGACCTCCATCGTTCCTACCGGCTTGATCCTCTCGGCGGTTGTCGTGCTCATCCTCATCTTCACTGGTTGGCTGGGCTGGTCCATGGTGTACCGGCATCACGTCGGAGTGGCGGATTGATGCGCATAGCAAGCTCCATCGGTCAGACCAGGCGCATCGCGGTGTCCGTCCTCGTTTGCACTGCGGCGATCACTCTTGCAGCGTGCAGCGGCAACGACCCGGATCCCAGCAGTCAGATAGGGCCGAATCCAAACCTGCCGGAGCCGATCCAATATTTCTTCCCGCCCATGCATCTCGCTTCCGTGGTCGGATGGAAGAACGACGAAAAGCCGACCGTCGCGCAGGGGCTGCAGATCCAGGCTTATGCCCACGGCTTGCAGCATCCGCGGTCGCTTTACGTGCTGCCCAATGGCGACGTCCTGGTGGTCGAGTCCAAGGCGCCGGGTGGCGAACCGATCAAACGGCCCAAGGATTTGGTGATGGGCTGGATCGAATCCTGGGTCACCTCGGGCGGCGACAGCGGCCCAAGCAACCGCATTACGCTGCTGCGCGACACCGATGGCGATGGCAAGCCGGAGCTGACCAGCGTATTCCTCGACCACCTGAGCTCCCCCTTTGGCGTGGCGCTGGTGGGAAGCGATCTATACGTCGCCAATACCGACTCCATCGTCCGTGACACAAAGATCACCGTGCCCGGAACGCCGCTAACCGCCCTGCCCGGCGGCCCGATCGACCACCATTGGACGAAGAGTCTGGTGGCAAGCCCCGACGGCTCGCTGCTCTATGTCGGCATCGGCTCGAACAGCAACGTCGCCGAAAACGGCATCGAGGCGGAGAAGAACCGCGCCGCCATCTGGCAGGTAGACAGGGCCACCGGCCGGTCGCGCATTTTCGCCAGCGGTTTGCGCAATCCAAACGGCCTGAGCTGGGAGCCGCAGACCGGGGCGCTCTGGGCAGTGATCAATGAGCGCGACGAGCTCGGCCCCAATCTCGTGCCGGATTATCTGACCTCGGTAAAGGATGGCGGCTTCTACGGATGGCCATACAGCTATTACGGCCAGCATCTCGATCCCCGCGTCATGCCCCAACGTCCGGACCTGGTCGCAAAAGCGATCGTTCCGGGTTATGCACTGAGTTCCCACGTCGCCCCTCTGGGACTGGCCTTCTATACGGCAACCAGCCTTCCCGAGGCATATCGCGGCGGCGCCTTCGTTGGCGAGCATGGCAGCTGGAACCGCACGCGCTTCAATGGCTACAAGGTAGTGTTCGTACCATTCAGCGGCGGCCGTCCGAGCGGCGTCGCTACCGACGTGGTGACTGACTTCCTGGACAAGGACAACAAAGCGCGCGGCCGGCCTGTCGGCCTGGCTGTCGACAAAACCGGGGCCCTGCTCATCGCCGACGACGTCGGCAACACAGTTTGGCGGGTGACATCTGCCGGCCAATAAAGTGGCTCCACTCCCTTCGTCGAGCGTCGAGCAGGTGAACGGACACTGCTCGAAGCAATCGTGCTGACGCTCTTCGTCATGCTGTTCCTGCCGAACCTGCGCGCGACGATCCCCGACGATCGCCGTTCCGGTGGTTCTGCTAGGCGCATCCGGCGTGCCCGCCCTTGCCGGCTACTCGACGCTGACGATGTTTGCCACGCGCTGCCGCTGATCACCGCCGAACCGAAGGACCCCCAGCGCCGAAATGGTATTTTTGCCCTTCCCACAGCCGGCTCTAGAATTTTCATCGCAAATCAAGTTATGATGCACTTGGTATTTCCCGGGACGGCTTGCGCCGCTTGGAATACCGGGAGGAACCGGGACATGGCCGTTGCGCTTGTACTCGTTCTGATAGTCGTGGGCTCGGTGTTGTTCCACTTCCTGAGCCCATGGTGGTGGACGCCGATTGCCTCGAACTGGGACTATATCGACAACACCATCATCATAACTTTCTGGATCACCGGTGTCGTCTTCGCCGCCGTGGTTCTTTTCATGGCCTATTGCGTCTTCCGCTTCCGTCATCGGGAAGGCAATCAGGCGGCATATGAACCTGAGAACAGGCGGCTCGAATCCTGGCTGACGGTCGTCACCGCGGTTGGCGTCACCGCTTTGCTCGTTCCAGGCCTGTTCGTCTGGAGCCGGTTCGTTAACGTTCCAAGCGACGCAACCGAGGTCGAAGTCGTCGGCCAGCAGTGGCAATGGAGTTTCCGCCTCCCCGGCAAGGACGGCAAGCTCGGCACATCCGACACTCGCGACGTCAACGCTGAAAATCCACTCGGCGTCATCGCCACCGATGCCAACGGTCAGGACGATGTCGTAGTGGAAGCGGCCGACCTGCACCTCCCGGTAGGCAAACCGGTCAAGATGCTGCTCCGCTCGGTCGATGTGCTGCACGATTTCTACGTGCCGGAATTCCGCGCCAAGATGGACATGATCCCGGGCTCGGTCACCTATTTCTGGTTCACTCCGACCAAGACCGGAACCTTCCAGGTCCTGTGTGCCGAACTCTGCGGCCAGGGACATCCGATGATGCATGGCGTGGTCATGGTCGATACTCAGGAAGACTATCTGGCGTGGCTTGGCCAGCAGCAGACTTTTGCGCAGCTGTCCGCCCCCCAGCAGATGGGCTCGGCAGAGTAGGAACCGGAACGACGGCGCGCCGTCGGGATTGAAATTAATGCGGCAAGCCCGAACTGTCGGGCTGGCCGAAAAGGGCACGGAGGTGTTCCTATGGTCGATATCACACCTGCAGATGCGGTACCGCCGGCCGAAGTCGCGGAAATGGAACTCTACCATCCGCACAGCTGGTGGACGAAATACGTTTTCTCGCAGGACGCCAAGGTCATCGCCATCCAGTATTCGGCGACGGCGACAGCGATCGGCATGGTCGCGCTGGTGCTATCCTGGCTGATGCGGCTGCAACTCGGCTTCCCCGGCACATTCGACTTCATCACCCCGGAAGCCTACTACCAGTTCATCACCATGCACGGCATGATCATGGTGATCTACCTGCTCACGGCACTCTTCCTGGGCGGCTTCGGCAACTATCTGATCCCGTTGATGGTTGGTGCTCGCGACATGGTCTTTCCCTATGTCAACATGCTGAGCTACTGGATCTATCTGCTCGCCGTGCTGGTCCTGGTGTCGAGCTTCTTTGCGCCCGGCGGACCGACGGGTGCCGGCTGGACGCTCTATCCGCCGCAGGCGATCATGACCGGTACGCCAGGCGGCCAGGACTGGGGCATCATCCTGATGCTCGTCTCGCTGATCCTGTTCATCGTCGGCTTTACCATGGGCGGCTTGAACTATGTCGTGACGGTGCTGCAGGGGCGCACGCGCGGCATGACGCTGATGCGCCTTCCGCTTACTGTCTGGGGTATTTTCACCGCCACCGTCATGGCGCTGCTCGCCTTCCCGGCGCTGTTCGTTGCTTGCGTGATGATGCTGCTCGACCGGGCGCTCGGCACCAGCTTCTTCATGCCGGCGATCGTCGAGATGGGCGAACAGTTGCAGCACGGCGGCGGCAGCCCGATCCTGTTCCAGCATCTGTTCTGGTTCTTCGGCCATCCGGAGGTCTACATCGTGGCGCTTCCGGCCTTCGGCATCGTATCCGACCTGATCAGCACCCACGCGCGCAAGAACATCTTCGGCTACCGCATGATGGTCTGGGCCATCGTCGGCATCGGCGCGCTGAGCTTCGTGGTCTGGGCGCACCACATGTATGTCAGTGGCATGCATCCCTATTTCGGCTTTTTCTTCGCCACAACGACATTGATCATCGCCGTCCCAACAGCCATCAAGGTCTACAATTGGGTGCTGACGCTGTGGCGCGGCGACATCCACCTCACCATACCGATGCTTTTTGCCTTGGCCTTCATCGTCACCTTCGTCAATGGCGGGTTGACTGGGCTATTTCTTGGCAATGTCGTCGTCGACGTTCCGCTATCGGACACGATGTTCGTCGTCGCCCATTTCCATATGGTCATGGGGGTTGCCCCGATCATCGTAATCTTCGGCGCGATCTATCACTGGTATCCGAAGGTCACCGGCCGGATGCTGAACGAGACACTGGGCCGGTTCCATTTCTGGGTCACCTTCCTCGGCGCCTATCTGATCTTCTTTCCCATGCACTATCTCGGCTTGATGGGCGTGCCGCGGCGGTACAACGAATTGACCGACATGACGATCATGACGGAATCGGCCCATCACCTGAACTCGTTTATCAGCATCATGGCTTTTATAGTCGGTTTTGCTCAGATTGTGTTTCTGTTCAATCTCATCTGGAGCATCCGCCATGGCCGTGAGGCTGGCGGCAATCCGTGGCGGGCAACGACGCTCGAGTGGCAGACGCCCGAAACACCGCCCGCCCACGGCAATTTCGGCAAGGATCTGCCGATCGTCTATCGCTGGGCCTATGACTACAGCGTACCGGGAGCCAAGGAGGACTTCATACCGCAAAACGTTCCGGGCTCCTTCGCGCCCTCCAGGGAGCCGGCATGAGCGTAATCCTGGTCTTCCTGCTCGTGATCGCCGGTATTGCCGGGTGGTGGCTTTCCCATCAGCGGCTAATGACGAAACCGTGGCTCGAGCAAGGTATGATCGGGGATTTTGTCGCTCTGGACCGATCGGCGCTGCCGACCGCAAAGATCGGTCTCGGCGTCTTCCTTGCCGTCGTCGGCTGCCTGTTCGCGCTGTTCACCAGTGCTTATTTCATGCGCATGGCGCTGTCGGATTGGCGGCCGCTGCCCATCCCGCCCCTGCTCTGGCTTAACACCGGCGTACTGGTCTTGAGCAGCATTGCGATACAGTGCGCTTCGCTCGCGGCGCGCAAGGGTCAAGTGGACATGGTCAGGCTTGGCCTCGCCACCGCTGGACTCACGGCGCTCGTCTTCCTGATTGGACAGCTTGTGGCATGGCGGGAACTGAGTGCGGACGGCTATTTTCTGGCATCCAATCCGGCCAACAGCTTCTTCTACCTGCTAACGGGAATGCATGGCCTGCATATACTGGGAGGACTGGTCGGGCTGGGCAGAACGAGCGTCGGCGCCTGGAACGGAGCGCAGCCGCAGCGGCTTCGCCTCAGTGTCGAGCTGTGCGCCATGTACTGGCATTTCCTGCTTTTCGTCTGGCTCGCCATCTTTGCGCTTCTGGCCGGCTGGGCTTCGACTTTAATCGACATTTGCCGAGGGTTGCTGACCTAGGAGGAACGGGCGGATGGCAGAGACGACACTGGCCCACATCGGCCGAACAGAGCCGCGGCCCGCAGGCTGGCAAGGCATCGCCGCCGACTGGTCCTCGGATCAGCGGGCGTTCAAAAACGTGTCCTGGGGCAAGGCCATGATGTGGATCTTCCTGCTCAGCGACACGTTCATCTTCGGCTGCTTCCTGCTCTCCTACATGACCGCGCGTATCTCAACACGCGTGCCGTGGCCCAATCCGAGCGAGGTCTTCGCCCTGCGCATCGGCGGCTCCGACATTCCACTGATCCTTATCGCCATCATGACCTTCGTGCTGATCTCGAGCAGCGGAACGATGGCCATGGCGGTCAATTTCGGCTACCGCCGCGACCGCCGCAAGACGGCAGTGCTGATGCTCTTGACCGCAGCACTCGGCGCGACCTTCGTCGGCATGCAGGCCTTCGAATGGACCAAGCTGATTACCGAGGGCGTGCGGCCTTGGGGCAATCCCTGGGGCGCTGCCCAGTTCGGCGCATCCTTTTTCATGATCACCGGCTTCCACGGCACGCACGTGACGATCGGCGTGATCTTCCTGATCATCGTGGCGCGAAAGGTCTGGCGCGGGGATTACGATGTCGGACGGCCCGGCTTCTTCACCAGCCGAAGGGGCCGCTACGAGAACGTCGAAATCATGGGGCTTTACTGGCATTTCGTCGACCTGGTCTGGGTGTTCATTTTCGCATTTTTCTATCTTTGGTGAGAGGCAGGACATGGCTGAAGCAACCGCAAACGGCCTGGGACAACACGCACTGGACAGCGCCCGTACCCATGATGCGACGACGACCGGCGTTACCCCGGCGGAGGTTCATCAGGAGCACCCGATCAAGCTCTATCTGGTGGTCTGGGCGTGGTTGTTCATCCTCAGCACCTGCTCCTATCTGGTCGACTATTTCGGTCTCCACGGCTATCTCAGATGGTCGCTGATCCTGATCTTCATGATCCTCAAGGCAGGACTGATCGTCGCCATCTTCATGCACATGGCCTGGGAACGGCTGGCACTGGCATATGCAATTATCCTGCCGCCGGTGCTGGTTCTGGTGTTCGTGACGATGATGGTCTTCGAAGCGGACTACACGCTTTTCACCCGAATGGCGTTTTTCGGGGCCGGGCCCTGACATGCAATCCGGATCCAGGCCGTCCGGTCCTGGAGCCTTCGCCTTGAAACAATCCACGACTGGTCCATTTCTGTTGGTATCGGAAACGACAGGCGATGCCGGCGTTTCCACATGCGTCGCGAACACCAGCAAGGGGCGCCCAAGATGACCATCGCAAACAGACTGAAGGACTTCATCGATAGGAAAGGAATTTCCTACGACACCGTCGAGCATCACCGCACGGCGACAAGCAGACAATCCGCCATTGCGGCACATGTGCCTGGCAGCATAATGGCCAAATCGGTGGTCGTTCACCACGACCGTGGCTACGCGCTCGCCGTGGTTCCAAGCACGCACAGGATAGAACTCGCGACATTGCAGGATGTCATGGACAAGCCTCTTGGACTTGCCTCCGAAGACGAGGTGGTCTCGTTGTTCGGCGATTGCGATGTCGGCGCTGTGCCGCCGATCGGCGCTGCCTATGATGTGCCAGTGGTCCTCGATGAAAGCCTCGGCGACGCTCCCGAAGTCTATTTCGAGGGCGGTGACCATAGGACGCTGGTGCATGTGAGCGGCAAGGATTTCCGCGACCTGACAAAGGACGCGCGCCAGGCCCGTTTCAGCCACCCGGCCTATTGAAAGCTCTGCCCCACCCTGCCCGCACCGGCACTTTCACCGGTGCGCGCAGGGCAGGTTTTTTTCAGCTCACGGTCTGGTGGCCGGCGGCGATTCCACAACTTTCCGATAGACATGCCAGGTCGCATGACCAAGGATCGGCAGCACGACTGCCAACCCGGCGAACACTGGCAGCGAGCCGACGATCAGGGCGACGGCGACGATAAGGCCCCACACGGCCATCACGATCGGGTTGGCCAGGACAACGCGCACCGAGGTGTGGATGGCTTCGTAGGCGCCGACATCGCGGTCGAGCAACAACGGGAATGCGACGACCGTGGTGCACAACACAACCGCGGCGAACACGAAGCCGATGGCGTGACCCAGGATGATGAGCGTCCAGCCGCGTCCCGTGGCGAATATTTCACTGATGAAGCTGGACAGCGATTGCGGCGGCGCCGGGCCGAACAGGGTCTGGTAGAATATCTGGGCCGTCAAAAGCCAGGCGATAAAGATCGCAAGCAGCATGACGCCGACCGCTGCAATAGCCGGCAGTGCCGGAGAACTCCTGACTTCAAAGGCGTGCCTCCACGAGGCGTCGAGCCCGGCTTCCCGTCGCCGGCTGATCTCATAGAGGCCGATCGCCGCGAACGGACCAATCAGTGCAAAGCCGGATACAAGCGGAAACAGCAATGGCAGCGTGTTGTTACCTGATGTCCAGACAGCAAGCACGACTCCCGCAATCGGATAGATCAGGCAGAGAAAAACGATGTGCGACGGTTTGACCATGAAATCATCGACGCCACGCCTGAGCGCATCAAAAAGATCGGAGACACCGATTTTTCGAATTCTGGTGTGTTCCAGCGTCTCGCTGGCGCCTGCTATCACGTGAAAGCTTGCCATGACCATTCCTCCAGACCAGGTCCGGTAAGGTCGCGTTTTACGGTGCTGCCGTTCTGCATGATTGGCCCACGCAAACCGCGACCTGCACCATGATCAATATACTCTCATGCGGGGGACTTGTCGCGCTTTGTAGGAAGGCCCGGGAGTAGGAGCTCCCGGGTAGCCTGACTAGCTACGGACGCCGTTCTTCGATATGCTCTTCTAGTCGAAGGTGAAGGTCATGGACGGAAGGACAGTTCTCATACTCGGCCTTGGCGTCATTATTCTGCTGTTGCTGGGATTTTGTGCTCTGCCAACGTGATGTTTTGAGCCGGGGTCAATAGTCGGCTGAAGCGATCACTCGCATTACAATGGTGTCGGCAAGCAACGCCGCAAATATTGCGAAAAGATAGACAATCGAATACGCAAACAGTGCCTTTGCCGGCTTCATCTCCTTGTCGGCGACGAGAACCTTCCAGGCCTGCCAAATGAAACCTGCACCCAACGCGGCTGAAACAGTGCCGTAATATCCGCTCGCGAAGCCGAAGCCCCAAGGAAGCACGCCGATTGGCGCCAAGAGCAGCGAATAGGCGAAGATTTGTTTTCTGGTCGAGTGCTGGCCGGCCACATTCGGCATCATCGGGACCCCCGCCGCGGCATAGTCACCGACCTTGAAAAGGGCCAGCGCCCAGAAATGAGGCGGCGTCCAGAGGAAAATGATCAGAAACAGGATGAGACTTTCAATGCCGATTGCGCCGGTTGCAGCAGCCCACCCGATCACCGGAGGAAGGGCGCCTGCCGCGCCGCCTATGACGATATTCTGTGGCGTCGAGCGCTTCAGCCACATCGTGTAGATAACAACATAGAAAAAGATGGTGAACGCCAACAACGATGCGGCGAGCCACCCCACCAGCACGCCGAGCGTCATGACCGACAGTGCGGAAAGCACCAGACCGAAGCTGAGAGCTTCGCCAGGCGTGACGCGACCGGACGGAATTGGTCGCTTGGACGTGCGAGACATCAAGGCGTCTATGTCTGCGTCGTACCACATATTGAGCGCGCCGGCGGCTCCCGCTCCAACCGCGATTGCGCCGATGGCAATTACGGCGATAACTGGATTCATCACGCCGGGCGCCATCATCAGGCCGACGAAGGCAGTAAACACGGCAAGCGCCATGACGCGTGGCTTCAAAAGCGCAAAGAAATCACCCGCCGTCGCCTCCGAGAGGCGGATGCCGGTATCCTTGAGACGGCTTTCTTCAGTCGACATTCAGACGACCACCGATGGGAATGGCAGCCTAGCCGGCCAATGTCTTTTTTGCAACGAGCCGCCCTCCCACCGACACTGCCGGCAGATTGCGGCCGAGGCTATGCCTCGACCTGTTTGCTATGCCAAGACCCGGCGGAAGAGCCGGGCTATTTGGAGAATTGCTTCAGATAAGCAATGACGTTGGCGATGTCCTCGTCTTTCTTGAGGCCGACAAACGCCATCTTGGTTCCTTTGACCATCGCCTTGGGATCGCGAAGGTAGGTCGTCAGCGTGGCTTCGTCCCATTTAACGCCGGATTTTCCGGCCTCGGTCATAGCCTTGGAATAGCTGAACCCTGGATGCGTGCCGGCCGTTCGGCCGATGACGCCGTTCAAGGACGGACCGATCTTGTTCTGATCCTTGTCCGCGATATGGCAGACCTTGCATTTGGCGAAGACCTTCTCACCCGCCGCGGCATCCTGTGCCCGCGAGGGGCCGGCAATGACGGTGGCGACGGACATGATGATGAAAAACACAATGGCACGCATGGCATTTCCTCCCTGATCGCCAATTTGCCCTGGCTGACCTGCACAGGCCGACATTTAGTCCGCTGGCATGCGCTCTTGAATGGCAGAACGGATATCCAATGCCTGGGGTTGCGGCACCTACATACCACAGAACCCGGCCGGCAGGTAGAGTTCGGCCATGCAAAGGTTTAATGCGGACAATCTGCTCAAGGCAATTTGGTGTTGCAGCTGGCGGCGATCCGGCCGATCGCCTCTTCAACTCCGGTGAGGTCAAACTCGGCTTTGCCGCGCCCCGACAGCAGCCCGAACCGCCAGGACAGCAGCAGCCGGTCCGCGGAAATCAGTCGCCTGATGCCGTCGGCACCGTCGCGGACCAGCATTCTGCTGCGCGGGCCGACCGACCAGCTTTCGTTGAGCTTGCCGGATTGGCCGACAGTCACCGACATGGCGATGGTTCGGCTGGCGGAAACGGTGTCGCTCAGTTGCAGCCATTCGCTCCAACGCGGTTCGCCGGCTGTCCGGCAGGCGATCGTCAAAACCGGGCTGTAGCTCAATGCGCCGCCACCGGTGATGAGCTTGTTGGTCGCGTAAAGCGAGGCGGTGACAAGGCCATCGCTGCTCTTGTCGAACCGCCAGTTGTCGAGAACCGTATCAGCCTGGGCAATGCCGCAGACCGACGCAAGCAGGAACGCCGCCGCCACGCTTCCGATACCGAAGAACTGTCTCAACGATGCCTCCAACAACCGCTGCGGTCAGCAACCCAGCGCAGATAATCATCAAAGCTTCATATCGCTACCTCGACCGCCAGATGCGTGAAATCCGTTGCGTCTGCGCCACAACGAAAAAGGCCGCCTCGAGAAGGCGGCCTTTCGGAATTCAGCAGGGACGTTATTCAGCGTCCTTGGCGGCCTTCTTCTTCGGCGCGGCCTTTTTCTTCGGCTCTTCAGCGTCGTCGTCGGCCTTCTTGGTGTCCGCTTTTTTCGCAGCCGCCTTCTTCGCCGGCTTGGCCTTGGTTGTCTCCGTATCCTCGTCGTCGGCCAGCAGCTCTTCCTTGCTGACCTTGACATCGGTGACCGAAATCTGGCCGAGCAGATGGTCAACCACCTTCTCTTCGAACATCGGCGCGCGCAACGTGTTCAGCGCTTCGGGATTATTGCGATAGAATTCGAAGGCTTCCTGCTGCTGGTTGGCCGGATAGCGACGCACCTGCTCGAACAGGCCGCGCTGCAATTCCTCGTCCGTCACGGTGACGCCGGCCTTCTCGCCGATTTCGGCGAGAACCAGGCCGAGACGCACGCGGCGCTCGGCAAGCCGCATGTATTCGGCACGCGCTTCTTCTTCCGTCGTCTCTTCGTCGGCAAAGGTGCGCCCAGCAGCTTCGAGGTCGCGGTTGACCTGGTTCCAGATGTTGTTGAACTCGGCCTCGACGAGCTTGGACGGCGCCTCGAACGAGTAAGCAGCGTCGAGCTGGTCGAGCAACTGCCGCTTGACTTTCTGGCGCGTTATCGAGCCGAACTGGTTCTCGATCTGACCGCGCACCACCTCGCGCAGGCGCTCCAGCGATTCAAGGCCGAGATTTTTGGCCATCTCGTCGTTGATCTCAAGCGCACCGGGCTTCGACACTTCCTTGATCGTCACGTCAAAAGTGGCTTCCTTGCCGGCCAGATGCGCCGCCTGGTAGTTTTCCGGGAAGGTAACCGTGACCTGCTTCTCGTCGCCGGCCTTGCTGCCGACCAGCTGGTCCTCGAAGCCGGGGATGAATTCCTTCGAGCCGAGCACCAGCGGCTGATCGGTGCCGGCGCCGCCGCCGAAGGCTTCGCCGTCGATCTTGCCGACATAATCGATGGTCACGCGATCGCCCTCGGCGGCCTTGCCGGTCTTCGGCTCGTAAGTGCGGGCGGATTCAGCGACACGCTTGACCTGCTCGTCGATCTCTTCATCCGGCACGTCGAACACCTGGCGCGTCACCTTGATGTCGGAGAAATCCTTGATCTCGATCGGCGGAATGACCTCATAGTTCAGGCGGAACTCGAAATCGGCACCGCCTGCCAGGATCTTCTCGGCTTCCTTCTCGTCCTCGGTCATGATCACTTCAGGCTGCATGGCGGCCTTTTCGCCGCGCCCGGTGATGATCGAACGGGTCGAATCATTGAGAATCTCGTTGACCACTTCGGCCATGAATGATTTGCCGTAGACCTTGCGCAGATGCTGCACCGGCACCTTGCCGGGGCGGAAGCCGTTGATGCGGACCTTGTTCCTGGCGTCGGAGAGCCGCGCCATCAGCTTGGCTTCCATGTCACCGGCCGGCACGGTGATCTTGATCTCGCGCTTGAGACCGGAGTTGAGCGTTTCGGTGACCTGCATCATAAAACCTTTGTTTCCACCAATGAGGCCGTCAAACGGCCCCTGCCGTTTACAGCCTGCCGGTATGATCTTGCCGGGAATGGCTTTTGGTGCGGGACTTGGCGATCTGTCCGCTCAACGCGGCACAAATCCTCCAGAAATACGCTCCAAAATGTGAATAAGTCTTTGTTTTTCCTACTTCTTATCACATTCTGCAGAAGCGGATCGTCGCGTCCCGTCACATTCGACACGCCTTTTGTCACAGGCGCGGCCGATTTTCAACCATCTTTGCATTCCGGCCAATGATGCCGATGTGGGCTCTGACATTGACAGAATGATGGCTACATGGGATTGGCCGGGCAATGCGGATGTGGCGGAATTGGTAGACGCCCTGGATTTAGGTTCCAGTGCCGAAAGGCGTGGGGGTTCGAGTCCCTTCATCCGCACCACCCTTCGCTCTTCGAGCTGCAGGTGGCAGGCCACTCGAAGCTCCTCCGAAGCCTTGGCGAAGGAGGATCATTGCCAAGGCCGTAGCGCGATCTAGTAAAGCGGCTCCTCGAACAGTGTCTTGTCGCCATCCACCAGCGCCTTGATCTGCGCCGTGCCGTTCGCCGCAATCGCCACCCGGATGCCGAACGGCCGCACCCGCATGTCGTTCTGGATCGCCATCCCCTCGCCTTCCGGCAGATAGAAGCGCTCGATGCCGTAATCCGGCGCGATCGTCGTTGCTCCCTGGCTGATATTCCAGCCCTCGGAGACGTGTCCGACGATATCGGCTTCATCGGATGCTGCCGGCGCCGGCGCTTGCCCGAACCAAGCCGCGGTCGGCCCCCAATAGCCGTCGGCGCCCTGCTTCAGCCTGACCACGATCGACGTTTCCTCGCTGGAAAGCTTGCCGGCCGGAATGTTGCCGATCAGCTTCACCGGTATGCGCGAAATATCGTAGCCGAGCAGAATGTAGTCACCGCGCAAGAGATCGCGCGGATCGATCGGCTCGACCCTGAGCAGGACCTGCTTGCCATCGCGCAGGATCGCCGCGCGTCCGGCGATGATCCAGCTCAGAAAGCCGATCTGGACGAGCGCCAGGACCAGCGCCGAGATGATCAGTCTTTTGCCGGTCATCATGCCGCCGCTCCTGTCATGTTCGAGGCGTTCATGCGCTTTTCTATGCGGATGATAATGAAAGCAAGAACGGCGAGAAGCACCGCCGCCGCAAGGAAGAAGCCTGCCGTGTCGAGCATTGATTGCAGCATCACCACATAGATGATGGCGAGTTCGAAGGCGAAGCCCGCATAGGCAACCCAGCGCAGTCCCCGGCTCTCGCGGCCGCCCAGCACGATCGCCGCGACGATGCCGGCCAGCGCAACAGCCGAGGCAATGGCGAAGCCGCTATTGTAGCTGCTTTCATCCGCCAGTTCGAATTGGATCATCGCCAGGCCGGTGAGAAAGCCGATCAGCGCGTGCAAGGGCAACCTGCCGCCGAGTTGCAAAACCCTCTCGACCGGCCCGGCAGCAAAGATCGCAGCGGTAAAAAGCAGCACCGACGCGGCAACGAGCGGGATGGCGACTTGCAGCGTGTCGTATTCCATGGCCAACAGCACGAGGTAGAAAAGCACCGACAGGATGATCAGGTGGCGCGCCGCCTGGCTGCGCGTCCAGAACGAAACGGCGAACAGAATTAGCGCCATGACCACGAAGAGATGCGGAAATTCCGTGCGCCGGAAGTAGTCGAACCCTCTCAGGAACAGCCAGGCATCGGCGATGCCGACAGCAGCGACGGTCAGCGGGTTTGAGCGCAGCGCCACCGCCGCCAGCGCCGTGCCGGCGCCCCAGGTGATCAAGGCCGAGGCCTCGTCGCCCGACAAATGATACATCTGGCCGATCAGCGCGATCGATCCGCCGAACGCTGCTGCCGCGACGATCCACAGCGCCTCGCCGATCGCCGCATGGTCGCGCATCTTCAGCACCGCGCCGCCGACATAGCCGGCAAGGATAACGGCAAAAAGTGCCGCGACCCGCACCAGCCGCGGGATGACTTCCCAGTTGGCGGCGATAAAGATCAGGATAGCCGCGCCGAACAGCAGCGCCGCCATCATCGCCAGGATCGAGCCGAAACTCAGCGATTTGCGTTCGTTTGCCTCGACGTCGCGCGTCAGCGCATCGGCTGTCGGCGCGTCGATCAGGCCGGCCTGTTGCCATCGTGCGATATCCGACCTGACCCGTGACGAATAGCTCGCCATGCCCCTCCCCCTTTGCTTGGTCCTTTTAGCTCGTCCGGCCAAGCGTTTGACCTAACGGCATTTTCCGATCTGGGCGGAAAGCCGGACGCGCGTTAATGCTGCATTGCACAATTTGCATTGCTGCCATGCACCAATAGCGCTTTTAAATCGATATGACCCCACCTATTTTCACGGTGCACACAAAGACGGAATGATCCGAAAGAAAGACGAAACGAGACTACCATGAACCTGATCCGCAACTATCGCAACTGGCGCCGCTATAGGGACACCGTGTCCGAGCTGAACCGCCTGAGCACCCGTGAACTGACCGACCTCGGCATCAGCCGCAGCGACATTCACTACGTCGCCCGCAAGGCGGTCTAATCCTTCGGGCCGCAAATGGTCCGAACCAGTTTTGAAAAGAGAACGACAATGAACCTGATCCGCAACTATCGTAACTGGCGCGTCTACCGCGAGACGGTTACCGAGCTGGGTCGCCTGTCGAATCGCCAGCTCAACGATCTCGGCATCGTCCGCGACGAGATCAAGATGGTCGCTCGCAGGGCGATCTAACCACAAGAATTTCGCCAGGGTCGACCTCCTCCCCGACCCTGACGGATACGGTCAGCCTTCACCTCCTCCCGAGGGTTGACCACAAAAACGGCGCCCGCCGGACCTCCTCCCTCGGCGGGCGCTGTTTCCAGGTTGTTTCTAAAAAGGGTTTCGCGCCCTTTCAAATGGCGAAAAGAATTTCGTCAAAGCCGACCTCCTCCCCGGCGATGACGAATACGGTCGATCTTCACCTCCTCCCGAGGATCGACCAACAAAACGACACCCGCCGGACCTCCTCCCCCGGCGGGTGTTGTTGTTTTGGGGCGGCTTCCCCCGTCAGCCATTCTCCCGCGTGGCAATTGCAATCCTTGCGCCAAGCGACTATTTCGGCGCTCATGGACAAGAACCCCATTCACGTTATCGGCGGCGGACTTGCCGGCTCCGAAGCCGCCTGGCAGGCGGCCGAAGCCGGCGTTCCCGTTGTCCTGCATGAAATGCGTCCCGTCCGCGGCACCGATGCGCACAAGACCGACGGGCTGGCCGAGCTCGTCTGTTCCAATTCCTTCCGCTCCGACGATGCGCAAACCAATGCCGTCGGCCTGCTGCACGCCGAAATGCGGCTGGCTGGTTCGCTGATCATGAGCGCCGGCGATGCTCACCAGGTGCCGGCCGGCGGTGCGCTGGCCGTCGACCGCGACGGGTTTTCCGAAGCGGTGACCAGAAAGCTCGAAGCCCACCCGCTCATCACCATTCGGCGCGAGGAAATGCCGGGCCTGCCGCCGGCGGATTGGGACCAGGCGATCGTTGCCACCGGCCCGCTGACCGCGCCTTCGCTCGCCCAATCGATTGCGGAAGCAACCGGCGCCGACGCACTCGCCTTCTTCGATGCCATCGCGCCGATCGTCCATTTCGACACGATCGACATGGATATCTGCTGGTTCCAGTCGCGCTACGACAAGGTCGGCCCCGGCGGCACCGGCAAGGATTACATCAACTGCCCGATGGACAAGGAGCAGTACCTTGCCTTCGTGCAGGCGCTGGTCGACGGCCAGAAAACCGAATTCAAGCAATGGGAAGGCACGCCCTATTTCGACGGCTGCCTGCCGATCGAGGTGATGGCCGAGCGCGGCGTCGAGACATTGCGCTACGGGCCGATGAAGCCGATGGGACTGACCAATGCGCATAATCCGTCTGTAAAGGCGTATGCCGTCGTCCAGCTCCGCCAGGACAATGCGCTGGGTACGCTCTACAATATGGTCGGCTTCCAGACCAAGCTGAAGCACGCCGAGCAGGTGCGCATATTCCGCACCATCCCCGGGCTGGAAAACGCCGAATTTGCCCGCCTAGGCGGCCTGCACCGCAACACCTACATCAATTCGCCGACGCTGCTCGACGCGTCGCTGCAGTTGAAGTCGCGACCCGGCCTGCGCTTTGCCGGCCAGATCACCGGCTGCGAGGGCTACGTCGAGAGCGCCGCCATCGGTCTGCTTGCCGGGCGCTTTGCCGCCGCCGAAAGGCTTGGCCACGCGCCGTCGCTGCCGCCCTTGACCACCGCCTTCGGCGCCTTGCTCAACCACATCACCGGCGGCCATATTGTCTCCGACGACGAGCCGGGAAAGCGCTCCTTCCAGCCGATGAACGTCAATTTCGGTCTGTTCCCGCCCGTGGACGCGCCAAAGATCGAGGGCAAGCGGCTGCGCGGCAAGGACAAGACGGTTGCCAAGCGGCACGCCGTGACATCGCGCGCGCTCGCCGACTGCCGCGAATGGCTGGGGCTGCCTTCCCAGGCCGAAGCTGCGGAATAACGATCAGGTTGGCTACGCGGCAGCCTCTATGCGACCGGCCAGCCCCGCGTCGCGCGCCGGAACAAGAGCAAATGCCGGCGCAAGGCCGAAAGCCGCACCGCGCCATCAAGCGGTGAGTGGCGGGAGCCCTCCATCTTGCCGAGATACGCGCCCGTCAGAGCCAGCGGCAGAAAGGCCGGACGCAGTGAAACCGGCAGGGTGGACGCCCCCTGCTCGAAAGCGGAAAGATGCTCGCGTGCCAGCGCGATCATCGCGGCAACGGCGCGTTCCGCGCCCGGCCCGCCGTCGCCTGTAACGAATTCTTGCGGCGAGGATCCCGCCGCTGCCAAAATGTCGGCCGGGACAAAGCACTGTCCCCGCTTGCGATGCAGCGGCAGCAGAAGCAGCAGACCGGTCATCGCCTGCGCACAACCTGCCCTGCCGGCAAGTTCGGCAAAGCGCGGTGCTTCGGCCGGATCGAGCACGATCGCCGCAAGCTGGATGAGCGCGGCGGCAGTCTCGCCGCAATAGCCTTCGAGATCGGTGCGCGACGGCATCGGGTCGTCATAGAGATCGAAGACGCGCGCTTCGAGCATATTGTCGAAAGCGGCCTTGGGCAGGCGGTGAGTGGAAATCGTCGCCTTCAGCGCGTCCGCCACGGGAGGGCCAATCTCTGCCTCATCCTCTTCGGCGGCGATGACATCGCGCCACCATTGCAGCCGGACCTCGCCCGGCAGCGCTTCGCGGATGCGATCGCGTATGCCGGCAATTTCGGCGTTGAAGGCATAGAGCGAAAACAGCGCGTCCCGCTTGTCTTCGGGCGCGTAGAGCGCGGTCAGATAGCGGTCATGATCGGCGGCGCGCACCGTCTCCATGACGACTTTGGTGTTTTCGGCCACGTCAGTCGACGGCGAGGAGTGCTGCCGCCACGGCGCGGTCTTCAGCCAGCAGCACATTATAGGTCCGCACCGCCGCCCCGGTCGACATCGGATCGGCGGAAATGCCGGCGTCCTTCAGCGCGGCACGCAGCGCGGTCGGCAACGGCCTCAGATCCTTGCCGCTGCCGACCAGCAGGATCTCGACCTTGGCGGCCTCGTTGAACAGCTTGGTGAAATCCGCTGCCGTCAGCGCCAACGGATCGGCCGGCTCCCAGCCATAGATGCCAGAAGGCAGGCACAGCAGCGAGCCGCGATGCGACATGTCGGCAAAGCGGAAACCGCCATTGCCGTAAGCCTCGATCGGTGCGCGGCCGGGGAAATGCGCCTCGCGGATGACGATGCCCTTGGCCACTTTTGAGGCAAGCCGTCAGGTGGCTATGGCTTTGCCGCCGCCCACCGGCTTTTCCTCATCGGACGCTGTGGCCTGCGGCCGCAGCTTGAACAGGATAAGCAGTGGCGCGGCGATAAAGATCGACGAATAGGTGCCGAACACGACGCCGAACAGCATGGCCATGGTGAACGAGCGGATCACCTCGCCGCCGAACAGCACCAGCGCCAGCAGCGCCAGGATCGTCGTCACCGAGGTCAGCGTCGTCCTCGACAGCGTCTCGTTGATGGCGTTGTTCAGCAATTGCGGCAGCGGCATTCGCTTGTATTTTCGCAGATCCTCGCGAACACGGTCATAGACGACGATCGTATCGTTGAGCGAATAACCGATGATAGTGAGGATCGCCGCCAGCGACGACTGGTTGAATTCGAGGCCGGTGATGACGAAGAAGCCGATCGTCATGACCACGTCGTGAACGGTCGCAACGATGGCGCCGACCGCGAACTGCCATTCGAAGCGGAACCAGACATAGATCAGGATGCCGAGCAGCGCGACCAGCATGGCAATGGTGCCTTGCTTGGCAAGCTCGCCCGAGACCGTCGGCCCGACCACTTCGACGCGGCGGAAATCATACTGGTCCTGCAGCTCGCCGCGCACTTTGTCGATGACGGTCTGTTCGGCGTTCTCGCCGCCCTCCTGCGTGCCGACGCGGATCAGCACGTCGTTCGGTTCGCCGAACTGCTGAACCTGCACCTCGCCGATGTTGAGTTCCGTCAGCCTGCCGCGGATGTCGGCGAGATCAGCATTGCCGGTCTTGGCCTGCACCTCGATCAGTGAGCCGCCCTTGAAATCGATGCCGTAATTGATGTCGATGGTCATGAAGCCGATGACCGACAGCACCGAAAGCACGCTGGACAGTGTGAACGTCCAGCGGCGGATGCCCATGAACGGAATTTTCGTTCCCGGCGGAATGAAGGTCACCGGCGCGCGCGGCAACTCCTTCGGACGGGCCCGGCGAAGCCAGATCGACACCAGCAGGCGGGTGAAGGTGAAGGCGGTGAAGACCGTGGTCAGGATGCCGATGGCATAGGTGACGGCAAAGCCCTTCACCGGCCCGGTTCCGAGCCAGAACAGCACCACGGTTGCGATCAGCGAGGTCACGTTGGAATCGACGATGGTCGCCAGCGCCTTGCTGAAACCGGTATCGATCGCCTGAATGACCGAGCGGCCGGCACGTCGCTCCTCGCGGATGCGTTCATAGATGAGGACGTTCGAATCGACCGCCATGCCGATGGTCAGCACGATACCGGCGATACCAGGTAGGGTCAGCGTCGCTCCAAGCAGCGACAGCAGCCCGACGATCATCGCAACATGCACCGCCAGCGCGATGTTGGCGAGGAAGCCGAGGAAACCATAGGCGACGAACATGAACGCCACCACCAGGATTGACCCGATGATGCCGGCGACCTTGCCGGCATGGATGGAGTCCTGGCCGAGGCCAGGGCCAACCGTGCGCTCCTCGATCACGGTGAGGGTCGCCGGCAAAGCGCCGGCACGCAGCAGCACGGCGAGGTCGTTGGCGCTCTCGGCAGTAAAATTGCCCGAGATTTGGCCGCTGCCGCCAAGGATCGGTTCGCGGATCTGCGGCGCCGAAATCACCTGATTGTCGAGGATGATGGCGAACAGCTTGCCGACATTCTGCGATGTCGCCTGGCCGAACCGCGTCGCTCCCCTGGAATTGAAGGTGAACGAAACCACCGGCTCGTTGGTCTGGGAGTTATAGGTCGCACTCGCTTTGTCGAGGTCTTCACCCGAGACGATGACGCGGTTCTCGATCAGATAGGGAACGGGCGGATCGTCCTGCGAATAGAGCACCGAGGACCCCGCCGGCGGGCGGCCCTTGAGCGCATCCTGCACCGGCATCGACTGGTCGACCATCTGGAAGGTCAGCTTGGCGGTCTGGCCGAGGATCTCCTTCAGCCGCTGCGGATCCTGCAGGCCCGGCACTTGGACCAGAACGCGATCGTCGCCCTGCCTTTGCACGATCGGCTCGGTGGTGCCGAGCTCGTTGACGCGGCGACCGACGACCTCGATCGACTGCGTCAGCGCCGCCGAGGTGCGGTATTTGATGCCGGCATCGGTGACGGTGAACTTGAGCAGGCCGGGCTGGGATTCATCCAGTGTCATCTCCCGGATGGAGCCGCCGCTGAACAGGCCAGCTTGCACCGGATCGGTTAATGTCTTCAACGCATTCTTGGCGGCATCGACCTGATTGGCATCGGTGATGCGGACCTGAACGCTGCGGCCCGATCCGGAAAGGCCGGTATAGCCGACCTTGGCATTGCGCAGCAGCGTTCGAATTTCGTCGCGCGTCGTCTCCAGCTGGTCCTTGATCAGATCGTTCGGATCCATCCTGAGCAGGATGTGCGAGCCGCCCTGCAGGTCGAGGCCGAGCGTCATCTGCCGCTTCGGCACCCAGTCGGGCAACTTGGCCAGCGTGCTGGCGGAAAAAAGGTTGGGCGCAGCGAGGACCACTGTGGCGGCCACGGCCAGCCAGATCAGGATCATCTTGAAGCGCGAAAAATAAAGCATATGGCGTCGTCCGTCAGGGCGTACTGGCGGATCGTTCCGCCGACAATTCGGTTATTTCTTGGCGTTCTGGTTCGCCACCGGCTCGCCCTTGACGCGCACGTCGGCGATCGTCGAGCGCAGCGCCGTCACCTTGGTGCCGCCGCCAAGGTCGATCTCCAGCTCGTTATCGTCGATCACCTTGGTCACCTTGCCGACCAAGCCGCCGCCGGTGACAACGGTATCGCCGCGACGAACCGCCGCCAGCATCTCGCCGCGCTTCTTTAGCTGCGTGCGCTGCGGCCGGATGATCAGAAAATACATGATCACGAAAATCAGAGCAAACGGCACGATCTGGATAAACATTGCGGACGAGTCCCCGCCGATGCCTTGGGCGTATGCCGGTGTCACGAACATCGAGGTACTCCTGAATTTTAAAAACAGCCGCCAAACCGTTCTGGGAATTTGACGGCCCCGCCAAATTTGGCCGGAATATAGTCGGTAACGTTGCCAATGCAACTGCGCGGCCGGGCAAATCGGCTGCTTTTCCGGCCTGGTGAGCCGTGTTAGAGGGTGATCCCCAAAAGCGACGCTCGGTTTCCGCAAAAGATCATGCCCGAACAAATGCTTGGGACGAGTTTCGAAACCGCTGAAATCAGGTAGGTTGGCCTGCCGCACCATCCTGAAAGCGAAACAAAAAAGACATGAGATGACCGACAGCACCATCGATATCCTGAGCCAGAAGCTCGACCGCCTGATCGAGGCGGTCGCCCGCCTCGCCCCACCACCGGTGCCGCAAACCGACCTCGGCGAGGCCGATTGCTTCGTCTGGCAGGCCGATCCCGGCTATCTGGAGCCGGTGCGCAAGGTCAACCGCGTCGACATCGGCCTGATCCGCGGCGTCGACCGCGTCCGCGACATATTGGTCGACAACACCGAGCGCTTCGCCTCCGGCTACGCTGCCAACAACGTGCTGTTGTGGGGCGCGCGCGGCATGGGCAAATCGTCGCTGGTCAAGGCGGTGCACGCCGCGGTCAACGCTTCGGCCAAGCTCGACCTGCCGCTCAAGCTTATCGAGATCCATCGCGAAGACATCGACACGCTGCCGAAGCTGATGGGACTGCTGAAGGCGGCACCCTTCCGCTTCATCCTGTTTTGCGACGACCTGTCATTCGACCACGACGACACGTCCTATAAATCGCTGAAGGCAGCTCTTGAAGGCGGCGTCGAGGGCCGCCCGGCCAACGTCATCTTCTACGCCACCTCGAACCGGCGGCATCTGTTGCCGCGCGACATGATCGACAATGAGCGCTCGACGGCGATCAATCCGTCGGAAGCGGTCGAGGAAAAGGTTTCGCTGTCGGACCGTTTCGGCCTGTGGCTTGGCTTCCACAAATGTTCGCAGGACGAATATCTCGACATGATCGACGGCTATGTCCGCCATCACAGTCTCGCCATCGATCCCGAGACGCTGCGCGCCGAGGCGCTGGAATGGGCGACGACGCGCGGCAGCCGTTCGGGCCGCGTCGCCTGGCAGTTCACCCAGGATCTGGCAGGCCGGCTCGGCAAATCGCTGAAGGATTAGCCGCTCAAGGACTAACAGCAGAAGAAGCCCGCACCTTGCGGAGCGGACTTCCTCGGCGGGCTGAAGGTCAGGTGGCCCGCAAATCGCTTTTCGTCGTCTATTCGAGATAGGTCGAAGGATCGACCGGCGCCGAGTTCTTGCGCACTTCGAAATGCAGTTTCGGCGAGTCGGTGGTGCCGCTCATGCCGGACAGGGCGATTTCCTGGCCGCGCTTGACCTTCTGGCCGCGCTGCACCTCGATCGAGCTGGTGTGGCCGTAGACGGTGACCAGACCGTTTTCGTGCCGCACCAGCACCGTGTTGCCGAATTCCTTGAGGCCGTCACCGGCATAGATGACGACGCCATTTTCAGCTGCCTTGACCGGCGTCCCCTCGGGCACGGCAATGTCGACGCCGTCCTTGCCGCCACCGAAGCTTGAGATCACGCGGCCGCGCACCGGCCAGCGCATCTTGCCGATGCCGGTTGCGTCCGGCGCCACCGCATCGTCGTCCTCGGCCTGCTGGATGACTTTCGCGTCCTTCTTTGGCGGCGTGTAGGAGGCGAGCGTCTGCGTCGGCGTGGCCTTGGCAGGCGGCTGGGTGGTGGCCGTCGTCACCGGATCGACCTTTGCCGGCTTCGCGCCGGCGACGACAGCGGTTCCGCCTGCCGGCACTTTCAGGGTCTGGCCGATCTTGAGCAGTCCATCCTGCATGCCGTTCGCCTGCTTCAACGCGACGATGCCGACGCCGGTCTTTCTGGCGATGGCCGACAGCGTATCGCCTTGCTGAACCGTGTAGGTGCCGCCGGCACCGGCTGGCTTGGCCGTCGCCGAAGCCACTTTGGGCGCGGTCTTTCCATCCTTCGGCTGGCTTGCGGCAGCCGAGGCGTCCACCTGCGCGGCAGACTTGCCTTCCCTGAGCTTCGGCTGCTGCGGCAGCACGGCCACCTTCTCCGGCGCGTCGGCCGGCTGGTCGTGCCTGGTGCCGTTCGCGGGCTTGGCGTCGGCGACTTTCGGCGTGGCGCCGTTGCTCGAATACGCATAGGCCGGGATGACGAGCTTCTGGCCGGTCTTCAGCCCCTTGGTCGCGCTCAGCCCGTTGACTTTCATGATGGCATCGGCCGGCACGCCGTAGCGCCGCGACAGGCCGGAAATGGTCTCGCCGTCCTTGACGACGATCTCGGCTGCATGCGGTGCGCCGGCGGCCGTCGCCATGCGCGGCGCGTCGGGCTCGGCGTTCTTGAACGGCCTTGCCGCCGGAGCGACGGTGCCGGTTGCCGTCCTGTCGACACGAGGAGCGGCAGGCGCCATCGCCGGCGCGGCAGCGGTACGCACCGGGCGGGCGGCGGGTGCCAGGGCGGGAGCCGGCGGTGGCAACTGCTGCGCCGTAACCGGTTCGAGGCTTGAGCGGCTGACCGACTGGGTGTGGCTGCCGTCGATCGGCGCGGCCGCAACATCGCCCGGATAAGGCTGGGCAGCATCCTGCTTGTCGATGATGGCGCGCTGGTTGTTGGTCGAGGCGGTGAACACGTCATCGACGCTGTTGAACCGCGCCACCTGGGAACTACACCCCGTCGCAGCGCCTGCGATCATGAGGACGGCGCAGCCACGCGCCAGATTGCGTCCGTTTGCCTTCAAAACACTGAATTGCATCGCACTAACCCGCACAGACCCGGTACAACTGAGTGTGATTAAAGCGCGTTAATGTTACCGGTCGGTTAAACCTGTAGAATCAGACGCAAATTTTCTTAAAATATTCGAGGATCGAGCGCCGGGTGTGTCGAGATTCAGGTCAGGCCGAGCCGAAAATGGTGGGTTCCGAGAACCGGAGCGGTGCGTACTTTTTCGGTACGTGAGCACCGGCCTACGCCGGCCATAGCCTTAACTGCCGCGACCTCTTATGAATGCTTCGGCCGGCGAAGGCCGGAAGCGGAGGAAGCCGCCATTTGCAGGCCGGCCTCACCTGAATATCGACACAGTCTAGATCACCGCGGCGACACCGTGCAGGATCGGCTGCAGGCGCACCAGGCCGATATCCTCGCGTTCGAAGCGGCTGCCGACCTTGGTCAGCTTGGCCAGCACCTGCTCGCCTTCGTCGGGTCCGATCGGCGCGATGACGATGCCGCCGCTCGACAATTGGTCGAGGAGAAAGCGCGGCAGGCTGTCGAAGGCCGCCCAGGCGACGATGCGGTCGAACGGCGCTTCGTTGGCCAGCCCGTTGGAACCGTCCGCCTGGCGCACGATCACATTGCCGATGGCGAGTGCCTCGAGGCGCTGCCGGGCCTGTTCGGCCAGCGTCTTGTAACGGTCGATGGTGACGATCCGCGCGGCAAGCCGCGACATCACCGCCGCCGTGTAGCCGGACCCGGTGCCGATCTCGAGCACCCGGTTGCCCGGCTCGATGGCAAATGCCGCGATCACCGCCGCCTGCAGGTCGGCGCCTTCGATGGCCTCGCCGCATTCGATCGGCAGCATACGGTCCGACCAGGCCATCGGGTGGAAATGCGGAGACAGAAAGCCGCGCCGCGGCGTCGCCTCGAAGGCGGCGATCAGCGCCTTCGGCACCGTCCCCCTGCCGCGCAGACGAAGCAGGAAGGCAGCGAAACCTTCGCGCTCGTCGACCGTTGCAGCGTGGTTCAAGTTCATGCGAGCGCCTTGGCCAGTTGATCGCGGATTTCATGCGCGGTGAGATCGAGCTGCAGCGGCGTCACCGACACCAGCCGATTGCGCAAGGCATGGAGGTCGGTGCCTTGCTTGCCCTCGACTGGCTCGCGGCCGAAGCGCAGCCAGTAGTAAGGCAGGCCGCGCCCGTCGCGCCGCTCGTCGACCCACAGGCTGTGGACCAGCTTGCCCTGCGAAGTGACTACAGTGCCGGCGATCTCTTCCGGCGCACAGTTCGGAAAATTGACGTTGAGCAGCACGCCGTCCGGCAACGGCATGGCGACGAGCTTTTCGAGCAGGGCCGGCGCCAGCGCTTCGGTGGTCTCGTAGGGAACGACGCGGTCCTCGCCGACATAGGAATAGGCCTGGCTGATGGCGATCGATCGCACGCCGAGCAGCGCGCCTTCCATGGCGCCGGCGACCGTGCCCGAATAGGTGACGTCGTCGGCGATGTTGGCGCCGGAATTGACGCCGGACAGGATCAGGTCAGGCGCTTCGGGCAGGATCTTCTTCACGCCCATGATGACACAGTCGGTCGGCGTTCCGCGCACCGCAAAGTGCTTTTCGCCGATTTTCCTGAGCCGCAGCGGCTCCGAGATCGACAGCGAATGCGCATAGCCGGACTGATCCTGTTCCGGTGCCACCACCCAGACGTCGTCCGACAGCGTGCGCGCGATGCGTTCGAGTGATGCAAGGCCCTCGGCATGGATGCCGTCGTCGTTGGTCAGGAGGATGCGCATGAGACCGCCTTTGCAGAATTGGATTGACGGCAGCGCTCTACGATACCCCCCTCTGTCCTGCCCTCTTTGCCACCACTTGACATCTCCCCCTCAAGGGGGGAGATCGGCAATACCGTAGCCGCCGCCTTCCTTGCTACGCCAACAGTTGGCGAAAGCTGTGATGACGGCGCAATCTCCCCCCTTGAGGGGGAGATGTCCGGCAGGACAGAGGGGGGCGCGAAGGAACGCGGGGCCGACAATCTTGTCACTTCGATGATTCGATCTTTGCGAGACCGCCCATGTAAGCCCGAAGCGCTTCAGGAATGGTTACGCTGCCGTCCTCGTTTTGGTAATTTTCGATGACGGCAATGAGAGCGCGGCCGACGGCGGTGCCCGAACCGTTCAGCGTGTGGACGAAGCGGTTGCCCTTGCCGTCCTTGTCCTTGTAGCGGGCGTCCATGCGCCGCGCCTGGAAATCGCCGCATACCGAGCACGACGATATCTCGCGATAGGCATTCTGGCCGGGCAGCCAGACCTCGATGTCGTAGGTCTTGCGCGCGCCAAAGCCCATGTCGCCGGTGCACAGCGTCATGGTGCGGAACGGCAGGCCGAGCCGCTTCAGCACCTCCTCGGCGCATTCGGTCATGCGCTCATGCTCGGCAACCGAAGTCTCCTGGTCGGTGATCGACACCAGCTCGACCTTGTAGAACTGGTGCTGGCGCAGCATGCCGCGCGTGTCGCGCCCGGCCGAGCCCGCCTCGGAGCGGAAGCACGGCGTCAGCGCCGTATAGCGCAGCGGCAGTTTTTCGTGCGGCATGATCTCGTCGCGAACGAGATTGGTGAGCGGCACTTCGGCGGTTGGGATTAGGCCAAGCCTGCCGTCCCCGTGCCGAACGAAGAATAAATCCTCTTCGAATTTCGGCAGTTGCCCGGTCCCGAAAAGCACCTCGTCGCGCACCATCAACGGCGGCTGGATCTCTATATAGCCGTGCTCGGTGGTGTGCAGATCCAGCATGAACTGGCCGAGCGCGCGTTCCATCCGCGCCAGGCCGCTCTTCAGCACCGTGAAGCGCGAGCCGGAAAGCCGTGCTGCCCGCTCGAAATCCATCATGCCGAGCGCTTCGCCGATCTCGAAATGCTCCTTCACCCAATTCGGCCGCGTCGGCACCTCGCCGACGACGCGCATGACGACGTTGTCGTGCTCGTCCTTGCCGACCGGCACGTCGTCGAACGGCACGTTGGGCAGCACCGCCAGCGCATCGTTCAGCGCCTTGTCGAGCTCGCGCTCGCGCGCCTCGCCATTCTGGATGAAGGCCTTGATCTCGCCGACCTCGGCCTTCAGCCTTTCGGCGAGAGCTGCATCGCCCGAGCGCATGGCATTGCCGATCTCCTTCGATGCGGCGTTGCGGCGTTCCTGCCTGGTCTGCAGCTCGGTCAGATGCTCGCGCCGCGCCTCATCCGCGGCGATCAGGTCGTCGACCGTGGACTGCGCATCCTCAGCCGACCACGAGCGCTTCTGGAGCGCCTCGACAAAGGCCTTCGGGTTGTCGCGAATCCATTTGATGTCAAGCATGGTCTGTTCGTCCTTGAGTAGGCCAGAGGGGGTAAACCGCATCGATGCAAGGCGTCAAGGCAGAGTTCCTTCGCGCCCCCCTCTGTCCTGCCGGACATCTCCCCCACGGGTGGGGAGATCGGCCGTCACTGCTGCTTTCGCCAATCTCCGGCGCTGAAAAAGCAAGCCATCGGCGAAGTTGCCAATCTCCCCCCAAGTGGGGGAGATGTCCGGCAGGACAGAGGGGGGCGCTGTCCCGCCGACCTCAGGCGGCAACACCGGAACTTCAAAGGAAGAAACAAAAAAACCCGCCTGAGTGGGCGGGTTTTTGGAGCCAATTGGCACCATACTTAAATTAATAGCATAGCTGCCGGCACAAAGCAAGAACAAAGTTGCCATGGCCGGCAAAAAAATGCTGCCCGCTTCAACCGAACCTACGTCGAAGACGCGTCCGCCGGCTTTTCGGCCACCTCTTCGGTGGCGTCCTGCTTTTCGCGGGCCACACGGTCGCGCTCCTTGCTGCGTTCGATCAGCCGGGCCGACCAGATCGAGACCTCGTAGAGCAGGATCGTCGGAATGGCGAGGCCGATCTGGCTCATCGGGTCGGGCGGCGTCAGCACCGCCGCCACCACAAAGGCGATGACGATCGCCCATTTGCGCTTCTCGGCCAGGGCCGTGGACGACAGCATGCCGACCCGCGTCATCAGGCTTGTCACCACCGGCAGCTGGAACACCAGGCCGAAGGAGAAGATCAGCGTCATGATCAGGCTGAGATATTCGGACACTTTCGGCAGCAGCGAAATCTGCACCTGGTCGTTGGTGCCGGTCTGCTGCATGGCGAGGAAGAACCACATCACCATCGGCGTGAAGAAGAAATAGACCAGCGATGCGCCCATCAGAAACAGGATCGGCGAGGCGATCAGGAACGGCAGGAAGGCATTGCGTTCGTTCTTATAGAGGCCGGGCGCGATGAACTTGTAGATCTGGGTGGCTATCAGCGGAAAAGCGATGACCATGCCGCCGAACATGGCGAGCTTGACCTGGGTAAAGAAGAACTCCTGCGGCGCCGTATAGATCAGCTCGACCTTGTGCGGGTCGAGCCCGGCCCATTGCGTCGCCCATCTGAACGGAATGACCAAAAGGTTGAACAGCCGCTTGGCGAAAAAGAAGCAGACCAGGAAGGCGACGAAAAAACCGCCGATCGACCACATCAGCCGCCGGCGCAACTCGATCAGGTGCTCCATCAGCGGAGCCGACGATTTTTCGATCTCGTCCTTTTCCTTGTCCGAAACGCTCACTTGGCGGCTCCCGCCGTTTTCCGGGCGGCCGGCTTCTTCGCTGCTGCCGCCGGCTTCTTCGCTGCCGATTGCGCTTTCGGCTCAGCTTTTGCGGCAGTCTTTGGCGCAGCGGTTTTTGCCGGCCTGGCCGGCACTGCGGCCGCGGCGTTTGCGGGCGCCGGCTTCTTCTTTGCCGCCGGCGCTTTTTGCGGCACGGCCGCTGCGGTCGTTTGCGCCTGCACTGCCGGCGCCACGACGGACTCGTCCGTCATCGCCGGAAAGATCGGCGTGGCCGGCGTCGGCTCCGGCGGGCTGACGCCCGGCATCGTCGTTGCGCCGTTCTTCAGCGGCTCGGCTGTCTGCTCTGTCGAAGCGGCGGCATCGACGGCCGGCTTGGGCTTCATCACGGCATCGACGCCGGAACGGACATCGGCGGCGGCCTGCTCGAATGGATTGAGCTGCTTCCTGATCTCAGCCGCCGGATTGAGGCTTCTCAGCGAATCGACCGACTTCTTGACGTCGTCGAGTTCGGCTTCCTTCAGCGCGTCGTTGAACTGCCGCTGGAAATCGGACGCCATGGCGCGCAGCTTCGCCGTTGTGCGGCCGAAGGTGCGCAGCATGTTGGGCAAATCCTTGGGCCCGACGACCACGATCATGACGATCGCGATCACCAGCATCTCGGTCCAGCCGACTTCGAACATGGCTATACGTTCCGACTCAAGTTTTGGCCGACGAAAGTTTTGGGCTCAGCTTTTGCTGGCCTTTTCCTTCGGTACCGAAACAGTTTCGTCGGAACGGTGTTCGACGGTGCGCTTATCCTCAGCCGTCTCGTCGTCGGCCATGCCCTTCTTGAAGCTCTTGATGCCCTTGGCCATGTCGCCCATCAACTCGGGGATCTTGCCGCGGCCGAAGACCAGCAGCACGATCACCAGAACGATCATCCAGTGCCAAATCGAAAATGAACCCATAGCAAATCTCTCTCGAACGGTTTCCCAGACGCTGATCTATGCGCTTTCGGGTTCGGATTCAAACAGAACTGCGACAGAGTTCATGAATGAGTCGCCGAAGTCACGCACTTTCGGCACGGCGGCCCGCTACCAATCGGCGCAGTCCCATCCTGCCTGTGGCTTTAAGATGGCGCTCGGCTCAATCTTCCGTGACGCGCGGCGTCAAAAGGCCGAGTTCTTCGAGGTCGATGTCGGTCAGCGGATCCTCGTCGTCGGTGAGCGCATCGGGGTCGGCCGGCGGCAGCGGCACCGAGAAATTCGACGGCATGCGGCCGGACAGCAGCCCCGCACCCTTCAATTCCTCCATGCCGGGGAGATCGCGTATCTCCTCCAGTGCGAAATGGTCGAGGAAAATGTCGGTCGTGCCGTAGGTGACGGGACGGCCGGGCGTGCGGCGCCGGCCGCGCATCCTCACCCATTCGGTCTCCATCAGCGTGTCGAGCGTCCCCTTTGACGTCTCGACGCCGCGGATGTCCTCGATCTCGGCGCGCGTTACCGGTTGGTGGTAGGCGATGATCGCCAGCACTTCGAGGGCAGCGCGGGACAGTTTGCGCTGCTGCACCGTGTCACGGCTCATCAGGAAGGCGAGGTCGCCGGCGGTGCGAAACGCCCAGGCATCGCCGACGCGCACCAGATTGACGCCGCGCCGCGCATAGATCTGCTGCAGTTCGGCCATTGCCGCGGCAATGTTGATGCCGTCGGGCAGTCGCGAAGTGAGCTGTTTTTCGCTGACCGGCTCGGCGCTGGCGAATACGATCGCCTCGGCCATCCGTACGGCCTCCGCCATATGCAGCCGCTCGCCAGGATTCCGCGACAAATTCTGCCCCTGATTTTGTGCCGGGTTTTCGGCGACCGCGCCTTGCTCGGCATCGTCGTCGACCTTGAACGGAATGACCGAAGCGTTGGCGCGTTCGCTCATGGTGTTACCTCGACTATCTTGATGGCCTGGGCGCGGCCGCGCAGATACAGCGGCGCGAACACCTGGTCCTGCCGCATTTCCATCTTGCCTTCGCGCACCAGTTCCAGCGTCGCCGCAAACGAGCTGGCAACCGCGGTGCGCCGCTCTTCCGGGCCGGCCAGATATTCGACCAGGAAACTGTCGAGCGCCGTCCAGTCGCGCAGCGACCCGATCAGCCTGATCAGCACGTCGCGCGCATCCTTGAGCGACCACACGCCGCGCCTGGCGATCGTCACATTGGTTATTGCCTGCTTCTGGCGCTGCTGGGCATAGGCGGTCAACAGGTCGTAGAGCGAGGCCGAATAGGCATTGCGCTTCTCGACGATGACCATTTCCGGCATGCCGCGTGCAAACACGTCGCGTCCGAGCCGGTTGCGGTTGACCAGCCGTGCCGCCGCGTCGCGCATCGCCTCCAGCCGCTTCAGCCGGAACTGCAGCACCGCCGCCAGTTCCTCGCCGCTTTCGCCTTCGTCGCCGGGCTGCTTGGGGATCAGGAGCTTCGACTTGAGGAAGGCCAGCCATGCCGCCATCACCAGGTAGTCGGCGGCAAGCTCCAGCCTCAGCGCCCTCACCTTCTCGACAAAGGCCAGATACTGTTCGGCCAGCGCCAGGATCGAGATGCGCGACAGGTCGACCTTCTGATTGCGGGCAAGATGCAGCAGAAGATCGAGCGGACCTTCGAAGCCGGCCACATCGACGACCAACGCCGGATCGCCGGTCAGCCGGGAATCGTCGTTCTCGGCCCACAAGCGGTCCATCGGTGCGGCCTTGCCGGCCTTCAGGTCCAATGTTTCCGCCACTTCGCTTCCTTTGATGCTAGGCCACCGCGTCGAAATAACCGGCAAATTCGGCCCGAATCTCGGTCTCGTCCGCCACGTCACGGTTCCTGATATAGGTCAGCGCCCGCTCCGCGCGCTCAAACGACTTGCCTTCCAGCCCGGTCGTGCGCGATGCAATGCCGGCCATCTCCTCGAACACGCCGTTGCAGTGAAGGACCAGATCGCAGCCCGCCGCAAGGATAGCGGCCGCCTTTGACGGGAAATCCCCAGAAAGTGCCTTCATCGAGGTGTCGTCGCTCATCAACAGGCCGTCGAAGCCGATTTCGCCTCGGATGATCTTTTCGATGACCTTGCCGGAAGTCGTGGCCGGGTTCTTCGGGTCGATCGCGCTATAGACGACATGCGCCGTCATCGCCATCGGCAAATGGTTGAGCTCCCTGAACGGGGCAAAATCATGCCGCTGCAGGTCGCCGATCGAGGCGTCGACGGTCGGCAGTTCGAAATGCGTATCGGCGAAGGCCCTTCCATGACCGGGAATATGTTTCATCACCGGCAGCACGCCGCCCGCCATCAGGCCTTCCGCCGCGGCGCGACCCAATTCTATGACGGCGCGCGGCTCCTTGCCATAGGCGCGCGCGCCGATGACGTCGCTGGCGCCCTCGATCGGCACGTCGAGCACCGGCAGGCAATCCGCCGTGATGCCGTAGCGCAGCAGGTCGAAGGCATGCAGCCGCGCCATCAGCCATGCGGCACGGGTGCCGGCGTCATGGTCGTCGCGCCACAAGGCGCCGAGTGCACCGGCAGCCGGATAGTTCGGCGCCAGCGGCGGCCGCAGGCGCTGCACCCGGCCGCCCTCCTGGTCGATGAACACCGGCGCATCCGCACGCCCGACGCAGTCGCGCATCGCGGCGACCAGATCGCGGATCTGCTCGGTCTCGCCGATATTGCGCGCAAACAGGATGAAACCCCACGGGCATTCGTTGCGATAGAAACGGATCTCGTCGCGGGTCAGTGATTTCCCGGCGCAGCCGAGGATCATGGATTTTGATTCGGTCATGCGGAACAGTTTAGAGCTTCGCGCCGACAAAGGGAATCGCCCGCAATTGCCTTCAGAGGTTTCCGTTCACGCAAAAAAGCCGGCGCGGACGCCGGCTTTTCGAGAGGTTTTGGTGCCTAGTGGGACACGAAGCAATTGCCGCCGGCAGCCTTGTAGCTGGTGCACAGTTTGATCGCCTCGTTGCGAGACTGCGCCGGAACGCGGACGCGGTAGAAGGTGCCCTTGCCGGCAATCTCGGCCTTGACGATGTTGGCGGTGCGGCCGGAAAGCACGCTGCCGTAGCGGCGCTGCAGATCCTGATAAGTCGCCTGGGCGCTTTCGACTGTCGGCTGCGAAGCGATCTGTATCGACCACGAACCAGCGCCGGCCGCGGCCGGATCGATGGAAGCGACCTGATCGGGCTTGACCTCGCCGACCACGTCGACCGGCTGGTCGGACGGGCGCTGCGGCGCCACCGGAACCGTGGCCGGGGTGCTGGCGGACTGCTTGCTGGCTGACGGCTTGGCTTCAGCCTTTGTGTCGGGCTTGGGCGCCGGCTGCAGCTTGGAGGTTTCGGCCTGATCGCCGCTCGCCTGGTCGCCACTCGGCTGGTCGCCAATCTTCGGATCACTTGTCAATTGGTCGATCAGGGGCACGGTGCCGGTCTGCGCCGCGGCGTCGGCCTGGGCGGCCGGAGCCACGTGCTGCGGCGCCGGATCGGCCGGCTCGGCAGCAGCCATCTGCGGGGCGGCGGGCGCCGGATCCTCGCGCGCCACGAGCGAGCCGTCAGGTTTCACGACCATGGTCCGTACCTTGCGCGGCGCAACAGCGACGATCTCGGGGGTTGCACCCTTCTCGGCCTCCTGCAGAACCTGCGCGATGCGATCCTCGGACTTGGGCGCCGGTGCGGCGGCGGTTTCGGCAGCGCCAGCCGCACTGGCGCCAAGCGCGCTGGAGTCAGACGCGTTAGTGCCGGGCGCATTGGTTCCAGACCCGTCGGTGTCGGACGCCGCGGTGCCGGGCGCGTCGATGTCGTCTGCGGCATCGGGGTCATTGGGCGAAAGATCGACGACGCGGCTCTCCGGTTCGTCGGCTTTCAGGTCCACGGGCTCTTCGGTGTTGGTGACCAGCTTCTGCTGAACCGGCTCGGCGGGCTTGGCGCCCTTGACCACAGCGTCATAAACCTTGTTGTCCTGGTTCGGCACGACGGTGCCGCCTGGATTTTCCGGCTTGATCTTGATCGGCCTGTTGTCGGCCTTGACGATAACCGGCGCATCGCCGCCGCTCTTGCCGCCGAGGGTCAACGCAAAGGCGCCAAGGCCTCCGGCGATCGCCACGGCGCCGACCACCGCACCTATCAGCAGCCCGCGCCTGCGCGGCTGCCTTTCGGCCCCGCGTTCGGCAAGGCCCGGAACCGACATCTCCTCGTCCAGTTCGGGATCGTAGTCGAGCTCATCGAAGGTGAAATCGTCGGCCTGCGAAACCGGCTGGCCACCGGGCAATGGGCCCAGATCGAAACCGTCCGCTGCATCGGCATAGGAAGCGGCCGCCGCGCTGACGGGGGCTTCCGCAGGCTTGGCGCCATAGGCGCGCGTCTCGCTACGATCCTGCTTATAGCCAGACGCGAAGCCGGCATCGTATTCATCGTCATAGCCAGCGCTGCGCACCGGGGCAGGCGCTATATCCGTTGCATTCATTTCGGTGAGAAGGCTGGCAAAATCGGCATCGAGATCGTCGTAGGCGGGCGCCACCGGCTCGTCATCGTCGAAGTTGAGCTCCGGAATGTCGAGATCGTCCGCCAGCGCCACGACGCGCTCGGGCACGTCGACCGTCTCGACATCGGGCATCTCGTCATAGGCGGAAGGCTGTTGATGCGAGCTTGGTGCAGCTTCCGTGTAGGCGGGCCGATCTTCATAGGATGACCTATCTTCACGGGATGCCTGGCCTTCATAGGACGGCCTCTCTTCGACCGGTGCGGCCCGATAGGACGGCGTTGCAGCCGGCTGCGGCGGTGGTGCCGGACGCGCCGAAGCCACCGGCTGGCTTGCAAAAGCGGGCTGAGGCTGTGCGACCGGTGTCACGCGGCTCCACGAGCGGGCCGGCTCGGGCGGTGTGGCGCGTGTCGTCAGCCAGTTCAGCGCATCGAGCGGGTCTTCTTCGGCAGCAGCTGCCGCACTCTTGTCGGCCGAGTCATGATCCAGGCCGATATTCCTGGCGAAGTCGGCATCGAGCGCATCGCTGTCGAGATCATCCGCGGGTCCGGCAGCGGCTTCAACACCGAAATCCTCGCCTTCAAGCTCATCGAGGAGGACACTGCCAAGATCGGCGTCATCGGCGGCACTGGACTGCTGCGGCTCAGCGGGCTCGTGCTCGTCGAGTTCCCAATCCAGCTCGTCGACAGCATGCACCGGTTCGTTGGCGACGTCTTTGACCGCCGCCATTGGCTGTTCAGCGGCCACTGCTGGCTTCTGAATTACCGGCGCGATAGGCTGCTGAACAGCCATCACGGGCTTCTGGGCAGTCTGCTGGGCAGTCTGCGGGCTTGTCTGAGGTTCGTTGACCGCTTGTGCCGGCCGTGTGCTCATCGCACCGAGCAGCGCGTTCAGTTCGTCTTCCAGGCTGCGTTCCTCAGCCACTGGGGCCGTCGGGACGACAGCGGCCGGCGCCACTGGTTCGGCCGCAACCTGCGCCACGGGCTCTTCGGCTTCCTCCGCAGGCGCATCGTCGAAGCTCAGATCGACATCGTCGTCGAACGCCGCTTCAGCGGCCGTGCCGGAAAGCCGGGCGGCCTCTGGGTCTTCGATAAACTCTGGTTCTTCGATTTCGGCAGGCTCGTTCGGGCGAACGTCGAAGTCCATGTCGACATCGGCCATGGCATCATCGAAATGGCCGGCAAGGTCCTCATCGGCCGAAACCGCCTCAACCGGCGATGCCGGGGCGGCGACGTTTTCCGCCGGCTCATGCTCGTCGAACATCAGCTCGTCTTCGAGCGAACTTGCCACGGCATCGTCGAACTCGTCATCGAACGCAGGCGCGGCCGCTTGCGCGGCGGTTTCAACGGCGACGGTCTGCTCCATCGGCTCATGCTCTTCGAGCATCAACTCGTCTTCGAGCGAACTTGCCACGGCGTTGTCGAACTCATCGTCGAAGGCGGGCTCGTCGACCGGCTCGATCGCCTCGGCTGCGGTCCTCGGTTCATCGCCCGTCACCGCGATCTTGGCCGTCACATCGTCGTCGAGCCGAAAATCCTGGTCGAGCGAGGCGGCAAGTTCGTCGTCACTCGAAAGGTCGTCCTCGAACGGCGACACGTCTTCGAGCGAGCCGGCGACGGCGTTATCGAACTCGTCGTCGAACTCCGGCTCGACAGCGGGAGCGAACGCCCTCTCGGGGGCGGAGGCAATTTGGCCGGGTGCAACAGGAGCGGCCGCAACGGGAGCAGCATCGTCCGCTGCACTGTCGTCGAACGCGAAATCCTGTTCGAACGAGGCAGCAAGCGCGTCCTCCATTTCGTCGGCGGCGGCCGGTTCGGGTGTCGGCTCGCGAAGCTCGGCAGGGGAAGCATTGTCATTGGCATCGGCGCCGAACTCGCCCATCAACTCCTTCTCGAGATCGATGTCGAAATCGGCCTCGTCCACCGACGGTTCGGCGGCAGCGGTTTTCGGCTGGGCCGGCGTTTGCGGTTTGACCGGCTGGCGCGGGTCGAACCCCATGATCCTGGTCAGTTCCGCGAACGGATCATCGTTGGCGATGTCGTTGTGGTCGGCTGCTCTCAGCTGGGTTCTGTCTGCCATTATTGTTCCCGAACTCGCACTCATTCGGACGCCATGGACGTCGCGTAGGGTTGGCCCTTACCAGCGCAATGTGGGCAAAAGGTGACAGGTTTTTTACTCAAACCTAACGCATTTCGGTGGGCGCATTGGCTCCGATCAGCGTCAGGCCGGACGTCAAAACGTCCGAAACAGCCTGCACCAGCCCTAGTCTGGCATGCGTCAATTGTCGGTCGTTAACCTTAACAAAACGTAAGTCGGGATTATCGGTGCCCCGGTTCCAGTGTCCGTGGAAGCTGGAAGCGAGTTCGTAGAGGTAAAATGCCAGCCGGTGGGGCTCGAGCGCGAGCGCCGCGGCTTCGATCAGCCGAGGATATTCGGCGAGCTTCCTGATCAGGCCGATCTCCCCCTCATCGGTCAGCAAAGCCACTTCGGCGGCCAGCTGGTTGCGGTCGAACATGGCCTCGCCCAATTGCTCGCTCGCCTGCCGGAATACCGAATGGCAGCGCGCCGAGGCATACTGCACATAGAACACCGGATTGTCCTTCGACTGCTCGGTCACCTTGGCGAAGTCGAAGTCGAGCGGCGCGTCGTTCTTGCGGTAGAGCATCATGAAGCGGATCGGGTCGCGGCCGACCTCCTCCACCACTTCGCGCAAGGTCACGAACTCGCCCGACCGCTTCGACATACGTACCGGCTCGCCGGCGCGAAACAGCCTCACCAACTGGCAAAGCAGCACGGTAAGCTTGACCTCGTCGCCGGCAATCGCCCGGGCAAGCGCTTCCAGCCGTTTCACGTAGCCGCCATGATCGGCGCCAAGCACATAGATCAGGTCGACGAAGCCGCGATCGACCTTGTCCTTGAGGTAGGCGACATCGGCGGCGAAATAGGTGAAGGTGCCGTCCGACTTGACCAGCGCCCGGTCCATGTCGTCGCCGACCGCGGTCGAGCGGAACAGCGTCTGCTCGCGATCCTCCCAGTCGTCCGGCTTCTCGCCCTTGGGCGGCGGCAGCTTGCCCTTGTAGATGTGGCCCTTCAGCGTCAGGTCGTTGATCGCCGAGCGAATCTTCTTGGCATTGTTGGCATGCAATGTGCGCTCTGAGAAAAAGACGTCGTGATGCACGTTGAGCAGCGCCAGATCCTCGCGGATCATCGCCATCATCGCATCGATCGTTCTGTCCTTGACGATGGCAAGCGCCTCTTCGTCCGGCATCTGCAGCAGGGAGCGGCCGAATTCGCTGGCCAGCGCCTGACCAACGGGGATCAGATAGTCGCCTGGATAAAGCCCGGCCGGAATGTCGCCGATCTCATCGCCGAGCGCTCCGCGGTAGCGCAGCATGACCGAGCGTCCGAGCACGTCGATCTGCGAACCGGCATCGTTGATGACGTATTCCTTGGTCACGTCGTAACCGGCGAAGGCCATCAGATTGGCCAGCGCGTCGCCGACTACAGCACCCCGGCAATGGCCGACATGCATCGGGCCGGTCGGGTTGGCCGAGACATATTCGACATTGGTTTTCTTGCCGCCGCCGATAGTCGAGCGGCCATAGTTGCGGCCTTCGCCGAGCATCGCCGTCAGATGCGCCTGCCAGAAGCCGTCCTTGAGCCTGAGATTGACGAAGCCCGGGCCGGCGATCTCGGCGGCCGCGATATCCTCGTCGGCGCGCAGCGCCTCGGCCAGCCTTTCGGCCAGCGCGCGCGGGTTCTGGCCGGTCGGCTTGGCCAACACCATGGCTGCGTTGGTCGCGAGATCGCCATGGCTGGCATCGCGCGGCGGCTCGACGGCGATGCGCGACAGGTCCGGCGACACGCCATCCTTGTCTTTCAAATCAAGCGCTTCGACGGCCTTTATGATTCGCGCGTTGAAATCGGCGAAGATGTTCATTGCTGTGGCTCTGACGGTTTTGCAGGAATCCGGCTCGTTGGCCGGCAAAATCGCGCCCGCCCTAGCTCAAATCCGGCGTATGGTCAAACAAACGCCTGTGTTCCTTGAGTGCATAAGTGTCCGTCATGCCGGCCAGGAAATCGGCAACACTGCGCGCCTTGACGCGGTCCTCTGCCCGGTCGAGCCCTTCGCGCCAGCCATCCGGCATAGCGCGCGGATCGGCGAAATAGACGTCGAACAGGTCCCTGACGATCTGGTCGGCATCGGCGCGCACCCGCATGACCTCCGCATGCCGGTAGAGGTGCTTGTAGAGAAAGGCCTTCAGCTCCTTTTCCAATACGGCCGTCTCGGCGGAGAAGCTCACCATCGGCTCGCCGGCCGCCCTTACCGCTTCGGCGCTGTCGGGCTGGATGCGCGCCAGATTGGCCGTCGTCGAGACGATCACGTCCTCGACCATGATGGTGATCTGCCGGCGCATCAGCTCGTGGCCGGTGCGTACGTCATCGAGCGCCGGATAGCGCTGACGCACGCCCTTGAGGATCGATCCCGGCAGCGAGACGCCCTCCAGCATATCCAGCGTCAACAGCCCTGCCCTCAAGCCGTCATCGATGTCGTGGGTGTTGTAGGCGATGTCGTCGGCAATCGCCGCACACTGCGCCTCGATACCAGCGAAGCGGTCGAGCTCGAGGTCGTGCAGTTCGGAATAGTCGCGGATAGCCTGCGGCACCGGTCCCTTCAGCCCTTTCCCCTTGGCATCGGTCAGCGGGCCATTGTGCTTGACCAGCCCCTCCAGCGTTTCCCAGGTGAGGTTCAGCCCATCGAACTCGGCATAGCGCCGCTCCAGCCGCGTCACCACACGCAGCGACTGCGCATTGTGGTCGAAGCCGCCCCAGGCGGCCATCTTCTCGTTCAGCGCGTCCTCGCCGGTATGGCCGAAGGGCGTGTGGCCGAAGTCGTGCACCAGGGCCACCGCCTCGGCCAGGTCCTCGTCGCCGCGCAGCGCCCGCGCCAGAGCGCGTGCGATTTGCGCGACCTCGATCGAATGCGTCAGCCTCGTGCGGTAATGGTCGCCTTCATGTGCGACGAACACTTGCGTCTTGTGCTTCAGCCGGCGGAACGCCGTCGAATGGATGATGCGGTCGCGGTCGCGCTGGAACGGCGTGCGCGTCGGGCTTTCCACCTCGTCGAACAGCCGCCCGCGCGACTTCGCCGGGTCGCTGGCATAGGCCGCGCGCGGCCGATAGCCGAATCCGATGTCGCCCAACTCGTTGGTCATAGCGTATGCCACAGTTGACTTGCCCCGTCGCGCTTCATACCTATCATACGAAACCGAATGCAAGGTGACGCCCATGGGCGCTGATGCCAAGACCGCCATGAAAGTCGAGATGACCGACGCCGCCGCCAGGCGGATCGCCAAGATTGTAGCGAGCGAAGCCGGTAAGACGGCCGTGCGCGTTTCGGTCGAGGGCGGCGGCTGTTCCGGCTTCTCCTACAAGTTCGATCTGGTCGACAGGCGCAATGACGACGACGTCGCCATCGAAAAGGACGGCGCCACCGTGCTGATCGACGACCTGTCACTGGTCTATATGGGCGGCTCGGTGATCGATTTCGTCGACGATCTGATGGGCCAGTCGTTCCAGATCAGAAACCCCAATGCGGTCGCCTCCTGCGGCTGCGGCACCAGCTTCTCGATCTAGAAATGCCCGACATCGGCGCGGTCCGTCAGGTCGCGCTTTCCGCCGGGCGCGACCTTGATGCGACGCTGGCGTTCTGGCGCGAGGTGCTCGGCATGAACCTGCATGCGCGTTTCGATCCGCCGGGCATCGCCTTTATCATGGCCGGTGACGTGCGCCTGCTTTTCACCGACGGCCTGCCCGCCGGCACCGTCTATCTCGACATCTCGGGCCTCGAAGAGTTCCACGCTTCGGCCAAGGCCGCCGGCGTTCCCTTCACCGCGCCGCCGGCGCTCGTCCATCGCGACACCGAAGGCCTGTTCGGCCAGGCGGGGGAAAGCGAATGGATGGCCTTCCTAAAGGACCCGGCAGGCAATACGATCGGCCTTGTCGAACGTCATCCACCGGATCGCTAGTCTCCGGACCACCAGCCTATCGAGGCCGTCATGAAAATCGTCACCTGGAACATCAACGGCGTTCGCGCCCGCATCGGCAATTTGACCCATTGGCTGACGGAAAGCGCGCCCGACATCGCCTGCCTGCAGGAGATCAAGACGGTCGACGAGCAGTTTCCTCGCGCCGAGATCGAGGCGCTCGGCTACAATGTCGAGACTTACGGCCAAAAAGGCTTCAACGGCGTCGCCATCCTGTCGAAGCTGCGTTTCGACGAGGTCAATCGCGGCTTGCCGGGCGACGATGCCGACGAGCAGGCGCGTTTCATCGAGGGCGTGTTCTCGACCGACAAGGGCGCCTTGCGCGTTGCCTCGATCTATCTGCCGAACGGCAACCCGATCGACGACGAGAAGAAGTTCTCCTACAAGCTTTCCTGGATGGCGCGACTTGAGCGCTGGGCCCAGGAGCGGCTTGCTCTGGAAGAGCCGCTGGTCCTGGCCGGCGACTACAATGTCATTCCCGAGCCGATCGACGCGAAGTATCCGGAAAACTGGCTAAGCGATGCGCTGTTCCAGCCCGCGACGCGGCAGGCGTTCCGGCGGCTGAAGAATCTCGGCTTCACCGAAGCCGTGCGTGCCGTCACCGACGCCCCGGACATTTTTACGTTCTGGGACTATCAGGCCGGCGCCTGGCAGAAGAACAACGGCATCCGCATCGACCACCTGCTTCTGTCGCCCGAAGCCGCCAACTGGTTTTCCTCGGCTTCGATCGAAAAACAGGTGCGCGCCTGGGAAAAGCCCTCCGACCACGTGCCGGTGGCGATCGATCTGGCGCTGCAGCCGGCCTGACCGGAGCTGCTGTCCGGCGGCACATTGATAGTTGACCTCTTATCGCCACAAATCGCGCGCTTGATGAGAAATCATCATGGTGGCTGGGGTTTCCATGACTACTCGATTTGCACTCTGCCCGATCGGCTGCGCGCTTGCGATGGCGGTGGCGACGCCGGCTTTTGCCGATGCAGAGTGCCTGGCTAACGGCAAATCATTCCAGATCGGCCGGGTCGCCTGCCTGACGCTTGCCGGCCAAAGCTACCTCGCCCGTTGCGAGATGGTGCTCAACAACACGTCCTGGACCAAGCAGCGGGATGGCTGCCCGGAGAACACGCTGGCCCCACATCTGCAGGGCACGCCGATCTCAACACCGGCGCCCAGCGGCATGCCGGCGGAACCGACCGACAATTGATCTAAAACGGAAATTCTGCCGACCTATTGGTCGCCGCCACCCTTGGTGAGGATGTCGTCGGCCAGCGAGATCGCGGTGCGGCGGTCGGCTTCGCCGGCGGCCGCAAACGCTTCTTCCTGCATGCCGCGGATCCATGGCTGGTCGGCGGGTGAGGCCCGCTCGAGCGCCGCGGTCATCATCGCCAGCCCCCGCACGATCTTGCCGCTTTGGAAAAGCAGGTTGCCGAGCGTCGCCTGCGCGCCCGCATGGCCCTTTTCGGCCGCCAGCTGGAACCAGCGTCCGGCCTGCTTGACGCTGGCCTTGACGCCGCCCTCACCCTTGAGGAACATCTGGCCCATCTCGAACTGGGCGTTCGGGTTGCGGTAGTTGGCGGCGGCGCGCATGTAATATTCCTGGGCCGCCACCTCGTTCTCCTCGACGGGGCTGCCGGGAATGCCCTTCCTCAGATAGTCGCCAAGCGCCACCAGCGCGTCCGAAACATAGCTTTCCTCGGGCGAACCGGGCTCGACATCCTGGTCGACGATCTCTGAGAAGAACTTGAATGCCGCGTAGTCGTCTCGCGCCACGCCATCGCCTTCGGCATACATGCGCGCAAGCTTCCAGGTGGCGCCGATCTGGCCGTTCTCGGCGGCATATTTATAGGCTTCCGCGGCCTGCTCCTTATGGCCGTTCTTGTAGGCGGAAAAGCCAAACTGGAACACCGCCCACGGGCTCGACTGCGGCTTCACGCCGGTCTTGTCGTCGAACACCTTGTCGTCGAAGGCCATGGCCTGGCCGACGGCGCCCAAGGTCGCGCCAAACGTGGCGAGCGCAACCAGTGCCGAAAGGACAGACGACCTCAACAACTCAGATGTCCGCATAGCAGTGTGTTTCTTTGGCACCGCCGGGATGGGTGACCGCGCCGTCGCGGGCAGATCCGACCGTCTGTGCGTATTTCCAGATCGCGCCCGACTGATAGTCGGTCGTGCGCGCCTTCCATGCCTTTGCCCTCGCAGCCAATTCGGCTTTAGACAATGCAACCTCGATCGTGCCGTTCACCGCATCGATCGAGATCAAGTCGCCATCCCTAAGCAGCCCGATCGGGCCACCCACTGCCGCTTCCGGCCCGACATGGCCGATGCAGAAACCGCGCGTCGCGCCCGAAAAACGCCCGTCGGTGATGAGCGCCACCTTGCCGCCCATGCCCTGGCCGTAGAGAGCCGCCGTCGTCGACAGCATTTCGCGCATGCCCGGGCCGCCGCGCGGACCCTCGTAACGGATGACGAGAACCTCGCCTTCGCTATAGTTACGGTGCGTAACAGCCTCGAAACATTCCTCTTCCGAATCGAAGCAGCGTGCCGGACCCGAGAATTTGAGTTCCGCCATGCCTGCGACCTTCACGATCGCGCCTTCGGGGGCAAGGTTACCCTTCAAGCCCACGACCCCGCCGGTCTGGGTAATCGGCCTATTGGCGGGACGGACCACATCCTGGCTGTCATTCCAGGAAACATGTTCCATATTTTCGGCCAAAGTGCGGCCGGTCACCGTCAGGCAATCGCCATGAAGATAGCCATGGTCGAGCAGCGTCTTCATCAAGAGCGGAATGCCGCCGGCCTCGAACATGTCCTTGGCGACGTATTTGCCGCCCGGCTTGAGGTCGGCGATGTAGGGTGTTTTCTCGAATATCTTGGCCACGTCGAAAAGATCGAACTTTATCCCGGCCTCGTGCGCGATCGCCGGCAGATGCAGCGCCGCGTTGGTCGAGCCGCCGGTGGCCGAGACCACAGTCGCGGCATTTTCCAACGCTTCTATAGTAACGATGTCGCGCGGGCGGATGTTCCTTGCGATCAGCTCCATGATCTTTTCGCCGGAAGCGAAATTGAAGCGGTCGCGCATCTCGTAGGGTGCCGGCGCGCCGCAGGAATAGGGCAGCGCCAGGCCGATCGCCTCAGCGACGGTGGCCATGGTATTGGCGGTGAACTGGGCGCCGCAGGAGCCGGCCGACGGACAGGCGGCTTGCTCGATCTCGAGCAGCTCGGCGTCGCCGATCGTGCCGACCGAATGCTGGCCGACCGCCTCGAACACGTCCTGCACGGTGATCTGCCGGCCACGGTAGCTGCCGGGCAGGATCGAGCCGCCATAGATGAAGATCGACGGTACGTTGAGGCGCACCATGGCCATCATCATGCCGGGCAGCGACTTGTCGCAACCGGCCAATCCAACCAGCGCATCGTAGCAATGGCCGCGCATGGTGAGCTCGACCGAGTCGGCGATGACCTCGCGCGACACCAGCGACGACTTCATGCCCTGATGACCCATGGCGATGCCGTCGGTGACGGTGATGGTGCAGAATTCGCGTGGCGTGCCGTTGGCGGCCGCCACGCCCTTCTTGACCACTTGTGCCTGGCGCATCAGCGAGATGTTGCAGGGCGCGGCCTCGTTCCAGCAGCTGGCGACACCGACCAGAGGCTGCGCGATCTCGGCCGCCGACAGCCCCATCGCATAGAGGTAGGAGCGATGCGGCGCCCGCTCGGGACCAACGGTCACGTGGCGGCTCGGCAGCTTGGCCTTGGAGATCGCTCTGGCGTCCATACTCGTCCTTGCCGCGGGCAGTGCGGCCTGCCTCTTCGCCTAGCCTTTTGGCGCATGTCCCGAGACAAGTTCGAGGTGCGCCGGGTTTATGGCGGGAAATAGGCAATGTTCCCGGGCGGCCGGGTGGCGCGAGGGTTGTTCAGAAACTGTTGCCAAAACGTCACAATTATCGGAGCGAACATCATGGGGGCAATTTGTTGCATTGGCCGAATGCCGGATGGCACCGAACAAAACGGCCGGGCAACGCCCGGCCGTTTTGTCGTTTAAAATTTAATAGTTAGAACTTGATCTTGACGGAAGCCGAACCAGCGAGAAGCAGGTCGTTGCCGTAGGTATAGGTAACGGCATTTGCCACGTCGCCGACACCGCTGAAAGTCGATGACCCGCTCGTCAGCACACCGATCGAGCCGCCGAGCCTGACCTCGATCTGGTCGTTCGGCGAATAGGAGACGCCGCTGGCAACGGCCCAGGTATCCGACTGGTAGCCGGAGGTCGTCGAGGTGCCGCGATCCCAGGTCAGCGAAACCACGCCCGACAATTGATCGGTGAACTTGTGCCCGATACCGCCCGTGACCGTCCAGCCGTCGCGATAAAGCAGGTCGAATGAAACGGGCGAGGGCAAACCGGTTACCGGACTGCGCACGCCATTGATGGCAATGACGCCAAGCTTGCTCCACTCCTGCCAGCGGATGGAACCAAAGGCCAGCCAGCCAGGAGCTATACCGCTCTGCAGCTTGAATTCCAGAGCCTGAGGTATCTCAGCCGACGCCGAGACTGGGTACACGCCGGTAGAGCCGGGAATCAGATCCGCTGGAAAGGCGCCCCTGAAGCCGGTCGTGTCGACGGTTCCCGACAGCCCGTCATATTTGTAGCTCGAAGAGTACATCAGGGTGGCGCGCAGGGCGATCTCGGGGATCTCATAGGCTGCGCCCGCACGCCAACCCCATGCCTCGTCGGATAGCTTGAAGACGCCGAGGCCGGTATTGCCGAAGGCGAGCAGTGTCTGACGGGAAAGAAACGCGTCTACCTGCTGGTAGGAGACACCGCCGATGAATCGTATGGCGCCCTTGCCGACGTTCACCTTATAGGAGCAGGTGAGACCGAAATCGTCTGTGTCGACGGCGTATTTGACCGCTGTCGGCGAATAGGCGTTGTTCATGCCGAAATTCGCGTCCGCACCATACGGTCTCGTATAGGTGGCAAGACAGTCTACGGGCTCAAAGATGTTGGCCTTGATGCCGACATGCGGCACCGCATAATCGCCACCAACGTCCACCGCCGATGTCGACAAACCCGAGCCATCGAGACGCTGCACATTCTTGAGTTTGCGCTGTGGCGAAACATAGGTGACGCCTGCGTCGAACGAATATGGCGCCGCGTCGAACAGCTGGTCGATATTGACGCCGCCCCGGTCAAAGCCCCCGGCTTGCACCGCCCCAGCCAAAGCCAGCGAAAAAGCCCCCGCGCCCAGCAGCACTTTCAGACGCGAATAACACATGAATCTCCTCCCCGAAATGTCCTTGCATCAAGCTAGAACCAATTCAGGTTAACGGCGCAACAACGAATTCGCCGTGCGTACATGTACAGCTTGGCTGAACGCATTTCCGACAAGGTGTCGGCCTTCTTACCGAGGCGGGAAAATGGCCGCCACAATACAGATCGACGAGAAAACTCGGGAAAAACCCCTAAATCACTATAAAACAGGGCATTTTGCGTGCCCAGTCAGCCATTGTTACATTACGGCAACAATGGGGCAAAAACATTCAGTTTGCCTCAAGATTTACGCTGCGGAATGCCCGTTTTCGTGGCAGGCGGCCTGTCTGGAAGGCAGATTCGTGACCGGCGAATCTATTGCGGCCAGCCGGCCCAATTTGTTTGATCAGCCGGCCCAATCTGTTCGATCAACCGGCCCAATCTGTTCGATCAACCGGCCCAATCTGTTCGATCAACCGGCATCACGCACCCGCGCCAATGCCACCGAAAGCTTCTCTTGCGCCTCGCGATATTCGGCGAGTTTTTCACGCTCGGCCTCCACCACCTCTTCCGGCGCGTTGGCGACGAATTTCTCGTTGGACAGCTTCTTGTAGAGCCGCGCTATTTCCTCGGTCACCTTGGCAAGCTCCTTGTGCAGGCGCGCTGCCTCGGCGGCAAGGTCGATCAGGCTGCCGAGCGGCAGGCAGATCGTCGCCTCGTTGACCACGATCTGGGCGGATCCCCTTGGTGGCGCCTCGGCGAGCGAGATGTCGCCGACCCGCGCCAGACGCTTGATAGCCGAGCCCTGACGCTCGAGCCTTTCGTGTGTCGCGTCGTTGGCGCCGATCACCACGAGCGGTGCGATAGCCGCCGGCGGCACGTTCATCTCCGAACGCACCGAGCGGATGCCGGAGACAAGGTCGACCAGCCAGTTGATATCGGCGGCGGCCGCCTCGTCCTCGAAGTCGGGCGACGGCCATGCCGCATGACAAAGCAGCGATTGCCGTTGCCTGCCCTCACCGGCGGTTTCGGCCCACAGTTCCTCGGTCATGAACGGCATCATCGGATGCAGCAGCTTGTAGATCTCGTCGAGTACGAAGGCGACGCATGCCCTGCTCTCGGCCTTGGCGGCCTCGTCGGTGCCCATGAACACCGGCTTCAGCAGTTCCAGGTACCAGTCGCAGAACTGGTTCCAGACGAACCGGTAGGCGGCACCCGCCGCCTCGTTGAAGCGGTATGAGGTGATACCGTCCGTTATGTCCCGCGCGGCTCGCGTCAGCTCCGTCAAGATCCAGCGGTTGACCGCCAGCTTGGCGTCCTGCAGCCAGAAATCGTCGTCGCGCGCCACTTCGTTCATCTCGGCGAAGCGCGTCGCGTTCCACAGCTTGGTGCCGAAATTGCGATAACCGGCAATGCGGGCCGGATCGAGCTTAACGTCGCGCCCTTGCGCTGCCATCACAGTCAAGGTGAAGCGCAGCGCATCGGCGCCGTATTCGTCGATGAGCTCGAGCGGATCGATGACGTTGCCTTTCGACTTCGACATCTTCTGCCCATTCTTGTCGCGAACCAGCGCATGGACATAGACGGTATGAAACGGCTCCTGATCCATGAAATGCAGGCCCATCATCATCATGCGGGCGACCCAGAAGAAGATGATGTCGAAACCGGTCACCAGCACGTCGGTCGGGTAATAGGTCTTCAGCTCCGGCGTCTGGTCCGGCCAGCCAAGCGTCGAGAACGGCCACAGCGCCGACGAGAACCATGTATCGAGCACGTCCTCGTCGCGGGTCAGGATCTCGCCAGGCTGGAAATTCTCAAGCTTGTCCTCGACCCAGGCCTTCCACGGCCCTTCCAGCGCCAGATAATATTCGACGGCGGCACCGAGCGCCTCTTCCTCGGTCTTTTCGACAAAGACATGCCCGTCCGGCCCGTACCAGGCAGGGATCTGGTGACCCCACCAGAGCTGGCGCGAAATGCACCAGGGCTGGATGTTTTCCATCCAGTCGAAATAGGTCTTTTCCCAGTTTTTGGGCACGAAATTGGTACGGCTCTCGCGCACCGAGGCGATCGCCGGCTTGGCCAGTTCCGCCGCATTGACATACCACTGGTCGGTCAGAAACGGCTCGATCGGCACGCCGCCGCGGTCGCCGTGCGGCACGGTGTGGCGATGCGGCTCGACCTTCTCGAGAAAGCCGCCCGCCTGCATCAGCTCGACGATCTTCTTGCGCGCGTCGAAACGGTCCAGGCCGTCGAGGCCGTCCCATACGGCCTGGCGCTCCGGCGTCACGTCCAGTCCGGCGAGAAAGTCCTCATTGTCCTTGAGGCTCACCGCCGCATTGACGGTGAGGATGTTGACCGCCGGCAGCCGGTGGCGCTTGCCGACCTCGAAATCGTTGAAGTCATGCGCCGGCGTGATCTTGACCGCACCGCTGCCTTTTTCGGGATCGGAATACTCGTCCGCCACCACCGGGATCCTGCGGCCGACGATCGGCAGGATGAGGTTCTTGCCGACAAGATGCCGGAAACGCTCGTCGTCGGGGTGGACTGCGACAGCCGTATCGCCCAGCATCGTCTCCGGCCGGGTCGTCGCAACGGTGATGAAGGTCTTCGGATTTTCCGGATCGAAGGTCATGCCTTCGACCGGATAGCGGAAGTGCCAGAGGTTGCCGTTGACTTCCTGCTGTTCGACCTCGAGATCCGAGATGGCGGTCAACAGCTTCGGGTCCCAGTTCACAAGGCGCTTGTCCTTGTAGATCAGCCCTTCCTTGTAGAGCGTCACGAACACTTCGAGCACGGCCTTGGACAGGCCCTCGTCCATGGTGAAGCGCTCCCGGCTCCAGTCGGCCGAGGCCCCGAGCCGCTTCAGCTGGTTGAGGATGGCGCCGCCGGACTCGGCCTTCCACTCCCACACCTTGTCGATGAACTCATCGCGCGTCAGGTCGCGGCGGTGGATCTGCTTTTCCATAAGCTGGCGCTCTACCACCATCTGCGTGGCGATGCCGGCATGGTCCATGCCTGGTTGCCAAAGAACATTCTTGCCGCGCATTCGCTCGAAGCGCACCAGAATGTCCTGCAGCGTGTTGTTGAGCGCATGACCCATATGCAGCGAGCCGGTGACATTCGGCGGCGGGATGACGATGGTGAAGGCTTCAGCCCCCTCCTCGGCCCCGGCGCCGGCCCGAAAGGCGTCGGCCTCTTCCCAGATCCTGGCAATCTTCGGCTCGACGGCTTTGGCGTCGTAGGTCTTTTCGAGCATGGGAAAACGGTCCGCGCTGTCCGGAATTTGTGGTCCGGTGTAAATCGGAAGGTTGTTGCCAAGTCAACCGCAAGGGCGGCATGGCCAATAGATAGCGCCGGGATGGTTCGGTGCAACTCGCGGGACTGAATGTTGCGAGGCAATCGCTTCAGGTTTGCGCTGCCCCTCATTGCCCTGCCGGGCATTTCTCCCCGTATAGTGACGGGGAGAAAGACGCCTGTACTGAAGCTTTCGCCAGTCACGAACGTTGCGGAAAAGGCGCCTAAATTGCGGTCAACCCCTTCTCCCCGTCACTATACGGGGAGAAGGTGCCGGCAGGCGGATGAGGGACAGCGCCGACTTCGACAATTCGCCGGTCGAGCGCCGCCCATTGGCGGCTCTCCGAATTGCTACTGCGCGCCGCGCGCGACGCGCTCGATTTCCTCGCGCACCAGCCGCTCGACCAGCGTCGGAAGGTTGTTGTCCAGCCAGTCCTGCAGCATCGGCCGCAGCATCTCCTCGGCCATCTCGTCGAAAGTCTTCTTGCTGCGGCTGGCAAACGCGTCGGAAAGCTCGCCGAAGGCGGCGGCAACCTGCCGGCCCGTATGCTCCGAAAGGATCGCCGGCCGAAGGGACGGCGCCTCGCTGGCCGCCGGACGCGCCAATCCGATTTTCGAAGATTCCGGGCCGATTTTCGAAGATTCCGGGCCGGTTTTCGAAGGCTCCGGGCCGCTTTCCGAAGGCTCCGGCCCAATTTCCGAAGGCTCCGGCACAGGTCCAGCAGTCGCCTCGTTCTCGAAAACCTCGGCTTTCGGCTCGGCGTCCGGCGTCCGGAGTGGCTCGGCGCGCTCCGGCTTGGCCATCGCGTCGCCGACCGCGGCGATCTCGCGCCGCCAATCGGCGATGATGGTGTCGGTCGTCTCGGCAGCCTTGGCTGTCGCAGGCCGATCCGGCTTTGCGGGAGCGGTGTTCACCTCAGCCAGCGTCACCGCTGCCTTTACCGGGCCGGCGCGCAACGGCGTTTCCAGGCTCTCAATGACCGGCGCGGCCGTTGGCTGCACCTCGGCGCGCGTGGCCGGCTTGGCGATCTCCAGTCCGCCGCGCAGTTCGGAGCGGAACGCATCCCCCTCCGCTGCCCGTCCGGCTGCCGGCGCCGGTTGCAGATCCTGGCGCAGCTCGTCCGCGTCGCCCGGCTGCTTGCGGCCGGTATCGCTGTCCTCGATGATCCTTCTGATGGAAGCCAGTATTTCTTCCATGGAAGGTTCGCGCTGTACGCTGCTTGCCGTCGCCATCGTCACATCCGCCGCCCTTGTGACTCGTTCTCAGATTTCCTGTCCGGCAATGCCGGATTCGAATCATGGCAACAGCGTAACCGACGGAACGGCTTGCGAGAATCCCCAATCTGGCGACATCTCGGATTTCAACAGATTAGGGTCGGGAGTTGAAAGCCCGCGCGTCGTTCGAGCGCGGGCTGAAAACACGGCTTGGCGATCAGCGGCCGTCCGGCGTGCGCAGGCCGATCCACTTGTCCTTGACGGCGTTGTAATGCTCTTCGGGCCTGTACTTCGTCACATTGAGCGCAAGGCGGTCTGCCGACAAATGGCCAACCGCCGAGAGGATGGCATAGCTCGCCACCACCACGTCGCGTTCGGCGCTGACAAGATTGATCTTGGCAGTGATGAGGGTCGCCTGCGCATTGAGCACGTCGAGCGTGGTGCGCTGGCCGACATTGCGCTCTTCGATGACGCCGTTCAGGGCAAGCTGCGCGGCGGCGACCACCTGCCGGTTGGCCGTGACGCTTTGCTGCGCGGCGGTGTATTGCGACCATGCCGAGGTAACGGCCTGGCGCACCTGGTCGCGACTCACGTCGACTTCGATCCGCGCCTGGCTGAGCGATTCCTTGTTCTGGCGCACGGTCGCCGAGGTCCGTCCGCCGGAATAGATCGGCACGGTCAGTGTCGCGCCGATGTTCGCCGACGTCCTTGTGCCATCCTGCGATGCCCCAAGGACGCCCGGAACCGTGTTGCGATAGTCGCCGGAAACGCCGGCGCTAGCCGAAAGCTGCGGCAGCAGCGCGCCTTCGGCCGATTTAACCGAAAACGCCGCCGCGTCGACCAGGTGCTCGGTGGCGAGGATGGCCGGATGTTCGGCCGATGCGATCGCGATCGCTGCATCGAGGCTCGACGGCAACAGCTTCGACAGCGGCGAAGCCGGCCTGAGCCTGCCCGGCTCGTCGCCGACGATCTGGCGATAGGTCGCAGCGCTTGCCAGCGCCGTCGCGCGGGCGGCGCTCAACTGCGCCACCGCGGAGGCACGCTGCGCGTCGGCTTGCGCGACGTCGGTGCGGGTACCTTCGCCGACCTCGAAGCGCGAACGCGCCGCACGCGCCTGCTCGGTCAGGAACTGCAGGTTCTGTTCGGTCAGCACCGCGATCTGGCGGTCGCGGATGACGTCCATATAGGCGCTTGCCGCGTTGAAAAGGGTGTTTTCTTCGGTGTTGCGCAGGCTCTCGACCGAGGCGCTGACCCGCGCTTCGGCGGCCGCGACGTTGTTCCAGGTCTGAAAGCCGTCGAACAGGGTTTGATTGATCTGGACGCCAAAGTTGCCGGTAGTTATGCGCGCGGTTCGACTAGTACCATTGATATGGGTGCTGGTGTAGTCGATGTCCGCGGAACCGGTGATGGTCGGGCGCCAGCCGGACTTTGCGATTGCAACGCCCTCGTCGGTGACGCGAACGCCGGCGCGTGTCGAATTGAGCGAGGAATTGTTCTGATAGGCTTTTGAAAGGGCCCCGAGAATGGTTTCGGCCGAGGCGGCCATTGGAGACAGCGCTGTCGCCGAAACGAGGACAGCGGTAAAAAGCAACTTGCGTACAGACGGCACGTTATATTCCCTCATTCGTTTTGCACGGGAACTGCGCCACGCTGGCTTCTCCTTCTGATCAGCCGGCGCCGCGTTTTTTATCGTTCCCCCGCTGAAAGCCCCCAGAAACGCCCGGTTATGCAGATCAGCAACGATTGTTCAAACGCAAGCGATCATGACAGCGCCTTCGCTGCAAGGCAAAATCACTCAGAATTCGAAGGCGGGAATGCGTTCGAATCCCGGTAGTGGCTTAATTGCCGCATTAAATGCGCGTCTTCCCGTTACAACCCCTCCAGTCTTAAAAAAAAGCCGGGCTACGCCCGAATTGCCCTGCCCCTCCACGGCGACGAGTCGGCCGCCTTCGGCAAGCTGGTCGAACAGCGCCGCCGGCACCTCCCCGACGCTGCCGCCGATCAGGATGACGTCGTAAGGCGCCTTATCTGCGTGGCCTTGCGGCAGCGGCCCGTGGACCACGGTGACATTGCCGCAACCAAGTGCCGCAAGCGTCGAAGTGGCGGTCTCGGCCAGCGCCGGATCGCTTTCCAGCGCCACCACGGACCTTGCCAGCCGCGACAGGATCGCCGCCGCATAGCCGGTGCCGCAGCCGACATCTAGTGCCGAATCGCTTGGGCCGATATCGGCCAGCTGCATCAGCTTGGCCAATGGCGACGGTTCCATCAGATAGCGCGGACCATCTGCCGTATCGGCAATGCGGATGTCCTCGTCGATATAGGCAAGATCGCGCTGGCCGGCGCCGACAAAGGCCTCGCGCGGCACGACAAGCATCGCCTCGAGCAGCGGTGCGCTGGTCACGTCGGTGGTGCGGATCTGGCCGTCGACCATCTTCACCCGGCGTTCGGCAAAATCAGCGCTCATGTTCCAACCATCCGCTTGCCGCGCAAAGGCCGCGGCTGTTTCGACCGGAACTGAAGCCCCCTGGCGCTGACGCGCGGGAGCTCGGGCATTGGAGGCCTCGCCCGGAATCGAACCGGGGTGCAAGGATTTGCAGTCCTCTGCGTAACCACTCCGCCACGAGGCCTCATTGCTCCCGGCGTTCCACCCGGCTCCAATAGGTTGCGGCGAAAATGCCGTCAAGCGGCCACCATGCATTCCCAACGGTTCCTCGACATTCCATGCCCTGCCTTATCAACGCAATGCCCATGTTAGCAATAACATATTAGCTTATCGTTAAGCATGATTCTGGGCGACGGGAACCCGAAACCGGCGGCCACGTTGGGCAAGGAAGAGGCTCCGCCATGCGTCGAGCAGCTACGAAGGACGGCACGTCGCGCGGATTGTCGCAGTCTGCAGAGCTTGTGCGCTATGCCATCGACCGCCTCAGCATAGAAGGCGCAAACAGCCTGCCGCCGCGCGACCGGGCGCGGCTGGCATCGGCTACCGCCGTTCTCAAGGAGCTTTGCGAACGCCTGGAAAGCTGTTTCGACCAGCCTCGGTGAGGCCTGGACGGACCACGCCGCTCTCCGACATTTTGCCGGATACCGGCCTGTCAGCAGGGCAGTCTCAATCCGGCCGGCGCCGTCGCTCCCACCAGACGACGAAGCGGCGCCGGTGACGGCGCACCAATGCGAATTCGTAGGAGAGCACCAGCAATCCGATCGGCACCATCCAGAAACCCAGGATCGGCAGGAAGCCGAGAATGCCGCCGATGATCAGCACAACGCCGATCGCAATCCTGAGGCCGCGCGAGCGCGGCATGGTGAACTGGCGGCCGAAGACCGAGATTTTCCGGGCCGGTGGCTGTTCGTCGCTCATTGCCGTCATGTGAAATGTCGATCCGTTTGCATCAGTAGCACCATCAGCCGGAGAAAGCCGCAACGGCCTTTTCTGTTCCGTGACAGGCGAGAGACAGCTCATATGAGGGCGCTCGCCGGCCATTGCCAGCAAGCCCTGCGCCAAAAAGCACCGAAAAAATGCGAAATGCTTCTTTGCAAAGCCGAAACGGGTTTGCTATAGGCTGCCCCACTCACGCAAGAGCCTCTGTTCCCCGGTAGCTCAGTGGTAGAGCAACCGGCTGTTAACCGGTTGGTCGCTGGTTCGAATCCGGCCCGGGGAGCCAATAATTTCAAACACTTAGCATGATGCCAAAACCGGTGATTTTTCGGTTATGTACGGCATATGTACGCGGCGCGCCTTTGCTTGCCTGGAATCAATGCCGTGGCTGAAGCCGCCTGTTTCAGTGCTCTTCCCGTGAAATACACGGCAGGGGGTGCAAATCTGCACGGGCTAGTCGGGTCTGCAAATTTGCTGACCCGAAAAATGACAAAACCGTTCCGGGGGGTGGAACGGTTTTGCGCAGGGGCGGAAAGCGTTCCCGTGCGAGAACACTTTTCCGAATCCGGCCAATTTTCTCAGGTGGTTACACCGCCTGTTGCCCGTGAAACGTCTCCGCGTGTTTGTCGCTGACATTTCGCCACGCGGGCAATGTCGGCGATGATGAAGCGCAGCAGCGCCTCCTCGTCGTCAACGGACCATTTGCGGTGGACCTGGATCTTCACCTGGATGTCGGCAAGACTCCGCGCTGGAAAGCGGAACACTCGTTCGGCAGCCAGGTCGCAAAGTGCCAACTGGCGCCGAAAGGACTGGGTGGGCTTTGTGAACTCCGGGCGTCGCTCAATTGCTTCGCACTCCGCGCGCCATCTATCGAGTCGCGCCTTGTTCATGTCCTGATACTCACAGATGGCCGCAAAGTGTGGGTTGTCCCTGTTCATCTGATCCAGTCTCAAAGTTCGAAACGGCACGAAAAGCTCGCCCGGCGTTTTTATTTCCTCGGGCCTGGGCGGCTTTGCCGCAACGCACCCTCTTTGGGCGGCGGAGTGCGCCGGCAACGCTGCCTTATATTTTTTCCATTGCGCTTTGAAAGCCGCCTCGAGTTTCCGAAGCTTCGGATCAACCACATGGCGGCCGGCGGCGACCGAATTTTTCCCGGCAGGCTCGGCCTGAGAGACTGAGCTCCCAAGCGCGAACGCAATTCCTGCAACTCCCGCCGATCCTGCCATGACGGCGCGGCGATTGACGTGCTGGTTCATGAAACTCTCCTCCGGTAGCATCATCGCGGGACCGCTTCCCGCAGACGCATTCCAGGGCTTCAGGAGACGTTCGACGAGGCCCGGGCGCTGTGGATCGCGGGCATAAGCAGCAGCGGCTGATTTCATGGTTTCCGACATCTTAAGATTTCCTCGCTGTCGTTCATTGAGCCCAATTTGCTCAAAATGGTGATATTTACACCATTAACGGTAACGTCACACCCGATTTGATGTCAACTGAATTTGGTGATAAACACACCATATGAAGCCAGTTCAATGCCGAATGGGGCGTGCAGCCCTCAATTGGAGCACCCTCGACCTTGCCAAAGCGGCCGGCGTTGGAGGCAATACGGTCAACCGTTTTGAGGCCGGCCAGGATGCTCGCGTCAGCAGTGTCGACAAGATGCGCGCCGCCCTCGAAGCGGCCGGCGTCATCTTCGTCGCAGAGAATGGCGAGGGTCCAGGCGTGCGGCTTAGGAAGCATCGCTAAGGCGTAGGTGACTTGACCTATGACAGCGCTTTTCGGGATGGCGTCCACTTTTCGCCGATCGGCTATCAGTATTGGACCCGCCCTGGTCGAGCAAGCGATCGGCTTGGTACTCGCCCGCTAGTTCACGAACAGGCCGCGACGAACCATGTCCCGAAGGCTACCAGCAACGTAAGTGGCATAGCGCAAGGAACCGGCTGCATTGGGATGAAGCTCGTCGCCCATGTACAGCGTCGATGTCATATAGCCGATGCCGCTTTGGGATATGTCGACGTACCTGACGCCGAGCGCCTGACACACTTCGCGTTCGGCCTTCATGAACTGGTCCATCGTGTTGCCCTGCCCGTTGGTACGGCCAAGGCGATGGGTCGCGTGGCCAGGGCCACGCTGTAAGTGCCGAACACGATGATCTTGGCACTCGGTGCCCGTGTGCGGATGTCGAGAATGGCCTTCCATATCGAGCCGTAGTGCGTGGCATAGGTCGTGTCGCCGAAAGCACCCAAAGGCGTTTCCTGCGCACCAAATGCATTCGGACCCGGCTCCAAGGTCACAATCTCAGCGTCCGTAGGCATGGTGGCGATTGGCGCGGACATGCCGTAGCTCGCGTACCCGGTGGTGCTCAAGCCCAGAGCCGAACCGCTGACGCCGATGTTGGTCAGCACCATGCCTGTCTGCCCGGCAAGCAGCGTTGCATAATAAGCACCGATGGTGATGCTCGATCCGATAGCGGTCCACTTCTTACCGACCAGAGCAGCGGAGCCGTCATCATAGGGGTCGCCGCCAAGGTTGGTCGGGTCGGCCAGTAGACCGAGATAGAGGGCAGCATCGGCAACGACCGTCAGACCAGCACTCTTAGTCCAGCCGACAGTAGAAAGGTCTTCGGCGGACCCGAATACGTTCGGGCCTCCGTTGAGGCTGAAAGATGATCGCTGAATATAGAGGCCCGACACCCCATCACCGACGTAGGGTTGCGTCCCTGTATCTTTGAAAATGCGGTGCTGCCAATTGGAGGACGCCGAGGCCGAAGCGGTCGCCTCGACGCGGCACCGGTACCAGCCGTTTCCGAGCGCCGTACAGCTTGAGCCGGTGACAGCCGCACCACCCTGAGCAACCGTTCCTAATTCCAGATCGAAAGTGCAGTCAATGAGAGCCGCACTATTCGAGAACAGGTTGAGGCGCTTCCGCTCCGCGCGCTTGGCGGTAACTTCCCAAACAATGAGGTTTCCGGCGACAACTGACTTCGCTTGGTAGATCGACGGGCTTCCCGAAACACCCGGCTCAACGACCTTCGATGCGGTCATGCGCCCGCTGACGATCACGTCAAGTTCGTCAACGAGCGGCGGGAGAGTGACTAGAGCAGGCTCGTTCGGGTTTGTCGTTGTGGTGACTGTCACATTTTGCTTTGTAAAGGCGGCGTTTGCGGGATCGCTGCTCGGGAACAGGTTGGCCATCAGCCCCTGCTTGCGCAGGACGATGCTTCGGACATACATCCCGCTCGCGCCGTCGCCGGTGTACGGAAGTGCACCAGAGGCCGACATTCTGGCCTGCACGTTGTTCGTAACGTTTGCCGCGACAAGAACGACAGCCTTGCACTCGTACCAGCCGGAACCCAGGTCCGTGATGTCGGCGCTAACGAGGTTTGCGCCAGAGGTGCTCGAGACTGCACCTTCTTCGAGATTGAAGTTGGCCGTGTAGGTGGCACCTGCGCCAGCGTGGGTAAGCTGAAGGGAGCCGCGCTCCGCAGCTTTTGCAACGACGAGGTGCTCAATCGTATCGCCAGCCACGAAGGAATAAGATCGGTAGACGGACGGGCTGACCGACCCGGCCGCCTCTGTGAGCCTGGCGGTGGGTACGCTGAGTCCCTCGAGCATGGCGACGATCTCCGCCTTCGCATCCGACTGGTCGATGCGAGCGGCAAGTGCTGTCACCGTCGAATTGATGGCATTTGCCGAGGTCGTTCTGACGAAGGTGAGAACTGTCGTGCCAACGGTGATAGGCGCCGTCGTCTGCATGGCCCAGGTCTCGGCCGCATGCGTGCCCGCATCTACGTCGAAGCGCGCGCCGACCAGCTCGTCCGCCGTATCCAAGTCTGCCGAGCGAGCTGCGGCGCCAGATATAGGCACAACGTAGACGCCATTCTGCGACCCGGTCGTTTGTCCCGTCAGTGCGACGCGATCGCCGGTCACCAACGTAAGCCCATCCAAGGTGTCGCCATTCTCAAGTGCAGACGCGATGACGACGTCGGTCGTCATTAGTATGCGAACAGACTGCTTTGCAGGCTTGACGCCTGCCAGAGCGAGCGCCTCTACCTCATCGACGCGTGTGTCGAGAGCATCAACCTCCGCAGGCAATCCGCCGATGGCGTCGTCCACCGCATCTAGGCGGGTGTCGAGACCGTCTACGGTTGCTTGAATAACTGTGCCAATGCCACGGATTTCTGACTTCTGCGGCCATGTTGGGCTGGAGGTAGGTCCGTCAGCATAGACGGTATTGAAGGCATCCCGAACTTCATTCGCCATTGTTGCACCTGTCATCATTGCTTGAGGGGCAGCCCATTAGTTCAGTCCTTTCGCCCGGGGAGCGACGCCCGTGCGGCGGCGCTGGAACTCGTCGGCGAGGATCAGACATGTGCGGCGCCATAGATATTCCGCCAACATTGACCGGCGCACCAGCAACGCTTGCGTCTCGGTCTCGATCTCATCTTGGACTGCATCGATCGCGATCGCCTTCACCTCGTCGAATGTGCGCCGGGCATCGAGTGCAACCGTCTTCAGACCGTCGAGACTGAGGTGGGTCACGCGGTTCGGCATCTCCTCGATGTCGTCGAGTTGCTTCGGTGTTGCCATAGCGCGCGCCAGACGGTCGTATTCAGCGTGTGGATCGGCTGCGAGAGCGCGGTGGTCATCAAGTTCAGGCAGTTCCATGTCCGGCGGTTCCTTCTGGTGGTGGCAAAAGGCGGGCCAATTTCAAGGCCCGCCACTGGCATCCTATCAGGAGGCCGATACTTTCAGCAGCTTAATCGCCTCGCTGTTGCTGAGGCCGCCGCCGACGCGCTTGTAAGTGTAGAACAAAACGTGCGGCTTTGCCGTGTAGGGGTCGCGTAGCGGCCGCATTCCAAGGCGGTCGATGATGGTGTACCCGACCTTGAAATCGCCGAAGGCAATCGGGAACGCGCCGGCGCCGACCGCAGGCATGCCTTCATCAAATTCGACGGGACGGCCGAGCAGCGAGTTTTGCGCGCCGGCGGTCATCGCGCTGCGCCACAGGTAGTCACCGTTGCCATCTTTCAGCTTGTCGAGCGCGTTCGCCGTCGTTGATGCCATCAGCCAGCTCGAGTTGGTGCGGTAGCCGGCTTTCAGCGACCAGTAGACGTCTCTCAGGCTGTCGGCCAGCACCGCCGTTGCGGCGCCGGAAATGACATGCTGAAGCACTCCCCAGTCGCGCGTGGCGTCACTTGTGGTGACGCTGGCGGCGGCATAGCTCATGAAACCCCGGGGCTTCTTGATGCCGTCGCCGGTGACGAAGGCAGCGCCTTCCGAGCGGGCGAACTTGTCGGCGATCTTCCCATCGATCCACTGGCCAATGTTCAGATAGCTGGTGTCCAGTAGCTTTTGGGTCACCTTCTGAAGCGCGTAGATCTCATTCAACGGGATCGTCAGAAGGCCGAGCGAGCCGGAATCGGTTTCCGGACGAGACTCGGTTTCGCCCACCCACGTCCCGCCTATGTCGGACGGGTCGACCGGCTCTTCCCAGCTGTCGGCCGCGTCGAGCGTGATGACGCGGGAGAGACGGCGCATCGGGGTTGCATCGAAGAGGCGCTTCATCATCGTTTCGGAGCGCTGCGGCATGACCACATACCCGCCCTGGGGATCGGTGCCGACGGAATAATCCTTCAGCTCATTCTCGAGGCCGGCCTTGATGTAGGCGCCGATCGCCTTGTGCTCGGTCTGAAGATCCTTTTCGTCGCCGAGACCGATCTGGCCGCCGCCGCCGAGCCGCGACCGATTGAACTTCCTCTCGATCTCGGTCGCCCAGCCATCGAACTTTTTCACCTCTTCGGCGAGCTTTTTGACTTCGTCGTGATGACCGGTGAACAGTGTCTTCAGCTCGACTAGCGGGTCAGGTGCTTCCTTGGTTTCCAGCCGCAGTCCGGCCAGCTTGAGGGCATGCATCATTTCGAGGATCCTTTCAGGTCCAGAATTGCAGATTTGACCGCCGCGGCGAGGTCCGCCACGGACTGTTGGTTTTCGTCGGAGAGTGCCGGCCAGCCGCCGCCGGCGAGCTTGCGCGCCGCCGCCTTGGCAAAGCCGATTTCATGCAGGAAGGTTTCGAAGTCGCGCCGGCTGGTGACATCGTCGGCGGATTTCACATCGGTGATCCTGGCCTTGCCGTTGGACGGGATCGCTACCAGGGAAACCTCCCAGAGGTCGAGGTCCTTCAGATGGCGGACGCCGTCACGGCCGACCGACGCGCCGCCCGGGTTGACGAGGAAGCCGATCGACAAGCCCGAAATCGCATCCTGCTTCACCAGGCTGAGCGCTTCGCGCCCGGCTTGGGTATCAAGGTTTAGCCGGCCGGACATTTTTAAGCCGTAATTATCTTCCGAAACCCGGTCCCAGACGCCGATCGGCTTGTCCATGCGGTGCGAGAACAACATGACGGGGCGGGTTCCATCCGCCTGGTGCCTTGCCAGAGTGGCCGTGAAGGCTCCGCGATCGACGATGTCACCGTGGAGATCACGGACGCCGAATACGCTCCCGTAGCCGTCGATCGCGCCTCGATCGGACGCAAACTTGACCTCGACGGGTGCGGCAATGAACCGTTCCGTCGATTCCTTCAGGTAAAGTTGGAAGTCGCGCATCAGGCGCACCTCAAGCGGGGGTTGAAACAAGGGGTTTCGACCTGTTGCCCGGCATAGCACCGGCGCTTTGAGGTGCGTGCCTTGGCGGTTTCGCCAACAGCGCGCGGATCGGAAACTACGCATCGTCCGTCTCCACGTCAACCGCAGGTGTGGATAACTCCGTCTGCGGCGCAGCCTTCGGCAAGGGTCGGCCGTCGCGGCCGATGCCGAATCGCTCGAGCTCGCCAGCTGCGACCCGTGCCCTCAGATCGGCGAGTTCCTGCCGGGCTGCAGCGTTGTAGCTGTTCGAGTAGCGGCGCCGGCCCTCCGCTCGGCATGCCTGGCTGCATCGCGTCGAAGGCTTCCGCCGCCCAACCTGAACCGCTTGGAATTCATTCCCGCAGACGGCGCAAGTGATCAAAACAAGCCGTCGAGGGACGGTGGGAATTAAATGATCAGTTGAGCCTGGCTGTGTCATGTGTGACTGCCTTTTAATCAACCTTTTCAATAGCTTGTCGATACCCATGTTCGGCTCCTTGGCCACACTCATCCAAAAACGCGCCATTCGAAGGAAAAAACCTCTGAATGACCCCCAAGCGGTTACGGGCCCCTCGGCGCTGTAGAGATTTGACCCGCCCCCCTTCAGGTGCGGTCCGGAATGGCGGCGAGCGCGCCCGGATCGTATTTCTTCCGGATCTCCTCGATCTCGTCGGCCTCGGCCATCGGCTTCAGGCTCTCGTGGAATGCGCGATGCAGAGCAGCCACGCGGGCGCGTTGCTCTGGCGAGTGCACGACGTCGGGGAGCCGTTGTTCCCGTTCGCGTTGCCGCTGTGCCGCTCTGGCCAACTCGGTTGCCCGAACGTCCAAAGCAGCGTTGCATTGGCGACGGAGCTCTGGCGGTGCCGGGAAGAACGCGTGCCCAAGTGCGTCCTTCAGGATCGCCTTAACGGCCATCGCCAAATCATCGAACATCACGCCTTCTATGGCGGTTTCGTAGGCGGCGAACTCAATCTCGGGGTTGCTCGACAGCCTCTTGGGCAGGCAGGACAGGGCCACCAGTGCCCCGGCGAGATCCTGCTTTGTCACGGCGCGCTGACTATCAATGTTCGATGACATGGCCGTCTCCAGCGATGGTCGGGGAAAGTTCGCCCTGGCACAGGGCAAACAGGCCGTCTGGCGCGCGGGGTGCTGGCAGGGCTCGCCGCTGCGGTGCATGGTGCCGATCGAGGGCGTTGCGCACCCAATTGCGCCAGGTGGCTTGCCAGTCGCGCTTAACGCCACGCTGCCCAGGCGCCGCCCTCCAATGATCGAAGAACCGTTCTCGCTCTCGGCTCACGTCGGCAGGGGACATGCCCTGTCCCGTGGCCCATGAAACGTCGGGAGCGAAGTTGTCGGGCAAGCGGCAAGCCCGCACCGGCAGGCACGCCTGTTTCTCTATATCCTCGCTAGAGGATCGTTCTAAGTAAGGGTCGTTCTTATGTCCCCACGTGGGAGTGGGGTGCCTCCCCACGTGGGAGTGGGGTACCACCCTATCTGGGAGTGGGGTGGGGGTGGCGGTTTCCGCTGCCTCGTCAACCATTTCGGCCGGCGGGTCGCGATCCATCGCGACTTGGTACTGGCTCGCCAATTTCGCCCCGTTCGGCGCGAAACGGTCGCGCTTTCGGAGGTACCCAAGCTTCGCCAACTGCCGAACGGCGTTTTGCACACTGCCCGGCGTCGAGCCGATTTCGTTCGCCAGCGTGTTCTGCTTAACGATGCACCAGCCATTGCTATCGGAATGGGTTCCAAGTGCCGTCAACACATGCAGTGCCAAGCGCGACAGTCGGTTATCGAAAACCGCATCAGCCGGGATGATCGAATAGCGCGGACCTGATGACATCGAGCCGGTCTTACGCAGCTACCTGGTCGCGTTCGGCAACCGCTTTCTCAATCACAGCGACAAGTTCATCACGACGCCAGCGGTTCGTGCTAGCGTTCATCTTCAGCGGGCGCGGATACCGGCCTGCATTGATGCCCCGCCACAACGTCGAGCGGTGAATGGGACTATTCTCGCCGCCGATGATCCGGCACGCGGTCTGTTCGTCAACCAGGTCAATCATCTCATCTTCCTCACATCACAACGATGCGCGGAAGTTCAGACAGTCGCGGCGTGTGGCGTAGGGAAGAATACAAAGATATTTAGAGCGCGAATTTTGTTCGCATTATCCCCTTGCCATCCGCTACACGAAGTCAGGCAAGGCTTTTGACCAGTTGAGCGGCTGCAGTTTCGTCGAGCAGTCCCCGGCTGTTTAGGGTTATCCCCAACTCTTTATCTGCGAAAATCAGTAGCGGATTTGTGGCATCGCGCACGAACCTAGCCGCCGGCCCGCCTTCGGTTCCCTTTCCCGACGGTTTCCCGGTCCAGACGGTCCAGAAGCACATCACCTGCGACACAAAGGCCGAAAGAGCGACGTGCTTGGGCTTCCGCAGATGATCGTTTGCCTGCCAGGCCTGCATGCACTCACGGACGAAATCCTCATCGGCGACAATCTCGCCAAGCAGCTCGTCAAGGACAGCGTGCTTGTAGATTGCATCGCCCGAGACGAGGCGCGTGCCGAGTAATTCGCGGCCGAAGTAAGCGGTGGCAAAGTCCTGTCGATAGCTGTTGGGCGACCGGAGCAATCTCTGCAGCCGCCGAGCCAAGTTCGCGATCTGGGCAACGTCGCTCAACTCGGCGGACGGGGCGACTGCCCTCGCCACCTGTTCTTTCAGAGCTTCACTAGCCGCCCATTCTATCATGCTCGCGATGTAGCCTTCCTTGTCGGCTCGAAACCGATCGGCATCGGGAAACCAGATGAGGCGCGCCCAATCGCTAGGGAGCGCGTCCAACCAAGTCGGCTCGGGCACCGCGTTTGCGATCGCCGCTCGCTCGGTGGGTGAAAGGCGGAATTCCGGCATCATCGCCGCCCGCCACGAATAGCGACCACCCGGGCCGGCGCTGGCGCGAGTATTCCGGCAAGGCGCGCGGCCCAAAGTTCCAGCGCCTCACGCTTTTCGCGGGCATAATCATACCGGGCATAGACGCGACTGGTGATGGATGCTTTTGTCGCGGAAATGTGATTGAGCACGTGGCCGATAACAAAAGGGGAAATGCCGATCTCTTCCATGTGCGTCGCAGCGGTGCGACGCAGATCGTGCGGCGTCCAGGATGCAACGCCCATGATGGCGGTCGCGTTGCGCTTCGTCGTCTCTTCGCGCTTCACAGCCTTTGCAATTGCGGCGCCGGTCACAGCAGCTCGGGCGCCTGGTCCTGGGAAGACGAACGGTGAAACTTCCCTGCCCTTGCGGTCGGCGAGCGCCTCTGCGTCCGCGAGTTGCTCATTGATGATGTCGATCGCCGAGTTTGAGAGCGGAACTAAGTGGTCGCGTTTGTTCTTGGAGCGGGCCGCCGGGATCTTCCAAACCTTTTCGTCAAGGTCGATCTCATCGCGGGTCATGCCGGAAACCTCGCCAACGCGCTGCGCCGTAACTAAACACAGACGAATAATGCGCCGCGTCGATTCGCGCGCGTCGGCCTTGGCCAGGGCTGCCCACATGGTTCGGATTTCATCGTCAGACAGCACGCGGTCGCGCTCTGTCGTTTCGGTCGGCCGGCGCATACCTTCGACAAGGTTGCTATCGAGGTCGCCACGTCCCCTCGCCCACCCGCACCATTGCGCGAACGTCTTCAAACAGACGGTTTGCCTCGATATGCGCGCCGCGGTCCTTGACCGTGTCGATGCATTTGGTGATGTCGCGACGGTGCAGTTCGGACAGTTTAATTTCGCCGATCACGTCCTTGACGTTCTTACGCAGTCGCCGGGCTATCTCGTCGCCGCTGCGCTTCGTCGAGGCATGGCGGGCGATATAGTTGTCCACCATGTCGGCAACGGTCTGCGAAGCCGCCAAAGCACGTTTCTCGACAAGCGGGTCCTGACCCTCCCCGATACCGCCGCGCCCGGCTCTGGCCTTCTCCCGCGCTTTGCCAAGCTTCATTTCGGGATAGCGGCCGATCTTCATACGAGCCCGCTTTCCGTCCGTCGGCCTCGTATAATTGAGATAGAAGGTCTTAGCGCCACCTGCTGATGCCAGGAGCGAAAGACCCTTTACCACAGTATCGAAAAACTCCACCTGCAAGCCGCTCGTTGGCTTCGCCGTCTGACAGAAACGGTCAGAGAGTTCAATTTTTGGCATACTCACCCCCGACCAACCGGTTTTCCATTATGTACGGCTTTATGTACGCCAGTACGCGCGCTTTGTCGATACACGTTGCGACAACTCGCAACGATAAGCACGCCTCTATCCCATATGGATCAAGGGTTTCAGGTGTTTCACGCTGTCGCAACGCATTGCAGCAAGACGCGAATGAAAGCCTCTGTTAACCGGTTGGTCGCTGGTTCGAATCCGGCCCGGGGAGCCACCGCCTCTTCTACGCCATAGCGCGATATTGCGCGCCAGCGTGCAATTTCTCCCTACGCGTCGATCTCGATAGTCCTGCCTCCAGAGTGTCAGAGCATCGAGGACCGATGAAATCAGGCGTAGAATAGCAGGGCTCGCCCGCCCACGCCTATTCGGCGGCTACCGCGCGGAAATACTGATGACCGGCGGCTTCGCGCCCGAGTGCGCCGTTCAGTTCGCCGCGGCGGCGTCCGAACGTTGCCGCCCGTTATTACTTGCCGTCGCTGCCTCAACGACAGCAGCTTACAGACGGGCGCGAGGTGTTCGTGGACGGCGGATTGCATAGCTTTGAGCCTGCGCGCGCGAGGCGTCGCTGGGACAAAGCGGAGAGGCCTCGCGCCAGATCTGCACAGGCAAGATCTCAACGCCTACTCGGTTGAACATGATCCGCGTGGACGTCGCGCCTGCGGCGTTGCCTGGAGAATTTACCCCCGTGCCTCCTGCCGGTGGGGAGGCTTCGCACCGTTCGTGTCCTAGTTGTCAAGACCCCAAAGATCCGTGTTCCGTTTGAAGTACTCAATTAGCATCTCGGTGAGCACCCGCACTTTCCGCGTGGGATGCTGACCCGGCGGTCGGACGACATACGCGGCCCCTGGAGGTACCGGATAGCGTGTCATGATCGGGACCAGCGCGCCGGAGGCCACATATTCATGTGTGATGCAATCGGGGAGCCAGGCGATGCCGAGACCTGCCGCCGCCGCGGCGGCAAGCGCCGTGGCGCTATCGGCCTTGAACCTGCCCTGCGGCTGGACCGTAACAATCTTGCTGCCATTTATGAACTGCCAGGCTTCCGTTCCCTGCATGAGGGCCTGATGGGTGACGAGTTCGTCCAGAGTCTCGGGTGACCCGTGCACCTCGATATAATCCGGGCTTGCGACAAGCTTTCCATGGATCGGCCCGACGCGCTTCGCGATCAGGTTGGAGTCTTGAAGGTAGGCGCCCCGGATCGCGCAATCGAAACCTTCTGCGATGAGATCGACGAAGCGATCGCTGTAGGAAGTATGGATGTGAAGCTTCGGGTGCAGACGCGCCATTTCCGCGAGCACGGGGGCGAAGTGGGTCGCGCCGAAAGTAAGCGGCATGGCAACCCTCAGGCGGCCGCGCAGCTCACCGGTGGGGAGGATCGTTTCCCGAGCCGTATCGATCTCTGCGCTGGCCCGGGCCGCATGGTCTCTGAACGCGATTCCCGCTTCGGTGAGCGCGGCGCCGCGGGTCGTTCGTGCAAGAAGCTGGACGCCAAGTTCCGCTTCAACCCGAAAGAGCCGCCGACTGACGATTGACTTGGAGACGCCGAGCCGGCGCGCGGCGGCCGATACGCCCCCTGCATCGGCCACTGCGACGAATGTCCGTAGATCTTCGATGTCCAATTCAGCGTTCCTCATTTCGCGACACAGCTTGCCTGATTATGGCACTACTGCATCACCAAAAGGAACGGCAAATTGCGTCCAGGCAACGTCGCCCGCTGGCGCATGTCTCCCGTGAAACCCATTGCCGTCCATAGCGGCAGAGAAAGATTGCCGTCCATGGCGGCAGAGAAAGGAAGTCTTGATGACCCCTCGCAACGGCCTTGATTCGCTTCTTCGTCCTGAAGACTCGGTACTCGTTCTGATCGACCACCAGCCTTACCAACTCGCGAACCTGAACAGCCACGATCCGCAAGCTGTGGTCAACAACGCGACCGCGCTGGCGAAGCTAGCAAAAGCCTTCAATGTTCCGACCATTCTCACCAGCGTGATCGCGGGTCGTGGCGGCATCCTCTTCAAGCAGATCACTGACGTCTTCCCGGGGCAGGAAGTGATCGACCGGACTTGGGTGAACGCCTGGCAGGACGAGAAGGTGGTGGACGTGGTCAAGGCGACCGGCCGCAAACAACTGGTTATCGCAGGCCTTTGGACCGAAGTCTGCGTCGCGATGCCTGTCATCCAAGCCCTCGGCGAAGGCTGGGACGTGTCCGTGATCACCGATGCGTCGGGCGGCGTTTCGACCGAGTCCCACCAGATCGCCATCCAGCGGATGATCGCGGCTGGCGCAAACATGATGACCGTGATGGCGCTCGCTGGCGAATGGCAGCGCGACTGGGCGCGCACCGAGCATGTCGAAGAGCTGACCGAGATTCTCATCCAGCACTTCGGCGGCAGCGGCATCGCCTTCCTGTGGGAGCAACAACTCCTCAAGACGCCTGTGCCGAGCGAAGGCTGATTCGGGCCGGGATGGCGAGCATTTCGGTGAGGGTCGGAATCGATCCGTTTGCCGGCCCTCGCCATCTCACCTCACAGGGAAGCCTTGTGATGCCGAACCCACCTTCACGAGCAGTCGCTCGTCGCACATCCTGGATAGATAGCATCGGGGATGCCGATGGCCGTGAGTTCAGCCGTGCGCACCTCGCCCCGCCCTCGCGGTAGAGCGATGGCCCGCTCCCTGAGCGTCGGTGTCGGCCCGCCGGCGAGGCGTAGGGCTTCTGCGCCGTCCGGTCACGTTTGCGCATTTTTGGCGACTCTGGTGCATTCTGGTGTAGGGGTATGGCAAATTCGTATTTCTCAGCTTCATCGACTCCGGCGAGCCATCGCCTTTTCTACGCCAAGTCGCGATTTTGCACGCCGCCGTCCGACTTTTCTCCGCGTAACGATCTGGTTCAAGTTTCCACCAGCCTGGCGGACAGGAATTCGATGAAGCGCTGGGTCTTGGCTGGAATGAGGCGCGTTTCGGTGACGGCGTGAATGCTGACCGACGATCCCTGCCATTCGGGCAGGACACGCCGGAGCCTGCCCGAGGCCAAATCTTCGGCGACGATCTTCTCGGCAAGCAGGGCGATGCCCTGGTGGTCGACCGCCAGGGCGCGGATCATCCCGACGCTGTTGACTGTGAAGCGGCCTCCAACCTCGACTTCGACCTTGTTCATCCCCTGATGCAGGGTCCAGATCTTCGGCATGCAGATGCATTCATGCTCCGCCAGATCCGCCGGTGTCGCCGGCTCGTCGGACGCTTCGATGTAGCCAGGAGACGCATAGAGGTGGCGCGCGTGGCGCCCGATCAGGCGAGCGATCAGGCTGGAGTCTTCCAGCTCGCCGATGCGGATCGCTACATCGAACGGCTCGGCCACCAAATCGACGCGGCGCGGGGTCAGGTCGAACTCGAAGGTGATGCCGGGATAGTGCCGCGCGAAATCGACGATGATCGGCGTCAGGTAAAGCGTGGCGAAGTCGACCGGGAGCGAGACCCGCAGGACACCGCTCGGCTGCTCCAGCATCGCGCCGAGCTGCTCGTGTGCGAGCCGTGCCTCGTCGACGATGCGTTTGCTTCGTTCGTAATAGAGCTGGCCGGCCTCGGTGAGCTCGATCTTGCGCGTCGTTCGATGCAGAAGCCTCAGGCCGATCGCCTTCTCCAGCGCGCTGATACGTCGCGACAGAGTCGAGTTGGGCATGCCCAGAGCCTCAGCCGCCTTCCGGAAGCTCCTCGCTCTCGCCACCTCCACGAACAGCGCCATGTCGTTCAAGTGGCTCACGCTATTGCTCCATATTTGGAATATTGATTTCACTTTTGCCGGATTTATCCCGACATTGGAATAGTGGACAAGCGCTCCAGCAAATGGAGATCCCAATGAGTCCCTTATTCACCCCTGTCCGCGTCGGCCGCTACACTCTGCCTAACCGCCTCGTCATGGCCCCGATGACCCGCAGCCGCGCCGGCTTCGACGGTACGCCGGGCGAGCTGGCCACCGAATATTATTCCCAGCGCGCCGGCGTCGGCCTGATCGTCACCGAAGGCACCCAGCCCTCGGATGACGGCCAGGGCTATCTCACCACCCCCGGCATCTACACGCCCGCCCATGTCGCCGGCTGGCGGAAGATCACTTCTGCCGTGCACGACAAGGGCGGCCACATCTTCATCCAGCTCATGCATGCCGGGCGCATGTCGCATCCCGACAATACGCTGCATCACTGCCAAGGGGTCGCGCCGTCCGCGATAGCGCCGGGGACGGGTATGTTCACCATGACGGGGATGCAGGACATTCCCCCGCCGCGCGCGCTGACGACCGAAGAGGTGCGCCAGACGGTCGCCGATTTCCGCCATGCCGCGCGCTCGGCGGTCGAGGCCGGCGCCGACGGCATCGAGATTCACGGCGCGAACGCCTACCTGGTCCAGCAGTTCTTCGCGCCCAGCGCCAACACGCGCACGGACGAATATGGCGGGTCGATCGAGAACCGAGCGCGCTTCGCCATCGAAGTCGCCACGGCGATCGCCGAGGAGATTGGCGCGGACCGCACCGCGATCCGCCTGTCACCCGGGACGACGATATGGGGGATCGACGAAGGCGCCGAGGGGCCGGACCTCTACCGCTATCTGGTCGCCGAACTCGACAAGCTCGGGCTCGCTTACGTGCACATCATGCACCAGGGCGACGAGGCGCTGCTGGCCGATATCCGCAAGCTCTGGCACCAATCGCTGATCCTCAATCGGCCAAGTCGTCCGCGTGACCAGATCGGCGCCGACGTAGCTTCGGGGCTGGCCGATCAGGAGTCCTACGGCCAGATGGTCCTGGCCAATCCGGACTTTGTGGAACGGTTGAAGACCAATGCGGCGCTGAATGCGGCAGTCCAAGCCACTTTCTATGGTGGCACCGCCCTGGGCTACACCGACTATCCTGCTTTGAGCGCGTAAAGCGAAAGCAAGTAAATCCCCAAGCGACAGCAGCCGAATAAACATTTCTCACCCGATGTGGACTGCATACTTAGAAGTTCTTCTTGAGAGATTTCAAACTATATCGTCCCACAGGAAGGATAAACCCGATGAATGACTTCAAAAGCGCCCCCCGCCGGTCTGAACCGCTTGGCTCCGGCCGGGCCCTACGTCTTCAAGCATATGGCGGCACAGAGAGCTTGAAAGTCGATTGGCTATCCGCCCCAGAGCCTGGTCCCGACCAAGTGCTCGTCCAGGTCAAGGCTGCCGGAGTAAACGGAATCGACTGGAAAATCCGTGAAGGCTACGTCCGCGACAAGTTCAAGTTATCTTTGCCCGCGACGCTTGGCATCGAAATGGCGGGGGTCGTGCTGCGGACCGGCTCCAACGTCGAAGGCGTGAGGGTCGGAGACCGGGTCATGGCCGCGCTGGGTGGCCTGGGCGCTTATGCTGACCACTTGCTGATAAATGCCGAAAAACTTGTCAAGACGCCTGCGGTCCTGTCAGACATTGACGCAGCGGCAGTACCGGTGGCGGCGATGACGGCATGGCAAGTCCTTCAGGTCGCCGATTTCAACCTTCGGGGGCGGCGGGTGTTGATCCACGGCGCGGCTGGCGGGGTGGGCAGCTTCGCTGTCCAGTTCGCCAAGACGGCTGGAGCGACCGTCTATGCTACAGCCTCAACCAAGAGCGTGGCCCATGTCCAAGCCTTGGGCGCTGACGAAGTGATCGATTACCAGAAACAGAACTTCGAGGTTCTTGCGAGCGACATTGACCTTATCGTCGATCTTGTCGGGGGCCAGGTCTTAGACAAATCTTGGTCGGTCCTATCGCCTGGCGGCGTCCTTGCCAGCATCGCTGCAACTGATGTGGTTTCGCGCGCCCCGGCAGGCCGTCATGGCATCTGGTTGTCAGTCAAACCTGACACCGCGCGCCTAGCCACAATCGCTCAAGAGATCGCTGACGGCTCGCTGCGGTCCACGATTGCAGAAGTGGTCGGCTTCGACGATCTGGCATCCGCGATCGAGCGCAATCGCACCGGCCACGCTCCCGGAAAGATAGTCTTAGACCTCACCAGGTGACTGCAGCTCATGGTAATCGTCCCTAAAGGGGGGACCGTCTGCATTCGGCTCATGTTGGGACGGCCGTGAACCACAGTTATGCAGGGCCTTTCCGCTCCGCCGCAAATCTCAAATGCGCGTTTTTTCGCTTTCCCTGACCGGCAGCGCCTTTTCCCTAAAATCGATCGCCCTATTTCGCCTCGACAGGTGGGCGGCTGCTTGCTGGACGAGTCCCTGCGACGAGTACGGCATGTGCTTCGAGGTAACCCCCAATGGACTTCCACGATCGGCACCTATTGCGGTTGCGGGTGAACGGAGAGGACCACAGCCTTTCCGATCTCGATCCCCGCGTCACGCTGCTCGACCTGCTGCGCGAGCGGCTTCATCTGACCGGAACGAAAAAGGGATGCAATTTCGGCGAGTGCGGCGCCTGCACCGTGCACCTCGACGGACGGCGTGTGAATGCCTGCATGATACTTGCCGTGTCCTGCGAGGGACGCGAGGTCACGACGATCGAAGGCCTGGCAAACGACGATGCGCTTCATCCCGTGCAGCAGGCGTTCATCGATCATGATGGTTTCCAGTGCGGATTCTGCACGCCCGGCCAGGTGATGTCGGCGGCGGCGCTGATTGAGGAGGGACATACCGGCTCCGATGCCGAGATCCGCGAATGGATGAGCGGTAATCTGTGTCGCTGCTCGGCCTATCCGCAAATCGTCGAGGCCGTGCGCGCGGCGGCCGGGAGGGTGAGCCAATGACCCCATTCGTCTACGCGCGCGCCGACAGCCTGGGCGAAACGATCGCGGCAGGTGCCGCGCCGGACAGCGCCTTTCTCGCCGGCGGCACCGAATTGCTCAACTGGCTGCGCCTTGGCATTGCCGAGCCGACCCGGATCATCGACATCTCCCGCCTCGACGGGCTGGATCAGATCGAGGCACTGCCCGGCGGCGGCTTGACGATCGGCGCGCTGACGCATCTCAACGATGTCGCGCAGCATGCGCTGGTCATGCGCGACTATCCGGTGTTGAGCCAGGCGATCCTCAACGCCGCATCGCCGCAGCTGAGAAACCTAGCAACGATAGGCGGCAATCTTCTGCAGAAGACGCGCTGTGCCTATTTCCGTGCCGAAGAGCAGTTGCCATGCAACAAGCGTCAGCTCGGCTCCGGCTGCTCGGCATTGCATGGCATCAACGACAATCACGCGATATTCGGCTGGACCGAGGATTGCGTCGCCACCCAGCCATCCGACCCGGCCGTGGCGCTGGCAGCACTTGATGCGGTCATCGTCACCGCGCACCGCAGCGGCGGCCGGCGCATTCCGGCAGCGGAATTCCACCTGCTTCCCGACACGCGGCCCGAGGCAGACAATGTGTTGCAGCAAGGCGAACTGATCACGGCAATCGAGCTGCCGGCGCCGGCGCCGCGATCGGCTTACCTCAAGGTGCGCGAGCGCGAATCCTACGAATACGCCATCGTCTCTGCCGCCGCTGTGCTGGAGATGGACGGCCAAACCATCCGTCGGGCGGCCCTGGCGCTGGGGTCCGTCGCGCTGCGGCCGTGGCGGCTGAGCGCCGCCGAGGAGCAGCTCGCCGGTGCCGAAATCGGCGATCGCGAGGCATTGAGCACCGCTATCGAGCAATCCTTCGCCGAAGCGCGTCCCTTGTCGCAGAACGCCTACAAGATCGAACTGGCCAAGACCGCCGCTTTGCGGGCGATCGAAAGAGCAGCGAGGATGCCGTCATGATGATCAGCCAGCCTGTTGCCCGCCCTGACGGCGGCGTCAAGGTGACCGGCCGCGCCCGCTATGCGGCCGACTATTTTGCCCCCAATCTGCTCTATGCGGTACTCGTGACCGCGCCCGTTCCCGCCGGCCGCGTGACGTCGATCATGGTCGACGACGCGCTCGCCGAGAACGGCGTCGTGCGTGTGCTCACGCATGAGGACATGCCCAAATTCGGCCGGTTCGCATCGCCGAGGGCCGAGCCCGATACGCAGATGCAGCAGGCCGAAGGCCCGCCGGCAGCGCAGAGCTTCATGCCCATGCAGGGCAACGAGATACGTCACGAGGGTCAGCCGCTTGCCATTGTGCTGGGCGAGACGCTGGAGGCAGCGGAGGCCGGTGCCCGCCGCGTCGCATTGCGCTACGAGTTCGCCGAGCCGGAGTTGCCGGCACCCCCCGAGTGGACCGCCATCGACAAGGCTGCTGTCTCGCCGAGGGAGAGCGGCTTCCTGTTCCTGGAGCCGACGTTTACGAAGGGCGAGGTCGACCGCGGGCTTGCTGACGCCGCCGCCACGGTCGAAGCCGTGTATTTGCAGCCGTCGCGCCATCACAACGCCATGGAGCCCTCGGCGACGCTCGCCGAATGGAATGACGGAGAGCTGACGCTGCACGACGCCACGCAACACGTCTACGGTGTCCGCCAGGTGGTTGCCGCCCGCATGAATGTCCCGGCCGAGAAGGTCCGCGTGATTTCCCGCCATACCGGCGGCGGCTTCGGCGGCAAGGGCTGGATCTGGCCGCATCAGGTGCTGGCCGCCGCCGCCGCGCGCATCATGCAGCGCCCGGTCAGGCTGGCGCTCAGCCGCGCCAATGCCTATTCCTGCCTCGGGTATCAGCCGCGCATGGCACAGAAGATCGTGCTGGCGGCGGACAGGTCGGGCAAGCTGACGGCCGTGCAGCAGGACGTGGTCAACCTGACCACCGTGACCGACGATTTCGTCGAGTTCGCCACCGAAGCCTCGAAGGGTCTCTACGCCACGCCGGCCATGCGTCTCAGCCAGCGCGTGGAGCGCGCAAACGTCGCCATGCCGACGCCGCTGCGCGCGCCGGTCGAGGGTCCGGGCACCTGGGCGCTTGAAAGCGCGATGGACGAGCTCGCCCACCGCCTCGGCATCGATCCGCTCGACCTGCGTCTGGTCAACCATGCGGACACGGATCCGGCTACCGGCCAGCCCTGGTCGTCGAAGAAGCTGCGCGAGGCTTATGAGGAAGGCGCCCGCCTGTTCGGCTGGCGCGAGCGCCCGCGCAAGCCGCAACGCGACGGCGACTGGCTGATCGGCTACGGCATGGCAACCTGCAGCATGGGCTGTTTCCGCAACCCGACGCCTGCAGCCGAAGTCAGGTTGCGCCGGGACGGCACGGTGCTCATCCGCACCGGCACCCAGGACATAGGGACCGGAACACTCACCATCTTTCCGCAGATCGCGGCGGACGTGCTGGGCCTGCCGATGGAGAAGGTGAACTTGGAAATGGGCGATACGCAGCTGCCGGAGGCGGGGCCGACCTATGGCTCGTCATCGACCATGGGGGTGGGCGCGGCGGTGCTTGCCGCTGCCGAAGATGCGCGTTCGCAGCTTGCCCGTCTTGCCAATCTGCTGCCGGACGAAGTGGAGATGCAAGACGGCCATATTCGCCGCAGGGGCGCTGCCGGCGGTCAGACGATCGCCGACGTGATGAGTCATACCGACATCGGCGAGATCACCGGCTCGGGCTCGTTCGATCCGGCGCAGCATGGCAAAGGCCTTGCGATGCGCACTTTCGGCGCGATCTTCATGGAGGTCGGCGTCGATCCGGGGCTCGGCCTGCTCAGGCTTCGTCGCGCCGTGGGCAGCTACAGCGCCGGCCGTATCGTCAATCCCCGCACCGCACGCAGCCAGATGACGGGCGGCATCATCTGGGGATGGGGCATGGCGGCAATGGAGCAGAGCAGGCACGAACCAGTGCTTGGGCGGTTCTTGTCGAAGAACCTTTCCGGGGTCGCCATTCCGGTCAACGCCGACATTCCCGGCAATATCATAATCCACTTCGTCGACGAGGTGGACGAGCATGCCAGCCCGATCGGCGGCAAAGGCATCGGCGAACTCGGCGCCACCGGCGTTGCCGCTGCTGTTGCCAATGCCGTCTTCGACGCCACAGGCAAACGAATCCGGGAGTTGCCGATCACGCCGGAAAAACTGCTGTAGAAGGATCGGGCCGCGGAAGCGTCTGCTCGACGAGGTTGCCGTAATAGCGCATCACCGTCGGCACGATCTCGTCGTTGAAAACGTAGCGGTCGCCGTGCAGGCCTTCGCCCGGGCCGACCTCGCCGGCACCGATCCACGCATAACAGCCGCCGGCGTCGCGGATCATGAAAGCGAAATCCTCGCAGCCGAGACTGGGGCTGAACTCGGTCAAGACATTCTCCCGGCCGACGACGGAGGCGGCGGCCTCGACGGCGCGGGCCGTCGCATCCGCCGTATTGATCAGCGGCGGATAGCCCTTCCTGTAGTCGAGCCTGGCCTTGAGCGAATGCGCGGCGGCAATACCTTGTGCGATCTCGCCGATCAGCCTCTCGCAATGGTCGGAAAGGCCGTGCTCGAAGAAGCGGCAAGTGCCTTGCAGCCAGACCTTGCCCGGCACGATGTTGCCGACATTGCCGCCATGGATCTGCGTGATGCTGACGACAAGCGCGCTCTGCGGGTCGACCGAGCGGCTGACGATGCGCTGGACGGCTTGCACGAAGGCGCTGGCGGCCAGGATCGGGTCGTCGCCGAGCTGCGGCATGGCGGCATGAGCGCCAAGACCCTCGAAGGTCAGTTCGAAATTATCGACGGCCGCCATTTGCGGCCCGACGCGGGCGGCGATCGTCCCCAGCCTGATGCCCGGCCAGTTGTGGACCGCATAGACCGCTTCGACCGGAAAGCGCTTGAACAGGCCGTCCTCGATCATGCGCATGCTGCCGCCCTCGTTCTCCTCGGCCGGCTGAAAGATGAAAGTGACGGTGCCGTCGAAGGTGCGCGATTGACTGAGCAGTTTGGCGGCGCCGAGCAGCATGACGGTGTGGCCGTCATGGCCGCAGGCGTGCATTACTCCTTCTTTCCTGGAGGCATAGGCCAAGCCGGTTTTCTCCAGCACCGGAAGCGCGTCGAGCTCGGCGCGAAGGCCGATGGCGCGTGCGCCGCCACCGCTGCGCAGGACACCGACGACGCCGGTGCCGCCGATCCCTTCATGCACCTCGTCGACGCCGAAGGAGCGCAGCTTCTCTGCAACGAAACGCGCCGTTTCGTATTCATTGAATGCGAGCTCCGGATTGGCATGGATATGGCGCCGCCAGCCTACGACCTCTGGTGTCAGCGCGGCGATGGGGTCATTATGCAACATGATGCCTCCTTTCCGCCGACAAAAAGCGGCTTGGTTTGCCAGCCATAGAAGGCCCGGCGAGAGGCGTCTTGAACCGGATTGACCATGGCAAGGACAAACGAAGCGGCAGAGACCGGGAAATACTGGCGCCATCCGTGCTTCCCCGACCTTGGCCTGTTCGAGGCGCGCTTCACCCGGCACCGCTACGACCTGCACACGCATCCGACCTATGTGATCGCCCTGATCACCTCTGGCTGCGAGCGCATTCGCATCGGCCGCAAAAGCGTTCTCGCTCCGGCAGGCACCATTGCCGTCGTCAATCCCGAGGAGTGGCATGACGGCGAACGCGGGGCGGATGAAGGCTGGGCCTACCGGACGTTTTATCCTTCGGTGCCGCTGATGACCGCGCTTGCCCGCGAACTCGGCCGCGACGGCGCTCCGGTGTTTTCGCGCGCGACGATCGAAGACAGCAGTCTCGCCGCAGCATTGACGGCAGCACACCAGGGCTCGACATCCCCGGACACAATGACGGCCGAGACGTCCCTGCTCGTGGCGCTGCGACGGCTGATCGTTCGGCATGGCGACTCGAGCGGACAGGCCGAAGAGATCGAAAGCTCCGGATCGCAGCGAAGATTTTCCCTCTACCGCGATCTTGTCGAAAGCGAGCTTGGCTCGCAGCTCGACCTCAAGCGGCTTGCCGGCGCGGCTGGCGTGACCCGGTTCCAGGTCATCCGCGACTTCAACAAGGTAATTAGCCTGACGCCGGCGGCCTATATCCGCGACCGGCGATTGCGCCGGGCGAGCGCGCTGATCGAACAGGGATTTGGCCTCGCCGACGCCGCTATCGCGGCGGATTTCGCCGACCAGAGCCATCTTTCCCGTACCTTCCGGACTATGCATGGCATGACCCCAGGCATGTTCAGAAGAGCGGGATAAGGCGCTCTTGAACAGACAAGCTTGCGCGCCAATGCTTGCTGCGCAATGCTGACGCAGCTCGGGGGGAATCATGCGAAAAATCTTGGGATCGACGCTGCTGCTCGCGGCGGTTCTGCTTGCAAATAACGCCCAGGCGCTGGATGCCAGCGGGACGCCGGTTGTCGTGACCCCGCTTGCCTCCCGCACCGAAACTGCATCCGGCCAGCCGATCACGCTGCCGCAGAAGAACGTCCAGGTCCTGGTCTCGGCCTATCAGATCGCGCCGGGCGCCACCTTGCCGGTCCACAAGCATCCGTTTCCGCGCTATGCCTATGTTGAGGCTGGCACGCTTCAGGTCACCAATGTCGAGACCGGCAAGAGCAACACCTATCAAACAGGTGATTTCATCATCGAGATGATCGGGCAGTGGCATCAGGCGACCAATATCGGCGCCGATCCGGTCAAGCTGCTGGTCATTGACCAGGTCGAAGAGGGCACCAAGAACACGGTGTTGCGCCAGTAACTGCGGTCGTCGGGCACTCCAGCAAGGAACACCGGATTCACTCCGCAGCTTTCACCCGGTCGGCGGCGGCGGCCAGCACCGCGCGATCCCCCTCTTCGTATAAGCGGCGGATGGAGATTGCCTTGACGCGCCAGCCTTCAGGCGTCCGCACCATCCGGTGGAGATAGCTGCCGCCAACCGTCCAGAACCGGGAACCGATCCAATGGGTTGCGCGGACATGGCTGCGTGCAACCGCACCGTTGTCCGCGCCTTCGACAATGATGTTGGTGATGAGGTGCTGGGTGGCGTCGAAGCCCGGCAGCAGCCCTTGCCATTGGGCGATCAGCGCGTCGCGGCCGCTGGTCGTGACCTCGCCGCCGAAGAGGCTGGTATAGTCGGTCGTGACACGGGCCGCGAAATAGGATCTGACCCGGTTCCATTCACGCAGGTCGGCATAGAGGCCGATCCCGGCCACTGCCTCGGTGATTGCGATCCTGTCTTTGACCGTCAGCGCATCTCCCGGCGCGCTCGAGGCGGGCGCCGAGACGGCGGAAATCATCGCAGCGGAAATCGCCGAGACCAGGACATGCCGGCGCGTGACGAGGCTCATTGTCCCGCCTCCCCCGCACTGCCGAGCGTCGCGCGGAAGTGCGCGGCGGCGGCATCGCTCGCCGCCTTCACCGGCGCGGCACGATCGTAGAAATCGAATTGGGTGACATTGTCGAGCCACAGCTCCCGCTTGGAACTGGTCAGCCGCGTGTAGAATTTGTGCGCCCCCTTCGGAATGGCAGCCGCCTCGCTGTGCACCATCAAAAAAGGCTGGTGCAGGCGCGGAGCAGCCTGGATGGCGTCGAACGTCAGCCAGCCGCGCCAGAACGCCGGATCGGCCTCGTTGCGCCACGCCGGGATCATGCCGCGATCGGGTTCGGTGTAGTAAGGCACCTTGAACATGATCGCGCGCTCGTCGGTCAGGCTCGCGGCCGGCAAGAACGCTTGCTTGCCGGTGCGGCGATACTCAGCCTTGGCCGCATCGCCCACGGCCTCAAGCCTGAAGACGCCATTCCGGCCGCCATAGGTCTGCTCGACCACTTCGGCATCCTGCAACCAGGGCGCAACGAGGGCGACCGACTTGATCGCGGCGTTTCCTGCCGCAGCGGTGACCATATAGCCGGAGCTGGCGCAGATGCCGAGCCCGCCGATGCGGTCTTTGTCGGTCTCGGGCCGGCTCGCGAGATAGGCGACGGCCGCTTCGATGTCAGCGATCTTGGCGCTAGGGTCCTCGTACTGGCGGCGCATGCCGCCGCTTTCGCCCCAGCCGCGAAAATCGAAGGTCAAGGCGACGAAGCCACGATCGGCCATCTCGCGGGCGTAGCGGCCCGGCATCTGTTCCTTCACCGTCATCCAGGCGCCGGTCACGACCAGCGCCGGCCGAGGTTTTGCCGCGTCCAGATCCTCTGGCAGATAGAGCTCGCCGACAAGCTGCTCACCATGCGAGGAGAATGTGACGCGCTCGACGCGCGGTGCGGCGACGGCATTGGAGGCGGCGAGCGCGGCGGTGGTTGCTACGGCAAGTGTCAGGGTTTTAAACATCGCAAGTCTCCTTTGGCTTGGAGTGAGAAGCGCTGCGCGTTGCGAGAAAGACCGCCGTCTCAGCGCTCGCCAGCCAGTCGGCCGGGCAGCGGCTTCAGCGGGTAATGCGCCCAGTAGAAGGTGTCCGACTGGTACATGTCGGTCAAAAAATTCTGTGCCTCGGCGATCTTGCCGTCCTTGATGCGGAACATCAGCGCGTAGAACTGGTCGATCTCGGGACCTGAGCCGACATTCGACCAGCCGCGATGGACGTCGACAACGACGTCGCCTTGCGCCTGGAAGAAGATCGGCTCGGCCTTGAACTTGCCATCGGCCAGGCCGCGGAAGAAGGCGACCACCTCGTCCGGCCCGCGCTTGTCGCCGGCGAGCGGATGATGGCCGGGAATACGCCACACGACGTTGGGCGCGAGGAAGGGCCGCATGGCCTCGGGATTGCCGGTCGCGTAAGCTGCGTAATAGTCTTTGATGAGCTGGATATTGCGGTCTTCCAGTGGCCCGCTGTGCGCCGGGGCGGCAGACACCGCCAGAAGAGTGCCGGCGGCGAGTAAAGCAAGCCTGGTCATCGATCCTGTTTCCTTGTCTTTTCGAGCCGTTCCCGAGGCCGGTTCGTCGGACCCAACATGACGCCTTTTGTTCGCCGGAAAAACCAGTAGAGTTCGACAGGGCTATTTGGAAAATCCTTACAATGCGCCTCGACCAATTCAGCGGCATCGTCGCCTTCGTCAAGGTTGCGGAGGCCAAAAGCTTCACCCGCGCCGCCGCTGAGCTCGGCGTCGCTCCGGCCTCGTTGAGCGAGGCGGTCAAGGGGCTCGAGGAGCGCCTGGGGGTGCGGCTGCTCAACCGCACGACCCGCAGCGTTGGCTTGACCGAAGCTGGCGCCCACTACCTCGACCATGTGCGCCCGGCAGCCGAAGACATCTGGGCGGCTGGTGCGGCTCTGCGCGAGAGCCGCGATCGTCCCGCCGGCACGCTGCGCCTCAGCTTGCCCTGGATCGCCGCGCCGCTGCTGATAGAGCCATTGATGCGGCCGTTCATGGATGCTTATCCCGAAGTGCGGCTTAGTCTGATTTTCGACGACAGCTTCGTCGACATCGCCGCCGACGGCTTCGATGCCGGCCTGCGCATCGGCGAGCTTCTCGAGAGAGATATGATCGGCGCGCGCCTGGGCGGGCCCCTGCAGATGGTCGTGGTGGGCAGCCCCGATTATCTGGCGCGCAACGGCACACCGAAACGGCCGGCAGACCTCGCCGCCCATCGCTGCATCGCATTCGCCCTCACCCGCACCAGCACGATTTCACCCTGGGAGTTCATCGTGGAGGGACGCGAAGTCGCATTCACGCCGGACGCATGTCTGGTCGTGAACACGCTTCCGCTGTGCATTACCGCCGCGGCGCAAGGGCTTGGCCTCGCCTTCGCCGTCGAGGGCCTCGCCGCGCCGCTTCTCGCCTCAGGCGCGCTGGTCAAGGTGCTGGAACCTTTCTGTCCAGCTTACGAGCCGCTCCACCTCTATTATCCGAGCCGCCGCCTGGTACCGCCGAAGCTGCGGGCCTTCATCGACTTCGTCCGCGCGAACGCTCACGAGTTGCGGATCTGACGTGCCGTTGCGAAAAAGGGAGCCCCGTTCAGCCCCAGGCGCCGACCATCTGCCTGGTGGTTGCGTTGAGCCGGTTGAATGCGTTGATCAGGGCAATCTGGACGACCAGGGCGGCAAGCGCCTTTTCGTCATAGTGCCGGGCGGCTTCATCCCAGACCGCATCCGTTACCGCGTCTGGCCGGTCGGCCAACCGGGTTGCCGCCTCGGTCAGTGCCAGCGCGGCGCGTTCGGCGTCGGTGAAGTAGGGTGTCTCCCGCCATGCGGACACGGTGAAGACGCGCTCGTCCTTTTCGCCGGCCTTCTTCAATTCGCGCGCATGCATGTCGACGCAGAGGCTGCATCCGTTGATCTGGCTGGCGCGTAAATGGACGAGCTTGCGCGTCACATAGGACAGGTCGGCAGTCTCTGTCGACTTGTCCAGCGCGAGCAGCGCCTGCAAGGCGCCGGGAATGAGCATCACCGGGTTTTTCAATCGTGCTTGCATAGTGGTCTCCTTCGGGCGTGTTTTTTCAAGCCCGGACGACGAACATCCGGGGTCTCGATATGTCTTGGTTCTGTCAGTTCGCCGGCCGCCGCGTTGCGGCAAGGCGAGCGCCGGGATCTTCAGCTTTGCGAGGCAGTCACCCGCTCAAGCCGCTCGAGAATGCGCGGCCAACCGCTTCCCATGCCGATATAGCCGCGCTCGTCCTCGGACCGGAACCCGGAATGCTCCATGCGCACCCGCGTCGCTGTACCTTCGGGCGTCAACGACCATGTCACCACGGTCTTCAGACCGCTGTCGGATTCGGTGCCGTCGCCCCATCTGTAGGCTAGCAGGCGTGGCGGCTCGATCTTCAGCACCTCGCAGTTCGTCACGCCGGACCAGCCAGGCACCGGCGTCGCGCGAAAGGTAAAGCGATGGCCTTGCTCAGGCGCAAAGTCGTTCTCCATCAGCCATTCGGCAACTAGATGCGGCACGGTCAGTGCGCGCCATATCTTTTCAGCCGCATGCGGGATCAGACGCTCGACGACAATGGATTTGGTTTCGATTGTGGTTGCTTCAGTCATGACTTCGGACCCGTTGTTTGCGGTTTGGCTGGGCTATCAACAACGCGCTCTCCATGAGAACCAATAACCCACCAGCTATGAGTTACGTATAACGCTTAAGTTATGAATGTGTCAAGCGGCGGAATGGCAGGCGCGCCCGCAAGCACATTGAGCCAACACTTCCGGCTTTCATCGCACCATGCCCGATGCTACCGCTGGCCAGCTGAAATCATCGACGGATCGCCCATGACCGAGACCGAACGTCCTCGCCTCCCGCTGATCGAGATCTGCGTCGAAGGCATAGACGGCCTGCTGGCCGCGCAAGCCGCAGGCGCCGACCGTGTCGAGCTCTGTGCCAGCCTGATCGAAGGCGGCATCACACCGAGCTTCGGCACGGTGCGCACGGCGCTCGAGCTGGCGACGATCCCGTTCCACGTCATCGTGCGGCCGCGCGGCGGCGATTTTCTCTATAGCGAAGCCGAATATCGTTCGATGCTCGCCGATATCGGCGCGCTTGCCGAGCTCGGCGTCGCCGGTGTCGTCGTCGGTTGCCTCGCTGCCGACGGCACGATCGACGAACAGCGCATGAGCGAACTGGCGCAGGCAGCGGGAAGCTTGAACGTCACCTGCCACCGCGCCTTCGACATGACCCGCGACCCGACCGAGGCGCTGGAGACGCTGATCCGCTGCAAGGTCGGCCGCGTGCTGACCAGCGGCCAGCGCGACACGGCACTGGAAGGCGCTGACCTGCTCGCCGATCTTGTCAGGCAGGCCGGCGACCGCATCATCATCCTCGGCTGCGGCGGGCTTGATCCCGAGAACATCAGAAAGGTGCGGAGGAAAACCGGGTTGAGCGAAATGCACTTCGCCGCGCTCAAGGACGTGCCGAGTGCCATGCGCTACCGCAACCCGGGGGTCGGCATGGGCGGCACCGACCTCGACCGCGAATACCGCAACACCGTGACCGACGAGGCGCTGGTGGCGGCGACCATCGCCGCTGCCCGGGCATGATCCTGGAAGATCGAACAACATCATCGAAGTGCGTTTGCCGATCGAACGGGTTTCGCCGCAGGATGAGCCCGCCATCCTCGCGCTCAACAACGAGCACGCTGCGGAATTATCATGGCTCGAACCTGAGCGCCTGTCCTTCCTGCTCGGCGAAGCGTTTTACGCGCGCCGTATCGGTGCGCTCCAGGCCTTCATCATGACCTTCGACCAGCACGCGAGCTACGACAGCCCGAACTTCCTGTGGTTTCGCCAGCGCTTCCCGCGGTTCGTCTATGTCGATCGCGTCGTGGTCGCCGCCGCAGCGCGCGGGCGCGGCCATGCCCGCCGGCTGTACGAGGATCTGTTCGAGCAGGCGTCACGCGCGGGCCAGGCGATCGTCACCTGCGAAGTCAATGCCGAGCCACCCAATCCGGCTTCGGACGCCTTCCATGCCGCAATCGGCTTTGCGGAAGTGGGCGACGCGGTAATCCACGGCGGCAGGAAAGCCGTGCGGTATTATGCAAGACGGATCGCCGGCTGAACGGCGGGCGCCGTTCGCCCTACCAATTGCGGTTCAGCCAGGAGCGGGCCGGCTTTTCGATGATGTAGTAGCTGCACAGCGCGCAAGCGAACGCCGCCGCCAGCATCAACCACGGCGAACTGCCTTTTATGTCGACGAATTGATAAAAAGGCTGCTGCCAAAGATAGAGCGAATACGACCACAGCCCCAGCATCGTCATCGGCAGGGACGATAGAAACCCGGTCAGATACCGGCTGCTGAAGTCGAGCGAATTGACGGCGAGCGCCAGCAGCGGCACCGCGAGCAGATAGTGGATCGGGGTTGGCACGGCAGCCATGAAAAGGAGCACAGCCACTACTGAGGCCGCCAGGGCGACATGCGGCCCCTTGAGCAGCGCCGGCAGCCTGTCGTCGGCCTTGAGCAGGCATATCACCGCCGACAGCAGGATCGAGGCGATGTGCACGTCGGTGCGCCAATAGGTGCCCTCGTAGCCTATTGCGAGCACCCAGTAGGAGATGGCGCCGTTTGCCATGGCCAGCACCGACAATGCACCGAGCAACATGATGACCCGGGACCGCCCCGAGACGACGACGCTGATCAGCGCCAGGATGATATAGGCGTGCTCTTCGACGCAGAGCGACCAGATATGGTCGAGCGCGCCGGCGCGGGTGACGAGAATTCCGGCATAGTTGTAGGTGAACGTCAGCGCCGTCAGCGCCGCCTTCGACTTGAAGGCGATGAATGTGCCGGACAGGGCAACCATCGCGGCGACGACAAAAATCAGCAGTGCCGGGTAGATGCGGGAGAACCGGCGCTTGAAGAATTTCTTCAGCGGATAGTATTCGACAAACAGGATCTCGGCCATCAGCCGGCCGCTGAGCACGAAGAAGAATTCGACGCCCAGGACGCCGAGATTGATGCCGGGAACGGGGAAGAAATGGCCGATCAGCACCAGCGCGATCGACAGGCCGCGCCAGCCGTCGAGATAGGCAAGCCTGGTTCTTGCCGAGCTATCGGCCACAGGCCTGGACACGACAAGACGCGTCGCGGAGATGTCCGTCATGCCGGTCCCTTCATTGAACCTGCGAAAGGTGGGCTGGAGGCCGCATTCCTCCAGCTATATTGCAGCGCACCAGAGCTTTGTGCAAGTGCGAGATAACGACACGCCCGAAGTAGGGGGACGGACCGAAAGGGGCTGTCATGTCCGTTCCCCGAAACCAACGGTCGACAGTCTCAGGCGTTGGCGGCAGGCGCTTCGCGCCGTGGCCGGCTTGTTCCCAAATAGTACATTGCCATCTTGGCCGGCAGAGCAAAATGTACCGGCGATTTCCGCGACGCAACGCGGCAGGCCTAGCCTTTGCGCGATGCAATGCCTTGCCCGACCGGCCAAATCGGTCGAATGTGCCAGCGACATATCCACTGAACAGAGACAGTGCATGACCGGCTTCGTCCTTCCCTTGCCCGCAACCCCGTCGGTGGCCGTGGCCGGCTCGCCGGAGCGTTTTGCGGTGCGCCGGATCTTCTGCGTCGGCCGCAACTACGCCGCTCATGCCCGCGAGCTCGGCAATGACGAGCGCGACCCTCCCTTCTTCTTCACCAAACCAGGCGACGCAGTGGTCGACGCGGCAGTCGGTTCGGGCACCACGATCCCCTACCCGCCGCTGACCCAAAACCTGCATCACGAAATCGAGCTGGTCGTCGCGATCGGCAGAGCCGGCTTTCGCATACCGCGCGAGCGGGCGCTGGACCATGTCTGGGGCTACGGCGTCGGCGTCGACCTGACTCGCCGCGACCTTCAGGACGAGGCGAAAAAGGCGGCAAGGCCGTGGGACTGGTCGAAAGCCTTCGACCGTTCAGCGCCCTGCGGCCCGCTGGTTCCGGCGCAAAAATCCGGTCATCCCGACAAGGGCTGCATCTGGCTCGCGGTCGACGGCGAGATCAGGCAGGACGGCGACCTTGCCGAACTGATCTGGCCGGTTCCCGACATCGTCTCGATTTGCAGCGAGGCGGTAGAACTCCGGCCCGGCGACCTGATCTTCACCGGCACGCCCGCCGGTGTCGGCGCGGTCGGGCCGGGCGAAAAGATCACCGGTGGCGTCGACGGCATCGGCGAAATCGAACTGACCATCGGCCAACCGAGTTCATGAACCGATGAGCGACATCGTCCTCCATAACTACTACCGCTCCTCGACCTCTTACCGGGTGCGGATCGCGCTGGAGATGAAGGGCCTGTCCTACGACTACGTGCCGCATCATTTGCGCCACGGCGAGCATCTCGAACCCGCCTACCTCGCGGTCAATCCGCAAGGGCTGGTGCCGGCACTGGTCCTGGACGACGGCACGCTGCTGACGCAATCGCTGGCGATCATCGAATATTTCGACGAGACCACGCCTGAGCCGCCGCTGCTGCCCAAGGATGCGCCTGGCCGCGCCCGCGTCAGGATGCTGGCGCAGATGATCGCCTGCGACATCCATCCGGTGAACAATCTGCGCGTGCTGACCTCGCTGCGCACACTGTTCGGCGCCGGCGACCAGGATGTCGTCAACTGGTTCCGGCACTGGGTCAACGAAGGCTTCCAGCCGCTTGAAAAGATTCTGGCTTCCTCGCCCGAGACCAAGACATTCTGCCATGGCGACACGCCGGGGCTGGCCGACATCTGTCTGGTCGCACAGGTCACCAGCAATGCCCGTTTCGGCGTCGACATGACGCCTTACCCGACGATCTCGCGCATCAATGTCGCCTGCATGGCGCTGCCGGCGTTCCAGAAGGCCGCGCCTGAGAACCAGATCGATGCCGAATAGACCGCAAATCGCATGAAGTCATGAGGAACAGCCGATGAAAGCCGTCGTCTTCGAAAAATTCGGCGAGGCGCCGACGATCCAGACCGTGCCGGATCCGACGCCGGCGCCGGAAGGCGTCGTCATCAAGGTTGAGGCCACCGGCCTCTGCCGCAGCGACTGGCATGGCTGGATGGGGCACGACGACGGTATCCGCCTGCCGCATGTGCCCGGCCACGAGCTTGCCGGCGTCGTCGCCGCGGTGGGCAAGCAGGTGACCCGCTGGAAGACCGGTGAGCGTGTCACTGTGCCTTTCGCCGTCGGCTGCGGCCGCTGTTTCGAATGCACCTCGGGCAACCACCAGGTCTGCGAGCACCAGTTCCAGCCAGGCTTCAGCGCCTGGGGGTCGTTCGCCGAATATGTCGCCATCGACCATGCCGACACCAATCTCGTGCGCTTGACCGACGAGATGGAATTCGCCACCGCCGCCAGCCTCGGCTGCCGCTTCGTCACCTCGTTCCGCGCCATCGTCGATCAGGGCCGCGTGACCCCCGGCGAATGGGTTGCCGTGCATGGCTGCGGCGGCGTCGGCCTGTCGGCGATCATGATCGCCAGCGCCATGGGCGCCAATGTCGTCGCCATCGACCTCACCGACGAGAAGCTGGACTTTGCCAAAAAGATCGGCGCGGTGGCGACGATCAACGCGGCAAAGACGCCGAACGTGGTCAAGGCGGTCAAGCAGATCACCAATGGCGGCGCGCACATGTCGATGGACGCGCTCGGCCACCCCAGTACCTCGTTCAACTCGATCGCAAACCTGCGCCGCCGCGGCCGCCACGTGCAGGTCGGCCTGATGCTCGGCGACCATGCCAGGCCGCAGATACCGATGGACAAGGTGATCGCATTCGAGCTCGAAATCCGCGGCAGCCACGGCATGCAGGCCTTCCGCTACCAGGCGATGATGGAGATGATCCGCACCGGCAAGCTGAAACCCGAACTGCTGGTCGGCAAGAAGATCAGCCTCGAAGAGGCGCCGGCCGCATTGATGGCGATGGGCGGCTTCGAAGGCATAGGCATCGGCGTGGTGACCAGATTCTAGATCACGCCCTGAGTCTGGATCAGCGAAACGACGCGCAGACCTCCCGCACGCAGGCTCGCAGCCAGCGTTGTGCCGGATCGGCATCGAGTCGCGGATGCCACAGCATCGAAATGGTGACCTCCTCGATATCGACCGGCAACGGGAAGCTGTACATGCCCGTGCGCGCGCCCAGCGTGTGCCGTTCGGGGACGCTGGCGATCAGATCGGAGGCGCGCGCCATGGCGAGCGTGGCCGAGAAGCTGGAAACCATGCACACGATCGTCCGTTCGAGTCCCAGCCGCTTCAAGGCCTCGTCGATCGGGCCCCTTTCGCGGCCGCGCCGCGAAACGCTAATGTGGCGGCCGGCCGCATAGCGTTCCGGCGTCATTGGGCCCTCGCCCAGCCTGTGACCCGTTCGCACCGCACCGATGAAGCGGTCGCGAAACAGCGCCTGAATGCGCATTTCAGGGCTCGTTTCACTGGCAACCCCGATTTCGAGATCAACCGCCGCGTCACGCAACGACATGTCGTTCTTGTCGGATTTCGGCGCAAAACGCAGCCGCACACCAGGCGCATCCGCTTCGACACGGGTCAGAAGACGCGGTGCGAACTCCTCGACGAAACTTTCGTTGGCGCGCAGCGTGAAGACCTTGTCGAGAGCAGAGAGGTCGAGGAGCTTGGCCGGGCGCAGCAGCGCTTCCGCATCCTGAACGACGCGGCCTACCTGTTGCTGCAATTCGAGCGCGCGCGGCGTCGCAACCAGGCCACGGCCGGCCCGGACCAACAATGGGTCGCCTGTCGCCTGGCGCAACCGCGCCAACGTCCGGCTCATCGCCGAGGGACTGAGGCGCAGCCGCGCGGCAGCACGCGCCACACTGCCCTCGGTCAGCAGCACATTGAGGGCGACAAGCAGATTGAGATCTGGCGACGACATGGAAGGACCGTAGCACAGCTCGGCCGCGATGTGGCGTTTCATGCACGAATAAGATGCAAATACTGCGCCTTCCGCCACATCATGCGAGGGAATAGCGTCCGACAGCTCCGATTGGGGGCTGCCGGCAAAGGAGTTCACCTTGGCATCGACCGCTGAAAAGACCTGGGACGAAGTTGCCCCGGTGAGCGCACGCTCGACCCGATGGGCATTGGCAAGCCTGTCGCTTTCAACGCTGCTGTCGTCGCTCGCCACCAGCATCGCCAGCGTCGGGCTGCCATCGCTGATGCAGGCGTTCGACGCATCGTTCCAGCTCGTGCAATGGGTCGTCCTGGCCTATCTGCTCGCCATCACCACCTTGATCGTAAGCGCCGGGCGGCTCGCCGATATATTCGGCCGCCGCCCGCTATTGCTCGGCGGCATTGCCCTGTTCACCTTCGCATCGGTGCTTTGCGGGCTCGCGCCGACGCTCTGGCTGCTGATCGCCGCACGGGCGGCACAGGGGCTCGGCGCGGCCATTATGATGGCTCTGACGCTGGCCTTTGTCGCCGACGCGGTTCCCCGGGATAAAACCGGCAGCGTCATGGGCCTGCTCGGCGCCATGTCGGCGATCGGCACCACGCTTGGCCCCTCGCTTGGCGGACTGTTGATTGCCGGCCTCGGCTGGCGCGCGATCTTCCTCATCAATCTGCCGTTGGGGGTGCTGGCCTTTGCGCTTGCCTGGCGCTTCCTGTCGGCCGGAAAAAAGACGCCAGGTCGGCGCGGTTTCGACGGGATCGGCACGGCTTTGCTCGCGCTGACGCTAGCCGCCTATGCGCTCGCCATGACCCTTGGGCGTGGCAGTTTTGGTTCTCTCAATGTCGGCTTGCTGATTGCCGCAACCGTGGCTGGCCTGCTGTTTGTCATTGCGCAGACAAGGGTCCAGAACCCTTTGATCCAACCTGCGAGGTTCCGCGACCAGGCGTTGAACGCAAGCCTCGCCATGAACCTGATCGTCGCCACGGTGATGATGGCGACGCTGGTGGTCGCACCATTCTATCTGTCGCGCGCGCTCGGGCTGGACGCAGCCATGGTCGGGCTGGTTCTGTCGACCGGCCCTCTGGTTACCGCATTGGCGGCGCTGCCGGCCGGACGCCTGGTCGATCGTTTCGGGGCGAACCGGATCATGATCGTCGGCCTGTTCGATCTCGCTATTGGCACCTTTGCTCTGTCGCGGGCGGAATTCGGTATTGCCGGCTATGTCGTGCCGATCATCATCGTCTGCACCGGCTACAGCCTGTTTCAGACCTCCAACAATTCGGCCGTGATGACGGGCGTCGCATCCGACCAGCGCGGCGTCGTCTCCGGCCTGCTCAATCTGTCGCGCAATCTCGGCCTGATCACCGGTGCGTCCGTGATGGGCGCAGTGTTTGCCTTCGCATCGGCTGGGGAAGGCACTGGCTTGGCAGTGTTGGCACCTGCGGCAGCGGCACGAGGGATGCAGGTCACCTTCCAGGTGGCGACGGGCCTGGTGCTGATGGCGCTGATCCTTGCGGTATTTTCAGCCCGCGCCACTGCCGGGCGAACTGATATCGTTGCCAAGCATCCTTGAGGATTCCACCCGGTTCGCATGCAACTCCGGCAGCCGGCGCACCTATCTCGCATATCTCTTGGCACCGACGACGCAAAGCACGACGGCGGCGGTGACGGCGATCATGGCGGGACTGACCTGCTCATGCAGCAGCGCTGCCGCCAGCCCCAGGCCGAAGAAGGGCTGCAGCAGTTGCAACTGCCCGACCGCGGCGATGCCGCCTTGCGCCAGGCCGCGATACCAGAACACGAAACCGATCAGCATGCTGAACAGCGAGACATAGGCCAGACCAATCCATGCGCCCCTGCCGGCACTTTCGAGCGACGGCGGCATGGTGATGAACGTCAGCGCCAGCATGAGGGGCAGCGACAGCACCAGCGCCCACGAAATCACCTGCCAACCGCCGAGTTTGCGCGACAGCGCCGCTCCTTCGGCATAGCCCAATCCGCACACGATGATGGCGGCCAGCATCAAGATGTCGCCGAGCGGCGAGACCGACAGGCCTTGCGTGACTGCGAAACCGGCGACAAGGGCGCTGCCGAGGCACGAGAACAGCCAGAACGCCGGCTTCGGGCGATCGCCGCCTCGAACCACACCGAAGATCGCGGTCGCCAACGGCAACAGGCCGACGAAAATGATGGAGTGAGCCGACGTGATGTGCTTGAGCGCCAGCGCCGTCAGCAGGGGAAAACCGACCACGACGCCAAGCGCCACGATCGCCAGCGGGAACAGATCTCGCCGCTCCGGGCGCTTCTGACGAAAAACGAGCAGCAGCGCCAGGCCGAGGATGCCCGCCGAAGCCGCACGGGCGACCGTTACGAACACCGGATCGAAATCCATCACCGCCACGCGCGTCGCCGGAAGCGAACCGCTGAAGATCAGCACGCCTATGAACCCGTTGACCCAGCCACTCGCCGCCCAACCACTCGCCGCCCAACTACTCGCCGCCCAACTACTCGCCGCCTTGTCCATCGATGCCCCGCTGATTTCGCCCTCTATCGGGCCGGGCGTCTGGCTCCGCCAGAGACAATCAGGTACAGTTTGACAAAACCGTCATGGTAGGGCGAGCAGTACGGATGGATGAGCAGACGACAACTGATGAAGGCAGCCGGACGCTTGTCGAAAGCGTCATGGTGACGATCAGGCACAGGATCGCCGCGCGCAGCCTGACGCCGGGAACGCGGCTGCCTTCGATCCGGGCGTTTGCGAAGGCCATGCAGGTTTCCAAATCCACCGTGGTCGAAGCCTATGAGCGTCTTGCGGCGGAAGGCATGATCCGCTCGCGGCCGGGCTCGGGTTTCTATGCCGCCGGACCGTTGGCTCCGTTGTCGCTGGCCGAGATCGGCCCCAGGCTTGACCGTGCCGTCGACCCGCTCTGGGTCTCGCGCCAATCGCTGGAAGCCGGCGACGGCGTCCTGAAACCGGGTTGCGGCTGGCTGCCGGCAACATGGATGCCCGAGGCTGGATTGCGCCGGGCACTGCGGACGACGGCCCGCGCCGACGACGCCGCGCTGACCGACTACGGCACGCCGCTCGGCTTGCCGGCGCTACGCCATCTGCTGGCGCGGCGCATGGCCGAGCACGGCATCGAAGCCTCCCCGGACCAGATCATGCTGACGGAATCGGGCACTCAGGCGATCGACCTGCTGTGCCGGTTCCTGCTCGAACCGGGTGACACGGTGTTGGTCGACGATCCCTGCTATTTCAACTTCCATGCCCTGTTGCGCGCCCATCGGGCCAAGGTGATCAGCGTCCCCTACACGCGCTCGGGGCCGGACATCGAACTGTTCGCGCAGGCGCTGAACGAGCACCGGCCGCGCCTCTACATCACCAATTCGGCGCTCCATAATCCGACCGGCGCGATATTGTCCCCGGTCGTTGCCCATCGGGTGCTGAAGCTCGCCGACCAGTCGGGGCTGACGATCATCGAGGACGATATCTTCGCCGATTTCGAACACACGTCCGCGCCCAGGCTGGCGGCCTTCGACGGCCTCAGCAGGGTCATCCATATCGGAAGCTTTTCCAAGACGCTGTCGGCATCGGTGCGCTGCGGCTTCATCGCCGCTCCTCGCGACTGGATGGAAGGATTGACCGATCTCAAGATCGCCACGTCCTTTGGCAGCGGGCGACTTGCATCCGAACTGGTGCTGACGCTGCTGAAGGACGGCCTCTATCGCAAGCACGTCGATCTGCTGCGCGCGCGGCTCTCGCGCGCCATGGAAGAAACCGGCACCCGGCTCAGGGCAATCAGCATCGTGCCGTGGATAGATCAGCCGGCCGGCATGTTTTTATGGTGCAGGCTGCCGGAGGGAATAGATGCCGCGGACGTCGCCCGTCACGCTTTGTCGGCCAACGTCGTGCTTGCGCCCGGCAATGCGTTCAGCCTGTCCCGGTCGGCCAGCCGTTTCATGCGCTTCAACGTCGCGCAGTCCGGAGATGACCGGATTTTCAGGGCGCTTGAACAGGCGATGTCGCGTTGATTCGCGCTGCCGGAACCCTGCTGGCCTGAGGCTGTGCTCTCAGGCCCCTGCCCGCTTGCGGCGTGCATAAAGCATGACGAGCGTCTCGGCGGTCAGCGCCGGCCTCTGCTCGCCTTCGATCTCGACCGTATTGGCGGCCTTCATTAGATATTGCCCCGGACCTTTGTCTTCCATCGACAACAGCGTGGTGCGCAGCCTGATACGCGAGCCGACCCTGACCGGCGCCACGAAGCGCACTTTGTCGAAACCGTAGTTGAACGCGGCCTGCGTGTTTTCGGGTACGATCCCCATCTCGAGCGCCAGCGCGCCGATGATCGACAGGGTCAGATAGCCATGCGCGATCGTGGTGCGGAACGGGCTTTGCCGCTTCGCCCGCTCGGGATCGACATGGATCCATTGATGATCGCCCGTGCATTCGGCAAACTGGTCGATGCGGTGCTGATCGACCAGCGTCCAGTCCGAAACGCCCAACTCCTGCCCGGCCATCGCCCTGAGTTGCTCGAAGGTCGGCGGCGTCCTCGGCCGTATCTGCGTCATTCCTGCTTTCCCGATCGCTTGCCTGTTCCGGACCACGACGGGCCGCCCCTGTCAATTCGCCAATGCGATTCCAGCGCATAATCTTCGGCCCGCGAACCGCCAGTCTTCGCCGCCGGCAAGTGTGCTGCCGGGGAACAGCTACCTCTTGTCGTGGCCGGCGCGGATCTCCTCCATCGCCTCCTTGATGCGGCTGCGCAGGATTTCGATCGATTCGGTGCCGGACGCCCTCGCCAGTTCGGCCATCTCGCCGGCATTCTTCAGCGCGGTCTCGAAGGATTTCCTGGCGAACGCCGCCTGCTTCTGCATCATTTCCTGCGGATTGCCGGGCGCTCTGTAGCTTTGTGCCATGTCGGTGATTTCGCGCAGCGTGTCCTGCAGCATCTCGCGTTGCCTTGACAACAGCGCCGAGGCTCCAGCGGCGCTCGCCCGTGCCGACTTCTCCAGCGCTTCCAGGTTCTTGGCGTGGTGGGCGAGGATCGCCTCGACGTCGACATTCGGCAGCTTCAGGTCGCGGCCGAACTTGCCGAACATGTCGATGAAGGACTCGGACTCCGGTCGTTTTGCCATGCTGGTTCTCTCCCCTTGTTGCCGTGAACGCCGCCACTGCACGGAAGATAGTGCAGCGAAGCTCAGCGGTCCATTCGGACGAGTCAGCCGACAAGAAACAGCCGTTCGGCAGTGTAGAGCACGAGCCCGGCAAGGCCACCGATGATCATGCCGTTGAAGCGGATATATTGCAGGTCCTTGCCGATGTTCATTTCGATAAGCCTTGTCAGTTGCGCGAGGTCCCAGCGCTTGACCTGGTCGGCGATGAACTTCGACACGCCGCTCTTCTGGCTTTCGACGAAGGACGCCAGCGCCACGATGAACCCCTGGTTCATGTCGGCCCTGATCTGCGCGTCGTCGGCAAGATGGCGGCCGACCTCGACGAACATGGTGGCGAGATGGTCGCGGATCATCGAATTCGGCGCCTTGGCGTCCTGTTCGATGAACAGCCGCAGGCTGTCCCACATATCGCCGGCCAGCGCGCTGAGCTCTGGCCGGGCAAGGAAATCGCGCTTCAGCTTTTCAGCGCGCCTGGCATATTGTTTGGATGTCCTCAACCGCTCGACGAAGGTTTCGACGAAAAGGTCGAATTCGGCTCGCATCGGATGGTGCGGATCGGCCCGCACCTCATCGAGCAGCGAGCCGGCCGACGCAATGATCTTCTTCAACAGATAGGCGTCGGCGCGAAACAGGTTGAACAGCGACGGCAGTTCCTCGCGGATCTTCTCGCGCATCGTCGCCAGCGCCTGCTCGTCGCTCAGGAAGCGGCCGACCACCTTGGTGAACTCGTCGAATAATTTCTGGTGGCGGCGATCGTCAGTCAGCGCCGACAGCAGCTCGGCGGCGAGCGGCGCCAGCGGCACCTTTTCGATCTGCTCCAGCATACGGCTGGTGACGAAGCCGCGCAGTCCGGATTGCTCGACCGCCGCCAGCGTCTGCGGCACCAGCCGGCCGACGAAGCGCGACAAATCGGCGGCGCGGTTCGGGTCGGCCAGCCAGTCCGCGACCAGCGCGGAAAAGTCGACCTCGGCGAGCTTTTCGCGCACCGGTTCCGGCGCCAGGAAATTCACCTCGATGAAGCGGCCGAGATTGTCGGCGATGCGATTCTGGTTTTCCGGGATGATGGCCGTATGCGGGATCGGCAGGCCAAGCGGCCGCCGAAACAGCGCCACCACCGCATACCAGTCCGCCAGGCCGCCGATCGTCGCCGCCTCGGCGAAAGCGGCGACGAAGCCCAACCACGCATGCCGGCTCTCGAGCGATTTCGCCACCGCAAAGACCAGCACGCAAAACGCAAGCGCTGCGGCGGCAACGAACTTGGTGCGCCTGAGCGCCGAAAGCTTGGCGTCGGCATCGGCGTCGAACCGGACGGACGCGACGGATGCAAATGCCGGGGCTGGTCGTGACATGATGGGCCGCTCCTGATCGTGTATGCGAACTTATCTAGTGTCGCCTGCCCCAGAAAGCGCGCCGCTGGTTCCGGTGCGCGCAATCGTGCACGCAAACTTGACGCCGGAATTCATCTATTATGCAGCGCCAGTCTGGAATTGTTCCAAACTATAGGCCATATTGACGCCAACCACTGTTATGTGAGGACACAATGCGGCTTACCCGTCAGACCAACTACGCCATGCGCATTCTGATGTATTGCGCCGCCAACACCGAGCGGTTGAGCCGCATCCCCGAGATCGCCGCCGCCTATTCGGTATCGGAACTTTTCCTGTTCAAGATCCTGCAGCCGCTGGTCGAAAACGGCCTGATCGAAACGGTGCGCGGCAGGAATGGCGGCGTCAGGCTCGGCCGCGCGGCCGAATCAATCAGCCTGTTCGATGTCGTGCGGGTAACGGAGGAAAGCTTTGCCATGGCCGAGTGCTTCGAGAACGACGCCGCCGAATGTCCGCTGGTCGATAGCTGCGCGCTGAATTCGGCATTGCGCGAAGCGCTCAACGCCTTCTTCGCCGTGCTGTCGCGCTACACGATCGCCGATCTGGTGGCGGCGCGCCCGAATGTGCGGCACCTGCTCGGCATCGACATGCTGGTGCAAAGGGCGCCGGCCGCCTGATTTCTGGTCGCATCTCAGTTGGTGAGGTCTGTTGAGATTCAGGTCAGGCCGAGCCGAAAATGGTGGGTTCCGAGAACCGGAACGGAGCGTACGTTTGGGTACGTGAGTACCGGAAGCGCAGGAAATCGCCATTTGCGGGCCGGCATCACCTGGATATCAACAGACCGACTGCGGCAATACGAACGGCATGTTTGCGGCCGGCAACACACCGACCTTCAGCCGGCAATCGAAGACCTTTTCGATCAGCTCGTCGCTGAGCACCTGTTGCGGCGAACCTGTAGCGGCGAGCCTGCCGCGATGCATGACGAAAATCCGGTCGGCATACATCGCCGTCAAATTGAGGTCGTGCAGGATAGCGACCACGCCGCCGCCGCGTCTGGCGAAATCGCACGCGATGTCCATGATGATCAGCTGGTGTTTGATGTCGAGGCTGGACACCGGCTCATCGAGGAACAAATAGCGCGGCTTGCCGTCGAGCACCGGCTCCCACACCTGGCACAGAACGCGGGCAAGCTGCACGCGCTGCTGCTCGCCGCCGGACAGCTCCTGGTAGAAGCGGCCGGCAAAACCGTCGAGGTCGACGCGAGCCAGCGCCCGTTCGGGCAGGCGCTGGTCCTCGCCGGACAGCGCGCCGGAGCGCCCGCCGACCAGGCCCAGCCTGACGATCTCGCGCACGGTGAACGGAAACGACAGCGTCGTCGCCTGCGGCAGCACCGCGCGCACCGTCGCCGCCTCGACCGGCTTCATCGCCGATAGATTGCGGCCGTTGACGGTGACCTCTCCCGAATAGCCAAGATCGCCGGACAGTGCTCGGAGGAAGGTCGTCTTGCCCGAACCGTTGGGGCCGACGATGGCCGCGATTTCGCCGGGCCGCGCCTCGAAATCGACATTGGCGACAATGCCCTTGCCGCCGATCGCCACCGAGACATCCCGCGCTTCGATCATAGGCAAACTTTCACAGGTCGATGACGCCGCGCTTGCGCAGCAGGATCCACAGGAAGAACGGTGCGCCGGCGACCGCGGTGACGATGCCGATCGGCAATTCGGCTGGGGCGACGATGGTGCGGGCGACGGCGTCGGCCAACAGCAGCAGCGCCGCACCAAGCAGCGCCGATGCCGGCAGCAAATAACGGTTATCGGGGCCGATCAGCAGACGCAGCAGATGCGGCACGACGATGCCGACGAAACCGATGCCGCCGCTGACGGCGACCGATGCGCCGACCGCTGCCGAGACGCCGACAATCGCGGTGTATTTCAGCCGCTGCACCGGAATGCCGAGATGGCCGGCCGTGGCCTCGCCGAGCGCCAGCGCGTTGAGGCCGCGCGCCAGGAACGGCATTGCCGCCAGCGCCAGCACGATGACCGGCCCGACCGAGCCGATCTTCTGCCAGGTTGCGCCGCCCAGCGAGCCGAGCTGCCAAAAGGTCAGGTCGCGCAATTGCCGGTCGTCGGCCATGAAGATCAGGATGCCGGTCAGCGCCATGGCAAGCGCCGCCAGCGCGATGCCGGCGAGCAGCATGGTGGCGACCGAGGTCCGGCCTTGCCGTGTCGCGACCTTATAGAGCAGCAATGTCGTCGCCAGCCCGCCGCAGAACGCAGCCAGCGGCAAAGCCATCGTGCCGAGCGCCGAAGTCAGCGGCGCCAGCATGGTCGAGCCAAGCACGATGACGGCGACCGCACCGAGGCTCGATCCGGCCGAAACGCCGATCAGGCCGGGGTCGGCCAGCGGATTGCGGAACAGCCCCTGCATGACGGCACCGGAGACGGCAAGCGATGCGCCGATCAGCACGCCCATAATGATGCGCGGCAGACGGATGTCATGGATGATCAGGTGGTCGCGGGCGCTCAACGCCGCGTCGCCGGGCAACGCGCCGAACAGCCAGTCATGCATGACGCCGATGGCCGAGGCATCGGATGCGCCGGAGGTCAGCGACAACAGCACGGCGATAGCCAGCCCGACGCAGAGCAGCACGACGACGAGGCGGGCGCGCCGCGAACGGTCACCCTCGGCTGCCGTCGCCATGATGCCCGCCGCACCGGCGATCGAATGATCGGCCATCGCGCTCAATCCGTGACCTGGCCGCCATAGAGCGAGACGGCGAGGTCGTGGATGGCGTCGGCCGTGCGCGGGCCGAAGCCGAGCAGATAGCCGCCGTCCATGCGGATCAGCTTGCGGGCGGCACCCGCCGGCGTCGAAGCCACGGCAGGGTTCGAAAACAATTCGTCATCCGCGGTGGCCGGTCCGGCATTGTTCATCATCAGGATCACTTCGGGCCTGGCGGTGATGACTGCCTCGTCCGACAATTGCTTGTAGCCGGCAATGCCGTCGACGGCGTTGATGCCGCCCGAAAGCTTGATGATGCCGTCGGCGGCGGTGTCGCTGCCGGCGGCAAGCAGCTTGCCGCCCTGCATCGACAGCACGAACAGGATGCGCTTGCGATCCTTGATCGAGGCGGTCTGCTTTTCGGCTGCCTTCAGCCTGGCATCGATCTGGACCGCCAGCGCATCGGCCTTGGCCTCGGTGCCGAGCGCCTTGCCGACGATGTGGATCTTTTCGAGAATGCCTTGATTATCATAGCGCTCGGTCACCTCGATGAACGGGATGCTTGATTTCTTCAAGACGTCGACGGCTTCCTTCGGTCCGCTGCCGTGCAGGGCCAATATGCCCGACGGATTGACCGACAGCACACCCTCCGGCGACAGCTGGCGCATGTAGCCGACATCAGGCAGTTCCGCCGCCGCTTGCGGATAGCGGCTGGTCGAATCGCGCGCGACAAGACGATCCTGTTCACCGAGCGCGTAGACGATCTCGGTGATCGAGCCGCCAATAGCCACGATCCTCGAGCGATCGGCGAAAGTCGCGATGCCCTCGGCGGCTTGAGCCGTCATCAGCGCGGCGAAGGCCAGGAAAACAGCGGCCACAGGACCAAGCGCCGACCTGGAGACCGATGCCAGCCTGGAGAAAAGAACCATCGTCGTTTTCCTCAAGCTGCGGTCGGGCTTGGGATACGCGGCAGGTTTTCGGCCAGAAAGCGCCAGTCTTCGCGCTCGCTTTCGCCTTCATGCCGCTTACCGAAGAACTGGATGATCATCTTGCCGTCGGCGCCATAGACTTCGAGCGACGTGACATAGCCGTCCTTGGTCGGCTTGCGCACGGCCCAGACCTCATCGATGTGGTCGGTCCGCAGGTGCAGATGGAAGGTCTCGTCGAGCACGTTGAGCCATGGTCCCATCGGCTTGATCGAGGCGACGGGGCCGGAATGGATCTGGATGCAGCCGCGATTGCCGACAAAGCACATGATCGGCATGGCGCCAGCAGCGGCGTGGTTGAGCATGGCGTTCACCGCATCCTTGTCGACCAGCCAGGCGTAGTCCTGGCCGACCATGCGCACCGCCTGTCGGCGGCTGATCTTCAGTGTCTTCAGCATGCCGAAGAACTGATGCACGTCGGTCAGATGGCTCCAGCGGTCGCGCAGATCGTCGATGCTCGCCGGGTTGTCCGCAGTCTCGGTCTCGTCGGCCGTGCCCGCTGAAATCGCCACCGTCGGCTCCTGGTTCGGCGATTCCAGCCCGGCCACCAGTTTCTGATAGGCGTAAAGGTTGGAGGCTGGCCTGAGATGCACCTTGTGTACCGCCTCGCCTGCGGTATCGAAGAACTGCAGGCTGCGGCGGATGTCGGCGCCATCGCGCTTTTCCACGGCAAAGCCGTGCGCCCAGACTTTTGGGAAAATGCGCAGGTCGATATTCTCACCGAGCACCATGGCATTGTGATTGCCGGTGACGACCTTGTCGTAGACGCCGATCTTCTCGTGCACCGCGCTTTCGTTGCGGGTCAGCGCCATCACCTCACCGACAGCTTCGAGGCCAGTCAAAAGGTCGTTGACACGCGGCTCGACGCGCACGACGCCGTCGCCGCAATGCGCGGCGACCAGTTCGGCCTCCGAAATACCGAGCTGGGCGGCGAGGTCGCGCTCGCGCATTTTCGGATTGTCTGCCCGTGCCCGCCGGATCTCGTGTGGGGCGGGTTTTACGCGCTGGTCCATTTCTACCACCTACTTGTTGAGGATGAGCTTGCCCTGCCGGGTGATCTTCAGCCGGTACAGCGCACCATGATGCTCGATGCCGATCTCGTGCTCGCCCTGGAACAGCGTGTTGCTGGACAGCGTTCTCACGGCCGATTGGATCCGGTCGAAACGGACGGAATTTTCGTCGGAACGGCGGACGCGATAGCGAAAGTCGCTGGGATTGTGCGTGTTCATTGGTTCGATCCCTTTTCCTGTGCCGGGCATCTGGCTCGGCGCCTGCGTGAAATGCCGATTCAATTCTTGACTCGAATAATCATGTTATCTAGCAGTGCAATACCGGAGTAAATGAGTCAACATTTAAGACGCCGGACGCGATGAAAAATGCCAGCGAGCCCCAAGCCAGCCAGCATCGAACATGGATTCTTGGAGTTGCAGCATGGGGTTGGCGAATTGGGGACGGCTGGCGGGCAGCGGCCTGACACATTGTTCTATGACAAGCAAAATGGCCGCGTTGCTGGCCGGCGCGGCGGCGATCCCGCTGCTCGCAACACCGGCCGGCGCCCAGCAGGCCGCCCAACCGGCAGCCGACCAGCAGCAGACTGACCCGTCTCAACAGCCCGAAAAGGTAAAGCCGGCCCCGGCGGGTACCACACTGCTCGACAAGATCCTGATCCTCAGCCGTACCGGCGAGACGGCGATCGAGTCGCTTGCTTCAGCCAGCCATGTCGACGAGGAACAGCTCGAGCGCCGCATGGCGACGACGCCCAACGAAATGCTGTTCGGTGTGCCGGGTGTCGCCGTCCAGGCCGACGCAAGGCGTGTCAGTTCCAGCATCAACATCCGCGGCCTGCAGGATTTCGGCCGCGTCTCCGTCATCGTCGACGGTGCCCGCCAGAATTTCCAGCGCTCGGATCACGGTACGCAATCGACCTTCTACATCGATCCCGAATTGATCAAATCCGTCGATGTGATCCGCGGCCCGGTCGCCAACACCTATGGCTCCGGGGCGATCGGCGGCGTCGTATTTTTCGACACCAAGGATGCGCAGGATTTCCTCAAGCCGGACGAGACCTGGGCGGTATCCGCAACTGGGCGCTACGAAACCAACGGCAAAGGCTGGACCACCAGCGCCACCGGCGCCTATCGGATCAACGAGAACTGGGACGTGCTCGGCAATATCGTCTACCGCGACTATGACGACTACAAGCATGGCGGCGGCGACACTGTAGCGGGCACCGGCTTCGACGTCTTGAGCGGCCTCCTCAAGACGACCATCCGCCCCAGCGAAAACAGCGAGCTGAAGCTGGGCTGGATCGGCTCGAACGACGGATGGACCGAGACCAGCGGCAGCGCGCCGGTGAACGACGCCGACCTGAAGGCGAATACCTTCACGGCCCGCTACAACATCACCGACGAAGACAAGAGCTGGCTCGACCTCCACATCAACGCGTCCTACAACAAGACCAAGCTCGATCTGACGACCCTTGTGGCGCAAAACCGGTTTGATCCGGTCACCGGTCTGCCCGTGGTTTTGCCGGCGGGTTCGAAATCGACGTTCGACATCGGCACCTCCGGCATCGACATTTGGAACACGTCGAGATTCGAGACCGTTGGAATCGCGCATGAGCTGACCTATGGCGGCGACTGGGTTGGCGACGATGTCGAGACAGGCGGCACGGCGGGCGGCGACAGCTTCTATACGCCCTCGGGCAACAGGAACGTCTCCGGCGCTTACGTTCAGGACAAGCTCACCTGGGACTGGCTCGAGGTCATCGCCGGGCTGCGTTACGACAGCTATAAGCTCGACAGTGATGTCGGCGAAACCTCTGGCGACCGGCTGTCGCCACGCATCACAGTGGGCATTTCGCCCTTCGAAACCGCCAGCCTTTCCGGCCTGCAATTCTACGGCACCTATGCGGAAGGCTACCGTTCTCCGTCGCTGTCGGAGACCCTGATCAGCGGCAATCATCCGGCCGGCGTCAGCTTCCCGTTCCTCCCCAATCCCGATCTCAAGCCTGAAACCGGCAAGACCGTGGAATTCGGCGTCAATTACAGTACCAACGGCGTCATTGAGGCCGACGACGCGCTGCGGCTGAAGGCGGCCTATTTCAACAACAATGTCGACGATTACATCGACGGCGTGACGCTCTCGCCGTTCGACCCGACCAGCGGCTGCCCGTTCGGTCCGGGCATACCGATCTGCTTCCAGTATCAGAATTTCGCCAAGGCCAGGATCCACGGCTTCGAGATGGAGGGCGTCTATGATGCCGCCTGGGGCTTTGCCGGGCTTTCGGCGTCGTTCACCGATGGCCACACGATTTCCTATGAAGGCGAACGGGCAGACCTTGTCACCGTCCCCTCCTCCCAGATCACCGGGCAACTCGGCTTTCGCTTCCTCGAGGACAGGCTGACCATCGGCGGCGAGGTGCAGTACAACGGCAAGCCGCAGGGCAACCCGGTGGCCAAGGACTATACACTGGTCAATGCCTTCGCCAGCTACCAGGCGACCGACAATTTCAAGGTCGATTTCCGCGCCGACAATCTGTTCGACGTCAAATACGCCAACCCGCTGAACGCATCGACGACGAGCGTCGTCTACGAGCCCGGCGTCACCCTGAAGCTGGCGGCGACGATGAGGTTTGGAGGCTGACGACAATGACAGGCATGACGGCATCCCTTCGTCTGTTCGCCGCGGTGCTGGCAATATTGCTTGCGGCGGCTCCGGCATGGACACAGCAGCAAGCACCGGCGCTGATCCTCGAGCTCAATGGCGCGCAGCCTTCCGACAAGGGCTGCCGCCTTACCTTCGTGGTCACCAACAATCTCGGCGCCGGTCTTTCCAAGGCGGCGTTCGAGATCGCGCTGTTCAACGGGGCCGGCGTTGTCGACCGGCTGACGGTACTCGATTTCAAGGAGCTGCCGGCAGGCAAGACCAAGGTGACGCGTTTCGATCTTGCCGGCACGGATTGCGGCAAGGTCAGCCGCGTGTTGATCAACAGAGCCACGGAATGCGCCGGCGCCGAGCCGAATGCCTGCATGCGCGGGCTGAAGACGCAGACCAGGACCGGCATCGCCTTCGGGGTCTGAATTTTGGGACCGGAACCCGCATTCGCACGAAACCCCGTCGCGTGGCCATTGGCCGGTTTCCTGCCGCCGGAACCGGACGATCCGGATTTCGCCATCCCGCGCGGGGCGCTGCGTGTTTCGCCGCGCGACAGGCCGGAAGACAGTTACATCGCCGATGCCGACGGCGACTTGACTGCGGTACCTATGGAGCCATTGCGGCAGGCACGACAGACGCGGCGGCGCCGCAACTGGACGGTGGCGATCGCCTGCTCTTGCGCATTCCACGTGGCGGTGGCGCTGGCCTTCCTCACGCTGCCGGACGACCGGCCAAGCATCGAAGGTGCCGACCAGCAAGGCGAAATGCTGCTCGGCGCCGACCCGCAGCAGGCGGCCGGCGATGTCGGAGACGATCCGGAAGTGGCCAACGTGACGATGGTGACCATGCTCGACGCCAAGCCGGTCGAAACGGTCGAGGCGCAGGCGGCCGCGGCAGAGGAGACGCTCCAGCCGGTCACCGATGCGGCGGAGACATCGGACAAAGAAGTGGTTGAGCCGGTCAACGAGGCCGCCATGGAAACCGCTGCCGTTGCCGACCGGACTGAGCCTGCGCAACCTGTCCAGCCGGCGCGCCAGGACCCATCGCCCGACGTTCTTGCGACCGACAGGCTGGTGCCTGCCGACGACAATGCCGTGCCGCCGCCAGTCAGCGCGGCCGAAACGGCCGAGCCTGCCGAGACAAGCGCACCGGCACCAGCCGACCCGGCGCCGGCCGAAACGGTTGAGACGGCCGAGACCGTCGTCGCGGCGGAAGAACCGAGGCCGAACAAGCCTGAGCCCAGGCAGCCGAAGAAGGCAACCGCAAAGAGCAAGCCGGCCAGGAAGGTCGAACCAAACGAGCCTGAAAAGCCGGCCCTGCGCAAGAAGGCGGGCAAGGCTGCGGCCAAAGCCGACACCAAGAAGAAAAAAGCCGGCTCCGGCGGCCGTGACGAAACGGATGTCGCGCGCGGCATGGCCGACGCCAGGAAGGACGGCAAGATCCTGACCGCCAGCAGGGGCGGCAAATCAGGCATCGGCAATGCAGCCGTCACGAACTATCCCGGCAAGATCAGGTCAAAACTGGTGCGGGCCTTCAATTCGACACGCACGCGCGCCACCGGCACAGCTACGGTTGCCTTTACCGTCGGCTCGAACGGCAGCGTCCGGTCGGCCAGGCTGACGGGCAGTTCGGGTGTTGCCGCGCTGGACAAGGCCGCACTCGACGCAGTCCGCCGGGCTTCTCCCTTTCCCCCTATTCCAGACGGAGCCGGTCGCTCGGCCTGGCAGTTCGAAGTGCCGCTCGGTATCAGATAGCTATCGCTCTCATCAGGCATCAAAGTCGGCGCCGCCCCGGGGAGAAGGGGCGTGGACGCAACGCTGGCGACCCCTCTCCCCGTTCTTCACAGCGAGAGGGTAAGGGTGAGGGACAGCGCAACCCCAAGCGATTTGCCCTGCCCGCGACACGCGAGCCCTGGCGAAACCCTCAGGCCGCGGCCAGCAGGCTGGCATTGCCGCCCGCCGCCGTGGTGTCGACGCAGACTGCGCGCTCGTGGGCGTAGGCGGCCGGATAATAGACTTCGCTGATCAGCGGCACGATCGGGCCGGCGCGCTCGGCGATGACCTTGCGCACGATGCGCGCGGCCTCGGGCGTGCCGGAAAAGGCCACGACATCGACCCGCAGCGAGCGCGCTTCGACCGGGTCCGGCCGGCCGTCGATCGCCGCCAGCGGCAGGCCCTTGCCGGTCAATGATGAAAGTGCCGCCGGCGCGCCGGGTGCGACGGCGAGCACGGCATTGCCGGCGGCCAGCGCCTGGATCGTCTGCGCAAGCAGCGTATCCGCGTCGGGACCGAGGCACAGCACGCGCCCGCGCGGCGACAGCGACAGCGTGTTGGCCTCGCCGGTCGGCCCGGGCAGGTCGACCTGGCCGAAATCGATGCCGGCGGCAGTGCCGATAGCCGCGGCACCCTTGCCGCGCAGATGTTTCCTCAGGATGGCGACGCGATCCGGCCGCGTCGACCAGCCGCCAAAGGCCGGGTCCGGCAGATTGTCGGCGAGCTCGGTCGCCGTCACCTTGCGGCCTTCGGCAAGATGGGTGCCGGCTTCCGGCCCCTTGCGGAAGCGCCGGAGATAATGTGGGCCACCGGCCTTCGGCCCGGTGCCGGAAAGGCCCTCGCCGCCGAACGGCTGCGCGCCGACGACGGCGCCGATCTGGTTGCGGTTGACGTAGATGTTGCCGGCATGGATGCCATCGACGAAATGCTGGGCGCGGCCTTCGATGCGGGTGTGCAGGCCAAAGGTCAGGCCATAGCCTTTGCGGTTGATCGCAGCGATCACCGCATCGATCTCGTCGGCATCGAAGGTGGCGACATGCAGCACCGGCCCGAACACCTCGCGCTCCAACTCCTCGATGCCCTTGACCCGAAAGACGTGCGGCGCAACGAAGCGGCCGTCCTTCGGCGCTTCGAGCTTGGCGATCAGCCGGCCCTGCAGGCCCATTTTGGTGCAATAGTCACGGATCGACGCTTGCGCCTCGTCATCGATGACCGGGCCGACATCGGTCGATATCCGCCACGGGTCGCCGAGGCTGAGCGCTTCCATCGCGCCTTTCAGCATCTCAAGCATCTTCTTCTCGACGTCCTTCTGCACGTAGAGAATGCGCAATGCCGAGCAGCGCTGGCCGGCGCTCTGGAAAGCGGAGGCGAGGATGTCGCGCACCGCCTGTTCGGGAAGTGCGGTGGAATCGACGATCATGGCGTTGAGGCCGCCGGTCTCGGCAATCAGCATGGCGTCAGGCGCGGCGGTGTCGGCGAGCTGCTTTTCGATTAGCTTGGCGACCTCGGTCGAGCCGGTGAAGCAGACGCCGGCAATGCGCGGATCGGCGGTCAGCGGGCCGCCGACCGTGGGGCCGTCGCCGGGCAGAAGCTGGATGATGTCTTCCGGCACGCCGGCCTCGCGCAGCAGCTGGACAGCGCGGAAGGCGATCAGCGGCGTCTGTTCGGCTGGCTTGGCGATCACCGAATTGCCGGTGACGAGTGCCGCTGCAATCTGGCCGGTGAAGATGGCGAGCGGAAAATTCCACGGCGAGATGCAGGCGATGGCGCCGCGCGCCTCGGTGCCCGCCTCGGCATTGGCGGCCTCGGCCGCATAGTAGCGCAGGAAATCGACCGCCTCGCGCACCTCGGCAACGCCGTCGGCGAGCGACTTGCCGGCTTCGCGGGCGGCGAGCGCAAAGAACTCGACGGCGTTCGCCTCGTAGAGATCGGCCGCCCGGTTGAGGATGGCAGCGCGCTCGGCGACCGGGCGTCTTGCCCATGCCGGTTGTGCCTCGACGGCGATGCGCACGGCGGTCTCGACCTGCTTGGCGCCGGCCTCGCTGACCGTGCCGACCACTTCCGAAGGTTTCGCAGGATTGACCACCGGACGCTGCTTGCCGTAGCCGGCGGCGCGGCTGACCGGCTTGGCGTGCCAGCGGTCCGGCCCGGCGAACTCGGCCCTGGCCTTGTCGATCGCCGCCAGCGTCGGCGTGTCGGTGATATCGAAGCCCTTGGAATTGCGCCGGCCGGGGCCAAAGATCGCCGACGGCGGCACGATCGCCGGATTGGCCGCGGGGCCTTGTTTCTCCACCGTGTCGAGCGGGTCGCGAGCAATATCCTCCGGCTCGACTTCCTCGTCGGTGAGCTGGTGGACAAAGGAGGAATTGGCGCCGTTCTCGAGCAGCCGGCGGACCAGATAGGCGAGCAGGTCGGAATGAGCGCCGACTGGCGCATAGATGCGGCAGCGCGTGCCTTCGGCCTTGCGCACCGTCTCGTGCAGTGCTTCGCCCATGCCGTGCAGCCGCTGGAACTCGAATGTATCGCGCTCCGTCGTCATCGACAGGATGGCGGCGACGGTGTGGGCGTTGTGGGTGGCGAATTGCGGATAGATGCGGTCGGTCATCGACAAAAGCTTCTTCGCGCAGGCCAGGTAGGAGACGTCGGTGTTGGCTTTGCGGGTAAAAACCGGATAGCCGTCGAGCCCGAGCGTCTGAGCCCGCTTGATCTCGGTGTCCCAATAGGCGCCCTTGACCAGCCGCACCATGATGGTGCGATCGTATTTCTTCGCCAGCGCATAGAGCCAGTCGACGGTGAAGGCCGCGCGCGGACCGTAGGCCTGGACGACGACGCCAAAGCCGTTCCAGCCGGCAAGCTCCGGCTCGGCCAGTACCCGTTCGATGACGTCGAGCGACAGGTCGAGCCGGTCGGCCTCCTCGGCGTCGATGTTGAGGCCCATGCGCGAATGGCGCGCCGCCAGCGCCAGCGACCAAAGCCGCTCGGCCATGACGGGCAGCATCTTTTCCTTCTGCGTCACTTCATAGCGCGGATGCAGCGCCGACAGTTTTACCGAAATGCCGTGGTTCTGGCGGATGTCGGGGCCGTTGGCGCCGGCATCGAGCGAAGAGATCGCATCGGCATATGCCTTGAGGTAGCGCAGCGCATCGGCCTCGGTGCGGGCCGCCTCGCCCAGCATGTCGAAAGAATAGAGATAGCCCTTCTGCGTCATCGGCCGGCCGCGCTTGACCGCCTCGGCGATCGTGCGGCCAAGCACGAACTGCTCGCCCATCTCGCGCATGGCCGCCGCGACCGCCTTGCGGATGACCGGCTCGCCGAGCCGGCGCACCATGGCGCGCAGCGTGCCTTCGATGCCGCCCTCGCCTTCGTCGAGCACGCGGCCGGTCAGCATCAGCGCCCAGGTCGATGCATTGATGAAGATCGAGCTCGAGCCGCCCGAATGCGCCGACCAGTCGTGCGGCGCGATCTTGTCGGCGATGAGGTCGTCCATCGTCTCGGTGTCGGGCACGCGCAGCAGCGCCTCGGCCAGGCACATCAGCGCCACGCCCTCCTTGGTCGAGAGGCCATAGGCGGACAGGAAGACCTCCATCAGCCGCGGATCGGACGAGCCGCGCACCGCCCGCACTAGATCGGCGGCACGGGCCGAAATCGCCTTGCGGTCTTGCGCGGACAGCCCGGCCGCCTCGGCCAGCCGCTTCACCGCCTGGTCTTCGTCGGGCAAATAATTAGCACGGATCTGCTGGCGGATGGTGTCGAGCGCTGGCATGGCGGTCCTGTAGAGCGAGCATAAGGGAGCGGGCCGGCGGTCACCGGACCGAACGGCGCAAGCTAACATAAGTAGGGATTGCAGTCGGTCCAAAGAAGTCGACAGAACAGATCGATCGATCTATCATTAGGACTGATCACCTCCAATTCGACCAGGAATCCAGTGACAGAAGACCAATTGGACCGGATCGACAGGAACATCCTGTCGGCTCTGGGCAGCAATGGCCGGCTTTCCATGTCGGACCTGGCGGCTAAAGTCGGCCTGTCGAAGACGCCGGTGCAGGCACGAGTCAAACGGCTGGAGAAGGACGGCTTCATCAGGGGCTACCAGGCGATCATCGACCGTGAGCGCATGGGCGAAGGCCATGTCGCCTTCGTCCAGGTGAAACTGTCCGACACCCGCTCGGCCGCGCTCGACGCCTTCAACCGCGCCGTGCAGGCGGTGCCGGAGATCGAGCAGTGCCACATGATGGCATCGAGCTTCGACTATCTGCTGAAGGTCCGCACCACCGACATCGCCGCCTACCGCCGCGTGCTTGGCGAGCGCATCTCCGCCCTGCCGCACGTAGCCCAGACCTCGACGTTTGTCGCGATGGAGACGGTGAAGGATCGGTGAGTATCTCTGCATACAGACCGATATCAGCGGCCGATCCAACGCTGGCGACTAGCCTATCCCCACCATCCCTTCGTCATCCCAGGGCGGAGCAAGGAGCGAAGCGACGCGGCGCAGACCCTGGGATGACGAAGTGGAGAGATGTCTCAGCTAATCTCGAGGCTTTGTGATTGCCACCTTTTTAATTTGCTTCAAGTCGGGAAAGTCGAAATCTATCTTCACGTCCCGGCAAACCCAACGTCACTCCGCCAGTGTCTTCAAAAACGCCACCAGCGCCGCGCGCTCGTGGTCCGAAAGCTGCAGCGGGTGGACCTCTGACACACCCTCGACACTTGCCGGCGCCTTGGAATAATGCGCCACCACCTCGTCGAGCGAGGAAAACTGCCCGGCATGCATGTAGGGCGGACGGGTGGCGGCACCGCGCAGCGACGGCGTCTTGTAGGCGCGGACGAGTTCCGGCCCGGTCTTGACCATGAAGCGCAACTCGCGGCAGGCGCTGGCATCGCCGTCGCGAAAGGCGCCGAAACAGTTGAACGGATCGGCCTCGACCTGCGCCACCGCCTCGACGCGGCCGCGATCCGGCGGCAGGCCCGCGACCGGCGGCACGCCGGTATTGTGGAAGCTGCCGTCGGTAAAACGCGGGCCGTTGTGGCAGGTCACGCAATTGGCCTTGCCGATGAACAATTTCAGGCCGAGGATTTCCTCCGACGAAAAGGCGGCGTCGCCTTTCGGCTCGGCGCCCGCAGCCAGGTCGAGGGCAAAGCGGTCGAAGCGTGTCTGCGGCGGCGCGATCGAGCGCTCGAAGGCGGCGATCGCCTTGCCGATATTGGCAAAGACGCGGTTGACCTCCTCGGCTTGGCTGGCGGGCATGGCGTTCCAGGCCGCCTTCTCGGCATCGGTGCCGAACGGGCCGGCATTGGCCGGCACGCCCGAAAGGTCAGGCAGCGGCCCGAAGATGCGCTCGTAGCGCTCGCCGAAGCGGGCCTTGATGTAATGTGCGAAGGCGGCGCGGTTGCCGGCCTGCTCCAGCGGATTTTCGAGCGGTGTCAGCGCTTGCGCCCACAGGCTGTCGCGCCGCCCGTCCCAGAAGAACCAGGGATCATGCGCGACGCCGGCCAACGGCATGGTACGACGGTTGGTGCGGCCGACGCCGACCGCTTGCGGCAGGTCGTCCTGGAACTGCCGGTCGATCTTGTGGCAGGTCGAGCACGATACCGTGCCGTCGCCGCTCATCCCGGTGTCGAAAAACAGCGTCGAGCCGAGTGCCGCGGCGGCCGGCACATCGGCGAAGCGATTGGTGGTATCGGGCTTCAGCGGCGGCAGCTTGGACAGGGCCAGTGAGGCGATGGTCTGCTTTTCGGCATCGGAAAACTCCGGTCTGCCGCAGCCGGCAAGCACGGCCACCACCACCAACGCGAGAAGACTGGGAAACCGGCTCATCTATGGCTCACAGCACCACATTGAAGACGACAGTGTCCGAACCGGCCGCAGCGGAAATGGCAAAATGCAATTGCCACCACCCGCTCATCGTGAATTTGACCCCGTCGATGCGATAGCGCCCCGCGCCGAGGTAATCGGTCGCCTGCGGGCTGGTCGGCAGACCGTGCTTGTGCTGCGGCATGCCGCCGGAAATCGTTATCGCAGCACCTTCCACCGGCGCACCCTCGACGGTTTTGAGCGTGAGCAGCCAGGATTCCAGTTCGCCCTGCCGGATGACGCCTTTCTCGGGCTCGAAAGTCGCCGCGAACAGCTTGTTCGCCGTCGTCTTGGAACGGCCGACATCCGAGCTTGGTTGCGGCGCACGCGGCGCCGTCAGATAGACGATTGCCAGCACGCCGGCGAGCAAGGCAGCCAGGCCGAGGCCTCCAAGAAGATAACGCCATAACGATGCCAAACCCATTCCTGTTCTGCGGATAACGTTTCGCTGGGCAGATCGCGTCCCACGCCCCTGTGGGAAATCGCGCCCAGTGCAAGAATCCGCCGTCGCCAAGCATGGCGCTGCCGGCTGCAAAAAGCTACAGCACCGCAATTGCAGGGATGGAGGAGTGCTTCATGGCAGGAAACGGCATCGCCTCGATCGGCGAGTGCATGCTAGAGCTTTCGGGCCAGGCCGGGCCGAACTGGCGCATGGGCTTTGCCGGCGACACGTTCAACACTTTGTGGGCGCTGCATGCCTTGAGCGGCGAGCGGCGGGCGACCTATGTGTCGGCCTTCGGCGACGACCCGTTCTCACGCGACCAGATCAAGTTCCTGGCCGAGAGCGGCATCGGCATCGGCGCCAGCCCGGTGATAGCGGGCGCCCGCCCCGGCCTCTATGCGATCACGCTGACCGGCGCCGAACGTTCTTTCACCTATTGGCGGGCCGATGCGGCCGCAAGGCAGTTGGCTTCGGACCCAGCCGCTTTGCAGAAAAGCCTTGAAAACCAGGCGCTTGTCTATTTTTCCGGAATCACTTTGGCAATCCTCGACGACGACGCACGCACGGTGCTGCTGACGGCCGTGGCCAAGGCGCGCGCGGCCGGCTCGCTGATTGCCTTCGACCCCAATTACCGGCCGCGGCTATGGCGCCAAAGCGAGGAAGCGCAGGCCGCGATCCTCGAGGCGCTCGCCGTCGCCGACATCGCGCTCCCGACCTTTCCCGACGAGCAGATGCTGTTTGGTGATACGACACCGCAGAAAACAGCTGAACGGCTGCGAAAGCTGGCCGGCGAAGTCGTGGTCAAGAACGGTGAGGAACCGGCGCTGATCGCGCAAAACGGAACCTTGCAATCGGTTCCGGCGGTGCATGTCGCCGCGCCGGTCGACACCACCGGCGCCGGGGACTCCTTCAACGGCGCCTACCTCGCCGCCCGACTTGCCGGCCATGCCCCGGCAGAGGCGGTGCTGCGCGCCCATCGCGTTGCCGCCGCCGTCGTGCAGGTGCGCGGCGCCCTGGCGCCGTTCGAGACGCTGAGGGCAGCGTTCGAGGCAACTGCTATCTGACCTTGATGACGACCTTGCCCTTAGCGCGTCCTGTTTCGACATAGGCCAGGGCGTCATTGGTCGCTTCGAATGGAAAGACCCGATCCACAACCGGGCGGATCGCGCCGGCTTCGATGAGAGCGGTGATTTTGCTCAGCTGATCGCCCTGCGCCCACATGAAAAGGAACGAAAACTGCACGCCGCGGCGCTTGGCTTTGGCCCGAATTCCGCGACTCAGGAAGCGCAGCGCCAGCCTCAGCATCAAGTTCAGCCCCTTTTCCCTGGCAAATTCGGCATCCGGTGGACCGGAGATGGAGATGAGCTTGCCACCCGGTTTCAGCACGCTCAGGGATTTTTCCAGTGTCTTGGCGTCCTGGCTGTTCAAGACGACATCGTAGCCCGACAGAACTTTCTCGAAGTCGTCTTTCCTGTAGTCGACGATGACATCGGCGCCGAGACTTTTGACCAGATCGGCACTCGCCGCGCTCGCGGTTGTCGCAACGGTCGCGCCGAGGTGCTTGGCCAACTGAATAGCAAATGTCCCGACGCCGCCGGAACCAGCCTGAATGAAGACCTTCTGTCCCTTCTTCAGGTTTGCCCGTTCGATGAGCGTCTGCCAGGCGGTGAGACCGACCAGGGGAATCGACGCCGCCTCTTCCATACTGAGATTCTCGGGCTTCAAGGCTACGTCGGCCTCATTCACGGCAATGAATTCGGCGAATGTCCCAATCCGGCCGTCGCGCGGCCGCGCATAGACATCGTCGCCGGCCTTGAACTTGCGGACTTTCGATCCCACGCGAACAACCTTCCCAGCCACGTCGTGGCCCAGGATGAAGGGCCGGCGATAAGGCAGGATGAGCTTGAATTCCCCGGTTCTGATCTTGGAATCGAGCAGGTTCACCCCTGCGGCATGGACCTCGACCAAGACATCGCTGTCCTGGAGCTCCGGCTCCGGCATTTCGGCCAGCCGCAGAATGCCCTTCTTGTTATACTTATCGACAACGAATGCCTTCATGGCAGTTACTTTCTAAGAATGTCTGTTGTTGTTCGGGACGAAACAAGCCGAACGTTTTCAGCTGCATAGCCGCCCTGCGGCAAGGCCTCAGCCTCGAGGAAGGACAGGGCTTTCGGGACAAAATCGGCGTAGTTCTGAAATACCCCGCCATGCCCGGCATCCGGATAGATAACCAGATGCGCCCCCGGGATACGCCCTGCGAGATCATAGGTATTGCTGCTCGGCACCATCCTGTCCTGGTCGCCATTCGCAACCAAAGTGGGAATGCGGATGGTGCTCAGGTCTTCAGGCGCCTGGAGTCCATAGGCCTTGATCGCCTTGAGTTGCGCGCCGAACGCGCTCAGCGATATCGCCTTGTCCCGGTTATTCCGGCGCTCCTTCAGCCGTTCCAGAAATGCGTTTGCGGCGCGGCGCCCATTCGTCGTTCTTGTGAAGAAGAGATAGTACTTCGGATCCCGAAAAGTCAGCGCGCCCTTGATCATGTCCACGATCGTCAGCGGCGTCACCTTGTCGATGCCTTGCCCACCGGCCGGCCCCGTGCCAGCCAGGATGAGTTTGCGCACAAGCTTGGGCTCGGTCAGCACAATCTCTTGCGCCACGAAGCCGCCGAGTGAAAAGCCGAAGAGATCGACTTCTTCGAACCCCAGCGCCCGGACAAAGGCGATTGCATCCCGCGCCATGCCGGAAATGGTCGACGGAGTTTTGCCACCCGAAGCGCCGATGCCGCGATTGTCGAAGGCAATTACCCGCCGGGTCGCAGCGAGGCCATCGACGATGCGCGGATCAAAATTGTCCAGCTGAGCAGCCAGATGGTTGAGCAGGATCACTGGCACGCCCGTCCTAGGCCCGAGTTCCCTGTACGCAAAAGCTATGCCGCCGACATCGACGGAGCGCGTTGGCGCGTCCTGGAACAACGCCGGTGAACGCGGCGACCGATTGGATCTATGTGTCATGCTTGGCGCCTCCGTTTCGTAGGGCCTGGCCAAATGTGTCGTAGTTGCTAGTCGCATGTGCGTGAAATCGTCTGGCTCGCCGTTGTTCAGACCGGCAGTCGGAACTGCTTGCGCAGGCTCTTGTCGAAAATCCCCGCGGGGGCAAAGCGGCGCAGCAGGCTGACCTGGCGCGCTGCCTTGCCAGCGGTATAGCGCCGCCGCGGACGGGCATCGGTCGCTGTCTTGACAACCACATCCGCCACCACTTCCGGCTGATCGGCCTTGGGCATCACATCGCCCAGCAGCGCCTTGAGCCCGGCTCGAGCCCGATCGTATTCCTTCAACAGCGAATCCGGCTCGATGCCGTTCTGGTCGAAGACGGTGCGGACGAATGCCGGCTCGATGACGGAAACGCGGACGTTGAAGGCGCGCACCTCGTGGTCGAGCGATTCCGAATAGCCTTCGAGCGCGTGCTTGACCGCCGAGTAATGAGCTGAGTATGGCGCGGGTACCAGTCCCAGGATCGAGCCGATATTGATGATGCGCCCTTCGCCGCGCCGCCGCATCGACGGCAACACCGCATTGGTCATCCGCATGACGCCGAACAGATTGACGTCGAATAGAGCTTGTACCTGTGCGACCGAGGATTCCTCGGCGCCGCCTAGCAGACCGACACCAGCATTGTTGACCAGGAGATCGATCCGGCCGGTCTGCGCGAGCACGTTGGCAACGAGCGCATTGACGGCCGCATCATCGGTCACGTCGCATGCCAGCATGGTCACTCCGCCCGGACCATTACTGGTCTTGCGGCGACTTGTCCCGAAGACAGTGAAACCCGCCCGCGCCAAGGCCTCGGCGCTGGCGCGGCCGATGCCCGAGGAGGCTCCGGTCACGATTGCGGTCTTTTCAGAATTCCCATTCATTTTTGATGTTCCAGGTTCGAGAGGTCTAGCTTATTTCCACGAATTGAATTATGGTAGTAATATCAGATTATGAGCATAATGCAATAGCAGGACAGGGAAGAAAGACTATGCGCTACGAAAAGGGCCGAAAAGACGCGTCACGCAGCCGGATCATGGAGGTCGCCGCCGAACGTTTTCGATCTGACGGCATCGCGGCGTCCGGGCTGGCAACCATCATGAGCGACGCCGGGCTGACGAACGGCGCCTTCTATCCGCACTTCCAGTCGAAGGCGGAGCTCGTCCGTGAAAGCGTCGCGGTGGCCTTGGACGCGCAGTCGCATCAAGTGCAGGAAGCATTGGCCGCCGGCGGTCCGGAAATGGCCATAGAGACGTATCTATCGGCCGAGCACCGGGACAATCCTGGAAAGGGTTGCGCTTCGGCCGCGTTGTTGCCGGAAATCGCGCGGCAGCCGCCTGAAACGCGAGCCCTCTATGCCGAGCGCGCTCAATCCCTGGTGCGCCAGATAGCTGAAGCTCTGCCGCAGACGAACGATCCCGAGGGCGCTGCGTTGGGCATGTTTGCAACGCTCATCGGCGCGCTCCAACTCGCGCGCGCCGTGGAAGGAACGGAATTATCGGATCGTATCCTAGCGGCGGGAGCAGCTGCCGCAAAGGCGCTGATCCGGCCGGTTCAAGACGAGGTGGCCTCCTGAGGGCAGCCCGGATTATTCGGCCGGCTCGAATCTGCCTTGCACCAAGACTGTCTCCACCGGCCCAAGCGGATTGATGATCCGGCTCTCCAGGACTTCGATAAGTTTGCGTCCAACACCCGCCATATCCACGGAATGAACTCCGATCTTTGCCGGCAGGAAGCGTGCCAGCCGCGTGCTGTCACGGGTGACGATGTGGACGTCGCGGCCAGGTGTAAGACCCCGCTTGCCGAGAGCGTGCAACGCTCCCAGAAGGCCCAGTTCGTTGGCGCACGCCAAGCCCGTTGGCGGATCTGATGACGCCAGCAAGCGATCGAACCAGCCTGCGCTCGATTCCATGGTGAACATGCCATGACCGATCAACGATTGGTCGATCGGAATACCAGCCTCGGCCATTGCCCTTCCATACCCGGAAAGACGCATGGCACTCGTCTGGTCCTCCGGAACGAGAAGTTGCAGCGCAATGCGTCGACAGCCCTTATCCATGAGCCGCCGGGTCGCCTCGTAGGCAATCTGTTCATTATCGACATCGACATAAGGATACGCGATATCCAGGTCGGTTCTTCCAAACGCGACGAACGGCATGCGTTTGTCCAGCAGCAGCTTGACGCGCGGATCAGCCGACACCAGACGCGTGATGATCAGGCCGTCTGCGTTGCGCGCCTGAAGCTGGCGCTGCACACTCTCAACGGGATCGTCGTCGGGAGTGGTGGAATAGATGGACAGACTATAACCGGCTTGCCGCGCCGCCAGCGTCATGCCTTCGATCAAAGGAAGCTTCAACAAATCGGACAGATGGTCTCGTGTTTCCATCGGGAGTACTGCCGTCAGCGTCTGCGTTCGACCGGTTTTGAGCGCGCGACCATGATGATTTGGTAAATAGCCGACCCGCTTAGCCGCCTCCTTGACGCGGGCTATGGTCGAGGGCTGCACCTCCGGCCCATCCTTCAGAGCGCGGGACACCGTGGTCACCGAGAGGGAAAGTTCCGCGGCGATCTGCTTTAGATTGGCCATTGTTCGCCCGACTTCATTTGCGAAAGCGCCGGCTGATTTGCTGACCGCCATAACGTTACCGAATTCGACATCCCGGTCAATCGAAACTCCCGTAGGAAGCAGCTTGACTCCAGCGCATTGAGATGCAATCGTAACGTTACGATTACAAAATAATGGCTCTTTTGAGCGATGTTTGATAAAGTTGGGGAGGAGAACCTATGTCTTGGCTACGCATTTCCTTAACAGCATTCGCAATCTCGGCTGCCCTGCCCGTTCATGCGCAAACAGTCACCATCACGACCGCAGGTGGGGATTATGGTAACGCCATGAAGGAAGCCATGTGGGGCCCTGCTGCAAAAGAGCTTGGCTATGATGTCCGCGAGGAGACCCTAAGCGACGGCCTGGCCGCCTTGAAGATGCAGGTCACCTCGGGTGCGGTCACGACCGACGTCATTCACCTGGGCTCACCGGAAGGTGCCCAGGCGGCCGCACAATCGCTGCTGGAGCCGCTCGACTACAAGATCATCGATCCGAAATCCGTGCCGGTAGGTGCAAAGTCCGACTACTGCTATCCGTTTGACTCCTATGGCACCGTCATGTCGTGGAACACCAAGACCTATGGCGAGAACCCGCCGAAGACGTGGGCGGAATTCTGGGATGTTGCCAAATTTTCTGGCCGTCGCGCGTTGCGCGCCAATGCGCAAGACTCGATCGAGATCGCGCTTCTCTCCGATGGCGTGGCACCGGCGGACGTCTATTCCGTGCTCAGCACGCCGGAAGGGCTAGAGCGCGCCATCAAGCGGCTTGAAGCGATCAAACCAAACGTCGCCGTGTGGTGGACCTCGGGGGCTCAGTCCGCGCAGTTGCTGAAAGATGGTGAGGCGGATTTGGTCATTACCTGGAACGGACGGGCCCAAACCGTGAAAGCCGATGGCGGCGCGGCTGACTACACGTTCAAGGGTTCGGTCATCGGCACGGACTGCCTTGGGGTGCCGAAGGGAGCGCCGAACAAGGAGGCCGCCATGAAACTCATCGCAGCGATGACGCAGCCCGCGCGGGTTGCCAAGCTGACCGATTTCATTGCCTACGGCCCCGTCAATCCTGCGGCATATGAGGGTGGCCTTATTCCCGAGGACCGTCTGAAGACCCTTGCGACCGCGCCTGAAAATGCTGGCACTTCGGTGTTTTCCAATTCAGAATGGTGGGTCAAGAATGGCGAGGCTGCCCAAAGAGCCTTCGATGAAATGATGGCCCGCTGACTCTCAGCTCTAACGCATGTCGCGCAAAAATGTGCAGCGCGCGACAACGACATGCATGAAAACAAGAACCTAAAGCGCGTCGCGTGAAGCCAGTCGAACGCGACGCGCTTCAAGGCTGGAGCACATGATGAAGTCGCTCGCGATCACCATCGAAAGCGTGCACAAGGCTTATGGGTCCTACGTCGCACTGGATGATGTTTCGCTCGACATCCAGGCTGGCGAATTCCTCACGCTGCTAGGGCCATCGGGATCGGGCAAGACCACGTTACTCATGGCTCTGGCCGGTTTTGTCCGGCCGGATTCCGGTAAACTTTTCTTGGGCGATCGAGACATCACCCGCCTGCCGCCCAACAAACGAGACATCGGCATAGTATTCCAGAATTACGCCTTGTTTCCCCACATGAATGTCATGGCGAACGTCGCGTATCCGCTGGTGCTGCGCAAGGTACCGAGAGCGGAGGCGCGTCAGCGGGCGCTTGATACCTTGGCCCGCGTGAAGCTGGATGGTCTGGCGGAGCGCAATATTGCCGCACTATCCGGCGGCCAACGTCAACGGGTGGCATTGGCGCGGGCTATCGTCTTCGAACCGCGCGTGATGTTGATGGACGAGCCGCTGTCGGCGCTCGACAAGAACCTGCGCGAGAGCATGCAGTATGAGATCCGGCGTCTGCATGATCATCTACGGATCACCACAATCTATGTAACCCACGACCAGCGCGAAGCGCTGATTATGTCTGACCGGATTGCGGTGATGAATTCTGGCCGCATCCAGCAGATAGATACGCCGCAGCGGATTTATGATCGTCCATCGACCCGCTTCGTCGCGGAGTTCATGGGCGAGGCCAACATTGTGGCCCCGGGCTCAGCGCGCAGAATCGACGGCGCCGAAGCATCACGCGAAACTCTGATGATCCGCGCCGAAAGCTTCCATCTTGATGCGAAGCTCGTCGGGGGAGACGGAGTGGCTCTCGAAGGAATACTGCGCGCCAAAGCGTTCCGCGGCGAGAACTGGCTTTTGACGCTGGCGCTTGACGGCGGGCAAGAGGTTCTTGTCTGCATTCCGGCAGCGCTGGCCGGCGGCTGCGCCGAGCTTGCCGCCGGTCAGCGGATGACCGCATATGCACCAGCAGCGAAGGTTCACGCGATACCGGGAGCGATGGCGTGATCGTCGTCCGGGACCCGGCGCTCGCTGCGGATGCGCGGCGCGAGCGGCGGTTTTTTCTTTCACTTTCGCTCCCGGCGCTGTTCATCGTTGGACTGGCGGCGATACTGCCCATCCTTTGGATCATCCGGCAATCCTTCCTGACCACCGGGGGTGAGTACACCGTCGGCAATTACGAGAAGGTCCTTTCGAGCGGACTGACATGGTCGGCGCTCGTCACGACCCTCGAACTGTCCTTGGGTACGCTGGCGGCCTGCATTGTTCTCGGTACCCCTCTGGCGCTGGCTCTGGCCAGCATCAGACCAAGGCTGGCCAACGTGCTCATGGCGTTCGTCATGCTGCCGCTGTGGACCTCTATTCTGGTGCGTACCTATGGTTGGCTCGTGCTCTTGCGGCGCGACGGCCTGATCAACGCGGCTTTGACCGGTTCAGGCCTGACGGCGGAGCCATTGCCGCTGGTCTACAACTTCACGGGAACGCTCATCGGCATGGTGCACTACATGCTGCCACTTTTTCTGCTGCCTGTTTATGCTGCGGTGCGCGATATCGACCCAAATCTCATTCGCGCGGCTGCGAGCATGGGAGCCACTCTCAGGCAGGTCATCCGCACAGTCATTATGCCGCTTTCGGCGGGCGGCATCTTCTCGGGTTCGATCATCGTCCTCATCTACGCCATAGGTTTTTTCATCACGCCGGCGGTGCTTGGCGGCGGCAAGGTAAATCCGCTCTCTACCCGGATCGAGCGTACACTATCGACCTTTCAGGACTGGGGATCGGCAAGCGTCCTGGGCATTCTGCTCCTCGTACTTATGGCGCTGATCGGTGTGATGTTGCTGGCGGCACGCCGTCTGGTGGCCCAGAACACCGTGGAAGCCTCCCATGCTTGAAGCCTATCCGCAAAACAGGCTCGCCCGCATTTTGCTCTGGAGCTTTGCCGCTCTTATCATGGCATTTCTGATGCTGCCGACGCTCGTGGTGGTGCCGCTTTCCTTTTCGGCGTCGAATCTCCTCGAGTTTCCGCCGCACGTCTACTCGTTGCGCTGGTACGAGAACTTCTTCGGCTCGGCAACGTGGATGGCCGCGCTCAGAACGAGTTTGATCCTTGGGACGTTGACGGCGTTGATCGCGGTGCCTTTCGCGCTGCTCGCCTGCATTTCAATGAATCGGCTGGGCGGAAAGACCGCTGCGGCCATCCAGAGCGTCCTGCTGACCCCCTCGATCACCCCAGGTATCCTGCTTGCGATCGGTCTCTTCTTTGTGTTGGCCGCACAACATCTGATCGGAACGCTATTCGGTGTGCTGGTCGGACATGTGGTGCTGGCCGTTCCGGTCGCCTGCATTGTGTTGCTACCCGCTCTCGCCCGCTTTGACTGGAACCAGGTTCAGGCGGCGCGCAGCCTCGGTGCAAACTGGGCCAGGTCCATTGGCGGAATCATCGTTCCGCAACTTCGGATCAGCTTGCTGTCGGCGACATTAATGGCGTTCCTGACTTCGCTCGACGAGTCCGTGATTTCGATCTTCATCGCAAGTGGTCGCAATAGCACGATGCCGAAGCTTATGTTCCTGTCGCTGCGCGATCAGATCGATCCGACCATTGCGGCGATCTCGACATTGTGGACCGTCATCGTCGTGGCCGTGGTCCTGATTGTGACCCTTCGCCAAAAATCCTGACCGAGACTGGAAACATGCCCACCAATTACCATGCAGCCGACGATCTGACGGATCATTCGACGGACATCCCTCAGGTAGGGTTGGCCATCATCACCGGGTCGGCAAACTGGGGGCTTGCCTTCCCGGAAGATGTCGAATTCGATGGTGTGCGCACCTTGCGGCGCGACATGAGTTTTGAAACACCTTTCGGTCGCACCGACAACTGGAAGCTGCTCGAGTTCGATGCGTCGATCACAGCGGAAGGGAGAGCAAAACGCGCGCTGTGCATGTATTCGCACGGCAATCCCCGCGACCGTATCGACCATTCCTGCCATCGCCGCGCGTTCTGGGTATTGATGCGGGCGGGTGTACGGCAAGTTCTCGCCTGCTCGACTGTAGGCGCCGTCAACAAGGCGATCCAGCCGGGCGACATGGTCGTGGCCGCCGACATCATCGAACTGACGCAGACCCCGTTTTCACTGCTTCCTGACCGCCAGAGCTTCGACTGTTCGGGCAAGCAAATCGTGTGTCCAAGATGTGCGGCGGTTCTGGTCGAAACGGCCCGCCGTCATTGGCCAGCCGAATGCCGCGTTTATGGCATCGAACAGCAGTTGGTGGCTGCCCATTGTTATGGGCCCCGGCTGACAACGCCTGCCGAAGCCTTGGCATATCGGGGCATGGGGGCGGATGTACTCAACCATTCCATCGCCCCTGAGGCGACCTTGTCGCGCGAGATCGGCGCGTGTTTCGTGCCTTGCGCGTTCGTGACGGCGGGCTTCAACGACTATATGGATCGCAATCGCCAGAAATTGCTGCAGGAGGACGTGCTGCCCAGTCTCTCCATGACAGCCTCGCGGGTCGCGCTGGAGACCGCCGCGCGACTTCCCGCTGATCCGGAATGCTCCTGTCACGGCTTGAAGTCGCCTCAGCCGAAAGAACGCTCCAGCCGGTTCTGAGACGACCTTGGTGCGCCGGATAGCTGAAGCTCTGCCACCGACCAAGAATCCCGAGGGCGCTGCATTGGGCGTGTTTGCGACGTTCGAAACGCTGAGGGCCGCGTTTGAGGATTAGGGTCAAAACTCAATCAGACTGGCTGCCGCCAATGGCCCAGATGGGCGGAACTTGCCGTTTGAATTAGTCGGCGGGAATGAGCACAGAGCGCCATTTGCTGACAATCATGGCGCTTCACCATTGCGGTCGTTCTCGCTACGACCTGATGCGGACCCGAAGCGGATGGTCGTTTGATCCGGTTAAACTCAACGCGCCACCCTACCACGTGCGCCATCTCGAGACGTTCGCGAAAACCTCCACGTCGGTCGCGACTCGACCATGGAGCGGAAGTACAGGCGAAGTACTGTTTCGTTCGAGATGGCCTGGTTCAATCTCCAGCATCCTCCTCCTGCCATACTGGCCGGAGCGAGTGCCGGCCGCGAGCGAGTGGCCTTTGAGCGTAGCTCAGAGCGTCTTGCTCATCATCAGGATCGGAACCGGAGCGCCGCCATGGTCATCGACGAATTTCTCGGCGGGTTGGTAGCCGCAGGCTCGATAGAGCGGCTCTCCTGCCATCGTGGCTGCCAGATCGGCACGGCGGAAGCCCTCAGCCTTAGCGGCACGTTCACACAGCGAAAGGATAAGGCGGCCGACGCCTCGCCGGACAAAGTCCGGATGCGTATACATGGCTCTGATACGCGCCGCGTCCGTGGCTGGATCAAGCAGTGCCGCGTTGCGTCCCGGTGACTGATCACCACCATACATGGTCGGGCGCCGGCTCCAGCCACCGCACCCTGCCAGGACGCCGTCGTGCTCCACGACGAAATAGGTGCCATCATCGACAAGCTGCGTGTCCAGCCCCATGATTGCGCGGCTGGATCGGATCTGGTCATCGTCGAGAAACGGTTTCTGGAGTTCGGAGATCGCTGCATCCATGAGCGCAATCATGGAAGCGAGGTCCTCGCGTCGCGCTATCCGGTGCCGAAAGTCTTCACTGGCCATGTTCAAGCACACCGTGAGGCGAAACAAACGCACGATATGGCGAATTTCGTTCCGTCAGAAGACCAAATGTTCGCTGCTGCGGCAGCCCTTGGGACGCCTGTCGACAGCAGGCCGAAGGTATAGCCAATGACAGTCATTCTGGCAGCCCCGCCATGCGATAGCCCTCCACGATATGCCGTCGCACGTCTTCGGCTGGGAATGGCTGCGAATCCGACCAGTGCCGGATGGTGAAGTGCGGATTGCTTATCATGAACATTTTCGCCTCCCAGCGCGCTTCCTCCAAACGGCCAAGTTGCGCAAGGCTTGCTGCAAGCAGGCGTCGTGAAGTCGTGCGATAGGTTTCGGGCCTGCGCAGCGTTTGGATCGCGGATTCGTAGTCGCCCATGGCATATTGGGCCTGGCCCAACATCCAGTAATACCAACCGGGCGGGTGAGGGTTGAGTCGCAGTGCCCTGCGGACCTGCTCTATGGCTTCGGCAGGTCGCCCCTTTTCCGTCGTCAACTCGGCCTGCATTGCCCAAGCGTCGGCGTGGTTGGGGTCCAGCTCGTGGGCAGCATCGAATTCGGCATCCGATTCCACCCAGCGACTCTCATGTCCCAGTATGACGCCCAATACCCATCTGTTCCCGGCGTCGTTCGGGTCGAGTTCGACCGCCAGCTGTGCTTCGGCGAGCGCTCTTGCGCGGTTGGGGTCCATCGGTTCGTCCCAGAACTCCCAGCCCAGCCAGAGGTTGAGTGCCAGCCAACGGTGCGCCTCCGCGTATTCCGGGTCGAGCGCGATTGCCCGGTCTAGCAGCAAAATGGCCTCTTTCGCGGTGAGCGCCGTTTGCAGGCCAAGGGCCCGGGCACGCACACAGAGATCATAGGCCTCCAGGTTGCTCGGTCTGTTGCGCGCCGGCGCGGTGGTCAGGCGGCCAACCAGAGCCTCGACAATCTTGCCGGTCACCTCGTCCTGAACGGCGAAGATATCTTCTAGACTCCGGTCGAATCTTTCGGCCCAAAGGTGGTCACCCGCGATCGCGTCGATCAGTTGGGCGTTGATACGCACCCGTCCAGCGGCCCGCCGTGCACTACCTTCAAGAAGATGGCGAACTCCCAGTTCTCGCGCGATGCGACGCACATCCACGTGCCTGCCTTTGTATGCAAATGCCGAGTTGCTGGCGATGACGAACAACTCGCTTGTCCTCGACAGATCCGTGATCAAGTCTTCGGTGAGGCCATCGACAAATGCCTCCTGCTCCGGATCATTGCTCATGTTCATAAAGGGGAGGACGGCAATGGAGGGCTTGGCGGGGAGCTGCAGAGGCGCTTTCTCCGCGAGCCCGCCATCGTCCGATGCGGTCGACAGCCGGATCCGGTAGACAGACACTGGTTCGGTGACGTTCTTGATCGCTTGCGGACCAAGTTCGTCGAAGCCGCAATCGAGCTTCCGCTTGACTTGGTCGTAGACGCTGCCGGACACACAGACATCTCCTGCCCCGGCCATTGCCTGGAGCCGCACTGCGACAATGACGCCGTCGCCGAACAGATCGCCGTCCTCGACAACGACATCGCCCAGATTGATGCCGATATGCAGGTAGATTCTCCGGTCGGCGGTCACACCCTCGTTTGCGGCCGCCATCCGCTTCTGAAGGTCCACGGCGCATGACACGGCGTTCACCGCGCTTCCGAACTCGACCAGAACGCCATCACCCATCACTTTCACAATACGGCCATGACGGTCGCGGACGAGTGGTTCGAGGATTTCCTTCCTCCTCCTCCTTAAAGCGGCCAACGTTCCTTGCTCGTCCAGGTCCAGAAGTCGACTGTAGCCCACCACGTCGGCAGCCAATATGGCGGCAAGGCGGCGTTGGGCGCGTTCTTCGGCCATTTCGCGTTGCTTTCATTGAAAGCAGAAAAGCGAATTTTATGCCGCCCATTTCAAAAGTCTATCAGGCTGACTTCGAGGCTCGATCGTCAAGCAGCTACATAGGGTGATCGCGCCTGTCGATTGTCCCCATTGGGGCCACGACTTGCCCTTGGGGATCGTCTTGGAGAAGGTCAGCAAGGGATCAGTGCCGATTGCCGCGAATGTCGGCTATCGGGCAGTGAAATGGGCTGACGAAGGGCAGCTCAGGGTCAGATCGCGTCATGCGACGCTCGCAACTGATCGACTGCAAGGGTCGGAACTCGGTCGTCTTAGAGTGATTTGGGTTTTGGCGGCTAGAGCGACCCGGCATGAGGTGGTCCGGACTGTGAACGAGGGTGTCGGCAGAGCGCGTCTCATAGGGGGCCACAAGCCAGTGCCCCGCCGCCGACAAACACCGGCGGGCGGGTGCCTCGGGGACACGATGGTAGATTGCCAATGCGTTCGCGGGTGTGGCCTTAAGTCGCAAACTATTGGCTTCAGAAGCAGGGCGTCGGGCTTCATTGACGGTGCTACCAACACCATATGGTCCGTAGCCCTCCCAAACGAGAGAAGCTCGCCCCGACGGGTCGCACTGCGGCCGTCAGCCGGCAATTGCTGTGAACTAGGAAACCATCATGCCTGAAAATATCAGACTAACTTCGAGAGACGTCCCTCTCATTCAGCTAGGCCTCTATCAGTGCCGCTTCCCGGTGAGCGAAGACCCGTCAGTACCCGGCGGCTATCGTTTTTGTGCTGGGCCAACTTCGCCGGATCGCGTCTACTGCGATCACCACCACCACATTGTGACCGCCGTGGACCCTCGTCGAGCCCGTTCGGGTCTCCACCTCGCTCAACGACGCGCCGCGTAAGTCTGGCTGGCGGCGGCCTCCCGGCCAGGCGCTATGCGCTCCAATGGCTACGACCTTTCCGTCGGCTCGGTCTGGCCCATCCTCCCTTATGCCGTCTTCGCCGATGTCTCCCCCTTCGCCCGATTGAGAACGACGACTTCTCGCCGAAGCGATCGCTTCGGAATGCCGTCGTAGCCCGACCCGAAGCTCAGTGAGCTTTTGTAGAGGTCGAGGGTCCAATCCAACGGTCTGGACTCCACCGGAGTGCCTGCACTCGAGAGCGATTGGCTCTCCGGCAGCCGATAAGGATCCAAATTTAAGCGCCACTTGCCGCCATTCATCGTTTGGCCAGTGAACTGTCGCTTTCGATGCACAGCGGTCGTTCCTGGCAACGCGCGCCGTTCGCGCGCTGGCGAGCAGCGGCCCTCGCCTTTCTTTGCACAGGGGTGTTCTATGGCTGCCCGAGAGGCTTCGCCTCCCCCGCCTCGCATTCCGACAATCGCACAGGTTTGGCGAGTTTCGCCAGCGCCTCGGGCTTGGCGCAAGCCGGAAAGCCGGCGAGCGGCATTGTTTCAATAAACCGGCTGCGCTCTTTAGTGCTCAAGCCCACTTCATTAATCATGCTCTCGACGGTCAGGTCCGGGTACTGCTTGAGAGTTTCCCTAACCGAAGCATTCGCCTCATCCATTCGACCCAGAGCCGCAAGGGAGCTGCTAAGCACCACCCACTTCCACTTGTCGTAGTTGTTAGGCGTCATGCGCTCCAGCATCTTCAACGCGTCCTCATATCGGCCGGCCATAAAATAGGCAGGGGCGAAGAAGTTGGACGTCCACATCGGGTAGTTCGGGTCGAGCCGCATTACTTGGTCGACCATCTGAGCGCCGCGTTCGGGTTCATTGAAGCGTGCCGCAAAGCCGGTATAGAATGTCAGGATTTCGGACGAACCGGGAGCTAGACGAAGGGCCGTGTCCAGCTCAGCCTTGGCGCGGGCGTTGTCGCCCTTCTGGCTGAGGCTCATACCAAACACGGCGTGTGCCTCAGCGTCACTTGGATCGAGCCGCACCGCGCGTTCGGCCACATCGGCAGCCGCCTTGATCTCGCTCTCGGGATTGATACCGAAGCCAGCCAATATACCATGAGCATGATAAAGTTCTACCCAGGCCCGGGCCAGCCCGGGGTCCAGCTCAACGGCGCGGTTGAGAAGCGCGATGGCCTCCTCCTCATCCGCTATGGTGATCTTTTCAATCTTCTCGGTCCCGAGCAGATAATAATCATAAGCATTCAGGTTTTCAGGTCGTTTACGTTTGGCCGCGGCCCGCCCGGCCGCCTGAATCAACCCTACGCCGCCGCCCAGACGGTTGGTGACTTGCTCTGCGATCTCGGTCTGGACGGCGAAAACGTCCTCAGCAGGCCGGTCCCAACGATCCGACCAAAGATGGTTGCCGGTTTGTGCATCGATCAACTGCGCGGTGACCCGCACCCGCCCATTTTGCCGCTGGATAGAGCCTTCTAGTACGAAGCCGACATGGAGCGCACTTGCTACCTGGCGGGCATCCACCGGCTTGCCTTTGTAAACTTCCGTCGAATTCCGGGCCACGACCTCAAGTTCGGGAAACCGCGCGAGGTCGGTTATGATATCCTCAGTCAAGCCATCGGCCAAACGCCCGGTGGCCTCGTCGCCGCCATAATTATTGAAGGGCAGCACCGCGACCGATGGCTTGGCCCCCAGCGGCGCGGGCTGAAAGAACCACCAGGTCCCTCCACCCGCCAGAGCCAGCACGACGATGGCCGCTGCAGTCGTCCTGGTCCAGCGCGGCATCGCCTTGCGTAAGGTCCAACGCACCCGCTTGCCATCGAGCCTCAGTCGGTACATCCGCACGGGGCGGCTGATGTTCTTGACCTGCTGCTCGCCGGCGAAATCGAGGGGCAAATCAAGCTTGCCCTGCAGATGGTCAAAGGCCGTGCCCGATACGATCACGCCGCCCGGCTCAGCGAGTTGCTGCAACCGCGCGGCGACATTGACGCCGTCGCCATAGACATCGCCGTCAACCAGCGCAACGTCGCCCAGATTGACCCCGATGCGGAACACGATGCGCTCAGGCTCTGGCAGACCTTCATTGCGCGCGGCCGCCGCGCTTTGGATTTCCGCTGCGCAGGCGACTGCGTCGACCACGCTTTCGAAGGCGACAAGCGCGCCATCGCCCATCAACTTGACGACGCGGCCATGGTGCTGGGAGATGGCGGGGTCGAACACCTCGGAACGAACGGTTTTCAATCGCTCAATGGTTCCGGCCTCATCGGCCTCCATCGCCTTCGAGTAGCCAACCATATCGGCCGCCAGGATCGCCAGCAGCTTCCGATTGAGAGGGGGAACCGCCATATGCGCCTCTTTATGGCACAACCCTACACCCATGGAAGCGTCGGAGCCAGAACGCGCCGTTGGCCGCGCGGTGAATGACCGCTCGTCAGCCGTTCCTGACTTTCGACCGGGTGCGGATGAACGTCTTCAACGGGTCAACTTGCGTCGTCAGGGCTCTCGGCGTCAAAGGTCCGAGAGGGTTCGAAGTCGGTCGTTCAGAGTGATTGCGTTTTGACTCCAGAGCGCCGCGCGTCATTGGACGCGCAAAGGACGCTATAACACTTTGAATTTTGCATGATCCTTTCCGAACCGGAGGTCAGCGCAGCAAAACCATGCCGGTTTCCGGGGGTCATGCCCTAAGGCAGCCTGAACCGGTATTCCGTCACGTGATGATAGATCTGGCCCGGCCACAGCGTGGCTTGCGGGAAATACGGCCGGTTCGGCGCATCCGGCCAGATTTGCGGCTCCAGGCAGAAGCCCGAAAAGGCCTTGTACTGGCGTCCGCCCAGTCCAGGCGAGGACGGTGCCAGATACTGGCCGGTATAGAGCTGGACACCTGGCTCGGTGGTCCAGAGCTCCATCTCGACGCCGGAATTCGCGCCTTGCGCCCACGACGCCTGCTTCAGCGGCCCGCGCGTCGAGGCGAGGCAGAAATTCTGGTCGTAAGGGAGCTGCTCGCCCTCGGTCTCCATGCGCAGCGGCCGCGCCTGGCGAAAATCGAAGGGCGTGCCGTCGACCGGCTTTACCGTGCCTGTCGGAATGAGATCCGCGTCGACCGGCAGATAGGCGCCGGCATTCAGCATCAGCCGGTGATCGAGAATGTCGCCGGCGCCGCCGTCATCCAGGTTGAAATAGGAATGCTGGGTGAGGTTGCAGAGCGTCGGCTCCTCGCAGGTGGCGGTCAGTTCGACGCTGAGCGTGCCCGGGATCTTGAGCCGGTAGGTGCAGGTCACGTCGAGCGCCCCGGGAAAGCCCATCGTGCCGTCGGGGTCGTGCAATGTCAGCGTGACAAAATCCCTGCCATGCAGCGAAACCGCCCAGGCCCGGCGCGAAAAACCTTGCGAACCGCCATGCAGCGTGTGCTTTTCGAGGAAATTGCGCTCGGTCTGGTAGCGTTTCCCAGCAAGCGTGAAGCGGCCGTCGCGGATACGGTTGGCATAGCGCCCGACGACGGTGCCGAAGAAGGCGGTGTCCGTCTCATAGTGCTCGAAACGATCATAGCCGAGCACCAGCGGCGCGTCGTGCCCGGCCAGACGCAGATCCTGGATGATCGCACCCAGCCCGATGATGTTGGCGGTCAGGCCGCCGCCCCGGATGGTGAAGCGGCGGACGGCCTCGCCCGCCTGCGTCGTGCCGAAAACCTCGCCGTCCTTCATCGCCATGCTCGCAAGTTCGTTGCTCGATGCCAGCCTGGCCTTTCGAAGCGGCCCAGGATCGTTTTCGGTATTACCGCATCGGGCTTCTAGAGACCAAGTCCGCCGATGCAGACATATTTGGTGTCGAGATAATCCTCGATGCCCTGATGGCCGCCTTCCTTGCCGAGGCCCGATTCCTTGACTCCGCCGAACGGCGCTTCAGGGGTGGTGATGAGCCCTTCATTGACGCCGACCATGCCGTATTTCAGCCCTTCCATGACCCGGAAGGCGCGGCCGAGATCGCCGGTGTAGAAATAGCAGGCCAGGCCGAACTCGGTGTCGTTGGCGAGTGCTACGGCCTCTTCCTCGGTCTCGAACTTGAATACCGGCGCCACCGGGCCGAAGATTTCTTCCTTCATGAAGCGCATCTTCGGCGTCGCATTGGCGATCACCGTCGGCTGGAAGAACGAGCCGCCGAGCGCGTGGCGCTTGCCGCCGGCGACGACCTTGCCGCCCTTGGCGGTAGCGTCGGCAATCAGCTCCTCGACCTTCTCCACCGCCTTTTCGTCGATCAGCGGCCCCTGCTGGACGCCGTCTTCGAGGCCGGAACCGACCTTCAGTCCGTTGCTCGCAGCAGCCAATTTTTCGACGAACCGGTCGTAGATGCCGGCCTGCACCAGGAAGCGGTTGGTGCAGACGCAGGTCTGGCCGGAATTGCGGTACTTGGCGGTGATGGCGCCGGCGACGGCCCGCTCGATGTCGGCGTCGTCGAAGACGATGAACGGCGCATTGCCACCGAGCTCCATCGACACTTTCTTGACGGTCACCGACGACTTCTGGATCAGGATCTTGCCGACCTCGGTCGAGCCGGTGAAGGTGATCTTCTTGACCAGCGGGTTGGCACAGATCTCGTCGCCGATCTCACCGGCAGCGCCGGTCAGGATATTGATTACGCCTTTGGGGAAGCCGACTTCCTCGGCAAGCGCGCCCCAGGCAAGGCCGGAATAAGGCGTCTGCGACGCCGGCTTGACCACGGCGGTACAGCCGGCGGCAAGCGCCGGGCCAAGCTTGCGGGCCAGCATCGAGGATGGGAAATTCCACGGCGTGATGGCGGCGACGACGCCGACCGGTTCCTTGGTCACCAGGATACGGCGGTCAGCCCAGGGCGACGGCACGACGTCGCCATAGGTGCGGCGACCTTCCTCGGCGAACCACAATATGTAGGACGCGGCCGAGCCGATCTCGCCCTTCGATTCGAACAGCGACTTGCCCTGCTCGATGGTTAGTAGTTCGGCCAGCACGTCCTGATTGTCCATCATCGCGTCGTGCAGCTTGCGCAACAGCTTCGAGCGTTCGAGCGCGGTGGTCTTGCGCCATGTCTTGAAGGCAGCGTCGGCGGCCTCGATGGCGCGGCGGGTCTCGGCCTTGCCCGACTTCGGCACGGTGCCGATCTTGAGGCCGGTGGCAGGATTGTTGACGTCGACCGTCTGGCCTGAATCGGCCTGCACCCATTCGCCATTGATGAGATTGGCCTGCCGCATGAAATGGCTGGTTTTCTGAAGCATGATCTCGCCTCCGTTCGGCACCTGGCGGGCCGGTCGCTGATTTCGTGAATGGACGTGCGCGATAGCATCGCTAGAGCCACTGCTCTTAGCCCAGGGCAAGCCCCGCAAGCAATCACAAGATGGCATATAGGGTTTGGGCCAGCCAAAGCGAGAGGCGATGCAGCCGGGTTCTTATCCAAAAACCCGGGCTCTTATCCAAAAACATGGACGACCACTGTCAGCCAAAACGCAGTGGTCACGACCGCACAGGCGGTGGCGATGGTCATCTGGTTCGACGCCAGCGCCTGGCCGGTGTTGAACTGCACCGCGATGAGATAGGAATTGATGCCGGACGGCAACGCCGCAACCATGACCGCCACCTTGGCCGTCAATGGCGGCAGGCCGATCAGCCAGACCAGGCCGAGAACCAGCGCCGGCATTAGGAACAGTTTCAGCGCCGACAGCGCCAGCGCCGGCCTTACATTGCCGGAAATGCCGAAACGGCGCAGGCTGAGCCCCATGGCGAACAGCGCCACCGGGGCGGCCGTGCCGGCCAGCGCGTCGCTCAGCCGCGTCGCAAGCACCGGCAGCGGCGCACCGGTGAAGCGCCACGCCAGCCCGGCCAGTATGCCGATGATCAGCGGATTGATGAATACCCTCCTGAGAAAGCTCCTGACGACGCGGAGCGGATGCACAGGCTCGCTGCCGCCGCGGCCGAACATCTCGAAAAGGATGATCGAGGCCATCATCATCACCGGCAGGTGAATGGAAACGAGCAGTGACAGCACTTCGAACCCCGCCGGCCCGAACACGCCGATGATGAAGGGCGCGCCGAGCAGGACGACGTTGGAGTAGGACGACGACACGCCGCCGACGACGCCGGCGCGGGCGTCCCGCCCGAAGATGCGCGTAATGACCAGATGGCCGGCAGCCCAGGTAAGCGCCACCGCCGCGAAATAAGCGCCCCATAGCGACCACGGCGCCACGCCGTGGAAATCGGCCTTTACCATGGTCTGGAACAGCAAAAGCGGCATTGCCACGTTGATGGCGAATTCGGATACGCCCTCGCCGCTCGCCGGCTTCAAATAGCCGGTCAACCCGGCAAGATAGCCGAGCCCGACGAGACTGAAGACGAAGAGGACGGTTTCGGTAAGCGGAGACATTTTTCCCGTGATAGGCGAGCCCCGGCGGCGGCGCAATCGCCCTTCCCTCGCGAATGTACCGGCCAACAATCCGGCCGCTCGGATCTTGCCCGAATTTGCTCATGGTTGGATGCCAGCGCTATACAGGGTTGTCGGGGGACACGCGGCGAATGGGCCTTGTCGGAAATCAGCACTTCTTCAAGCAGGCGTGGCTGACGGCTTTCGTCGGCGCCATGCTTTGCCTCGTGGTGACCTCGGCTCATGCCGCGGAGCCGGCGAGCCTCAAGGGCGTGGCGCTGATTGTCGGCCAGTCGAAATACCAGCACATAGCGGCTCTTCCCAACCCCGCCAACGACGCCCGCGACATCGCCAAGATGCTGACCGATCTCGGCTTCGACGCGCGCAGCGTCACCGACCGCGACACGGCAAAGCTGAAGCGCGACCTCGAGCGTTTCGCCGAGGATGCAGAGGACGCCGACGTCGCCTTGATCTACTATTCCGGCCACGGCATCGAGGCCGGCGGCGAAAACTATCTGGTGCCGGTCGACGCCGACGTTTCTTCATTGAAGGACGCCGATCAGGCCCTGGTGCCGATCTCCGCCGTCATGGACGAATTGAAGACGACCGTGCCGGTAACGATCATGCTGCTCGATGCCTGCCGCACCAACCCGTTTCCGGCGGATGCGGTGCTGCGCCGGGCGCCGACGGCCTCGGCCTCGCCGATCAGCGCGCCGGCGGATTGGAGCCGGTGCGCGGTGCCAGGGCACTGGCAAACGCGACCGCGACGGAAAATCTGGGAACGGTGATCGGCTTTGCCGCCGAGCCGGGGCGGCCGGCACTCGATGGCATCGTCGGCGAAAACAGCCCCTACGCAGCGGCACTTCTGCGCCACCTCGCGGCGATGAAGGGCACCGAGTTCGGCTCGGTCATGCGCATGGTGACCGAGGAGGTCTATCTCGACACCAAGGCCAAGCAGCGGCCATGGGTCAATGAAAGCCTGCGCCGGCTGCTCTACTTCGGCGTAGCACCGCAGGAACCGACCGGCGACGACGGCCTGATCACCGGCGAGCGGCGGCAATTGCTGCTGACGATCGCCGAGTTGCCTGACCCCAAGCGGGCACAGGTGGAACTGGCCTCGCTGCAGGACGGCGTGCCGCTCGACGCGCTTTATGGCGTGTTGAAGGCGCTCGGCACCGAAAAGATGCCGGAGGACCCCACCGACCTGCAAAAGCTGCTCGACGCCCAGGCCGAGCGCCTGAAGAAGATGATCTCCGAGCGCGACGCGCTGCGCACCGACGACCCCGAGATCAGCCGCCTCGTCGCCTCGGCCGACAAGGCGATCGGCCAGGGCGCCATCGTCACCGCGCGCAACTTCCTCGACCAGGCGGTGGGCCGGGTCGAGCAGGCCAGCGGCGTGGTCGATCGGGCAGAGGATCTGGTCAGGCAGAAGCGTCTTGCCGACGCGGCGATCTATGCCAGGCGTGCCGACGCCTCGGCGCTGGTCTTCGACTATCTGTCGGCCGCCAACGATTACGGCAAGGCCTTCTCGCTGGTCGAGAGATGGGACGACAGGCTGCGCTGGAACTACAAGAACCAGGAGGCGGAAGCGCTCAACGCGCATGGCAGCGCCACCGGCGACAGGCAAGTGCTGCAGCGCGCCATCGACGCCTACCGCGTCATCCTGAACTTCATCCCCAATGGCGAGCAGAACCGCGACTGGGCGATCACCCGCAACAACATGGCGGTGGTGCTGCAGACCATCGGCGAGCGCGAGCGCGAAACCGACCGGCTGGAACAGGCAGCGAAAATCTTTCGCGATTCGCTTGCCGTGTTCGAGCGCGAGAAGGACGACATCAACTGGGCCGCGGCCCAGAACAACCTGGCCAATGTGCTGTTGAAGATCGGCGAACGCGAGAGCGACCCGAAACGCCTGAACGAGGCGGTGGTGGCGATGCGCGCCACGCTGGAGAAGCGGCCGCGCGACAAAGTCCCGCTGGACTGGGCCGCCTCGCAAAGCAACCTTGGCCTTGCGCTTTACGCGCTTTCGGAGCGCGAACCGGACGGCGAGCGCCTGACTGAGGCCGAGGCCGCCTATCGGCTGGCGCTTGAAGAATACACGCGCGAAAAAGCCCCCGTTCAGTGGGCGATGGTCCAGAACAATCTCGGCAATACCCTGGTGTCTCTCGGCACGCAACGCAACGACAAGGCAAAAATCGACGAGGCAGCCGCGGCATTCCGCGCCGCGCTCGAAATCCGCACCCGCGACACCTTCCCGCTCTCCTGGGCGAGCAGCCGTCTCAATCTGGGTAACGCGCTGAACAGTGCTGCACGTTTCGATCTCGGCACCGGCCTGCTCGAAGAGGCGGCTGCCGCCTATGGCGATGCGCTGACCATCTTCACCCGCCAGCGTTTTCCGACGTATTGGGCTTCGGCGGAGAACAATCTCGGCTCGATCTACCAGACGCTTGGCCAGCGCACGCGCGATCCTGCCAGGCTTGAGCAATCGGCCGCTGCATACCGGGCGGCACGGCGCGTCTATACCAAAAAGGAGTTTCCGCTCGACTGGGCGATGACCCACTACAATCTCGGCAACACGCTGCAACTGCTCGGCGGCGTGACCGACAAGCCGGTGCATTACGAGGACGCGATCGAGGCCTATCGCGATGCACTTCGCGAATACAAGCGCGAGACCACGCCGCGGCAATGGGCACTGGCGCAGGCCGGCCTCGGCTCGGCGCTGCAATGGCTAAGCATGAGCGAGGCCGATCCCCGCAAACTGGCCGCTTCGATCGCCGCGCGCCGGGCAGCGCTGGAGGTGCTGACCTTCGAGACCTCGCCCGTCGACTGGGCAAACGCGCAGAACGGCATCGGCATGAGCCTGATCAATCTCGGCAATCTCGAACGCACCGGCAAATATCTGGACGAAGCCGAAGCCGCCTTCAAGGCAACGCTCAAGGTCTTCACCCGCGAAAGCCAGCCGATGCAATGGGCCTTCGAGCAGAACAATCTCGGCGACGTCCACTGGAACCGCGGCAGCTATGGCGGTGGCAATGCCGAATTCGAAAAGGCGATCGAATTCTTCGAGAACGCCAAGCAGGGCTTTACCGAAGCCGGCTACACACTCCCGATCCCGCTGACCGACCGCAAGATCGATCTGGTGAAGAAGCAGATAGCGAAGAAATAGGCGTCTCGGCCGCAGGTTGCACTCGGCTTGTCTTTCAGCCGGCTTTGCCGTCCCTATATGCCGGTCACCGGGGACCTGCCTGCCGGTCACCCGAAAAGGATGTCTGATGCTTCGATTTGTGCTGGCGCTGCTGTTGCTTGCCGTTTCCGCCACAGCCCATGCGACGGAAGCCGGCTGGGCGCTGCTGCGCGACGGCGGGCATGTCGTGCTGCTTCGCCATGCCATGGTCACAGGCACCACCGATGCGGCCAATTTCGACCTCGGCAAATGCGCCACCCAGGTCAATCTCTCGGAGCGCGGCAAGCAACAGGCGCGCAAGATCGGCGCGCTGTTTGGCGCCCGCGCGGCACCGGTCGAGCGCGTGCTGTCCAGCCGCTATTGCCGCTGCCTCGAAACCGCGCGCATCGCTTTCGAAAGCGAACCGGAGCCGTTCGCACCGCTTGACCTGCTGAAGACCGACGAAAAGGAGAAGGCCGCTCAGATCGCGGCGATCCTGGCAGAGATCCGCGGCTATTCCGGATCCGACAATCTGGTCATGGTCACGCATCTCGAAGACATCAAGGAATTGACCGGCATCTCGCCGCGCGAAGGCGAAGCCGTGGTCGTCGAGCCGCAAGGCGACGGCCTGCGCGTGCTCGGCCGCGTTACCTTCTGACCGGGCCGGTCGCTCCTCGCGTCGAGCGAGATAGGTGTTGCCGAAATGCCACTGCCACGAGAAGCCGTGGTTGGATTCCGATCTCATCTTGCTCCGCCTGGGCAGCAATCCCATCTGCGCCCGGCGTATGAGGCCTTTTCCTGCCCGGAAAAACCGATTAGACAGCCCAAAACACATGCGGACAGATTCCGCCCGCAATCGAAGGAAAAGCCCTTGTCCACCACGTTCGACAAAGTCGCCAAGATCATCGCCGACACCAGCGAGATCGACATCGAGACGATCACGCCCGAAAGCCACACCATCGACGATCTCGGCATCGACAGCCTCGACTTCCTCGACATCGTCTTTGCCATCGACAAGGAATTCGGCATCAAGGTGCCGTTGGAAAAGTGGACGCAGGAGGTCAACGACGGCAAGGCCTCGACCGACGACTATTTCGTCATGAAGAACCTGTGCGCCAAGATCGACGCGCTCGTCGCCGCCAAGAACGCCATCTAAGCACAGCGCTTGACGCGCCCTCACCCACAACAGCCGCCCATGAACCCCCGCGACGTCGTCATATCAGGCATCGGCCTTGTCTCGTCATTGGGCGAGGGTCCGGATGCGCATTGGCAAAAGCTCGTCCAGCCGCGCCTTGAACCGGTTCTGGAGGCCTCGCGCTTCTCGCCCTATACAGTCCACCCGCTGCCGGAGATCGACTGGAACCTGCAGATCGCCAAGCGTGGCGACCAGCGGCAGATGGAGACCTGGCAGAGGCTCGGCACCTATGCGGCCGGCCTTGCGCTCGACGATGCCGGCATCAAGGGCAATGACGAACTCTGCGCGACCATGGACATGGTGGTGGCCGCCGGCGGCGGCGAGCGCGACGAGGCAGTCGACGCGGCCATTCTCGCGGCATCGGAAAGCCGCAATGACCGCGACGTGCTGCTCAACGAGAAGCTGACCACGGAATTGCGCCCGACGCTGTTTCTGGCACAGCTCTCCAACCTGCTCGCCGGCAACATCTCGATCGTCCACAAGGTGACGGGATCGTCGCGCACCTTCATGGGCGAGGAAGGTGCCGGCGTTGCCGCTGTCGAGACGGCGGCCGCGCGCATCCGCTCCGGCCAGTCGACGCATATACTGGTCGGCGGCGCTTTCCAGACCGAACACTCCGACATGCTGCTCGGCTATGAACTGGCCGGCTACCTGCACCGCGGTCCGTGGACGCCGGTCTGGCAAAGGCAAGGTGCCGAGGGCGGCGGCGTGGTGACCGGATCCGGCGGCGCGTTTCTCGTCCTGGAGCAGCGCGAGCATGCGGAAAGCCGTGGCCGGAAGATCTATGCGGAACTCGGCCCGATCCTGTCCGGCCGTGCCAAGCGCCGGCGGGGCGAACTCGACGGTGAGATCGCCGCGCTGCTGAAGCAGGCCGCATTGCCGAATGGCGAGCTGCTCGCGATCTCCGGCGCTTCGGGCGCCCATGCCGCGACCGCCGCCGAGAAATCGGCGCTCGACGCCAATCCGGCGATCGCCGCACGCGGCTTTTCGACGCTGACCGGCCACATGAAGGAAGCGCAGTTCCCCTTCGCCGTTGCGCTGGCGGCACTGGCTGTCGACCGCAAGGCCGCCTATCCTGTCTTCGACGCCACAGTCGAAAAACCGTTTGCCGGTGTCCCGAAGACCGTCCTTGCAACAGCGATCGGCTATCACCAATTCGAGGGCATGGCGCTGATCAAAGCCGCCTAGAGCATCGGACCGAAAAGTGTGGCGCGGTTTTCGGGCGATCCGACGCACCAAGAGAAACAGGTTTTTGGACAACAAATGGCCAATCTGAACGACCACATGGGCAGGCCGATCGTCGCCGTCACCGGCATCGGCGTGGTGACGTCGCTCGGTGTCGGCAAAGCCGATAATTGGGCGGCACTTACGTCAGGCAAATCCGGCATCCATCCGATCACCCGCTTCCCGGTCGATCATCTCAACACCCGCATCTCCGGCATGATCGACTTCCTGCCGTCGAGCTCCAAGGGCGCCAGTCTCCTCACCTATGAGCTTGCCGAAACCGCCGCCCAGGAAGCGATGTCGGAGGCGGGCCTCGATGCCGGCGATTTCGGCGGACCGCTTTTCCTCGCTTCGCCGCCGGTCGAGCTCGACTGGAGCGAGCGCTTTTCGCTCTACAATTCCGACACGCACGAGACCGGTGCCGAGAGGCTGCTGCGGGTAGCGCGCGGCCTCAGGGAACTCGACATTTTCGAGACCACCCAGTTCGGCTCGATTGCCGACCGGCTTGCCGACCGTTTCGGAACGCGCGGCCTGCCGATCACGCTGTCGACAGCCTGCGCTTCGGGCGCCACGGCGATCCAGCTCGGCGTCGAGGCGATCCGCCGCGGCGAATGCGACAGGGCGCTGTCGATCGGCGCCGATGGGTCGGCGACCGCCGAGGCGCTGATCCGCTTCTCGCTTCTATCGGCGCTCTCCACGCATAACGACATCCCCGAAAAGGCCTCAAAACCCTTCTCCAAGGACCGCGACGGCTTCGTGCTGGCCGAAGGCTCGGGCGCCCTTGTGCTGGAATCGCTGGAGGCAGCACTTGCCCGCGGTGCCACCGTTCTCGGCATATTGCGCGGCTGCGGCGAAAAGGCCGACGACTTCCATCGCACCCGCTCCAAGCCGGACGGTTCGCCGGCGATCGCGGCGGTGCGCGCCGCCCTTGCCGATGCCGGCTTGAGCGAGGACGGGATCGATTATGTCAACGCTCACGGCACGTCGACGCCCGAAAACGACAAGATGGAGCATTTGTCGCTGTCGACGGTGTTCGGCGAGCGGATCTCGTCAATGCCGGTCTCGTCGAACAAGTCGATGATCGGCCATACCCTATCGGCTGCCGGTGCCGTCGAGGCAGCATTTTCGCTGATGACGATGCGCGAAAGCGTCATTCCGCCGACCGTCAACTACGACAATCCCGACCCGGCAATCGTCCTCGACGTGGTGCCGAACACCAAGCGCAATGCCGAGGTCGGCACCGTCCTGTCGAACTCCTTCGGCTTTGGCGGCCAGAACACCTGCCTTGTCATGGCGCGGGAACCGGTCTAAGCGACCGTTCCGCTCTAGCACTGTTGTCGTGCGCATGATCCCTTCCGAAACGGTTCTCGGTCATGCGCAACCTGGGATCTGGCATGCGCGCATTGCAACTTATCGAGGATCGCCGGCTTGAAACGGTGGACCTGCCGCCGCCGCCGCCGCCTTTGCTCGGCGAGGTGACGCTGCGCATCAAGGCCGTGGCGCTGAACCATATCGACGTCTGGGGCTGGCGCGGCATGGCTTTTGCCAAGCGCAAGCTGCCGCTGGTCGTCGGCGCCGAGGCTTCCGGCGAGGTCGAGGCGGTCGGCCCCGGCGTTTCCAGCCTTGTGCCCGGGCAATTGGTGTCGATCTATGGCGCCCGCACCTGCGGTCTTTGCCGCGCCTGCCGCGAAGGCCGCGACAATCTCTGCGAGCATGTTTCGGGCGTGCACGGCTTCCATCTCGACGGCTTTGCGCAGGAAAAGATCAACCTGCCGGCGCGCCTTCTGGTCCCAGCTCCGCCCGGCGTGAGCGAAATCGGCGCGGCGGTGGCGCCTGTCACCTTCGGCACGGTCGAGCACATGCTGTTCGACAATGCCCGGCTGCAGCCCGGCGAGACGATACTGGTCCATGCCGGCGGCTCCGGCATCGGCTCCGCCGCGATTCAGCTGGCCAAGAAGATGGGCTGCACGGTCATCACCACCGTCGGCTCGAACGACAAGATCGACAAGGCCAAGGCGCTCGGCGCCGACCACGTCATCAATTACCGCGACGACCGCTTCGAAGGCGTCGTGCGCAAGCTGACCAAGAAGAAGGGCGTCGACGTGGTGTTCGAGCATGTCGGCGCCGACACATTTGCCGCCTCGATGCTGTGCCTCAAACGCGGCGGTCGGCTGGTCACCTGCGGCTCGACCTCCGGCGTGTCGACGCAGATCAATTTGATGCAGTTGTTCCAGCAGCAGCTGAAGCTGCTAGGCTCGTTCGGCTGCCGCATGGAAAACATGGCTGACGCCATGCAGAAGATGGCGGCGGGCCTGGTCGCGCCGGTGATCGACACCGAGGTTGGCTTCGACGGCATCGATGCGGCGCTGAAGCGCATGGAAGGCCGCGACGTCTTCGGCAAGATCATCCTGCGCGTCGGCTGAAATGATCGGCAACGCCTTCAGGAAGATCCGCAGGGACGTGGGATTCCGCTATGGCAGGCGGCTTCGCCAGTTCAACTACTGGCTGGTCGCGCGCGTCGCGATGATCATCATCTCCGCGCTGCGCCTGCTGCCGCCCGACAGGGCGCTCAATTTCGCCGACCGCGCTGCCCGCCGCATCGGCCCTTGGGTAGCGCGCCATCAGGTTGCTGTCGACAATCTGCGCAAGGCCTATCCGGAAAAGAGCGATGCCGAGATCGAGGCGATCGCTTCCGACATGTGGGGCAACATGGCCCGCCTGGCCACCGAATACATCTTTCTCGATGCTTTGTTCGACTACGATCCCACTGCGACGAAGCCGGGCCGTGTCGAGGTCAAGGGCGTGGAGCATTTCGTGCGCATTGCCGGCGAGGACAAGCCGCATATCGTCTTCACCGGGCATCTCGGCAATTTCGAGCTGCTGCCAGTGGCGGCGGCGACCTTCGGCATGAACATCACGGCGCTCTTTCGCCCGCCCAACAACCCTTACCTCGCCGACTACATCCTCTCGACCCGCCGCTCGAGCATGGGATCGCTGCTGCCGTCTTCGACCGGTGCCTCGTTCGCACTTGCGGCCATCCTCGAGAAAGGCGGCAATATCGGCGTGCTGGTCGACCAGAAATTCACGGGCGGGCTCGAGACGACATTCTTCGGCCGCCCCTGCGAGAGCAACCGGGTTCTCGGCACCCTGGCGCGGCACTACGATTGCGATGTCTACCCGGCGCGCTGCGTGCGCCTGCCGAACAACCGTTTCCGGCTCGAGATCGAGGACAAGCTCACCTTGCCGCGCACCGCCGGCGGCAGTGTCGACGTCCGCGCCACCACCCAGCTTCTCAACGAGGTGGTCGAGCGCTGGGTGCGAGAAGACCCCGGCCAGTGGATGTGGTTCCACAAGCGCTGGGAGATCAGCGGCCGCAAAAAGCGTCGTCCGGCGACAGTGCGCGACAAAGCCGCCTGAGCGGAACGATCTTTTTGGGCACAGGCCCTATTTTGTTCTTGATTTGTGCCGGCAGCTATGCTACTAATTTCGGTATGGTGCTATTTGGCCCCGACGAACCCGCCGCTCCGGCGGGTTTTTTATTGCGGGCCGAGAAGCAGGCCCTAATTCGTCACGAGAATCCGCGTATTACCGAAGCCGGCTTTGCGCACCATCGAATAGAATGCGGCGGCGTTGCTGGGGTGGAGGCGCACACAGCCATGCGATGCCGGGCGTCCCAATTGCCGGATCGCGCCGGTGCCGTGGATAGCATAGCCGCCGCGGAAGAACACCGAATAGGGCATCGGCGACATGTCGTATTTGCGCGAATACCACATCCGGGCCGTCCGCTGTGGGCGATAGCTGCCGCGCGGCGTGATGTAGCCTTTGCGGGCGGTGGAAACGCTCCACCGGTAATACGAAAGCCCGTATCTTACTGTCATCGTCTGTGAGGATATGTCGATGTTCGCGACCAGGCTGGCCGCCCGGCTCTCGAACGACGAACCGAACAGCATCGCCATCAATGCCGCTGCCATGAGAACAGTGTTTTTCATGCAATCAAACCCCTTTGATGCCCCTTGCCTGCCTGCCCTCACGCTGTTCTCCAGCGTTTTGATGGCAAGCCAGCGAGCTAACACCTACTCCCTGACGATTTCACCAATCCAAAGCAGCGAATTTGAACGATTTCCCGCAATAGTTGCCGTAACGACACGCAATCGCCTCGCAATTCGCCATCGGGCTTGCAAAACCCCCTCATCCGCTGCTCAATTCGCCGAATGAACGAACCGAACGAACGGCTCCTCAAGGCTATCGATGACCGAGCCGATGATCTGGTTGCACTGACTGCGGATCTGATCCGCTTTCCGACCATCAATCCGCCCGGCGAAGCCTATCGGCCATGTGCCGAATATATCGGCGCGCGGCTGAAGAAGCGTGGTTTTGAGATCGAATTCATCCGTGCCGAAGGCACGCACGGCGACACTGACCGTTATCCGCGCGTCAACGTCGTCGCCCGTTTCGATGGCCGAGCGCCGGGTGCTTGCGTGCACTTCAATTCGCATATCGACGTCGTCGAGCCCGGCGACGGCTGGAGCCTCGATCCGTTCGCCGGCATCGTCAGGAATGGCAAGGTCTATGGCCGCGGCGCTTGTGACATGAAAGGCGGGCTTGCCGCCTCGATCATTGCCGCTGAAGCCTTCATGGAGGTCTTTCCCGATTTTCCCGGCGCCATCGAGATTTCAGGCACGGTCGACGAGGAGTCCGGCGGCTTTGGCGGCGTCGCCCATCTGGCGAAGCTCGGCTATTTCTCCAGACCGAAGGTCGACCACGTCATCATTCCCGAGCCGCTCAACAAGGATCGCATCTGCCTTGGCCATCGCGGCGTCTGGTGGGCGGAGATCGAGACCAAGGGCGAGATCGCGCACGGCTCGATGCCGTTCCTCGGCGACAACGCAGTGCGCCATATGGGCGCCGTGCTGCGGGCCTTCGAGGATGAGCTGTTTCCGGCGCTCGACCGCAAGATGACGCGCATGCCGGTCGTGCCCGAAGGCGCAAAACGCTCGACCATGAACATCAACTCGATCCATGGCGGCCAGACGGAGGATTTCCGGCCCGGCCTGCCCTCGCCCAACGTGCCCGATTCCTGCCGGCTGACAATCGACCGCCGCTTCCTGCTCGAAGAGGATCTCGCTACGGTCAAGAGCGAGGTGACCGATATCCTGGAACGGCTGAAGCGCGAGCGCAAAAAGTTCGATTACGAGATCCGCGATCTGATGGAGGTGCTGCCGCTGATGACCGAGCGCGACGCACCGGTGGTGAAGGCGGTCGCGCAAGGCATCATGGAGATATTCGACCGCGAGCCGGATTATGTGATTTCGCCCGGCACCTACGACCAGAAGCACATCGCCCGCATCGGCCATATCTATGACTGCATCGCCTATGGCCCGGGCATCCTCGATCTCGCCCACCGGCCCGATGAATGGGTCGGCATTGCCGACATGCTGGACTCGGCAAAGGTGATGGCGATCGGCCTCGACGTGCTGCTGAGGGGCGCCGGCCCGCGATGATCCGGCCATGGGCGGAAAAACATTCCTCCCGGCGTCGGCGGACGGTACGAAACGCAATTTACTCGGCGGCGAATTCACGCTTCTATCCGCCGGGTTTTGAGCACGTGTTTTAGATATGGGGAGTTGCACGATGAAATTGTGGAAAACCATTCTGGCCGCCGCGGCGCTGGTGTTGGCCGCCGGAACCTCGGCGATGGCCGCGCGCACCGACCTGGTCATCGGCATTACGCTCGAACCCCCGCATCTCGACCCGACCGCGGGTGCCGCCGCGGCAATTGACGAGGTACTCTATGCCAATGTCTTCGAGGGCCTGACCCGCATCGGCCCGAACGGCGAGGTGCTGCCCGATCTCGCCGAAAGCTGGAGCATTTCCGACGACGGCAAGGTCTACACTTTCAAGCTGCATACAGGCGTGAAATTCCATGACGGCAGCGACTTCAATGCCGACGACGTGAAATTCTCGCTCGATCGAGCCCGCGCCGACAATTCCGTCAACGCGCAAAAGAGCCTGTTCGCCGCCATCGACAAGGTCGAGGTCGTCGATCCCACGACGGTGAATGTCACGCTGAAGAACCCGCAAGGCTCGTTCCTCTACAATATGGGCTGGGGCGACGCGGTTATCGTCGCGCCTGAGACAGCCGACACCAACAAGGAAAAACCGATCGGCACCGGCCCGTTCAAATTCCAGAACTGGGCCAAGGGCTCGTCGATCACGCTGGTCAAGTCGGAAAATTACTGGGGCGCCCCGGTGTTCCTCGACAAGGCCGAGTTCCGCATCATTCCGGATGCCGCCGCCGCCGTTCCGGCGCTGCTTTCCGGCGACGTCCAGGCCTTTCCGTTCTTCGACCCCGACAGCGTCGCCCAGGTCAAGGACGACCCGCGCTTCAAGGTGGTGATCGGCTCGACCGAGGGTGAAACCATCCTGTCGATCAACAACAAGAAGCCGCCCTTCGACAAGCTGCAGGTCAGGCAGGCTATTTCCTTTGCGCTCGATCGCAAGGCGATCATCGACGGCGCCTCGGCCGGCCTCGGCGTGCCGATCGGCTCGCACATGTCGCCCGCCAGCAAAGCCTATGTCGACCTCACCGGCCTCTATCCGCACAATGTGGAGAAGGCCAAGGAATTGCTGAAGGAAGCCGGCCTGGAGAGTGGGTTCAAGGCGACGCTCAAGCTGCCGCCGCCCTCCTACGCGCGGCTTGGTGGCGAGATCATCGCCTCCGAGCTTCGCGAAATCGGCATCGATCTCGAGATCATCCCGGTCGAATGGGCGCAATGGCTGGACCAGGTCTTCACCAAGAAGGATTACGACCTGACCATCGTTTCCCACACCGAGCCTAACGACATCGATATCTATTCGCGCAAGGACTATTACTTCAACTACGACAACCCGGCCTTCGACAAGATCATCGACGAGCTGAACCTTACCTCCGACGAGGCCAAGCGCACGACGCTGCTCGGCGAGGCGCAGAAGGTCCTAACCGATGACGCCGTGGTCGGCTTCCTCTACGAGCTGCCGAAGGTCGGCGTCTGGGACGCCAAACTGCAGGGCCTATGGGAAAACGCCCCGATCCAGGCCAACGACCTGACCAAGGTGAAGTGGACGGATTGATCGCTGACAGAAAGGCGAAAGTTGCACTCCGTCACACCCCCCTCTGTCCTGCCGGACATCTCCCCCTCAAGGGGGGAGATTGAGCCCTCACCCCCGCTTTCGCTAACCACTAGCGTTGCAAGGACAGTGCCGGCGTGGAAACTGCCAATCTCCCCCCTTGAGGGGGAGATGTCCGGCAGGACAGAGGGGGGTGGGCGGGAACGCAAGCTTCGCCCGGCGCTTGCACCGGTCCCCTCATGACCGCCTATCTCCTCAAGCGGCTCGCCATCGCCATCGTCACGCTGGTTCTGGCCTCGATGGTGGTCTTTGCCGTGCTGGAGATCATTCCCGGCGACCCGGCGCGGCTGATGCTTGGCCTGAACGCCAGCGCCGACCAGATCGAATTGCTGCGCAACCAGATAGGCCTCAACGCTCCCGTCGTGCTGCGCTATCTGCATTGGGCCGGCGGCTTGCTGAGCCTCGATTTCGGCCGTTCCTACACCTATTCGGTGCCGGTCATCGATCTGGTCCGTGAGCGCCTCGTCGTCTCGCTGCCGCTGGCGCTGATGGCGCTGGCGCTGTCCACAGTCATTGCCATCCCGGTCGGGCTGTTTTCCGCCAGCAGACGCGGCCGGGTCGGCGACACGATTGCGATGGGCGCCGCCCAGCTTGGCGTCGCCGTGCCCAACTTCTGGTTCGCGCTGATGCTGATCTATCTGTTCGCCGTCTGGCTGCGGCTGGTGCCGGGCGGCGGTTTTCCCGGCTGGGGCGCCGGCGTCTGGCCGGCGCTGAAGTCGCTGCTCCTGCCGGCGGTCGCCCTCGCTCTGCCGCAGGCGGCGATCCTCGCCCGGGTCACCCGCTCGGCGCTGATTGAAGTGCTGAATGAGGACTACATCCGCACCGCCCGCGCCAAGGGCCTGCCCTATCGTCTTGTCTTGTGGCGGCATGCGCTGCGCAACGCCTTGATCCCGGTGGTCACCATTCTAGGCCTGCAATTCGCCTTCCTGCTTGCCGGCACCATCATCATCGAGAACGTCTTCTATTTGCCCGGCCTCGGCCGGCTTGTATTCCAGGCAATCAACCAGCGTGACCTGATCGTGGTCGAGAGCGTCGTCATGCTGCTGGTTGCCGCCGTCATCGTCGTCAATTTCGTTGTCGATCTCTCCTATGCGGTGGTCGATCCGCGCCTGAGAGGCCGGCAATGACGCTGCACATCGACATCCCCGACGAGAACCTTGCCGGTATCCTGGCCAAGGCGTTCAAAAACCGTTCGTTCCTTGCCGGCTTCGTCATCACCGCACTGGTGGCCGCGGTCGCGATCCTCTCCTTCTTGTGGACGCCTTACGACGTCACCAGGCTGGTCATTTCCGACAAGACCCAGGCGCCGTCGCTGGCGCACTGGTTCGGCACCGACCATTTCGGTCGCGACATCCTGTCGATGATCATGGTCGGCGCCCGCAACTCGATTGCCGTGGCGCTGGTGGCGGTCGGCTTCGGCATGGGCGTCGGCGTGCCGCTCGGCGCCTTTGCCGCGGCGCGTGGCGGCATCGTCGACGACGTGCTGATGCGGCTGAACGACCTGGTCTTCGCCTTTCCGGCGCTGCTTTCGGCAATCATGATCACCGCCATCTTCGGGCCGGGCGCGTTCAACGCCATCATTGCCATCGGCATCTTCAACATCCCGGTATTCGCGCGCGTCGCCCGGGCCGCCGCCCTGGCGATCTGGCCGCGCGAATTCATCCTCGCCGCCCGCGCCGCCGGCAAGAGCAGGACGCTGATCAGCATCGAACATGTGCTGCCCAACATCGCCACGCTGCTGCTGGTGCAAGGCACCATCCAGTTCGCGCTGGGCATACTGGCCGAAGCAGGGCTTTCCTATGTCGGGCTGGGCACCCAGCCGCCAATGCCGAGCTGGGGCCGCATGCTGTTCGACGCCCAGACCCGCATGGTGGTGGCGCCGTGGATGGCGATCTTTCCCGGCATGGCGATCGTCATCACCGTGCTTGGCTTGAACCTGCTTGGTGACGGCATTGCCGACATTCTCGATCCGAAATCGCGGCGGCAGCGATGAGCCTGCTCGAAATCGACAAGCTGTCGCTGACCATCGGCGGCACGCCCATCCTCAGGGACATCGAACTTTCCGTCGCGCCCGGCGAAGTCATGGGGCTGGTCGGCGAATCCGGCTCCGGCAAGTCGATGACGGCGCTCGCGGTGATGCAGTTGCTGCCCTGGGCGGCGCACGCCAGCGGACGCGTCACCTTCGACGGCATCGACATCCTGGCGGCGAGCGAGGACCAGATGTGCGCGCTGCGCGGCGACGACATCGGCATGGTGTTCCAGGAGCCGATGACGGCGCTCAACCCGGTCAAGACCATCGGCGAGCAGGTCGCCGAGGGTATTCGCTGGCACACCAGGGCGAGCCGCGGCGACGCCGAGGAACGGGCGCGAAAAATGCTGGACCGGGTCGGCCTGCCGGCGGCGCAGTTCCCGCTGTCGCGTTATCCGCACGAGTTGTCCGGAGGACAGCGCCAGCGCGTCGTCATCGCCATCGCCTGTGCGCTGAAACCCAAGCTGTTGATCGCCGACGAGCCGACGACCGCGCTCGACGTGGTGCTGCAGGCGCAGATCCTCGACCTGCTGCGCGACCTCGTAGCGGAAAACCGCATGGGCCTGCTGCTGATCTCGCACGACCTCGCCGTGGTGACCGAGATGGCGGACCGCATCACCATCCTGCGCCATGGCGAGGTGATGGAGGCCGGCGACACGGCGCGCATTCTGTCCGGACAGCTTCATCCCTATACGCGCCAGCTGGCGCAGGCCTCGATGCATGTGCCCGCGCGGGCTAGGCACAGCGTCGGCCAAGGAAAACCTCTGGTTGAGGTAGAGAGCGTGACGCGCGACTATCCGGCACGGCGCATATCGCTGCTCAAGCGAGGGGCTCCCATCCGCGCCGTCGACGATGTCTCCTTCTCCATGGGGCCCGGTCAGTCGGTGGCGCTGGTCGGCCGTTCCGGTTGCGGCAAGTCGACGCTTGCCCGCATGGTCCTGGCGCTGGACAGGCCGACATCAGGGACAATCCGCTTCCGCGGCGACACCCTCACCGGCAAGAGCGAGGCGGAGCTGAGGCCGGCGCGGCGCGACATGCAGGTCGTGTTCCAGGACCCGTATGGTTCGTTCGACCCACGCCAGAAGGTCGAGAGATTGGTGGCCGAGCCGCTGCATGTGCTGGAGAAGAAGCCGGCGCCCGCCGCGCGGCGCGAGATGGTGGCGCATGCGCTGCACGAGGTCGGCCTCTCACCAGGCGACATGGACAAATACCCGCACGAGTTTTCGGGCGGCCAGCGCCAGCGCCTTTCGATCGCCCGCGCCATCATCACCCGGCCGAAGCTGGTCGTCGCCGACGAGCCGGTCTCGGCGCTCGACGTCTCGATCCGCGCGCAGATCCTCGATTTGTTCGCCGAGCTCAACCAAAAACTCGGCATCGCCTATCTGTTCATCACCCATGATCTGACCGTCGCCCGCGCCATCACCGACGAGGTGATGGTCATGCATGACGGCAAGATCGTCGAGCGCGGCAGGACGAGCGAAGTACTCGACCACCCGCAATCAGAAGCCGCCAAGGCGCTGATCACTGCTGCTCCAGACCTGCACCGGGCGATTGCAAAACGGCTGCACGAACAGGGCTGAGCCGCAAGGGGCACGGGCCTTCCGATCTCCCACTGTGGGGTCCGAAGGACGGGGCGAGACCGGTGGCTCGCCCCACGAGGAGGCTCCGGTGGTTGGCGACGTGGGGGAGACGACTGTTTGTGGCCAGCCTATGAAAGTAGAAAAAATATGGGGCCATTGGGCCGATCGCCGATCGCGCAACCCGGACCTGATCGTCCCTTTGCGCGCGAAGGAGATTTAGCGAACTTAGGTTTGGAAATTGCGGTATTAATGTATGTTTTCTGCCTCGCCCGTTCGGCTTTGTCCTGCCGCGTATTCTCCGCATCGTCGCGCTTAAGCTAAGCAAAACGACTGGCAGCAACGGATAGCCCCCAAACACACGAGAGCTTGGCGCTCCAACAAAGCCGTAACTAATCACCACTCGCGCCTTCCGCATCACGCCGGCATCTGTAGTAAAGGTAACCTTAAAGTGAGAAAACTACCCTACAAGGAAGGCACCCTGTTTGCCATTCCGTTGAGATCAGGTGGCTATGGGCTTGGCTTGGTAGCTCATATGGCCCCAATGGGAAAGATTATTCTAGCATATCTATTTGGACCAATGCGTCTGGAATTGCCAAAGGCGGATGAATTAAATGACCTTAGTCCAGATAATGCAGTCAGGTGCCTACGGTGTGGCGATCTCGGTTTAATAAATGGAACTTGGCCAATTATTGGTCAAATGAAGAGCTGGGCAGAAGACAAATGGCCTATGCCAACCTTCGTTCACAAAGAAAGCCTTTCCAACCGAATTCTTATTCGAAAATACTCAGAGTCTGATCCATCGAAGCTAGAGAGCCAAACTAGCGTAGCTTCGGCGGGCGATTTGGAGCAGGACGGTTTACACGGATATCAAGCCGTCGAATTGATTCTGATCGAGCAGCTGAAACCCCATTGATCAAGGAATGACGGTAACGATGTGAATTACGAATTACGGTGACTCCCACTAGCCGGCCTCTCGTCAATGCCGCGCGGAACTTTTTTGGCGGCGTCAGCGGCTAATTTGCATCGGGCGGACTATTCATCCGGGGAGGAGCCCCACGACTAGTGAAGGAGGGATGTCACTGGGTTGTTTGGTGGAGAACAATAAAGACTATAACTCGCTTATGAATGTAATCGGCCCGAATAAGGTGGGTAGTGCGAGTTTACAGGTAAATGATTTCTCAATTGGTCCGTGAGGAGTTGCCATCATGCATTTTAAAATAGCATTGAAAATTGCCGGATTTGTTGCAATTTTGGTTTTCGGAGGATCGGCCTGTACTGTGCCATCAACTCCTGAGATACTGAACTGTTCAAATGGAATCTTTGCAGATAATTGGCCGTTCACTTGGCGAGCAGTTGAGGAGAAATGTATATCACGCGTAACCTCGCAAATTGCGAAGGAGTTCATAGACTGGAATACGAAATATGAAGAATTTAATGAGGATACTGGTGCACTTTACCTTTTTATATGGACGAGATTGATTGATAAGAATCTTGCGACTCCATTGCAATTGGACGAGAGAACGAAAGATTTTGATCAAGTAACTCGATCGCTTACGGACTCTTATGTTGGCATTTACGACGATATTGAAAAATTGCAGGAAGAATTGAAAATGTCTTTGGCCCAAAAAGGAGGCGGGGATGCGAATTCGCTCTATGCGATAAGGCTTTTAGGTTTGGTTCGAATTGAGCACGCGCGGCCCACCATTTTGTTCCTGAAGAGTCTGGTTGATCTTGACACCCACACCATTAAGGTCACGGGACAATACGGGGAAGAGATTGTAGAAATGCAAGAGTTGTTGGATTATCGGGCCAGTGCACAAGGTCGTTAGTTGCCATTCACAGATCCTAAATGACGCGGGTCATTACTTAGTGGCCGCTATTGTGCGGCAGGAACTGGAGAGAATTTCGCAATTTCGGTGCACTTTTATCGCGTTCGCCCGGCTATCATTGCACGTAGATTGACCACATGGCCCGCCTTGCCCGCATAGCGGCGTCCGGCTTCTACAACATCGGCCAGCTCACCTCCACCAACCCTGGGGCAACGCAAGGCAACAAGTATGACGGCTTTGGCAAGCTCGCCCGCCGGGACGTCACGCTGGGCACGCTGACCCACACCACGACCAGCGTGCGCGATGCCTCCGGCCAGACGGGTTGTTGATAATACGGAGCTCGATATACGGTGGACGTAACTGTTACAGGTCCGGCCGGCACCGTTGAGGTTCGCACCGGGTGGATTTTTAGCCCCCGGTTCAAACGTCCCGTCGCTGATGACACTATTCGTGAAGTAGAGTCCCGCTATGAAACCAAAGATCAACGACGTTGTGAGATTGATTTGTGATATGCTGGGAGAATCCCTTCAGGCCGGAGCGTTAGGAGTCGTTGTTGAAGAGCATTCTTATCCCGAGGAGGCATACGAGATTGAATTCAGTAGCGAAAATGGGAAGACCATCGCTCAATTAGCCTTACTTCCAAACCAGTTCGTACTGATTGCTGTGTAAGGAATTACAGCGCACTCTTTCCATATCTCCTCTCCGAATTACGGTGACAGTGCGAATTACGGTAACAGTGCACTTTTTGTTGTGTTCGCTCGGTCGAAATAGCTAGAAGATCGGAGGCGCAGAGACTATGGATATGAACGGGACTTTTGAGAGGATATTCTCAGTAACATCCGTATGGACGTCGATTGCGACCATTCCTATTTCGCTGGCGTGGGGTGAATCCGCCTGGATGGTGGTTTTTATTTTCGCGATACTTGCTGCCTCCTTTGCATTTCCAAGAAGGTTAGCGGAGCTTCTTAATCGTTTCGAACACCCCATCGGTTATCTGGAGAGGAATTTCAAAAATGACTGGACCGGATGGTCGTATACAAAATCAAACATAAACATGATATATAATTTGGGTATGATCCAGAAGTATCACTATGTATTACTTTTAATTACTGTCATTCATTTTTTGATTTCAGGTGCCTTGGGTGAAAGCGAATTAGCTGTCGCGTATCTCGCAATTATGGCTGCATTCTCTTTGATTTCCGTTGCTTTTATTGCCCGGCATAAGAGAAAGAGATAGCGCACTATGATAGTACTTTGAGCATCCGCTGGAGCGGCAAGGGGGATCTTCCCGGTTCCAAGATTGTTTCCCAAAAAGACGCTAAAATCGGTGATGTTGTTTCGTGGACTGCAAAATTCGATGATGCCACCGGGCACACTGCAGTTTACACGGGAAGTCTGAATGTTAATGGTAGCGCGCCCCGACAGTTGCCGGCGATTTTGGAATGATTGGTGCGGGCTAGTTCGATGTTCACTACGGAACAGAGGAGGGCTTGAAGCACGATTACCCCGGGGTTTATAGCTCACCCTCTTTCAGGTCGCTTGATCCCGATTGATGTCGACGTCAGAAATTGGGGGCTGAAATGAAAATTAGTAAGCAGTGCATATTTTCGGCAGCTGTGCTGAGTGCTGTGACTGCCGTATTGGTCTTGCTTATATTCTATCAGAAAATCACCGGCCCTTCGTCCAGATGGAAGGACGCACTATCGCGTGAAAAATTGACCGCACAATTTGGTGACATAAAAGCCATTAGAAGAAGTCAGATTTGGACCTATCTCGGCAAGCCTGATGAACCAAATATGCCCAAGCAATACGATCTTTGGTCTGACGATGCTTTATTTGAAAATCTTTCGACGTAGTATACAGCACTGAAGAATATAAGGCGGAACCGGATCATCAAGATCCGATCGCGGCATATATGTTTTACCAATGCACCGTTATTTTATTTGACCACAAGTTTATACTGAATTCATCACATTTGACGCTTGAGGAGTAGTGGTGACAGTGACGTGCGCTTGGCAAACTATCCCATACCCCGTGCGCCACCCGCGAATACACTGCACCCCGTAAGTGAGAACACAGATAATATCTGTGACAGGTTATCCTGGAGGATGGCCTATGACAGACAAAATGACGTTCAGAAAGTCAGCCGATGCCTCAGCCTTGAGGCTTCACCACATCGGCCGGGCTGATGTCGAGCAGGTCGAGCGTGCGGCGCAACAGCTGCATTTCGCTCCCGGCGAGTTGCGAATCGGCCTTGGCGATTTCGGCCATGTGGCGGGCGAGCAGCTTGCGCCGTTCGACGTCGAGGTCGCGGAACTGCGCGACGGCTTGCGAGCCGTTGGTCTCGTAGCCGAATTCGTTGAGATATTCGATGACGCTGTCGATGCTGGTTTCGGGAATGCCGAAGGCGTCCCGGCAGATACGCCTGAAGGCTGTCATTTCGCTTTCGCTGACCGATCCATCGGCCAATATCATACGGAACAGCATCAGCAGCTCCGCCGACAGCACCGGATCGTCCGCGACCTTGCGCACGCCAGGATCGCCGTCGAAGATCGAGCGTATCTGGTCCAGCAATCCCATCGCCATCAGCCCCTTCCGATTCGTTCGGAAGGTAGCGCGGAATCGGATTTGCGCAAACGGGGTGCGAATGGTGAAAAGGACAATCGCTTCAGGTTTGAATTCGCCTCCTCACCCTTTTAGGGCGTTGGCGCTGCCCCTCACCTGCCTGCCGGCGTCCTCTCCCCGTTTAGTGACGGGGAGAGGGGCGCTCTCGTCACCGATTTCGCCAATCGCAGGCGATGCAAGAAAAGGCGCCGACGTTGCGACCAGCCCTTTCTCCCCGTCACTATACGGGGAGAAATGCCCGGCAGGGCAATGAGGGGCGGCGGCGACATCGACAATTGGTGGTCTCCGCCACAATTTGGAAACTGTCATTCGTCTGAAGCGATGCCCTTCTGATCGAACGCGCAGCACCGTTCTGGCCACTCCCATAAAACTGCTGGCCAATCCGGCAAGCCCCGCTGCGTGCGCTCATTGGTGTGTGACCGCGCGCCTGATACTATGCCGCTGTACGAATCATGTTGAGGAGGGACCGAACATGAATCTCAGTGCGCCTACCCAGCTTATTTTCATTATATCCCTTGTCATCGCCATCATCGGCGTTCTCGCCGCGCTTGGCGTTCTTGCGTTTATACCTTTGAATGCCGCGTGGATTGTCGTCATCGCCTACATCGTGCTGGCCGCCGGCTGCCTGATGCGCGGGGCTTAAACACATCCAGACAACTCCGAATCTCAGGCAACTCGGAGCGCCCGGCCAAAAGCCGGGCGCTTTTGATTCCGACGGATGGTCTGTTAAAGTCGCTTGGCGGAAGGAAAGCGCATGCCCGCCGACAGCAAAGACGGCAGCCATCACGACAGCCCAGGCCTCGATCGATTCGAGATGGTGCGGCGCGCGCCGAGCCATCGGCTTCAGGGCGCCGTCACCGACATGTGCGGCTTTCGCGAAACCATGCCAGGCCATTTCCGCGCCATCGAATATGCCTCGCTGACCGTGCCGCTGGTCATCAGCTTTGCCGAACCCTTTGCCATCGGGCTCGGCAGGGACCCCAGCGACAATGACCGCTTCGCCAGTTTTGCCGCCGGCCTTTATGCCGGGCCGGTGGTGATCGAATCCTTCGGCGGCACCTGCTGTGTGCAGATCAATTTCACCCCGCTCGGCGCTCGTCGCTTCTTCGGGCGGCCGATGAGCGAACTGACCGACCGCATGGTCGGCCTGGATGACGTGCTCGGCGTTGACGGCATTGCACTTCGCGAAAGGCTCGGCAATTTGCCGGATTGGAGCACACGCTTCGCCATCGTCGAAGCCTTCGTCGCCCACCGGTTGGCAACCGCGAGCGGCACTCAAACAGAAATAGTCTGGGCTTATGAGACGATCGTCTCGACGCGTGGGCGGACCCGCATCTCGACGCTGGCCGAAAAGCTTGGCTGGAGCCGCAAGCATCTTACCGGAAAATTTTCGGACGCTATCGGCACCGGCCCAAAAACGCTGTCGCGAATTGTCCGCTTCAACCATGCGCTTGGGCTGTCGAGACAGGCCAACAGCGCTTGGGCCGACATCGCCGCCGGCTGCGGCTATGCCGACCAGGCGCATCTGGTGCGCGAGTTCCGCGACCTCGCAGGCGTCACGCCGACCACTGTCGCCGCGAGGTAACATTTCTTCAAGACGCGCAACCGGCCTTCGCGCAGACTGGGTTGATCGACCAACCCGCTGAAGGAGATCAGCCATGCCGAACACCACCGAACCACCGCGGCTTTATCCGGCGCTGCGCTACAGGAATGCCGGCAAGATGATCGATTGGCTGTGCGAGGCCTTCGGCTTCAGCGTCCGCGCCCGCTATGGCGAAGGCGACGTGGTGCACCACGCCGAACTCGCGTTCGGCTCCTCGATCATCATGCTCGGCACGGCGCGCGACGACGCCTATGGCAAGATGGTCGGCGCGCCGGGTTCGGACGGCGGCAAGTCGATCTACGTTGCGGTCGCTGACGCAGACGCGGCATACGCGCGGGCAAAGACCGCCGGCGCCGAGATTCTGGAAGAACTCACCGACCGCGACTATGGCAGCCGCGAATTCATCTGCCGCGATCCGGAAGGCAATGTCTGGTCGTTCGGCACCTACTGGCCGAAGGCTGACGAGAAAGCATGATCCCGAAAAGTGGAGACCGGTTTTCGGACAAGATCATGCTCAAGCAAAGTATCTAACGCGCCAGCCCAAAAATCGCGTCGCAGTCGAGGTGGGTTTCCAGTTCGGCTGCGATCTCGTCCAGTGCCCGTTCGACCTCGGCGCGGTAGTCGATGCCGCCGCCCTTGACGCCAAGGCTTTCGAGGAATTTCGCCCGGAAGGCATCGGCGGAAAACAGCCCGTGCATATAGGTGCCCAGCACCTTGCCGTCGGCCGAGATAGCACCGTCATCGATGCCGTTGATAACGGCGGACGGCCGCAGCGTATCCGGACCTGTGGTGCGGCCGAGATGGATCTCGTAGCCCTCGAGCGGCAGATCGAACGGCACCGAGCGCGCGCTGACGTTGCGCACCGTCTTTTCCGGCTCCATCACCGTTTCGACGTCGAGCAGCCCGAGGCCTTGCGTTTCTGTAACGCTGCCCTCGATGCCGTCGGGATCGCGCACGCTACGACCAAGCATCTGGAAGCCGCCGCAAATGCCGACGATATGACCACCGCGTTTCCTATGCGCGGCAAGGTCGCGGTCCCAGCCGTTCTCGCGAAATTTCAGGAGATCGCCGATCGTCGACTTCGAGCCGGGAATGACCACCAGACCCGCATCTTCGGGCAAGCGCTCACCAGGCGGCACGAACACCACCTCGACCTGCGGTTCGGCCTTGAGCGGGTCGAGATCGTCGAAATTGGCGATGCGCGAGAGCATCGGCACGGCAACCTTCAGCGCGCGCTTCTCGCCGGACGCCAGTCGTTCGAGCACGACGGAATCTTCCGATGGCAGCCGCGCCGCCGCCTTCAGCCACGGCACGACGCCAAAACAGCGCCAGCCGGTGAATTTTTCGATCGCCTCGATGCCATCGTCGAACAGCGAGACATCGCCGCGGAACTTGTTGATAAGGTAGCCGACGATCATGCGCCGGTCCTCGTCCGGCAGGATCAGATGGGTGCCCGCGACCGAGGCGATGACGCCGCCGCGATCGATATCGCCGACCAGGATCACCGGCACGCCGGCGCGCGTCGCAAAGCCCATATTGGCAATGTCGTGGCTCCTGAGATTGATCTCGGCCGGCGATCCCGCGCCCTCGACAATGACTAGGTCGGCGCCCTCGCCGACCGTCGCCCAGGAGTCCAGCACCGCATCCATCAGCCGGCCCTTCAGCGCCTGGTAGTCGCGCGCCCGCGCCTCGCCGAACACCTTGCCCTGCACGACGACTTGAGCGCCGACATCGGTCTGCGGCTTGAGCAGCACCGGGTTCATGTGGATCGTCGGCGCCACGCCGCAGGCGATCGCCTGCAGCCATTGGGCGCGGCCGATCTCGCCGCCGCCTGAATCGCCTGGAATATCGGCGACGGCGGCGTTGTTGGACATGTTCTGCGGCTTGAACGGCCGCACCTTCAAGCCGCGCTTCTTCGCCGCGCGGCACAGACCGGCGACGAGCACCGTCTTGCCGACATCCGAACCCGTGCCCTGCAGCATGATCGCCTTGGCCATTATCAGCCCCTGCCCTGCGCAACAGTTCCGGTGATCGTCGACTTGGCCGCCAGTGGCCCGCCACGCCAGAGATAGAGCGCCAGCAGCGGCTCCTTGCCGGTGCGCATGGCGTGGTTGATGTCAGAGGCATGGTGGATCACCTCGCCCGCCGCTCGAAGGCGAAAACCGCCGTCGCCCATGCGCCATTCGGTGCCGCCGGTCAGCGGGATGTAGATCTCCTCCGCGACATGGTGATGATCGGGGTAGACGATGTCGGGTCCAAGGATCAGCAGGCCGGCCGCAACCTCGTCATTGACGAAATGCCCGCGTGTACCGAACACCTCCAGCCAGCCGTAATTGTCGATGAAAACCTTGCCGAAATCCGCCTCGCCATAGGTTTGCCCCCAGCGCAGATCGCCGCGACGCTCCGCAACCAGCCGCGCCAGCGGCTTGGCCGCAGCGGGAGCGAGTTCGACGATACGGTCGAGCTGAAGGAGACAAGGCAGTGCATGCGGTTCGAGCGGCCGGCTTGGCATGTCCCAGCCGATTCGGGCCACGGCGTCGCGCACCAGCGCATCATCGAACGTCTGGAGATAGGCATGGAAGCGTCCAAGCAGTTCGTCGAAATTTGTCGTCACACTTTGCTCCAAAGCGCATTCGCACACAGCCGCTGCCCAGATGGTTGGATGGAGACGATCGGGTTGCGCGGCGGCATCATTGGTCTAGATTGGACTGCGCGCAAAGCCAAAAACGACAGGCCAGCAGGCCGGAAACATCAGGGAGCACGCCATGGACGCCGCTGTCGATGCGGGCACCAGCCAGTTCGAACTCAACGAAGACCAGCGCGCCATCCAGGAGATGGCGCAAGCCTTCGCCGCCGACCGTGTGGCGCCGAACGCACTCGACTGGGATCGCAACAAGTATTTCCCCGCCGATGTGATCCGCGAGACAGGTCCGCTCGGCCTTGGCGGCATCTATGTCCGCGAGGATGTCGGCGGCTCGGGGCTCGGCCGGCTCGACGCCGTGCTGATCTTCGAAGCGCTTTCGCGGGCCGATCCGGCGTTTTCCGCCTTCATCTCGATCCACAATATGGCGGCATCGATGATCGACCGCTTCGGCAGCGACGAGCAATGTCGGCGCTTCCTGCCGAAGCTGACCTCGATGGAATGGCTGGCCAGCTACTGCCTGACCGAGCCGGGTTCGGGATCCGATGCCGCGGCGCTGAAGACGCGTGCGGTCAAAAGCGGCGGCGATTATGTGCTGAACGGCGCCAAGCAGTTTATCTCCGGTGCCGGCGACAGCGACCTCTATGTCGTCATGGCGCGCACCGGCGCCGACGGGCCGAAAGGCATTTCCACCTTCGTCGTGCCGAACGATGCGCCCGGCCTTTCCTTCGGCGCCAACGAGCGCAAGATGGGCTGGCACATGCAGTCGACCCGCCAGGTCGTCTTCGAGGACTGCAAGGTGCCGGCGGAAAACCTGCTGTCGGTCGAGGGCGCCGGTTTCGGCATCGCCATGGCCGGGTTGGACGGCGGCCGGTTGAACATCGCTGCCTGCTCGCTCGGCGGCGCGCAATCGGCGCTCGACAAGGCACTCGCCTACACCGCCGAACGCAAGGCTTTCGGCTCGAAGATCAACCAGTTCCAGGCGCTGCAGTTCAAGCTCGCCGACATGGAGACCGAACTGCAGGCAGCGCGCGTCTTCCTCTACACCGCCGCCTCGAAGCTCGACCGCAACGCGCCGGATGCCTCGAAATGGTCGGCGATGGCCAAGCGCTTCGTCACCGACACCGGCTTCAACGTCGCCAACGACGCCCTGCAGCTGCATGGCGGCTATGGTTACCTGCACGACTACGGCATCGAGAAGCTGGTGCGGGACCTGCGTGTCCACCAGATCCTCGAAGGCACCAACGAGATCATGCGCGTCATCATCGCTCGCGCGCTGATCGGACGATAGAGAATTTAGTGAATAGTGAATAGTGAATGGTGAATGGTGCATGGTGAATGGTGAGGCTATCATATAGACCATGAGGTAATACATGATCCATACTGACTACTTACTACTGACTACTGACTATTCACTATTCACTATTCACTATTCACTATTCCACTCACGGAGCGCCATTATGACCACCATCGCCTTCATCGGCCTCGGCAATATGGGCAATCCGATGGCCTCCAACCTGGTCAAGGCCGGATATGCCGTGCACGGCTTCGACCTGGTGCCGGAGAACCTCGTCATCGCCAGGGAACACGGCGTCGTCGTCATGGCCAACGCCGTTGCGGCGGTGAAAGACGCCGATGCGGTCATCACCATGTTGCCGGCCGGCAAGCATGTTCTGTCGGTTTACGCAGACATAGCGTCCAAGGCAAAAAAAGGCGCGCTGTTCATCGATTCCTCGACCATCGATGTCGAGTCGGCTCGAAAGGCCCATGCCATCGCCGCCAAGCACGGGTTGCTGTCGATCGACGCGCCGGTCTCCGGCGGCACGGGCGGTGCGGCGGCCGGCACGCTGACCTTCATGGCCGGCGGTTCGAAGGATGCCTTCGCCAAGGCCGAACCAATCCTCAAGCCGATGGCCGGCCGCATCGTTCATTGCGGCGACGACGGCGCCGGACAGGCGGCGAAGATCTGCAACAATATGATTTTGGGCATTTCGATGATCGGCGTTGCCGAGGCCTTCGTGCTGGCGGAAAAGCTCGGCCTGTCGCACCAGGCGCTGTTCGACGTCGCCTCGACCTCGTCCGGCCAGTGCTGGTCGCTGACCACCTATTGCCCGGTGCCCGGCCCGGTGCCGACATCGCCCGCCAACAATGGCTATAAGCCTGGGTTCGCGGCGGCACTGATGCTGAAGGACCTGAAACTGTCGCAGGAGGCCGCACAGAGCGTCGGTGCAGCAACGCCGCTCGGCGCCGAGGCAGCCCAGCTCTATGCGCTGTTCAACGCACAAGGGAATGCCGGCGCGGATTTTTCCGGCATCATTAATTTCCTCCGTGGTAACCCGGCGTAAGCTTCCAAGTTCACAGGTTTTCGATCTGCCCAAAGCGGAAAGTCGGCAAATTTAGGTTTGCTTAAGCTCTTGCTAACCCTGCAGTAACGATATGCGTTTAGAACGGATTGCGAGGCGGACATCCGCCCGGCGCTCCGGATCAGGTCTCGCGTACCGGAGCCCGTAAGTTTCGCCGTTAGTTTCGCAAGTGTATTGTTGGCGAAGCGCCATGCGTATCTGGCAAAGCCGCGTTCCGATGGAGCGCGGTTTTTGCGTTTTCGCATCCTCGCCTGGCGAGCGCCCATTCGAACGCCGGGCGCCCGACATGGAGCGCCCAGCGATCGCCTCCCTAATGCTTGCGCAAATCTGCTTGCGCCAGGTCGAGCGCCGTGGCGATGCGGTCGCAGGCCATGTCGATCGTCTCGCGCGTCCAGATCAGCGGCGGCGACAGGATCATCGTGTCGCCGGTAGCGCGCAGCATCATGCCCTGGACAATCGCGTGGTCGCGAACCATCACCGCCGCGCTGCCGGCCGGCAGGAAGCGCTCCTTGGTCACCTTGTCCTTGACGATCTCGATCGCCCCCATCAGCCCGAACGAGCGCACCTCGCCGACCAGATCGTGCCCACCGAGACGTTCCTGCAGCGCCCTGGCGAAGTAAGGCCCGGTGTCGTTCCTCACGCGCTCGACCAGGCCTTCGCGCTCGATGATCTCGAGGTTCTTCAGTGCCACCGCGCAGGCCACCGGATGCCCGGCATAGGTGTAGCCGTGATAGAATTCGCCGCCCTTTTCGACCAGCGTCGCCGCGATGCGGTCGCCGACCAGCAGCGCCGACAGCGGCTGATAGCCAGAGGTCAGCGCCTTGGCCGTGGTGATGGTGTCGGGCTCGACATCGAAGGCTTGTGCGGCGAACCACTCGCCTGTGCGGCCATATCCGGTGATGACCTCGTCCAGCATCAGCAGGACATCGTATTTGCGGCAGATGCGCTGCACCTCCGGCCAATAGCTCATCGGCGGGATCTTCACCCCGCCTGCCCCCATTACCGGCTCGCCGATGAAGGCGGCCACCTTGTCGGCGCCGGCTTCGAGGATCGCGTCCTCGACCGCTTTTGCCGCACGCAGGCCGAAATCATGGTCGCTTTCGCCGGGCAGTGCGAGCTCATAGGCATAGGGCATCATCACATGGACGATGTTGGGCACGGCGCCGCCGAGCTGCTTGTGCATCAAATCCATGCCGCCGAGCGAGGCGCCGGCGATGGTCGAGCCGTGGTAGCCCATCTTGCGTGAGATGATGCGGTTCTTCTCGGGCCTGCCTTCCAGCACCCAATAGTGACGGACCAGGCGCAGCGCCGTGTCGTTGGCCTCCGAACCGGACGAGCCGTAGAACACCTGGTTGATGTGCCTTGGCGCGATCTCCGCCAGCTTTTTCGACAGCAGAACCGGCGTCGGCGTCGAGCATTTGAAGAAAGAGTTGTAGTAGGGCAATTCCTTCATCTGGGCGTAGGCGGCGTCGGCAAGCTCGTCGCGGCCATAGCCGACATTGACGCACCACAGCCCAGCCATGCCGTCGAGGATTTCCGTCCCTTCGGCATCATAGATGAACGGCCCGTTGGCGTGGGTGATGATGCGCGAGCCGGTCTCGCGCATCTCTTTGTGGTCGGTGAACGGATGAAGGTGATGCGCGGCATCGATCTGCTGAAGCTGCTTCAGCGAATAATTCTGGTAGGTCATGTCTGGTCTTTCCTCTTGAACCAATCCGGCAGCTTTCGCGCCGGGGCGGATTCGTCAGAGGACAGCGGGCGGCGAATAGCCGATGCGAGCGCAGAGCCGCAACAGCTCGGCGCGTAGCGTGCGCGACGACGGCGTCACCGCCACCCCAAATGCGCAACCCGATTTCGCCAGCCGAGCCATGCATGCACCTTAGGCTGCCTCGAGCCCTCAGTTCAAGCCGTGCCGGTCAAGCGACGCCGGTCAATTGGTGCCAGTCAGGGCCCGCTGCAGGAAGACGTACTTCATCGCCGCCTGTGCGGCCTGCGGCCGCCGGTCGCCGCGTCCGCCATGGCCGCCCTCGGTCTCCTCGAAGAACAGCGTCTTGCCGTGGCCGGCCGCCTGCAGCCGTGCCGCCATCTTGCGGGCATGCCCGGGATGGACGCGATCGTCGGCGGTCGAGGTCGTCAGCAACACCGGCGGATAGGCTGCATCCGTGTCTACATGCTGATAGGGCGAATAGGCGGCGAGCCAGGCTGCCTCTTCCGGCTTCGCCGGATCGCCATACTCGGCCATCCATGACGCGCCGGGCGGCAGCTCGGTGTAGCGCAGCATATCGAGCAGCGGCACGTCGATGATCACTGCACCGAACAATTCCGGGTGCTGGGTCAGCGAGACGCCGGTCAGCAAGCCACCATTCGATCCGCCCTGGATGCCCAGTGTGGCGGGCGTAGCGATGCCGCGTTTGACCAGATCTTGCGCGACCGCGGCGAAATCGTCGAAGGCATTCTGGCGATTGGCCTTGAGCGCCGCCTGATGCCAGTTCGGGCCGAACTCGCCGCCGCCGCGGATGTTGGCCTGCACATAGGCATTGCCCTTCTCCAGCCACAGCCTGCCGCGCACGCCGGCATAGCCGGGCAGCAGCGGCACTTCGAAGCCGCCATAGCCGTAAAGCAATGTCGGCACGGGTCCATGCAAGTCGCGCCTCCTGACGACGAAGTACGGGATCATCGTGCCATCCTTCGAGCGCGCCTCGAACTGTTCGGAGACCAGGGACGACGCATCGAAACGCGCCGGCTGCGACTTCACCGTTGCCAGCCCCGCGGCGTTGTCGTCCGACCAGATGATCGAGCTCGGCGTCAGGAAATCGGTGAAGGAGAAGGAGACGCTGGAACCGAAATGCTCGGCATGGCTGATGCCGACATTGCCGTTTTCGGGCAACGCCACGGGCTTGAACTCCCAGCCGCTGTCGCTGCGCTTGCCGGCGACGACCTTGCCGCGCACATTGTCCATCAAATTGATGAACAGCCGGTCCTGCGTGCGGGCAATACCGGCGATCGAGACACGGTGCGCCGGCTCGAGCACGGTACCGAGGGATCCGAATAGCCTGGTTTCGATCCAGCGCTCGAAATCGAGTGAATAGAGCCCGTCGGGCTTACAAAGCGTGCCGTCCGGCGCAGTCCACGGGGTACGCACGCCGAAGACGAGCTGGCCCTTGAACAGCGCTGTATCGGTGACGTCGTCCGGCAACGGGATGCGCCTGTTCTCGCCGGAAGGCAGCCGCAGGAAGCTGTGCGAGGCGAAGAAGTCGATGGTTCGGGCGAGGAAGACATGACGCTTGTCGCCGTCGAATTCGACGGACCCGCCGGCGGCAAGATCCTGCTTCAGCGCCTCGAAGATCGGCATCGCCGCTTCCAGTGTCGTGCCGCGCCGCCAAAGCTTGACCACGCGCGGATAACCGGACTGGGTCTTGTCGTCCTCCTCGAAGGCGGCGGAAACGATAACCGTGTCCTCGTCCAGCCAGCTAAAGCTCGATTTCGAGGCAGGAGCGCGAAAGCCGCCATCGACGAACGATCTGCTTTCGATATCGAATTCGCGCATCTCGCTGGCATCGCCGCCATCCGGCGACAGGTTGAGCAGGCAGCGGCTGAAGTCGGGGTAGAGCCGGCTGGCGCCGCTGAACACCCATTTCACCCCCTCTTTCGCCGCCAGACTGTCGAAGTCGATGATCGTCTGCCATTCCGGCTTGCCGGTCTTGTAGGAGGCGACGGTGGTGCGCCGCCAGAGGCCGAGTACGTTCGTCCGGTCCTGCCAGAAATTATAGACATAGCCGTTGATAGCGGCCCCGACGGCGATGTTATCCTCGGCTGTCATCAGGTCGAGCGCCGTCTCGAACGACGTCTGATAGGACGGATCACCCTGCAGCTCCCCGACCGTAACTGCATTTTGGTGATGCACCCAGTCGAGCGCCTGCTTGCCCCTCCTGTCCTCAAGCCAGAGAAACGGGTCTTCGGCCGCCGAACCCGGCTGGCCCTTGGTATTCGATTTGGTCATGAGGTCTCCGGTTGAGTCGGGTGGCGACATAGCCAAGATCGACATGGGCCGCTTACATTCAAGTCATTCGTCAGAAACGGCGGCTTTCTGGCATTCACACCATCCGTCTTCGAATGACCGTTACAACTGCCAGCGCCAGGCAAATGGCACCGAGCGTCATTGGCAGGCCGCCGGCGCCAACAACATCCATGGCGCTGCCCGCCAGCGGCGGCACGGCGATGCCGCCGACGCCCCACATCAGCGAGAAGGCGGCGTTGCCGGCGACCAGTGCCGAGCCGGTGAACCGCTCGCCGAGTTCAATGATCGACATCGTGTAAATGCCGTAGGAAACCGCGCCCCAGATGAAGACGCACGGCCAGATCAGCGGCGTCTCGATGAGAACCGGCAACAGAACGCATCCGAGCACCGTCATCGAAACACAGATGAACCGCACCAGCCGCGCCGTCAGTCGTTCCGCCAGCAGGCCGAGCGGCACCTGCATAGCGATGTTGCCGGCGATCATCACCGACAGCAGCGCCGACATGCGCGCTTCCGCAATGCCGTAATGCGTTCCATAGACCGGCAGCAAGGCGAGCACCGCCTGTTCGAAACCGGCGGCCACGATCACCGCCGATAACAGCAGCCACGCCTGCGGCACGAACCCCAGCACCGAAACGCGGTGCCCGCTCTCGTCGACCCTCGGCAGCCGTGCCAGCACCGAGGCGAGGCAGGCGCCGCAAAACAGAAATGCGGCGATGCCGACCAGAAACGGCGGCCATCCCATGGTGCCGACCGCAAGCAGGCACAGCGGTCCCGCCGCAAAGCCCGCCGAAATGATCGTCGAATAGATGCCCATGACGCGGCCGCGGCGTGTCGGCGGCGCCAGTGCGATCACCCAGACTTCGCTCAGCACGTAGAGCGGGTTGGTGACGGCGCCGATCAAAAAGCGCAGAGGAAACCACAGATAGACATTTTGCGTCCAGCCGATCAGCGCCAGCACCAGCGCGGAAAGTGCCGCGCAAGTAAGCGCGGTGCGCCCTGCCCCGAAACGCCGTGCCAGCGCCGGAACCAGCGGCGACGAGACGATGAAGCCGATCGGCGTCATTGCCGCCGACAGGCCGATCATGGCCGGCGAGACGCCCTGGCGCTGCAGGATGAAGCTCAACAGCGGATAGCTCAGCCCTTGCGCGATGGCGAACACCGAGACGGTGGCGATCACGCCGGTGATTGCCGCCCATTGCACTGTCTCGCCGCTGTCCTGTTCCGCCCGGTCCATGATGCAGGACTAGCGTTTCGCTTTCATCGCGGTAAGCACCGGCAACGAAAACCGCTTGCGCCAGCCGGAAGAGATAAGAGCCTGACGATCCCTCCGGCTGCCCTTCAGGCATGTCGCTTCCCTCGTCCTAGTGGTCGCCGCCTCCGCAATGGCTGGCCGGCCGGCAGTCCATTATGCCGCCGCATTGCCGCAGCGTACGAGGACTATCATGACCGCCGCCCTTCAGCCCGCCGAACCTGCATTGGCAAACGACCGCGCCCGTCGCGGCGGCCGCGCGGGAAAGCGTGCCGGCGGATCGGCGGCGTTCGAGCAGCCGCCGTTTCGGCAGTTGAAGAACCCGCTGGCGCCGACCCGGCTGGTTTCCGACGACGAGCTGGAATCTATCCACCTCGCCTCTCTGCGCGTGCTGCGGGAAATCGGCGTCGACGTGCTGCATGACGAAGCCCGGCGCATCATGAAGGCGCATGGCGCCGATGTCCGCGAAGGCAGCGAGCGGGTGCGCTTCGACAGTGACATGATCCTGGAACTGGTTGCGCACTGCCCGCCGGAATTCACCATCCACGCCCGCAACCCGGCGCACAACGTGCGCTTCGGCGGCGATAATCTGATCATCTCGATGATGGCGTCGGCGCCCAATTGCTCCGACGTCGATCGCGGCCGCCGGCCGGGCAACCAGCAGGACTACCGCAACTTCCTCAAGCTTGCGCAGATGCACAACATATTGAACTGCACGGGCGGCTATCCGGTCGAGCCGATCGACATCCATCCGTCCGTCCGCCACCTTGAATGCATCCGTGACCTCGCCACGCTGACCGACAAGATGTTCCACATCTATTCGCTCGGCAAGGAGCGCAACGTCGACGGCATCGAGATCACCAGGATCGCACGCGGCATCAGCCATGAGCAGTTGCTTGCAGAGCCGTCGGTATTCACCATCATCAACACCAATTCGCCGCTCAAGCTCGACGTGCCGATGATGGAAGGCATCATCCAGATGTCGAGCAAGGGCCAGGTTGTCATCGTGACGCCGTTCACCCTGTCCGGCGCCATGGCGCCGGTGACGATTGCCGGCGCGCTGGTGCAGCAGAATGCCGAGGCGCTGTCCGGCATCGCCTTTGCGCAGATGGTGCGCAAGGGCGCGCCTGTCGGCTACGGCGGCTTCACCTCGAACGTCGATATGAAGTCCGGCGCGCCGGCCTTCGGCACGCCGGAATATATGAAGGCGCAGCTGGTCGGCGGGCAGCTCGCCCGCCGCTACAACATCCCCTACCGCACCTCCAACACCTGCGCCGCCAACACGGTCGATGCGCAGGCCGCCTATGAAAGCGTGTTCTCACTGTGGGGCGCCATCCAGGGCGGCGGCAATCTGATGATGCATGCGGCCGGCTGGCTGGAAGGCGGCCTGCGCTGCTCCTACGAGAAGACCATCCTCGACATAGACCTGTTGCAGATGGTCGCCGAGTTCCTGACGCCGCTCGATCTTTCCGAGGAAGCACTCGGTTTCGACGCCATACAGTCCGTCGGCCCCGGCGGCCATTTCTTCGGCACCCAGCACACGCAGGACCGCTACAAGACCGCGTTCTATGCGCCTATTATCTCGGACTGGCGCAATTTCGAGAGTTGGGCGGAGGCCGGGTCGCCGACGGCGCTCGAAAAGGCCAATCGCGTCTGGAAGGAACGGCTGGCCTCCTATGAAGAGCCTTACATGGATCCGGCAATCAGGGAGGAGCTCAACGCTTTCGTCGACAAGCGCCGGGCCGAAGGCGGCGCGCCGACCGATTTCTGATCATCTGATGAGTAGTCGACCCCCACTCCGTCTTGATGGCAGGCTGGCCGGAAACATCGCTGTATCCGATCTCCGCTTTGTTTTCGCGCCCCGCTCACTCGATTCAATCTCTTCAAAAACGGAATTATCTTCATGAAATCTCATGCAAAAGCGGTTGTCATCGGCGGCGGGGTCGTTGGCTGCTCGGTGCTCTATCATCTGGCCAAGGCTGGCTGGACCGACATCATGCTGATCGAGCGTTCGGAGCTCACTTCCGGCTCGTCCTGGCATGCGGCGGGCGGCTTCCATACGCTGAACGGCGATCCCAACGTCGCCAAGCTGCAGGCCTACACGGTGCAGCTTTACAAGGAGATCGAGGAGATTTCCGGCCAATCCTGCTCGCTGCACCTGACCGGCGGCGTGATGATGGCCGACACGCCCGAGCGCATGGACTTCTTGCGGCTCGCCCACGCCAAGGGCCGCTATCTCGGCATGGACACCGAACTGATCACGCCGTCCGAAGCCAAGGCGATGTTCCCGCTGATGGACGAGACGAATTTCGTCGGCGCCATGTGGGATCCAGTCGAGGGCCATCTCGACCCTTCCGGCACCACCCATGCGTATGCCAAGGCCGCCAGGAAGCTAGGCGCCGAGATCGTACTGCGCAACCGCGTCGTGGAACTGACGCAGGAGGTCGACGGCACCTGGAACGTCGTCACTGAGCAAGGCACAGTCAAAGCCGAGCATGTGGTCAACTGCGGCGGCCTGTGGGCGCGCGAGATCGGTCGCATGGTCGGCGTCGAACTGCCGGTGCTGGCCATGGAGCACATGTATCTCCTGACCGAGCCGATGCCGGAGGTCGAGGAATTCAACAAGTCGACCGGCCGCGAGATGATTGGCGTGCTCGATTTCAAGGGCGAAATCTATACCCGCCAGGAACGCAACGGCATCCTGCTCGGCACCTATGAAAAGGCCTGCAAGCCGTGGTCGCCGGTCAACACGCCCTGGGATTTCGGCCACGAGCTGCTGCAGCCAGACATCGACCGCATCGCGCCGTCGCTCGAGATCGGCTTCAAGCATTTCCCCGGCATCGAAAAGGCCGGCATCAAGCAGATCATCAACGGCCCCTTCACCTTCGCGCTGGACGGCAACCCGCTGGTCGGCCCGGTGCAGGGCCTGACCAATTTCTGGTGCGCCTGCGCCGTCATGGCCGGCTTCAGCCAGGGCGGCGGCGTCGGCCTGGCGCTGTCGAACTGGATGGTCCATGGTGACCCCGGCTTCGACGTCTGGGGCATGGACGTTGCGCGCTTCGGCGAATGGGCAACGCTGCGCTATACCAACGCAAAGGTCCGCGAAAATTATTCGCGCCGTTTCTCCATCCGCTTTCCCAACGAGGAATTACCGGCGGCAAGACCAGCGCAGACGACCCCGCTTTACGACACCATGCTGGCCAACAACGCCGTCATGGGCGACAGCTGGGGTCTCGAAACCCCGCTCTGGTTCGCGCCGAAAGGCTCGGAGCCGAACGACGTCGTGTCCTTCCACCGCTCCAATGATTTCCGCCCGATCGGCGAGGAGGTGCGCGCCACCCGCGAGAAGGTCGGCGTCACCGAGATCGCCAACTTCGCCAAATACGAAGTCTCCGGACCGGGGGCCGAGGACTTTCTCAACCGGCTGATGACCAATCGCATGCCGAAGACCGGCCGCATCGTGCTGACGCCGATGCTGAACGAGTTCGGCAGACTGATCGGCGACTTCACCATCGCCAAGGCGGGCCCAAGGGGTGGGGAAGACCGCTTCATGATCTGGGGTTCTTCGGCAGCGCAAAAATACCACATGCGCTGGTTCGAGAAGCATCTGCCAAAGGATGGAAGCATCCGCATCCACCGCTTCGACCAGACGCTGGTCGGTCTCTCCATCGCCGGGCCGAAATCCCGCGACCTGCTGCAGAAACTGGTCGATGTCGACATCTCGACCAAGGCCTTCCGCTTTATGGATTTCCGCGAGATGGCGGTCGGCGGCGCGCCTTGCATGGTCAATCGGATCACCTACACCGGCGACCTCGGCTACGAGATATGGATGGCGCCTGCCTACCAGCGCCTGGTCTACAAGGCGATCAAGGAGGCTGGCGAAGAGTTTGGGCTTGTCGATTTCGGCATGCGGGCTTTGCTCTCTATGCGCCTTGAGAAGAACTTCCCGACCTGGTTCCGCGAGCTACGTCCGATCTACGGACCGTTCGAAGGCTCGATGGACCGCTTCATCAAGCTGGAGAAGAACGACTTCATCGGCCGGGAAGCAGCGGCCAAGGAACAGGCAGAAGGGCCGAAACTGCGCCGTGTCTCCTTCATCGTCGATGCCGCGGATGCAGACGTCATGGGCGACGAGCCGATCTGGGCCAAGGTCGGCGGCAAGGATTACGGCACCGTGGAAAAGCCGCATGGCTATGGCGCGCCGCGCTTCGACGCGGGCGGCAAGGAAGTGCGCGGCTCGAACGCCGCCGAAGGCGCGTCTGCCGTGCGCGGCATTGTCGACGGCGACTGGCGGGTGGTCGGCTGGGTCACCTCCGGCGGCTATGCGCATTATGTCGAGAAGTCGATGGCGCAAGGCTATGTACCGGCAGCGCTTGCCGAGAACGAGAGCGCCGGCCTGTTCGAGATCGAAATCCTCGGGCACCGGCGTCCCGCACGCATCAATGTCGAACCGCCCTTCGACCCGAGCGGCGAAAAGATGAGGACGTAGGCGCAGCCAGCCGGTCGCATTGTGCGGAGCATACTCTTCATGCTAGCGCAGCCGGCAACACTCTGCTGGCAAGGGCGATGAGATTTCATTGAAGTACAATCTGAGATGGGCCGAGTGGCTGGCCGAGGGACGGATCGGCCCCTTCCCGGCAACGATCGTCATGGTCGCGGCTTATTTTGCCTTGCAGACCATCATACTGTCCCTGTTGAGCTCTTGGGCGGGAACCGGCGTCGGCATCGATGATGCGGAGCAGCTGATCTATGTTCCGTATCTCTGGGCTGGATATGGCGGCTCGCAACCACCCCTGTACACCTGGATCAACTGGCTGGCCGCGCATGTTTTCGGCACCAGTATCTTCACGCTGAAGCTCGTCAAATACTCCGTGCTGTTCCTTGCCGCCTGCAGCGTGTTCGCCGCCATGCGGCGGTTCGGCTACACCAAAGCGACAGCGGCGGCGGCCATGTTCGGCCTGTTTACGATCCCGCAGATCGTCTGGGAATCGCAGCGCGCCTTGTCGCATTCCGTCGCCGTCGTCGGCTTCTGCTCGCTGCTCCTGCTGGCCATGGCCTATCTTCTCGAGCGGCGAAGCATGATCGCCTATGCGGCGTTTGGCCTGGCCACCGCGGCGGCAATTCTTGCCAAATATAATGATGTCTTCCTCGTGGTGGCCCTTGTTGCGGCCGTGCTGTCGCTGCGCGAATGGCGCAGCGCGATCCTCGGTCCGAAGTTCGCCATCAGCATAGCGGTCGCGATATTGGTGCTGGCGCCGACCACCTATTGGAGCCTCATGCATCCCGCCGATTTATTGTCGAGAGGCGAGAAGTTCGGAATAGACGCGCAACAAGGGCGCGTGGCGGCGGCCTTTGTCGGCGCCGGCAAGTTTATCATGGGCACCTTCAATTTCGCGGTCTTGCCGGTGCTCGTTTCCGCCCTGGCTTTCTGGCTGGCGAAGTTCCGTTTCTCGGAGCGGCTCCCGAAAGGTCCGGCAAGGGAAATTCTGTTGTGGCGTACCTTGGCGCTCGGCTTGGCCATGCTGGCAATACTTGTACTTGCCACCGGCGTGACGGTGGTCAAGGACCGCTGGCTGCTGCCGGTCCTGTTCATGTTGCCGCTGGCCATCGTCGCCACTATGGAACGGCTGGCGCCGCGGGGCAGGAATGCGCAGCTCCTGGTGATCGCGGCTGGAGCGATCATCGCCGTGCTGCTCGCGCCCGCCACCTGGTACGTCCAGATAAACGGGACCAGTGGCCTCTCGCGGATGATCCGCGTGGATTACCCCGCCCTCTATCGCCAACTGACTGCGGACGGACCGGTCAAAACCGCAATATCTGATGGTGCATGGGTCGGAAACCTGCGGTTGGTCGACGAAAAACTGCTCGCACTTGACCAGGAAGTGCCTAATTTCGAAACGCTGATGCAGGAGCCGGCCGTACTCGTCTGGCTTGACCGAGACGATCCGCGTCCGGTCATTTTGGAGCAGCTCAAAGCGGCCGGCTATGAGCCGGACGGCCAACCACGGCAAATGATGGTTCCGCTGTTGCGCGGCACCGGCAAGTCCGCCCGGGCCGGCGCCTATGTAAGATTGAAGAGAATGGCGGTGGGAGAAGCCACGGCGCCCAAGGGAGGCGTTAGCGGAGGAGCCGAGGGTGGACAGGAACCCGACTGACCGGCCCCGTCATCACCGCAAGATCATGCCGTTCGAGCCCGACGGCTCGAATGATGTGCTGCGCAAAAAATCGCAGCTGAAGGCCGCTGAACTCAACCAGCATGCGCTGGGCTATGGAGCGCTGGCGGAAGCCGAATGGCAGGCGGCGGGCATTGCTGCTCCTGACCTGCCCGCCATGCGCCGATACCGGCTCGAGCGCATCCGCGCCGAGCTGAAGCGCCGCGACTATGCGGGAGCCCTGCTCTACGATCCGGTCAATATCCGCTATGCCACCGACGCAACCAACATGCAGCTCTGGGTCGCACACAATCGGACCAGGCATTGTTTCGTTGCCACCGATGGCCCGGTGGTGCTGTTCGACTATTTCTCCTGCGAGCACCTTTCCGATCATTCCGGCGTCGTCGACGAGGTGCGGCCGGCGGTGTCGTGGGCTTATCTGTACAGCGGCGAGCTGACCGGTCAAAAAGTCCGCCGCTGGGCAGCCGGCATCGCCGACCTGGTATTGGAACATGGCGGCGGCAATCGCCGCATCGCAGTCGACCACATCAATCCCGAGGGCATCGAAGAGCTCGCCCGCCTCGGCATCTCGACCGGCAATGGCGAGGCGGTGATGGAAAATGCGCGGCTGATCAAATCGCCCGACGAAATCCTTGCCATGCGCCGGGCGATCGCCGCTTGCGAGGCGGCAATGGGCGAGATGGAGAAGGCGCTGAGGCCTGGCATCTCCGAGAACGAATTGTGGGCCGAACTCCATCGCGGCAACATCGCGCGCGGCGGCGAATGGATCGAAACCCGGCTCCTGTCGTCGGGTCCGCGCACCAATCCATGGTTCCAGGAGTGTTCGTCGCGGACGATCGAGGCCGGCGAGCTCGTCGCTTTCGACACCGACCTGATCGGTCCTTACGGCTTCTGCGCCGACCTTTCGCGCACCTGGCTTTGCGGTGACGCGCCGCCGTCGCAGGAGCAGCGCGACCTGTTCCGCATCGCCGCCGACCAGATCGCCCACAACACGGAGCTGATGCGGCCGGGCATATCGTTCCGCGACCTCGTCGAGCGCTCGTCAGTGCCACCGGGAGACTGCTTCCCGGCCCGTTACGGGGTGCTCTATCACGGCGTCGGCCTTGCCGACGAATACCCGACTTTGCCGCATGCTAGCGACTGGACCGACGACACACCGGACGGAGTGCTCGAACCTGGCATGGTGCTGTGCGTCGAGAGCTATATCGGTCGGCTTGGCGGCTACGAAGGCGTCAAGATCGAAGAACAGATCCTGATCACTGAAACCGGCAACGAGAAGCTTTCGACCTACCCGCTCGACAATCGGCTGCTTGGCGGCTGAGCGACGCTAATGCATGTCGCGCAAAAGTGTGCAGCGGCTTTGCGATAAACGACATGCATAAAACAAGAATCTAAAGCGCGTCGCATGAGGCCGACCGAACGCGACGCGCTTTATGCGAGCGCGGCGATCGCCTCGCGCATCGCAGCGACGATCGTTTCCGGCGTTGTCCTGGCCGTGATGAACGGCAAGCCTTTGCGCCGCCTTGTCCAGCCGACGACCGTCACCTTCTGCGCCGCCGGCTCGAAACTCTGCGCCAGCGCCCAGCTCTCGCAATCGATCGCCGCGACGTCCGCCCTGCCCTCGGCAACGGCAACGATCGAAGCACGGTGCCCACAGCTTTCGCTCAGCGCGGAAAAGATATCCAAACTCTCGCCCAATGCTTGCAGGTCGCGGGCTGGCGCGATGATGCCCGACATGGAATCGAGGCTGTTGAAGGTGAAGCGCTTGCTGCGAAGCTGATCGAGCGGAATGACGGCACCGCCGTCGGCCGGCGCCCTTGCCGGCGGTGCCTCGCCCGCCCTCATGACGATGGCGCTCGAATAGAGTTCGCCCTGTCCACCCTCGAAGGCGTCGTAACGCGGCTGGCCGACGAGCTGGACACGCTGCGACAGGCCGAGTTCCATCGGTCCCCAGCAGGTTTGCGCAAAGAGCAGCGCCGGATGCAGCCAGAGCTGGTGAAAATCCAGTTCGTCCGGCGGCAATGTCGCCGGATCGGGCGCGATGGGTTTTCCCTGATCATCGCGAATACCGCCAGGCACGGGGGGCAAATCGCCGGTGCGGCGGATGATCGTCTCCGGCGCATCGATGCCTTTTTGTCTGAAAGCATCGCGCAGCCGCGCCCATTGCGCGTCGACATCGTCCCGCGCTTCCGGCCAGTCGTACATCGGCAAAGCCGCAATGAATTCACTCATGCCGGGATTTGACCGTTATGCGGGGAAATTGACAAGGTCAGGAAAGCGTCGTCCGCGCGGCACCGCCTGCAACAACGCAAGAATCATTCTTTCGGCGGCTCGGCGGGTACCGGTGCGCTGCCAAGCCCATTGAGGCTGCGTGCCCTGACGCGCGGCTTGAATGCGCGTCCTGGTTCCGGCATGCGCCGCAGCACGGGATGGACGACCGGCTCCTTCGCCTTGAAGGCATAGGCCTTGAGCAGCGCGAAATAGTTCGGATAGGCGTAGCCATTGTTCATCCGCAGCCATTCGTCACGGCGGTCGCGAAACACCTTCGGCAGCCTGTACCAGGCCACCGTCGGGCTCTTGTGATGGACGAAATGCAGATTGTTGTTGAGGAACAGGAAGGACAGCGGCGAGCGCTCGACGATGATCGTGCGGCCTTCCGGATGTTCAGACCATTGGTGCTCGGCGTAGGTGCGGATCGAAATCAGCGACTGCCCAAGCCACACCGGCACCAGAACGTAAAGCCACAACGGCATGCCGAAGCCGAACTGCACGACAGGCAGCACCACGACGAGGCCGATCGCATGCAGCAGCCATGCCTTGCGGATGGAATTGTCGCCCGCGGCAACCTGCCTGGCGTCGTCGATGAAAAAGCCGATGCAGGAAAGCCACGGGCCTAGCACCAAACGCCCGATCATCGTGTTGTTGACCTTCAGCAGGAATTTCATCGCCGACGGCAGCTCCTCGTGCTGCCAGAGCGCCTTGTAATAGCTTTCGGGATCGTCGAGCGGATCGGTCAGGCGCTCGTCCGCATGGTGGCGCAGGTGAATGGTCTTGAATCGGCGAAACGGCCAGACAAGGCCAATCGGCAGGAACACAAAGGCTTCGTTGAGCCGCGCATTCCGGGTTGGGTGGCCGTGCAGGACCTCGTGCATCAGCGAGGATTGCAGCGCCGCAATCAGGGTCAGAAAGGCGAGTGCCAGCAGCGGGTAGGATGGCCAGAGCAGAAAGCCGGCAGCGAGCCAGCCGCCGTAGCATAGAAGTGCGAGAAATACGGTCGGCCATTCGATGGTCGCTGCGCCGTGTCGCCTGTTGCCCATGCTCGTCATGCTATCGACCACTGCCTTCCAGTCGCCGGAACCCGTTTGATTCCTGACAACATTGTGTCAGGAGCGTTGCGTCGGCGCAACGCGATAAAGCGCACAAACTGTTGCGATTGCGCATTTTCAGCTGCATATGTTATGTATTGTAAACAAGCTCGTAGATTCATTTACGCTCGAAACGCCATGTAGACCGCTTCGGCGCAAAATTTTGCTCACGTAGGGAGAGTAGGGATTTGGACAAGCGCGACCTGTCGACGATCTTTCGCGAGCGCCTGAAAATGCTCTTGACAAGGTCCGATCTGAACCAGTCGGCCTTCGCCGCCGCGGTTGGCATCGACCGTTCGGCACTGTCGCAGCTGCTCTCCGGCGCCTCGACCCGCCTTCCCCGTGCTGAAACGCTGCTCAACATCGCCGCCGAATTCAAAGTCTCGCTCGACTGGCTGCTCGGCCTCAGCCACGATGAGGGCGTCACCGGTGAAATCCGCGAGAGCCTTGAGATCGAGGAGGCGCCGGACGGCTTCGACCGCACGCTGCTGGCTCGCTGGCATGCCGAGGCGGCGGGAACGAAAATCCGCTACGTGCCGGCCGGCATTCCCGACCTTCTGCGCACCGAGGCGCTTGTCGACTACGAAGCCGTCATCGCCAACAAGAGCCGCGAGGCACAGGCCGGCGAAACGCAGTACCGCATCGACTATAACCGCCGGCCCGAAACCGACATGGAAGTCTGTATGCCGCGCCACACGCTGGAGATCTTCTCGCGTGGGCTGGGCGTGTGGGACCGCTTTCCGGAGGCCGACCGCCACCAGCAGCTCCTCCATATGGCGACGCTGCTCGACGACCTCTATCCCACCTTCCGCCTGTTTCTCTATGACGGGCGGATGCGCTATTCGATCCCATACACCATCTTTGGACCCTATCGCGCCGCCATTTACGTCGGCGACATGTATCTGGTGCTGAACGCCACGCAGCCGATCCGCATCCTGACCAGCCATTTCGACAATCTGATCCGTGCCGCGGACGTCAACGCGCATGAAGCGGCCAGCTTCACACGAAAGCTGGCGGAGATGCGATTTTGACCGGTTGCTCTACGCGCCGACATTGACGGCACATAAAGAATTCTTTATATCCTTATCTCAGTTATTCTTCCGCGAAGGCGTATTTCACATGACCAATCCGATCGACGCTCTGCTTGCCGAAAAGGGCGTCCTGCTCGCCGATGGCGCCACCGGCACCAATCTGTTCGCCATGGGCCTTGAGGCCGGAGAGGCTCCCGAGCTCTTGAACGAGACCGCGCCCGACACCATCACCAGCCTGCACCAGAACTTTGTCGATGCCGGCGCCGACATCATCCTGACCAACTCTTTTGGCGGCACCCGCCATCGGCTCAAGCTGCACCACGCGCAGGACCGCGTCTATGCGCTGAACAAGCGCGCGGCCGAGATCGCAAGCGCCGTCGCCGGCAACGCTGGCCGCAAGGTGATCGTGGCCGGCTCCGTCGGCCCGACCGGCGAGCTGCTGGTGCCGCTCGGCGCCATGACCTATGACGAGGCGGTCGAAGCCTTTGCCGAGCAGATTGAGGGGCTGAAGGCCGGCGGCGCCGAAGTCGCCTGGATCGAAACCATGTCGGCGCCTGACGAAATCCGCGCCGCCGCCGAAGCCGCCATCCGCGTCGGCCTGCCCTATACCTATACCGGCTCCTTCGACACCGCCGGCCGCACCATGATGGGACTGCTGCCGAAGGACATCCACGGCGTCGTCGATGGCCTGTCGCAGACACCGCTCGGTGTCGGCGCCAATTGCGGTGTCGGCGCCTCCGACATTCTCGCGTCGCTGCTCGACATGACCGAGGCGAAGCCGGAAGCAACGGTGATCGTCAAGGGCAATTGCGGCATTCCCGAATTTCGCGGTGCCGAGATCTACTATTCCGGCACACCCGAGCTGATGGCCGACTATGTGCGCCTCGCCGTCGATGCCGGCGCCAAAATCGTCGGCGGCTGCTGCGGCACCTCGTTCCAGCACCTCGCCGCCATGCGCAAGGCGCTCGATGCGCACACCAAGTCGGATCGCCCGACCGTCGAGCAGATCGTCGAACGCATCGGCCCGATGCGCAACAAGCAGGCTACGGTCAATGCCGCCGAGACCAGCGAAGCCCGCCGCGAGCGGCGCCGCGGACGCGCCTGACGCTTTCGTCTGCGACATAGTCCGCGCGAAGCAGTGCGGCCGCGAAAAAAGGCCGGCAAGGTTTCCCTCGCCGGCCTGCCTCACCCGCCCGTAGGCCGGCTCCCCCTATCAGAACGATCCCATCTGAAAGAAACCGGCCGTCATTGCCACTACCGGTTACCGCCGAGCGCCGAGGCAAGGCGCACAAGCGAGAGGAACTCGGACCGGTATCCAAACGGGTCGGCTCCTCTGGCGGCGGTGGCAATCTCCATGATCTTGTCGTAGCCGAACTTCGCGGTCGCATCCTCGTCGCGCAGCTTCTGGCCGAAAGCAGCAACGGCAACGGAGAAACGCTGGTCGGTGCTGGCCTGGTCGAACGACGCCACCTCGTTGGCTGACGTTACCGGCGTGGTGATCAGCTTCGAGGTGTCCTCGTTCGGCAGCTTGTAGCGGATCTTGACGAAAGCATATTCGTCGGCATTGGCGACACCGCCATTGTTCACCGAGGCCTGGCCGTAGCGCAGCTGGTCGATCTGTTCGCCGCCGCTGCCCTTAGGCGTGATCTCGTAGATCGCGGTGACTGAATGACCTGAGCCGATCTCGCCGGCATCGACCCGGTCATTGTTGAAATCCTCTCGGTTCAAGGCGCGGGTTTCGTAGCCAATCAGCCGGTACTCCGAGACCTTGTTCGGGTTGAACTCGACCTGGATCTTCACGTCCTTGGCGATGGTGAACAGTGTCGAGGAGGCATCCTCGACCAGCACCTTCTCGGCCTCCGCCAACGTATCGATGTAGGCAGCAGTGCCATTGCCGTTCTGGGCGATGGTCTGCATCATCTGGTCGTTCAGATTGTCGCGGCCGAAGCCGAACACCGACAGGAATACGCCTGTCTTGCGCTCCTTTTCGATCAGCCGCTTCAGGTCGTCGTCGTCGGTCTGGCCGACATTGAAGTCGCCATCGGTGGCGAGCATCACCCGATTGATGCCGTCCTTGACGAAGGATTTCTGCGCCAGCCTGTAGGCTTCCTTGATGCCGGCCTCGCCTGCCGTCGAGCCGCCGGATGTCAGATTGTCGATGGCAGCGAGGATCTTGTCCTTTTCCGAAGCCTTGGTGGGCTCCAGCACGGTACCGGCATCGCCCGCATAGGTGACGATCGAGACGGTGTCGTCAGGTCTCAGCTTGTTGACCAGCAGCCGGAAGGCCGACTGCAGGAGCGGCAGCTTGTCCTGCTCGTTCATCGAGCCCGACACATCGATCAGGAAGACCAGATTGGCCCTGGGCTGCTCGGCCGGCTTCACGTCGAAACCCTTGATGGCGACATGCATCAGCCTGGTGTGCTCGTTCCACGGCGTCGGCATGACGCTGACGGTCGAGTTGAACGGCGTCGAGGCGGAGTCCGGGCCTTTCCAGTCATAGGGGAAGTAGTTGACCATCTCCTCGACGCGAACCGTGTCGGCCTGCGGGATAAAGCCTTCCTTCAGCGAGCGCCGGACGAAGGAATAGGAAGCGGTGTCGACATCGATCGAGAAGGTCGAGACCGGGTCTTCAAGTGCGGCATGCACGGGGTTGGTCTTGAAATTCTCGACACGGTCGCGGTTTTCCTCTTGCGGCAGCATCTGGTCGGCCGGCGCAGCGGCGGGCTGCTGTGCCATCAGCTTGGGCTCGGCAACCGTGCCAGGCATGCGTCCGACCCGCGCGCCGCCATCGACTGCCGGAGCCGCGGAGCTTGCACCCCCATCCAACGCGAACTCGCCGCTCTGCGCCGGTTCGGGTGCATTGCGGCTGAGCACATCCTGCTGCGTCAGCCCGCCGACCGCGGTCGATTCCGCCTTCGGCGGCGATGTCGGCGCCACAAGCGCCTCGCCGGTGTCGCGGCTTTCACTGTCGGCGTCCGCCTTCTTCTGCTTGTCCGCTTCGGCAACGACCGGCGGTTTGACGGTCGCCGGTTTGTCAGCCAGCGTTTCGGTGATCTTATCCCCGCCGAATTCGGGCCCGCCGAATTTGGATTCCCCCAGCATATAAATGGTAGCGTATCCGGCGATCGGCAGGGCAACGAGCCCGGCAATGGCCGGCGTGGCGAAGAGTTTCTTTTGCATGATTTCGCTCCAGAGCCTTTGTGCTCGCTCTGTGAGACGAAGCCCGCTCACCGATCCTTGGGCGCCCGGCAAAGTTTTTTCTTCCATGTCATAGGCGCGCAGCGCGGCCTGGAGGGCACGCGCCTTTGCGTCCGCGTCCGGCGCCGGTGCTGCGATGTCGCGCAGTCTGTTCAGTTCGTTGTCGTCGACCATGGTCACACTTCCCCGGCTGAACGCATCAGCGTCTTCAGCCGTTTCTTCGCTTCATGGATGTGCCAGGAAACCGTCGTCTCCGAGATCGCCATCGCCTCGGCGGCGGCGGCGTGGCTCAGCCCTTCGCCATAAACCAGCAGCACCGCATCGCGCTGCTTGTCCGGCAGCTTGCGCACCGCTGCCCAGAGCGCCTCGGCCGGGTCTTCCGGCTCAGCCGAGATTTCCCCCGAAATCAGCGCATAGGCGCCATAGGCCTCGGTCTTGACCGTCTCGCGGGCGGTCTTGCGCATCATGTCGCGCGCCGCATTCAGCGTCATGGTGTAGAGCCACGTCGTGAAGGCACCGCTGCCGTGATAGTCGCGGATCGCCCGCCCGAGCCGGACGCAGACTTCCTGGGCGATGTCCTCGGCGTCGGCCTTTTTCCCGCACCAACGATAGGCGGCGCGATAGACGAAACCATAGTGCCTTTCGAGCAACTTGCCGAAAGCACCCCGGTCTCCGCCCTTCGCCCGTCCGATCAGTTCGGCGTCGGAGGCTTCGCTTTCGTCCAGCATCATCGCCATCATTTGCCTGTTGGACGAAGGCTAATGGCGGTTCCTTGGGGCGATGGAAAGAATTTTTTGGCGGGCGGTCACGTCGTAATGGTTGGCGTGCCTTGGCCGAGCGTCTCCGCAAACAGCGTCGTCAGCCGCTTCCAGTGGCGTTCGGCGCCGGCTGCATCGAAGGCACTATGGTCCGGCATGCACCAGCCATGCGTCACACCGGCATAGTTCTCTATGACATGGTCGACCTCGGCGGCGCGCAGTGCTTCGGCGAGCCGCGCCGATTGCTCCGGCGGAAAGCTGCGGTCCACACCGGCAGTGCCGATATAGATCCTTGCCTTGATTGACGCTGCCTTCCGGTACGGACTGTCGGCGGCGTCACCGGCCAGATTGCCGCCGTGGAAACTGGCAGCGGCGGCGATGCGGTCGGAATAGGTGGCCGCGGCGTTCAGCGCCCGCGCTCCGCCCATGCAGTAGCCGACAATGCCGACCGGCCCGGTCAGGCCTTGCGCAGCGAGCGCATCGAGGAAAGCGCCGCTGTCGCGGATCGTCATCTCCTGGGTCGTGCCGCCGACGAGACCTGTGATTGCGGCCTTGCTCCTCTCGTCACTGAACGCAGTCTTGGCTTCGAAAGGGCCGTAGGGCGCGTTGCGGTAAAAAAGGTCCGGCACAAGCACCGCATAGCCCTCGCCCGTAAGCCGCTCCGCCATCTGATCAAGCGCCGGTCGCGGACCGAAAACGTCCATGTAGAGGATGATCGCTGCCTTGGCTGGGGCCGCCGAACGGAACAGCCGGGCCTTGGCAATGCCGTCGCTTGTCTTGATCTGCATCGCTTGCGTGGCCATCATCCGCTCCGTTGATCTGACGTGCGATAGATACCCGCGGTGACCGTCGCGGCAAGCTGTAATGAGGCGATCTGCTTCAAGATTTCGTGCGGCATTCGGCGACGCTACAGACGCGCGAATGCTGCCATGTGAAAGGCCTGAACCTCGGCCGGATAGCGATAATCGGTACCGTAAGGACAGGCGTTGCGTTCGAGGCAGCCGCCGGTCCGGCAGGGCGCGCCGTTTTGCCCGCGCACATGGGCCAGACAGGTTTCATGTGCAAAACCATTCGCAGAATAAGCCTCGACCGGACAGGATTTCAGGCAAGGTTTTTCCAAACATGTATCGCAAAGGTGAATCACGTCGTGGGGTTCTTGGAGCGCAATCTCATTTTCGAACAGCAGCGCGCCGCGATAGGCATGCCAGAGCCCGTATTGCGGATGCATGAGAATGCCGAGCGGTGACGGCTTCAGCCCCTCCGCACGTATCGCCCATTGCTGGAACGGCAGATAAGGCCTGTCGGACGGTGACACGGCGCGCGCCCCGAATTTTCCGGCCACCGCGCCGATCACTTCGCGAGACCATCTGTCGAGCGGATCGTCGATCGGCTGTGACTGTCTTTCCAGCCAGCGCAGGAAATGCGGCCATGGCGCAGCGCCCGCCTGCCCCACCAGCAGAACGGATCTGGCGGCAGCGCCGGAGAGACCGGAGGGTGTTTCTTCACCACCTGCAAAATTGAAGCCGCCGCGAAGCATGAGGCCGGAGGCGGAAAGCGCTGCCGCGATTGTTTCAGTCATGCCGCGCTCGGGATCATCCCTTCTTGTCCGGGTCGGAGAAGGCACTCCGCCAGACTTCCTTGTGGATGATGTTGGCGACTTTAGCCCCGCCTGATTCGGGCTCCTTTCAGGTGAAGGCGTCGGCCATCGACGCCTTCTTCCTGGCGATGAAGTCCTTCAGCCCGTCGTCGATGCCCGGGTCGAGATACGGCGCCTCGTAGCTCTCCAGCCAGCGGCGGGCGAGCTCGTTGGCGCGCTGGGGTGCGGTTTTTTCGCCTTCCGCCAGCCACTGCTCGTAGGAATTGTTGTCGGCGATGTTGGAACGGTAGAACGCGGTCTGGAAATTGGCCTGGGTGTGATCGCAGCCGAGATAATGGCTGCCCGGGCCAACCTGGCGGATGGCGTCCATCGCCTGGCCGTTTTCCGACAGGTCGACGCCTTCGGAGAACTTCTGCGTCATGCCGAGCTGGTCGATATCCATCATGAATTTTTCGTAGCAGGAGGCGAGACCGCCCTCGAGCCAGCCGGCCGAATGCAGCACGAAATTGGTGCCGGCGAGGATCGTCGAGTTCAACGTATTGGCGCTCTCGTAGGCGGCCTGCGCATCGGGGATTTTTGAAGCACAGAGCGAACCGCCGGTGCGGAACGGCAGGCCGAGCCTGCGGGCAAGCTGTGCGGCGCCATACGAGACCAGCGATGGCTCCGGCGTGCCGAAGGTCGGCGCGCCCGACTGCATCGAGATCGACGAGGCGAAGGTGCCGAACAGCACCGGCGCACCCGGCCGGATCAGCTGCGTGAACGACGCGCCGGCCAGCACTTCGGCCAAAACCTGCGTCAGCGTACCGGCGACCGTCACCGGGCTCATCGCACCGGCAAGGATGAATGGTGTGACAATGCAGGCCTGGTTGTGGCGCGAATAGACCTTCAGCGCTCCCAGCATGGTTTCGTCGAAGACCATCGGCGAGTTGGCGTTGATCAGGCTGGTCAGCACCGTGTTGTTCTCGACGAAATCGTCGCCGAATACGATCTTGGCCATTGCCACCGTATCTTCGGCGCGCTCGGGCGCGGTAACCGAACCCATGAACGGCTTATCCGAATATTTGATATGGCTGTAGACCATGTCGAGATGGCGCTTGTTGACCGGCACGTCGACCGGCTCGCAAACCGTGCCGCCCGAATGGTGGATCGACGGCGCCATATAGGCGAGTTTCACGAAATTCCGGAAATCCTCGATCGTCGCGTAGCGCCGGACGCCGTCGAGATCGCGCACGAAGGGCGGTCCATAGACCGGCGCGAACACTGTCGCGTTGCCGCCGATCTGCACCGAGCGCTCGCCGTTGCGGGCGTGCTGGGTATAGACGGACGGAGCGGTCTTCAACAGCGAGCGGCAGAGGCCCTTGGGGAAATGCACCCGCTCGCCCTTGACGTCGGCGCCCGCCTCTTTCCAAAGCTGCAGCGCCTCGGCGTCGTCGCGGAAGATGATGCCGATCTCCTCCAGCACGGTGTCGGTGTTCTTTTCGATCAGCGCCAGCCCTTCCTCGTCCAGCACTTCATAGACGTTGATCTTGCGCTTGATATAGGTGAGCTGTGTGCCGGGGCCGCCGCCCGAACGCGCAGCCCGTCGGGCTGCGGCGCCACCGCTGGCAGCGCGCCCGCGCCGTGCGTTTGACGCTTCCTGATCGACCGGCGCGTTCTCACTCATAATCGTTCTTCCCTGGCTTTCGTTCTGGCCTGATTTACTCCGGCCGGGCTCTTGAACCGGCCTGAAATCCGTTTGCGGCCGCATATTGCGGTCTCTGGCCGGATCGTAGCCATGCACCCTATTCGAAACGGCCCGCCAGCGCCAACGCCTGTCGCAAAATCGACAAGAATTCCAAGAGATTTACGGTCGCTTTCGTTTTGCGGGAAGTCGCAAATCAGCTATGGACAACCGGCCCGTGCGGGTTAGGTATTGACGCGATATTTTTAAGCTGCCGCAACAGTTGTAGCCGGCAAGGAGCCTGAGAAAAAATGGCCGACGACGAGATCATCCTTTCGGAACTCTCCGACGACGAGTTGGTGCAGCAGATGCACGACGATCTTTATGACGGGTTGAAGGAAGAAATCGAGGAAGGCACCAATATCCTTCTCGAGCGCGGCTGGGCGCCTTACAAGGTGTTAACCGAGGCTCTGGTCGAGGGCATGCGCATCGTCGGCGAGGACTTCCGCGACGGCATCCTGTTCGTTCCCGAAGTGCTGCTGTCGGCCAACGCGATGAAGGCCGGCATGTTCATCCTGCGTCCGCTGCTTGTCGCCACCGGCGCGCCGAAGCAGGGTAAGATGGTGATCGGCACCGTCAAGGGCGACATCCATGACATCGGCAAGAATCTGGTCGGCATGATGATGGAAGGCGCCGGCTTCGATGTCATTGACCTCGGCATCAACAATGCGGTCGAAAAATATCTCGATGCCATCGAAAAGCACCAGCCCGACATCATCGGCATGTCGGCGCTGCTGACGACGACCATGCCTTACATGAAAGTCGTCATCGATACGATGAAGGAAAAGGGCATTCGCGATGACTATGTCGTGCTGGTCGGCGGCGCACCGCTCAACGAGGAATTCGGCAAAGCCGTCGGCGCCGACGCCTATTGCCGCGACGCCGCGGTGGCGGTCGAGACCGCCAAGGACTTCATGAAGCGCAAGCACAACGTCCGCGCTTCGGCCTGAGCCAATAAGTCCGGCACCGACGAGAAAAGCCGCGCCTTGCAGTGCGGCTTTTTTATTCCCAAATATTTAGAGCCGTGCGGATCAGGGTTTCTTGACGGTATCGTCAACAGCCTTCGCAGTGGATTTGATATCCTTACCGACGCCGCGCACCGTGTTGGCGCAGGCCGAAACAGCCAAGGCGCAGGCGAGAATAGCGATTGGCGCGACGCGGAACAATTTCATGAATGGTGTCTCCCTCAGGATATAAATTCGCTGGACAGCAACGAAGATGGATTAGACTGGTTCCATGACTACCGCGCGAAAACAACAATCCGATCAAGGCGACAGGCTGCTCGTCATCGCCTGCGGGATGATTGCGCGCGAAGTTTTGGCGGTCAAGGAGCAGCTCGGGCTCGACCATCTCGACCTGACCTGCTTGCCGGCGGAGTTCCATTTCTATCCGGACCGCATCGCGCCGGCCATGGACAAGGCTATCGAGAAGGCCAAGACCGACGGCTACAGACACATATTCGTCGGCTATGCCGATTGCGGCACGGGTGGCCTGCTCGACCGGATCTGCGAGAAGCACGGCGTCGAGCGTATGGCCGGGCCGCATTGCTTTGCCTTCTACCAGGGCATGGATGCCTATGCGAAGGTCGCCGATGACGACATGATGTCGTTCTACATGACCGATTTCCTCTGCCGGCAATTCGATGCCTTCTTCATGAAGCCGCTCGGTCTGGACAAGCACCCGGAGCTGATCAAGGACTATTTCGGCAATTACGAGAAGCTGATCTATATCGCCCAGACCGACGACCCGGAACTCGACAAGGTCGCCGAAAAGGCGGCGAAAATGCTCGGCCTCGCTTATGAGCGGCGCTCGACCGGCTATGGTGACCTGACGAAGGAACTGGCCAGCGCTGCAATCCTGGCTTGACGATATTTCTAGGCAAAGCGTTCTTCAGCTTCGAGCCCGGCGAGCACATCGGCAAAGCTCGTCTTGCAGACGAAACCCAGCCGGTCCCTCGCCCGCGACGCATCATAGACCCGGTCGATCGACGAAAACATCGTCCAGCCTTTCTTCGTGTAGAGTGCCGGATAATCCGGAAAATAGCGCGCGACGACCGACGGCGCGTCGGCGATCAAGGCCGCGCAATCTTCGGGCTGGAAAGGCGTCGGTGCCGAGATGATGAAAGTGTCGAAGCCCAATTGCGGCGCTTTCTCCAGGGCAGCGATGTGGGCGTCGGCTGCGTCCTCCACCGTCAGCCGGCGGAACAACAGCTCATTGGCCTTGGTGTTGGCATCCGACTGTTCGATCACGTGCGCCGTGTCGTCCGCCTCGGGAAAAAACCGGGCGGTGCGCAACACGATCACCGGCAGGCCGAACTGCAAATGATAGAGCCGGCAGAGCTGTTCGGCTGAAAGCTTGGTGACGCCGTAGATGTTGCGCGGTTCAGGCGACATGTCTTCCGTCAGCCATGCCGCCTTGCGCGCCCCGCCGGTGAAGCCGGTGCGTATGGACTCGGAAATCATCAGCGATGTCGTCGACGTAAACACGAAGCGCTGAACGCCAAAAGCTGCTGCCGCATCGAGCAGGTTGAGCGTGCCGCGCACATTCGTCTCGACGAAATCCTCGTTGCGATGACGTTCGATGTCAGGCTTGTGCAGCGCGCCGCTATGGATGATGGCCTCGATGCGGTTCTCCTCGACCGCCCTCATGACCAGGTCGCGATCGGCGACAGAGCCGACGATTCGCGTTTCCGAGGATGGGACGGGATCGAGGCCGGTGACGTCATGACCAAGAGCCCGCAGCCGCGGCGCCAAGGCGCTGCCCAGCCAACCGGACGATCCCGTCAGCAAGATCCGCATTCTTTCCACCTCGTTTCTGCTGTCGATGCTCAGGCACGGATGACAGAACGCGGCGAAACATTAAGGTATGCGCCAGACAAGAAAACAGCCTGCTCCAGCCATCAAAAGGGAAACGCCACCGATGATCGCTCGCCTCATGTTTGCCGCAGCAACTGTCCTCTGCTTGACCATGCCCGCGTTCGCCGATGGCGAGGTGCAGAAGCTGATAACGGCTGCCGACAAGGCGCGGCTCAACAAATATGGCGAGACGCGCAAGGCAGCGCTTGACGAGGCGAAGGCCGGCGATCCCGCCGAGGTCAAGCAGCTCGACGCCTTGCTGGCAAAGCCGCTGGTTCCCTTCTCTGACAAGGACCTGACCGGCAAATGGCAATGCCGCACCATCAAGGCCGGCGGATTGAGCCCGCTCGTCATCTATGGCTGGTTCAAATGCAAGGTGAGTGACGACGGTTCCGGCTGGAGCCTGGAAAAGATCACCGGCTCGCAGCGCACCAAGGGCCGCTTCTTCGACGATGGCGAGAAACGCGCGATCTATCTCGGTTCCTTCCACGTCAACGACGATCCGGCAAAGCCCTACGGCAGCGGCCCGGAAAGCGATCAGGTCGGCTATGCCTTCCGCAACAGCGCCAGTGAATGGCGCATCGAGTTCCCGGCGCCCTATTATGAATCGAAGCTCGATATCCTCGAATTCAAGCGCTGAGCCCCGATCACCAGGGGTTAACCCGGTCAGCCTAGCATTCGCGCGCAAAGAACAGGTTCTTTGCGGGAGGTCGCAGAGCATGGCACTGTCGAAAACAAACCAACGGCCGATCGTCGTCGTCACCGAAGGCGGCCCGCATATCTGGGCGATCGTCAACGCCGTCGCCGATCAACTCGGCCCGGTCAGCGTCATCCTCGAAGCTCCTGAATCCAAAAAGCAATTGCTTCTCGCGCGGGCGCGGCGGCAAGGCTGGACCTCGGCCATCGGTCAACTCGGCACGATGGTGCTGACGCGCTTCGGCAAGCGCTTCTTCGCCGGCCACGCAGCACGGCTTGCCGCCGGGCAGAAGCTGCAAACCGAACCGAAGCCTGGGCAAAAGATCATTTATGTCTCGTCGGCCAACGCGCCGGAGTGCCTGCAGGCGATCGCGGAAATCCAGCCGGGTGTGGTGCTGCTCGCCGGCTGCCGCTTGCTGTCGCGGCAGACGCTGGCGAAAATCCCTTGCCCGGTCCTCAACTACCATGCCGGCATCGCCCCGAAATATCGTGGCATGAACGGCGGCTACTGGGCGCTGGCTTCAGGCGATGCGGAGAACTTCGGCACCACCGTGCATCTGGTCGACGCCGGCGTCGACACTGGCGGCGTGCTGCGGCAGACGCGTGGCAAACCGCAGCCGGGCGACACAATTTCAAGCTACGCGTTGCGGCAGGCGGCCTTCTCGCGCGACATCTGCGTCGAAGCCGTCAGGGATGCGCTGGCCGGCAAGGTCGGCACGGTGGATCCCGGCCTGCCTTCGAAACAATGGTATCATCCGACGGTATGGTTTTATCTCTGGACGGGGATAAGGAACGGCGTCTGGTGACGCGCCGATTTACCGGACAGCCACCCGCCACTAACATTGCATCATGAGCGACATCGACCACCGCACCATCATTGCCGGCCTTTCGGTCGAGGACCGTCGCGACCTCACCGCCAGGCTGGACGGACCCGGCATTATCCGGCTGGCCGTCCATGGCGGGCTGGTTGTCGTGCTGGGCGCGCTGATCGCCGCCCGCATCCCGTTCTGGCCGCTTCTCATCTTGCCGCAGGGAATCCTGATCGTCTTCTTCTTCACGCTGTTGCATGAGACCATCCATGAAACGGCGTTCAGAACGGCGTTGCTCAATCGCACCATCGCCACCGTGGCCGGCTTCCTGATCCTGCTGCCGCCGGCATGGTTCCGCTACTTCCATTTCGCCCACCACCGCCACACGCACGACCCGGACAACGACCCCGAACTCATGGCCCCGAAGCCGGAGACCATCGGCCAGTACCTGCGTTATCTCTCCGGCGGCCCCTACTGGAGCGGCATGGCCCGCGTGGTCATAACCAACGCGGCTGGCCGCAACCGCGACGGTTTTGTGCCGGAAAAGGGCCGCGCCAAGGTGGCTGCCGAAGCACGGCTGTTCCTGATCGGCTATGCGGTGTTGCTGGCCGCATCTCTCGCCATACAGTCGGCGCTGCTGTTGTGGGTCTGGATCGTGCCGGTGCTGGTCGGACAGCCGTTTTTGCGTGCCTACCTGCTGGCCGAGCACGCGTTGTGCCCGCATGTCGCCAACATGCTCGAGAACACCCGCACCACCTTCACCACAAGGCTGGTGCGCTTCGTGGCTTGGAACATGCCGTACCATTCCGAGCACCATTCCTATCCGGCCGTTCCCTTCCACCGCCTGCCGCGCTTCCATGACATCGTCGCGGAGCATTTACGCACGACCGAACGAGGTTACGTGCGCTTCCACAGGAAGCTGGTCGGCAGCTACGATGGCCGCGCCGGCTGACCAGTGCTGGAAGAAACTCCGCTTTCAACCGCGGCCGTCGATTGCGTCGCTTTTGAAGGCCCCCGCGTCGTCCCATAACAAGCAGCCCAACAGCGCTTCCGGCAATGCTCGAAACCACTGCATTGGCCAAAAGATCGGAATCGATCTTCGGAGAGCACGATGCAGCGGAGTTAAATGGTAGAGCATCGTTTGTGCGTCCGATTGGACGCACGGCGCTCTGCAGGAGCAGGAAATTATGGCCGATCTGATCGTCGTCTACTGGCGCGACATCCCCGCCCAGGTCATCGTCAAGAAAGGCCGGCAGAACGCCAAGCGCGAACTGCCGCTGCGCTTCACCGAGGCGATCGACATGTGCGCCATGCGCACCGGCGCTGGCGGCACCGACGACTATCTTGCCGAATGGCGCAAGGCAGAACCCCTCCCGGTCAGTGACGATCTTGAAGCCGAGGCCGAGAAGGCTCTTCAGGAACTTGATGCGAAATACGACCGTGAGCGGCTGGTCGCTCTGGTCAAGGCGGGGGGCAAAGAAAATGTCTGATCCCCAATCAATGCCGGCGACGACGGCTCAAGCCGGCGTGACCCAGGCGACCATCGTCAAGAAGGCGGCGCCGAAATCCGACTACAAGCCGGCCGACGTGTCGCCACAGCGGCGTGTGCAGCGGTCGTTTGCGGTGCGGCTTTGGTCGGTGCGGCATTCGCGGCTGCTCGAATGGTTCTACGCCAGGTTCGCCGACATATTCCTGGCTCTCCACCCGCTATGGAAGGGCATCGGCTACAGCCGGGTCGAAGGGCCGGTGAAATTCGTCGAAAAGCGCGTCAAGGGATTCATGTTCGACTGCCGCATGTGCGGCCAGTGCATCCTTTCCTCGACCGGCATGTCGTGCCCAATGAACTGCCCCAAGCAATTGCGCAACGGCCCTTGCGGCGGTGTCCGCGCCAACGGCAATTGCGAGGTCGAGCCTGACATGCCTTGCGTCTGGGTCAAAGCCTGGGAAGGCTCGCGGAACATGGTGCATGGCGACAAGATTTTGGAAGTGCAGAAGCCGGTGGATCAGTCCTTGCGCGAAACCTCCGCCTGGCTGCGGGTCACCGCGCAGGCCGCGGCCGCCCGCAATGCGGCCCGGAATACTACGAAGACCGGAGCGTCGGCATGATCGGCCGTCAGCCAGACGAGAATCCGGCCGGCATCCATTTGCCGCTCGATCCCCTGCCCGGCCACACCTCGCGTGGCCGGCTGGAACGCGTCCTCAGGCGCGGCGAGTTCGCAGTGACGACCGAGCTCAATCCGCCTGACAGCGCCGATCCGGAAGACGTCTACAACCGCGCCAGTATTTTCGACGGTTGGGTCGACGCCATCAATGCCGTCGACGCTTCCGGCGCCAACTGCCACATGTCGTCGGTCGGCATCTGCGCGCTGCTGACCCGCATGGGCTATGCCCCGATCATGCAGATCGCCTGCCGCGACCGGAACCGCATCGCCATCCAGGGCGACGTGCTTGGGGGTGCTGCGATGGGCGTCGCCAACATGCTGTGCCTGACCGGCGACGGCGTGCAGGCCGGCGACCAGCCCGGCGCCAAGCCGGTGTTCGATCTCGACTGCATGTCGCTGCTCGAAACCTGCCGCGTTATGCGCGATAACGGCAAATTCCTGTCCGGCCGAAAACTCACGACGCCGCCGCAGCTTTTCCTTGGCGCGGCCATCAACCCGTTCGCGCCGCCGATCGATTTCCGGCCCTATCGGCTGGGCAAGAAGATCGCCGCCGGGGCACAGTTCGTGCAGAGCCAGTACTGCTTCGACGTACCGATGTTCCGCACCTACATGCAGAAGGTCCGCGATCTCGGCTATACCGAGAAATGTTTCATCCTGTGCGGCGTCGGGCCGCTGGCCTCGGCCAAGACGGCCAAATGGATCCGCTCCAACGTACCGGGCATTCACATTCCCGATCAGATCGTCAAGCGCCTGGAAGGCGCCCAGGATCAGAAGAAGGAAGGCAAGCAGCTCTGCATCGACATCATCAATGAGGTGAAGGAAATTCCCGGTGTATCCGGCGTCCATGTGATGGCCTACCGCCAGGAAGAATACGTCGCCGAGATCGTCGACGAATCCGGCGTGCTGAAGGGTCGCCGGCCGTGGAAACGCGAAATCCGCCGCGACGACCAGCTCGTTGCCGACCGGCTCGACCACATACTGCATGACGACCTCACTGAAACCCAGGTCGACATGGTCAAGACCGCGCATTGACAGCGCGAATCGTCAGCATTCGCTTGATCAGAAACAGATAACGATATAAAGAACTCTTTATATCACGATGGAGAGATTTCATGACCCGCACCATCGTCGCCTCGGCGACACGAGAAATCATCATCGGCTTCGATCAGCCCTTCTGCGTGATCGGCGAGCGCATCAATCCGACCGGCCGCAAAAAGCTGGCCGCCGAAATGATCGCCGGCAATTTTGAGACCGTCATCAAGGATGCGCTGGAGCAGGCCGCCTGCGGGGCGACCATGCTCGACGTCAATGCCGGCGTCACCGCAGTCGACCCCAACGCCACCGAGCCGGCGCTGCTGGTGCAGACGCTGGAGATCGTGCAGGGCCTGGTCGACCTGCCGTTGTCGATCGACTCCTCCGTGACTGCGGCAATCGAAGCGGCGCTGAAGGTCGCCAAGGGCCGGCCGCTGGTCAATTCCGTCACCGGCGAGGAGGAAAAGCTCGAAGCCATCCTGCCGTTGATCAAGAAATACAACGTTCCCGTCGTCGCCATTTCCAACGACGAGACCGGTATTTCGATGGACCCCGATGTGCGCTTCGCCGTCGCCAAGAAGATCGTTCAGCGCTGTGCCGACTTCGGCATTCCGGCGCATGATGTGGTCGTCGACCCGCTGGTCATGCCGATCGGCGCGCTGGGCGATGCCGGCCGCCAGGTATTTGCCCTGCTACGCCGGCTGCGCGAGGAGCTCAAGGTCAACACCACCTGCGGCCTCTCCAACATCTCGTTCGGCCTGCCGCACCGTCATGGCATCAACGCCGCCTTCATCCCGATGGTGATCGGCGCCGGCATGACCTCGGCGATCATGAACCCGGTGCGGCCGCAGGAAATGGAAGCGGTGCGCGGCGCCGACGTGCTGAACGGCACCGACGAGAACTGCACCAACTGGATCAGGACCTACAAGGACTACAAGCCTGCTGAAGGCGGCCAGGCCGTTGCCGCCCGGACGCAGGTCAACGCGCCGGGCGATGGCAATGGCAATGGCGGACGCAGGCGCGGCGGCCGCGAAGCGCGTATGGCCCGGGGTTGAGCCAGGTCTTGGCCGACACGATATGGGGCCTAGGACTGAGGAGGAACCGAGACACAGCGGCATCGCTGCCGTGGCCAAGACCCGAGCTGCGTAGAAAGTAAAGTCTGGAACGTATGAACTCTCCCGTCAACATCACCGATCCGCTCGTGCTGTTCATGCCGTCGGGCAAGCGCGGGCGGTTTCCGGTCGGCACGCCGGTTCTGGATGCCGCGCGCCAGCTCGGTGTCTATGTCGAGAGCGTGTGCGGAGGGCGTGCCACTTGCGGGCGTTGCCAGATCGAGGTGCAGGAAGGCAATTTCGCCAAGCACAAGATCGTTTCCTCCAACGATCACCTCTCGCCCAAGGGCGCCAAGGAAGAGCGCTACGAGCGCGTACGCGGCCTGCCCGAGCGCCGCCGGCTGTCCTGCTCGGCGCAGATTCTCGGCGATCTCGTCGTCGACGTGCCGCAGGACACCGTCATCAACGCGCAGACCATCCGCAAGGACGCCGACACCAGGGTCATCGCCCGCGATGCGGCAATCCGCATGTGCTATGTCGAGATCGAAGAACCCGACATGCACAAGCCGCTCGGCGACCTCGACCGTCTGAAGATCGCGCTGATGAAGGACTGGGGCCTCAAGAGCCTCGATTTCGATTTCCATCTGTTGCCGCAGGTGCAAGGCATTTTGCGCAAAGGCAACTGGACCGCGACCGCCGCCATCCACAAGGACACCGACAGCGAGACCGCACGGGTCATCGCTTTGTGGCCCGGCCTCAAGAACGAGGCGTACGGACTTGCCTGCGATATCGGCTCGACCACGATCGCCATGCATCTGGTGTCGTTGCTGTCGGGCCGCGTCGCCGCCTCGTCGGGCACATCCAATCCGCAGATCCGCTTCGGCGAGGATCTGATGAGCCGTGTCTCGTACGTGATGATGAACCCGGACGGCCGCGAAGGCATGACGGTCGCCGTGCGCGAGGCCATTTCGGGGCTTGTGGACAAGGTCTGCACCGAAGGCAACGTCCAACGCAACGACATCCTGGATTCCGTGTTCGTCGGCAATCCGATCATGCACCATCTGTTCCTCGGCATCGATCCGACCGAGCTCGGCGGCGCCCCCTTCGCGCTAGCCGTCTCCGGCGCCGTGCACATCAAGGCATCGGATATCGGTTTGAAGCTCAACCAGGGCGCCAGGCTCTATATGCTTCCTTGCATTGCCGGCCATGTCGGCGCGGACGCTGCCGCAGTGACGCTGTCGGAAGGGCCGCACCGCCAGGACGAGATGATGCTGATCGTCGATGTCGGCACCAATGCCGAGATCGTGCTCGGCAATCGCCACCGGGTCGTGGCGGCCTCATCGCCAACTGGCCCGGCCTTCGAAGGTGCGGAAATCTCCGGTGGCCAGCGCGCCGCACCGGGTGCCATCGAGCGCGTCCGCATCGATCCTGAAACGCTGGAACCGAAATACCGCGTCATCGGCTCGGAACTCTGGTCCGACGAGCCGGGCTTCCTCGACAGCGTGCAGGCGACCGGCGTCACCGGTATTTGCGGCTCCGGCATCATCGAGGTGGTCGCCGAGATGTATCTCGCCGGCATCATCTCCGAGGACGGCGTCGTCGATGGATCGCTGAGCGGCCACTCGCCTCGCGTCGTCGCCAATGGCCGCACCTTCTCCTATGTGCTGAAGGAAGGCGAGCCCAAGATCACCATCACCCAGACTGATGTGCGCGCTATCCAGCTTGCCAAGGCCGCCCTTTATGCCGGCACCAAGCTTTTGATGGAAAAGCAGCACACCGATCATGTCGACCGCATCCACTTCGCCGGCGCATTCGGCTCGTTCATCGACCCGAAATACGCAATGGTGCTGGGCCTGATTCCGGATTGCGACCTCGACAAGGTCTCGGCCGTTGGCAATGCGGCCGGTGCCGGTGCCCGCATGGCGCTGTTGAACCGTGGCTATCGCCGCGAGATCGAGGAAACCGTTAGCAAGATCGAGAAGATCGAGACGGCGCTGGAGCCGAAATTCCAGGAACATTTCGTTTATGCCATGGCGCTCCCGAACAAGATCGACCCGTTTCCCAAGCTGTCGGCGGCGGTGAAACTGCCGCCGCGCAAGACGGTGAGCGAAGACGGCATTGCCGGCGACGCTGCCCCGCGGCGGCGTTCGCGCGAAGGCCACGCCGCGCGGCGCGGGCGGGGATGACTCGCCTCCGATAGGCCGTCAGACCTTCCATTTTCATTTGTATGCAAATGTTTCCAGATCGCGCCGATCTGGAAACGAAATCGCGTTTTCGTGAAATCCGCCAGATACATAGGCGGAGCATTTAACCGGCATCGAACGGCAGGCGGAAACAGTTTTCGGCCACCGCAACGCTCCAAGGAGATCAAGATGTCGATGTTCGAAAGCTTCGGCCGCTATGGTGCGGCCTTCAAGAAAACACGCGAAGCGCGCAAGTCGCTGCGCATCCTCAACAGCTTGCCGCCTGAGATCCAGAAGGACATTGGCTGGCCGGTGTCGCCGCGTTCGAGCGAAGGGCAGCCGTCGGTCGGATGGGGCACGCAGCGCGGATGAAATTCATCGACAAATGCAAGCTGTTCGGTATTCGCCGGAGCCGCAATGCGGCTCCGGCTGCACCCAGCAATTGGCTGCGCGCCGCGTTGCTGCCGCGGCGTTGAGCTGCGCCGGTAGGCCAGAGACTTCATGGCCGGATGCTTTGTCGACAGCTGGGATCAAACGACCGTGTTGAGATTGCATCAATCTTGACTTTTTTGGTGGCGACACAATCTTCGAAATAGTCGGGGGTTCTCTTAGTCGGCTCAGCCGAAGTCCGTGTATCTGCATGCCCAGTCTCAAAAGCCACGTCGTGTCGTTCGTCCTCAGGTACAGCCGCAAGAAGGCGTTTTCCAGCCCCGAGAACCTGCAGCGCTGGATCGCCTATGCGCGCAAGACGGAAAACCATCAGCCGCCTGCGTCGCTGCGGTCGCGCCTGGAGATCACAACCCGCACGATCAACGGCTTTCCCGTCTACGAGATCGCTCCCCAGGCTGGTGAGCGGAGGCGGATTCTCTACCTGCACGGCGGCGCTTATGTCTTTGAAATCACACCCTATCATTGGCGGCTGATCGCCGACATGGCCGACCGCCTCGGGTTCGGTATCACCGTGCCGATCTATCCCATTGCTCCCGAACACGACTTTCACGCCATGTTCGGCATGGTCGGCGCCGTCTACTGCCAGATGTTCGGCGAAACCAGGGCGACTGATATCATCTTCATGGGCGATTCCGCCGGCGGAAACATGGCCGTCGTGCTGACGATGATGGCTGCGCAAAATGGCTTGCCCTTGCCATCACGCCACGTGCTGATTTCGCCCGGTCTCGACGTGTCGCTCGCCAACCCAGAAATGTATGAGGCCGAACGCAACGATCCGTGGCTGGGCATTGCCGGCGGCCGCGAGGCGATCCGGCTTTACAGCGCCGGCATAGATCCCACCGACTGGCGCATCAGCCCGGTTTACGGCGACCTGTCGGTGCTGCCCAAAACGCTGCTGCTGACCGGTTCACGCGATCTGCTCACCCCCGACAATCTGATCTTCGCGGAAAAGGCACGCGCGGCCGGCGTCGAAATTGAGGTCGTCCACGAGCAAGGCATGTTCCATGTCTGGCCGTTGATCGACATGCCGGAGGCGCGACGCGCGCGGGACAGCATAGTGGCCTTCTTGACCAACGAAACTGACAGTTATCATGCCAAGGCAGGAGAGTTGTGGCTGCAGAGGACAGACCGCGACGGAACCCCTCGCGATCTGGTTGCGCCGCTCAGGTCGTAGTTTGGCTCAGAACTTCCCAGTTTCCCTGAACATCTCAAACGTCGCGCGGATATGGTCGGCGACTGCCTTCACCGGCGCGCTGGCGTCCGGCGTCACCACCATGGCGAGGTTGTAGGTGCCGATGTCAGGCATGCCGTCCTTCGGGCACAGCTCGACCATGTCGCTGCCGAGGAAGGATTTCGGCAGCGGCGCCACCGCAAGATCCGCCATGATCGCGGCGCGCTGGCCGGCCGTGTGCGCGCTCATATAGGCGATACGGTAGTTGCGGCCCTCGCGGCCAAGCGCCTCCAATGCCCCTGCCCGCCAGGCACAGCCCTCTTCCCACAATGAGACCGGCAGCGGCTCGCGCAGATGCGCGCAACCGCCCTTGGCACCGGCCCAGACGATCGGCTCTGTGAGCAGCACTTCGGCGCCGATCGCGCTGGTCTTGTAGGAGTTGGTGAGCAGCGTGATGTCGAGCGCCCGGTCGTCCATGCGCCGGCGCAGATTGACGCTCTGGTCGATGGTGACGTCGACCGCGATCGATGGATGCGACTGTGCGAACCGCTTCAGCACATGCGGCAGCACACGTTCGCCGTAATCGTCCGGCGAGCCGAGCCGCACCACCCCGACAATGTCTGGAATGATGAACTTCGACACCACCTCGCGATTGATCGACAGCAGCCGGCGCGCATAGCCGAGCAGCATCTCGCCATCGGTGGTCAGCGTCACCGAACGGGCGTCGCGCGCGAACACCGAGCGGCCGAGAATGTCCTCCAGCTTCTTGATCTGCATGGAGACGGCCGACGGCGTGCGGAAAACCGCATTGGCCGCAGTGGTGAAGCTGCCGGTCTCGGCGATCGCGACGAAAGTGCGCAGAACATCCAGATCGAGCAGCGGCAGCGGATGATTGAGTGGGGCGTTCATGGCAAGCGACCTTCAATTTTTCTGATGCAAACCATCATTCCATTTCGTTTGATTGAACATCAGTTTGGGAGGATAGTCAACTCCATCGAAGGCAGGACGCATCGAAGTGGTCCCGAAACAACCATGACACGGACCTGCAATCGACACGAAATGAAGCTGAAACAAACCCGGTGTACCGCCTGACGCTGCAAGCGCCGGGACAACCTGGCCCAACGCGAAGGAGAATGAGATGTCTATCCTGTCATCCATCGGTCGGATCGCGACCGAGTTCAGCGAGGCCCGTGCCCGCTACCAGACGGAACGCGCCATCCGCGCGCTGCCGATTGAACTGCAGAAGGATATCGGCTGGCCCGAAGCTGCCGATGCTAAGGCCGGCACTCGCCATGGTGTGGGATCCTGGGCTGGAGCAAAGTAAACCGTGTGTATCAACAGCTGAAGGCCTGCCGCGCAGATCAGCCCGGCAGGCCTTTTTGTTTGTACTCCAATGATTTTCCCGAGCCATGTCGCCGTCGCATGCCGCATATGAGCAAGTCGCATAGCAGCCCGCACTGGCAATCAACACATTGTAAATAATCGAAAATCCGGGGCAGAATGCCCAAATTTGTCGCATTCCGTGTCGCTTTTCATATCAAGTGCTTCGCTTTTGCGATTTAGTTTCCCCTCACGTAAGCCTATATCATCATCAACAAACGAGCTGCCCCACTCCATCAAGCGAAGGCGACCCGTCTGAGCAACCGAATGGAGATGATCATGAAGCTTTTTGCCCGCCTCTTTGCCCGTCGCGAAATGAACCTGACGACCGCGCTCGAGCGCCAGCGCCTGGCCAACACCATGCCTGGCCAGACCGGTGCCATGGCTGCCGCGCGCCTCGGCTTCGTCGCCTGAGACGCGGCAATCCCGGCGGAAGCAGCCTAGCGCTGCTTCGAAGTCGATCCAGCGCCGCTTCGGTTTTGCCGAGGCGGCGTTTTCGTGTGCGCAGACTGCGTAGGCTCGTTTGCTCGATCCGGCGGCATGTCGCGTCCTTCGCCGCATAGCGATTGCCCATTTGCGACCCGTGTCGCAAATAAAGTCGCTCCGTTGCCATCTAGCCAATTGACAGGAAACGTCTTTCCTGATGTCGCTATGCTAATCGCGACATCCTGTTCGCGCCATTGCAGCGTGAGGATCTACCCGTGAACGTCGTAAAGCACCCGATCCGGCGATCGTTCGTATTCTTCCTGGTCCCCGATTTCACCATGATCGCCTTCGCGACGGCGCTCGATCCATTGCGTTCGGCCAACCGCATGCTCGGCTATGAAGCCTATCGCTGGCGGCTCGCCAGCATCGACGGCAAGCCGGTGCGCGCCTCGAACGGCGTCGAATGCGCCGTCAACACCTCGCTGGAGGAAGAGCGCAAGAAAATGTCCGGACCGGACCGGCCGAACATGGCCATCGTCTGCAGCGGCATCAATGTCGAGCGCTACCAGAACAAATCGGCCTTTGCCTGGTTGCGCGAGGAGTACAATCGCGGCGTTGCCGTCGGCGGCCTGTGCACCGGCGCGCATATCCTGGCCGCCGCAGGCCTGCTGTCCAACAAGCGCTGCGCCATCCATTGGGAGAACCTGCCGGGCTTTTCCGAGGCGTTCCCCAAGGCCAATGTCTTCGCCGACCTCTTCGAGATCGACCAGAACATCTACACCTGCGCCGGCGGCACCGCCGCGCTCGACATGATGCTGAAGCTGATCGGCGACGATTTCGACGAAAGCCTCGTCAACCGCGTCTGCGAGCAGGTGCTGACCGATCGCGTGCGCAGCCCGACCGACCGCCAGCGCCTGCCGCTGCGCGCCCGCCTTGGCGTGCAGAATTCCAAGGTTCTGACCATTATCGAGCTGATGGAAGCCAATCTCTCCGAGCCGCTCTCGCTGATCGAGGTCGCCGACCATGTCGACCTGTCGCGCCGGCAGATTGAGCGCCTGTTCCGCACCGAGATGGGGCGCTCCCCTGCCCGTTACTATCTGGAGATCCGCCTCGACCGCGCCCGGCACCTGCTGATCCAGTCGTCGTTGCCGGTGGTCGAAGTGGCGGTCGCCTGCGGCTTTGTTTCCGCCTCGCATTTCTCCAAATGCTATCGCGAGTTGTACGCCCGCTCGCCGCAACAGGAACGCGTCGACCGCAAGCAGCTTCTGGCGGCTTGATCCAGCACGTTTCGCGGGCGCGGCCGAAATTGTCATGACATTGTCTGGCGAAATGTGGTATCCCTCAATCGAGAGGTACCAATGACGACCAGAACCACCAGATCGGAAAAACTGGACTTGCGCCTTACCCCCCAGGCAAAGCGTACACTCGCAACCGCCGCCGCGACTGAACGCCGTTCGCTCAGCGATTTCGTGCTTGAAAGCGCGCTTGCACGAGCCGAAGAAACATTAGCCGACCGGCGCAGCTTCCATCTCGACGCCGAAAAATGGGTCGCGTTCATGGCAGCGCTCGACGCGCCAACGCGTGATCTCCCCCGCCTCAAGCGCCTATTGAACGAACCAAGCATCTTTTCCGGTCGCGATCCAGCGTGAGCGAATTCCAGATCGAGAAACTGGCCCGCAAGCATTTGGTGGACATGTTCGACTGCGGTGAAGAACCGCTCAATCGCTTTCTCGTACGCTATGCATTCCAAAACCAGCAAGCCAATGCTTCGCAGACCTACATTGGTCTCTCTGGCGAAGATGTGATCGGCTTTTATACCCTGGTCGTTGGTGAAGTTAAATATGAGGGTGCGCCCGAGCGATTGACGAAAGGTCTCGCACGCCATCCGGTGCCTGTAATGCTGCTGGCGCGTCTTGCGGTCAGTCTGGACTGGCAAGGCAAAGGCGTCGGCGGCGGACTGTTGCGCGATGCCGTCCTGCGCAGTTTGCAGGCGGCCGATATTGCAGGTATCCGCGCGGTCGTCGTCCACGCCAAGAACGACGGCGCCCGCACGTTTTACGAGCGCTACGGATTCGCGCAATCGCCGACGGACCCGCTGCATCTTTACGTGCTTATCAAGGACTTACGAAGTCTCTGAGCCGTTCAGGCGCCTTGCTGACCCGACTATATCTGCGCCGTGCGCATCGCCTCGACGCGGATATCTTCCGTCAGCCGCGCCTTCAGTGCCGAAAACTCCGGGCTGGTCTTCAGCGTGTAGTGGCGCGGATGCGGCAGGTCGACGGCAACGTCCGATTTGATGCGGCCCGGCCGTGCCGTCATCACGACCACGCGCGACGCCATGAAGATCGCCTCCTCGATGTCGTGGGTGACGAACAGCACCGTTTTTTGCCGGCGCTCCCAGATGCCGAGAAGCAGTTCCTGCATCAGCCCGCGGGTCTGGTTGTCGAGTGCGCCGAACGGCTCGTCGAGCAGCAGAATCTCCGGATCGTTGGCCAGTGCCCGGGCAATCGCGGTGCGCTGCTGCATGCCGCCGGAAAGCTGCTTCGGCCAATGGTTTTCAAAACCTCTCAGCCCGACGAGATCGACGTAAGAAGCGACGATTTCGCTGCGCTCGTGCTCGGCCATTCCACGTTCGCGCAGGCCGAAGGCGATGTTCTCGGCGACCGTCAGCCACGGAAACAGCGTATAGGACTGGAAAACCATGCCGCGGTCTGGACCGGGCCGGTCCACCACCCTGCCGTCGAGCAGAACACGTCCCCCACTCGGCGCTTCGAGGCCGGCGACGATCCTGAGCAGCGTCGACTTTCCACAGCCGGATGGCCCCAGGATGGTGATGAAGTCGTTGGCGGCGACCGCCAGATCGATCGGCATCAGCGCCTTGACCGGCTGCCCACCGCCGACACCGGCGAAGGTGCGCGAGACGCCTTCGATGAGCAGCTTGCTCACGCCAGGCTCCATGGAAACAGCCAACGGTTAAGCGCCTTGAAGGCGAAATCGGACAACAGCCCGATCAGGCCGATGACGATGATGCCGAAGATGATCTGCCCTGTCGCCAGCCGCGACTGGCTGTTGATGATCATGTAGCCGATGCCCGACGACGAGCCGATCAGCTCGGCGACGATGACATAGGTCCAGGCCCAGCCGAGCACCAGCCGCAGGGTCTCGGCAATCTCCGGCGCATTGGCCGGCATGATCACGCGCCGCACGATGCCGTTGTCGGACGAGCCAAGCGTGTAGGCCGCCTCGACCAGGTCGCGCCGTGTGCCGCCGACCTTGACCGCGATGATCAGGATGATCTGGAACACCGAGCCGACGAAGATCACCAGCAGTTTTTCGAGCTCGCCAACGCCCGCCCACAGGATGAGCAGCGGGATGAAGGCCGATGCCGGCAGATAGCGGGCGAAGGAGACGAACGGCTCCAGGAACGCCTCCACGGGCTTCCAGGCACCCATCACGATGCCGAGCGGCACGGCAACGATGGCCGCCATCAGGAACCCGCCGAAGACGCGCCAGATGGTGATAAGGATGTCGAGCCAGAAGCGGTCCTCGACCAGCAGCCGCCAACCGTCTCTCACCATCGACAGCGGATCGGCAAGGAAAATGCGATTGACGTGGCCGCCAAGCGTGATCCACGCCCAGAACGCCACGAACAGCACGAAGAACGAAATGCCGAGCACGGTTCGAATGCCCGGCGAGACCGGATGCAAGGGGCGCGGCATCTTCGACCGTCCTCTGATCTGAATGAAAAAGCGGCGGCGCACGCGCCGCCGCCGGGCGACAATCCTGCCGGTTAGTCGGCGACGGCGCTGGTGTCGGCCAATGTCGAGACGTCAGGCGCTTCCTTGATCAAACCCATCTGCAGCAGAAGCTCGCCGGCGGTCTTGGAAAAGTCCTGGAATTCCTTGGTGAAGAACTGCTTGTTTTCAGCCTTGTCGGCCCATTTCAGGTATTTGGCCGACTCTTCGAATTCCTTGGCCGACTGCTTCACGTCGGCACCCATCGTCTCATAGGATTTCGCCGGATCGCTCTTGATCAGGTCGAGTGCCTCGAAATAGCTGTCGGCAAGCGCCTTGCCCGCATCCGGATTGGCCTTAAGGAACTCCGGCGTGCAGCCGACCGTATCGAGCACCATCGGATAGTCGAGAGTGGTCACAAGGATATGGCCCTGGTCGGACTTTTCGCGCACCGCCGAGATGAACGGCTCATAGGTGACCGCCGCATCGTTCTGGCCGGCGAGAAACGCCTGCGCCGCCGCATCCGGCTCCAGGTTGACGACCGTCACGTCCTTGGTCGACATGCCGTTCTTGTTGAGCACCCAGGCCAGCATGAAATAGGGCGAGGTGCCCGGCGCCGAAGACGCGACCGACTTACCTTTGAGATCGGCGACGGTCTTGATGTCGTTGCGGGCGACGATGCCGTCGGCGCCGTAGGATTTGTCGAGCTGGAATATTTGCTTGGTTGTCACGCCATTGGCGTTCCAGACCAGCCAGGTCTCGACCGTGGTGGCGGCGCATTGCAGGTCGCCGCTGGCGATGGCGAGCGGCCGGCTGGCTTGCGGCACCTTCTTCAAGGTGACGTCGAGGCCGTGCTTTTCGAAGATGCCGGCCTGCTTGGCGAGTGTCAGTGGCGCAAAGCCGGTCCATCCACTGATGCCGATACTGACCGATGTGGCGGCCATCGCCGGCGCGGACAATCCGACGGCAAGCGTCAAGCTTGCGGCAAGAATTCCGATCCTGTTCATGTCGGTTCCCCTTTTATGTGTTCGGATGGGGAATTGTGTCACAGACGCCCGCAGGCTTGTCAATGAAGCAGATGCTGCACTGCGGTATGTCACCATCGACAGCAAACTCCGCCATCAGCGGCTGTTGTACATCCAGCTGCGGTCGCGCCACATTTTTTCGCCGACCAGGCAGTCGGTGACGGGGATGTCCTGTGCCAGCACCAATGGCGGATGCGCCGCCTGTTCCGCCGCTCGCTGCGGCGAGGCCGGACCGGCAAGCTCCAGCACCAGCTTGCGGCGGATGGCCTCCGGAAACTGCGTCCAGTCATTGACCGGGATCATGAAGGAGCCCGGCCCGCCGATGACGCAGTCGCTGTAGTAGCGGTCGAGATTGTTGACATCGTAAGCGCTGCTGAACCCGCCCCTGGTCATCAGCGGCAGGCCGTTGACGGTGATGCCTTGCTTGATCACGGCGTCGCGGGTGATATCGACAGGTGCGCCCTGGTTGTTGGGGCCGTCACCCGAAATGTCGATCACCCGCTTGACGCCCTGGAAGCCGCTTTCAGCAAAGAGATCGCTGGCGAATTCCAGCGCGCCGGAGATCGAGGTGCGCCTGGCACTGGCCGGCGGATGAGCGGAAAGCTGCGCTGCCAGCCGCTCGGCGTCGGCACGATTGGCGATCACCGTCCACGGCACGACGACCTGCTGCCAGGTCGCGCCAGCCCATTCGACATAGGTGACGGCAATCTTGCCATGAGCGCCTTCGCCGATTGCCTGCAGGACATCGTCATGCGTCAGCGCCGCCGCATAGCCATGACGCTGGATTTCGAGCTCGTCCGGCGACATGGACAGCGAAACGTCGACTGCCAGCACCAGTTCGACGTCGACCGGCTCGGCGGCGCGGGAGTTTGCAGTCAGCCATAGCACCGACGCCAGCGCGGCGGCACCCGAGACGAGATGTCTTGCACGGGCAAAACCAGACATGCCGCACGGTAAGCGAAAATCGCCGATCGACAAAGAGAAAAGCCCGGTGGAGAGCCGGGCTCATTCGGTCACATTTTTGCGAACCGCCGGAAAACGAATTTCATTTGTGGATGCGGTGCCCGCCCCGTCCCCGCCACTCCACGGCCTTCTCGACATCCGTCTCGGAGGATGGGTCCGGCTTCGGTTTTCTAGCACCGACTCCGCGCGCTGCCCTCCAGTTCGGCTTGAATGACGGCGGAAGCCACAACAGAATACCTGCAACCGCGGCAGGCAAGATGATCGCAAAACGCAGAATTGAAAGTACGATGCCGCAGATGCCGACGATCTGCGCGGCCCGGCGGACGCCGAAGCGTCTCAGGAACAAATGTCTTGCAATCACGCCGCCATCCAGATCGTAGGCGGGCAGGATGTTGAGAATGATAAGTGACACGTTCAACAATGCGCCAATCCAAAGCGTCCATTCCAGAGGACCGGCCGACCTTGACGGCAGCCACCCGAATGGCCTTTCGGGCGCAACTGGGATGAGTTCTCCAAAAACCAGATAATAGGCCGCATCGAAAAACGCGGCGAGCGCGACGTTCGCCAGGGGACCCGCTATCGCAATCCGCGCCCAGGCAGGCGATGGCGCTGCGGCGCGTTTGAAACGCGTGAGCCCGCCGAAGAGATATAATTCTATCCTGTCGGTGGCGACGCCTTGTCGGCGTCCGATCCAGGCGTGTGCCAGTTCGTGCAGAAATATCGACGCAAACAGAAGCGCTGCAAAGATAGAGGTATGGATCAGTGCATCCTTGGGTCGGCTCGCCCACTCGTTCAGGAAGGGCAGCACAATGGGAATTGCGAAGGTCCAGCTGACGCGAACCGGGATATTCCGGTTCAGCTGAAACACAAGCGCATCGTTTTTTCTGTCCCAGCCGATCCGCCGCAAAGGCACCCCCCAATCGCAGCGCGACGGTAAGCGAGAATCATCGCTCCACAAAGCGAAAAGCCCGACGATGAATCGGGCTTCTGCATTCAGGTCCTGCTGGCACTGCTCGGCTTGCCTGTGTGGAGAATCGGCAGGCAAGCAACGCTTAGCTGCGCGGATTGAGGTTCTCCGGGTCGTAGAGCGGCCTGTAGCCGACGGCGGCCACTTCGACCGGGTACTTCTCGCCGAAATATTCGACGCTCAGCTTGCGGCCCTCCTGGCAATACGCCCAGGGCAGGTGGGCGAGCGCGATGTTCTTGCCGAGGGTCGGACCATAGGCCACCGAGGTCGTGAAGGAGCGGCGGCCGAGCTCGTCGACGAGCGTCTCACCGGTTTGCGGGTCCATCACCGGCATCGTGCCAACCGGATAGCGGGGAACACCATTCGAATCTGTATTGTCCGTCATGATAAGCGTGCAAAGCATGGCCGGCTGATGCACCCGGGCGCGATATTGCAGATGCTTTGCCTTGCCGCAGAAATCGGCCTCCTTGACTTTCGGACGGGCAAGGTCGGCTTCCAGCAGATTGTATTCGGTCAAGAGGTCCGCGTTTTGCAGGCGCAGGCTCTTCTCCATGCGGCGGCTGTTGGCATAGGTCTCGACGCCAAAGGCCATCACGCCGGTCGACCGCAGCGCGTCCCAGACAGCCAGGCCGTCCTCGTAGCGCATATGCAGTTCCCAGCCTTGCTCGCCGACATAGGAGATGCGGAAGGCGGTCACGTCCTTGCCGGCGATCCTGACGGGCTTGATCGCGGCAAAGGGAAAATTCTCAGGCGTCAGTCCGTCGGGGTTTTCCACGACCTTGCCCAATGTTGCCCGCGCGTTCGGACCCCAGATGCCGACGGTCACATATCTCTCGGTCACATCGGTGACGGTAACGTCGAAGCCTTTGTCCTCTGCCGTCCGGCGCATGTACTGGAAGTCGCGCGGCCCGGCATCAGCGCCGTCGATGACGCGGCAGCGGTCGGCCATGCGGATGACGGTCAGGTCGGCGCGCACCATGCCTTCCTCGTCGAGGAAATGGGTATAGATGCCCTTGCCGATATTGCCGTCACCGCCGATCTTTGCCGCGCACAGCCATTCCATCAGCGCGACATGGTCCGGGCCTTCCACGTCGTACATGGCGAAATGCGACAGGTTGACGATGCCGCAATCCTCGCTCATCGCGAGATGCTCGGCGTTCGAGACGCGCCAGAAGTGGCGGTTATCCCATTCGTTTTGGCGCACCGGCACCCGGTTGCCGTATTTCTCGAGCAGATGCTCGTTGGCGGCGTAGCCGTGGGCGCGCTCCCAGCCGCCGAGCTCCATGAAATAGCCGCCGAGTTCCTTTTCGCGCTCCCAGAAGGGCGAGCGGCGGACATTGCGGGCCTTGGAGAAGGGTTCGCGCGGATGGACAGCCGGGTTGTAGACCTTCATCGCCGTTTCGGTGCAGCGGTCCCAGATGAACTGCTCTTTCGTCTGGTGCGGATAGAAGCGCGAATAGTCGATGGCGTGGTGGTCGATCGCCGTGCGGCCGTCCGTCATCCAGTCGGCGATGAGCTTGCCCATGCCGGGGCCGTCCTTGACCCAGATCGCAACGGCATACCATAGGCCCCTGACCTTCTGGCTTTCGCCCATCGAGGGGCCGCCGTCCGCCGTCACCTGCAGCAGGCCGTTGAAGGAATGGCTCTCATTGTAGCCCAGCTCGCCCAGGATCGGCGTCAGTTCCATGGCGCGCTCGAGCGGCGCCAGGATTTGTTCCATGTCGAGATCGCGTTGCGACGGCGAAAGCCGCGCCTGGTTTTTCTCGAGAATATCGCGCGGATGGCAAAGGCGCGGATTGGTCTCTTCGTAATAACCCCATTCGATCTGCCCGCCTTCGGCGGTCTTGGGGTCGCCGGTATCGCGCATGTAAGCCGAGTTGCCCTGATCGCGCAGCAGCGGCCAGCCGATCTCCTTGCCGGTGCCGGCGAACTCAGTGTACGGCCCGAAGAAGGTAAGCGGATGGTCAATCGGCATGACCGGCAGGTCCTCGCCCGCCATTTCCGCGATCAGCCGTCCCCAGATGCCGGTGCAGACCACGACATAGTCGGCCTCGATGGTGCCGCGGTCGGTCACCACGCCCTTGATGCGGCCGTTCTCGATGACGAGCGACCTGGCCGACGTATTGGCAAACGCCCTGAGTTTGCCGGAAGCTTCCGCCTGGTCGACAAGCTTGCCGGCGACGGTCTGCGAGCGCGGGATGACGAGGCCGGCGTCGGGATCCCACAGGCCGCCCTGTACCATCTGTTCTTCGATCAGCGGGAATTTTTCCTTGATCTCGGCGGGATCGATCAGGCGGGCGCGTGTGCCGAAGGCCTTCGCCGAGGCGATCTTGCGCTTGATCTCCGCCATGCGAGCGTCGTCGCCGACGCGGGCGACCTCGAGGCCGCCGATGCGCGCGTAGTGACCCATCTTTTCGTAGAAATCGATGGAATAGAGCGTCGTCCAGCACGACAGGAAATCATGGCTGGTCGTGTAGCAGAAGTCGGAGGCATGCGCCGTCGAGCCGATATCCGTCGGGATGCCCGATTTGTCGATGCCGACAATATCGTCCCATCCGCGCTCGATCAGGTGATGGGCGACCGATGCGCCGACGATGCCGCCCAGCCCGACGATGACGACCTTCGCCTTTTCCGGAAACCCTGCCATTGCCCGCGACTCCAAGATGCTATTGCGAGCAGACTATAGGGCGGCGCGGCGCCGCGCTTGCAGCCTGTTTGCGACATCGCCAAAAAAGCCCGCGCCACCAGCCCGTCGAATGCAGTTAGACCTACGCCTTCGCCCTGCTCGGTACGAAGGCGCTGCTAGAGCCCGCCCTGCGCAGCTTCGAAGAAAAGTGCATACCTTCATCGCCGATTACCGGAAGCAAACAAAAGGCCGGGCGTTTGCCCGGCCTTCAAAAATCATGGCGTCGACTTTATTTGATGCGCGCGACGCCGCCCGAGATCTCAATCGTCTCCGAACCGGTCAGCGCCTCGAGGTCGCCATTCGGCAAGGTAACAAAACAGCCGCTCGGGCAAAATTCCACGGTTTCGCCAGCGGCCAGCGCCAGCTCGGTCTTGCCGCCGCCTTCCGTCACGATCAGCGTGCGGGTCTCGGCGTCCTTGTTGACCGCGCTGGCGGCATGGGCCGAACCGCCCACGGCCAGAAAAGCGATGGCGGCGACGAGAGACTTCCACATTTTGCAGTATCGGTGTTGCCACCGCCTCTGTTGCATTTCGCAAGGCATTCTCGCCGTTTGCAGGTGAGCTTATATGCAATGCAAGCTGAACGGCAACTGAATGCCGCATTCATGCCGCAATTGGTTTCCGAAGGCTTGAAGGCAAGCTCCAATCAGCTAGTCAGGATCGGGCTTCCGTACCTTGCGTCCCGACTTGGCGAGACGTTTCGCCTCGACCGCCGCTAGGGCTTTTGCTTGTTCCCGCTCGGCGAATTCGACTTCGATCTTGTCGTCGTCGATCGGCCACGCCTCGTGCTTTTTGGTCTCGACGACGGCGCGCGGTGTCGACGGAATTTCGATATGCTGGTCGGCGAACACATCGAAGATGGCAAAGCGGATGTCGTTCTGGACGATATTGCCACTAAGAACGTCTGCCAGGAATACGCGGATCTCGAATTCGAGCGCGGCCGGGCCGAAATTGGAAAACAGCACAAAGGGTTCGGGGTTTTTCAGCACCAGCGGATGACTGCGCGCGATCTCCAACAGGACGCCATGCACGTGCTTGATGTCGCTGCCATAGGCGACGCCGACCTTGATATCGATGCGGCCGAGCTTGTTGCGGTGCGTCCAGTTCCCGACCGCATTGTTGATCAGGTTTGAATTGGGCAGGATCACCGACTGCCGCTGGAACGTTTCGATCTCGGTGGCGCGCACGCTGATCTTCTTGACCGTGCCGCTGATGTCACCGGCAACGATCCAGTCGCCGACCTTGAACGGCCGCTCGGCCAAAAGGATCAGGCCCGAGACGAAGTTGGAGACGACATTCTGCAGGCCAAAGCCGATGCCGAGAGACAGGGCGCCGGCGACCAACGCGAGATTGGAGAGGTCGATACCGGCCGCCGAGATGCCGACCAGTGCCGCGACCGCGACGCCGGCATAGCCGACCGCCAGCCGGATCGAATTGCGCACACCGGTGTCGACCCGGCCGCGCGCCATCACCGAACCGTCGAGCCAGCCCTGGAACCAGCGCGTCAGGAAATAGCCGATGATGAAGACGACGACGCCAGTGAGGATGCCGGTGACCGAGATCGTCACCGAGCCTATGGTGAGGCCCGTCGCCAGCTTGTAGGCCCAGGCCTGGATGTCGCCGGGCTGGAAGCCCCACATCAACAGGATCAGCGGCAGGAACACCAGCACGATCATGATGTTTATGGCGGCGCTGACGACAAGCCCGAGCTGGTCGAGCGCGGTCTCTTCGTAGCTTGAATTGGCCGCTAGCCAGCGCCCGATCGAAGTGTTGGCGAAACCACCTTCCTCGCCGATCGCCCGCGCCGACAGGAAGCCGATATAGGCGGTGACCAGGATAGTGCCGGTAACCACGACCTGCACCGAGACGAAAATAGCAAGGCCGATAAAGCCGAGCAGCGCCGACGCTATGGTGAATAGCCCTAGCGCGACGGCGGTGTAGCGCAGCCATGCCGGCCACGGGCGCCAGCTCCCGTCGGCAGCCTTGAACGGCTTCAGCAGCCCCATCAGGATCAGGATGACGCCGACGCTGATGGTGGCGACAAAGCTTCTGGCGATGGTCAGCGATAGCGGCGAGCCCATCTTGTCGTTGACGACCGACAGGAAATAATTGATGCCGATGGCGACGGCCATGGCAGTCGTCAGCCGCACCAGCCAGCGCGCCGGGCCGGTTTCGACAGGGATCAGACGCCAGTTCGGCAACCGCGGTTCCAGCGCCGCATTGGTCAGCCGGTTGACGCAGAACACCACCGCGATAACGGCAACCAGCGAATTCAGGAAGATGCCGATGTCGCCGCGCAAGACATTGTAATAATTGAAGAAGAAGACCGTCGAGATAAGGAAGGCGCCAACCGCCAGCGACGGCAGCAATGTCGACCAGAACGCCACCGACAGGCGGCTGAGATAGGATGGATCCTCGACGGAAGGATCGGCTTCGAAGACGCGGCCGAACAGGCGCCGCCCGCCGACAAAAAGCACGGCGGCCAGCGCAAGCGCCATCAACGTCGCGGCAAGAATTGCCTGGAACTTGAACTTGAAGGCGAAGCTCAGCCAGGACGACACCGCTTTGTAGAAACTGGTAAATTCGTCATTGGCGTTGGAAATGACCTCCGGGCTCAATGCATCGGACAGCACGTAGCGCTTGGTGAGCTGATTGCGGAACAGCTCGCTGCGCATGTTGCCGATCTTCTCGATCAGCCCGCTGACACGGATCGACAGGTTCTGCGCGCTGGCAATGACGGCGTTAATCTCGGCTTTTTCGGAAGCCAGCGCCTGGCGTTCACCGGTCACGATGTCGGGCTCGGCCGGCTGGCCCGCGGCCGGCGGAGGTCCCAGCGTCTCGATCCGATCGTTGATATCGCCGAGACGCGAGCGGAACGCCAGCGCGCTGGTGAGCGCCGCCCGCGACAGATCCTCCAATTGCAGGCGGATTTCCACCAGGGTGGCATCGTCTTGGCCGTCCTGCTGTATCTTCTTCTCGAGATCGTCGGTTTTGGCCGTCAGGCTCTGGATGACCTTCTGCTGGTCTGTAACCAGCCCGGCGGCACCCTGCCCGAGCGCCTGCGCCATCGCGTCGAACGACGGCGGCGCCAAGACAACAAGCGCAACGATCAGGACCAGGCGGAGTAAACGAAAGAACATGATTTTTCTGGCGACTCGCGGACGGCAGCGGCAGTTTTGAAGCACGTCCTTGATAAAGACGCTCATATCACGGGGCAAGTCATGCCAGGCGGCTCGTTTTCGAAGTCCGCCAATCGAAGTCGGCCAATCCAATCGAAGTCGGCCAATCCAGTCGAAGTCGGGGAGTCGAAAAGCGATGGCGCAATCTTGGCTTTGCGTTGGCGGCCTGCTCTATAGTCTGCCGCAAAGCCTGAAATGGATGACAATAAGAATGGCGGAATATTCGGCCTTTTCGCTTCTCAAGAACGCGCTGACCGGAAACAAGGACTGGAGGCCGGCCTGGCGCAAGCCCGACCCGAAGGCGTCCTACGACGTGATCGTCATCGGCGGCGGCGGCCATGGCCTGTCGACCGCCTACTACCTAGCCAAGGAGCACGGCATCACCAATGTCGCGGTGCTGGAGAAGGGCTGGCTCGGTTCCGGCAATGTCGGCCGCAACACCACGGCGGTCCGTTCCAACTATCTCCTGCCGGCCAACACGCGCTTTTACGAGCATTCGATGAAGCTGTGGGAGAACCTGGCCCATGACCTCAACTACAACGTCATGTTCTCGCAGCGCGGCTGCCTGAACCTCGCCCACACACCTGCTCAGCTCGACGACTATGCCCGGCGCGGCAACGCCATGCGCCATCTCGGCGTTGACGCCGAACTGATGACCACGGCCGAAATCGCGCGCCTGGTGCCGGCGCTCGACGTCTCAGCCACCGCGCGTTTCCCGATCGTCGGCGGCCTGATGCAGCGGCGCGCCGGCACCGCCCGCCACGACGCCGTCGCCTGGGGCTATGCGCGCGGCGCAGATCGCCGCGGCGTCGACATCATCGAAAATTGCGAGGTCACCGGCTTCCTGCGCGACGGCGACCGCATCACCGGCGTCACGACAACGCGCGGCGAAATCCGCGCAAAAAAGGTAGCGGTCGCGGTTGCCGGCAGCACCGGGCGGGTCATGCGGCTTGCCGGCATCGAGACGATGCCGATCGAGAGCCACGTGCTGCAGGCCTTCGTCACGGAATCGCTAAAACCGTTCATCGATACGGTCCTGACCTTCGGCATGGGCCATTTCTACATGTCGCAATCGGACAAGGGCGGCCTTGTCTATGGCGGCGATCTCGACGGCTACAACAGCTACGCCCAACGCGGCAGCCTGCCGATCGTCGATGAGGTGATGAGCGAGATGCTGGCGCTGTTCCCTGGGCTGGCCCGTGTCCGCATGCTGCGCTCATGGGGCGGCGTCTGCGACATGTCGATGGACGGCTCGCCAATCATCACCACCGGTCCGCTGCCGGGCATGTATCTCAACTGCGGCTGGTGCTATGGCGGCTTCAAGGCGACGCCGGCTTCCGGCTGGTGCTTTGCCTGGACCATTGCCAAGGACGAGCCGCACGGTCTCAACTCGGCCTTCACGCTCGACCGCTTCTACCGTGGCCTGGTGATCGACGACAAGGGCCAGGGCGCCACGCCCCGGCTGCATTAGGTTAGAGATCCATGCTCATCACCTGCCCCTATTGCGGCCCGCGCGACGTGATCGAATTCACCTATCAGGGCGACGGCAATCGCCAGCGCCCACAGCCCGCCTCGCAGAACCTCGACGCCTGGAACGCCTATGTCTACGACCGGCTTAATCCAGCCGGCGACCACAATGAGATCTGGCAGCATTCCGGCGGCTGCCGCGCCCATCTCAGGGTCGTGCGCAACACGCTGACGCACGAGATCTCCAGCACCGCGTTCGCGCGCGGCGACCACAACTCGGTTGCGCGGCACCGGGCCGAGGACAAGCCATGAGCCCGCGCCGTACAGAGGCCGGGGGCCGCATCGACCGGCTGCGGACCATCCGTTTCACCTTCGACGACGCGCCTTATACCGGCCATGCCGGCGACACGCTGGCTTCGGCGCTGCTGGCCAACGGCATCACCCTGTTTGGGCGTTCGTTCAAATATCACCGCCCGCGCGGCGTGCTGACCGCCAGCGTCGAGGAACCGAACGCGCTGGTCACAGTGTTGAGGGGCGAGGTTCGCGAGCCGAACATCCCCGCCACAATGGTCGAGATTTATGACGGGCTGGCCGCGATCAGCCAGAACCGCTTCCCTTCGCTGGCCTGGGACGTCAGTGCCGTGAACCAGCTCGGCGGCAAGCTTTTGTCGGCCGGCTTCTACTACAAGACCTTCATGGGACCGGTGATCGGTCCGCTGAAGGGCACTCGCTTCTGGATGTTCTGTGAGCATTTCATCCGCCGTGCCGCCGGCCTGGGCAAGGCAGGCACGGCTCCCGATACGGCGCGCTACGAACGCATGAACGCGTTTTGCGATGTGCTGGTAGTCGGCTCCGGCCCGGCGGGGCTGATGGCCGCCAGGGCGGCTGCCGATCAGGGTGCACGCGTCATCCTGGCCGAGCTCGAGCCGCATTTCGGCGGCTCGGCCAATTGGTCGGGCGAGACGATCGATGGCATGCCGGCCGCCGACTGGGCAGCGCGCGCCGCTGGCCAGCTCGAAGGCCGTGACAATATCCGCCTGCTGCCGCGCACCACCGTCTGGGGCTATTATGACGGCAACACGCTTGCCGCGCTCGAACGTGTCACCGACCACAAGGAAACGCCCGGCAAGGGCGAATCGCGCCATCGCTACTGGACGATCCGCGCCAGGTCGGTGGTGCTGGCCACCGGATCCCTGGAGCGTCCGCTGGTCTTTCCAGGCAATGATCGGCCAGGCGTAATGCTGGCGCATGCTGCCGAGCGTTATGCCATTGAATATGGCGTGCTGCCCGGCGACAGGATCGGGCTGTTCACCAACAATGACAGCGCCTATCGCGCGGCCCTGGCGCTGAAGAAGGCCGGCGCCGTGGTCGTCGCCATCATCGACGTGCGCCCTGAGCTTTCGAGCGAAATGCGCAAGCTGGCCGGCGAGACCGAGGCCGAGATCCTTTCTGGCCACGCGGTGATCGCCACCGAGGGCGGCAAGGCGCTTTCCGGCTTCAAGGTGCAGCGCTTCGACATGGTCAACGGCGCGCTTTCCGGCGATGCGCGCAGCATCCACGCCGATTGCCTATTGATGTCGGGCGGCTGGTCGCCGACCATTCATCTGGCCAGCCAGGCCGGAGCCAAAGCGGAATGGAACGAAGCATTGCAAGCGTTCCTGCCGCCCAAGCCGACGACACAGCAATGGATCGGCGCCGGCGCCTTCACCGGCAGTTTCTCCACCGCCGAGGCGATCGCCGAAGGTCGCGCCGCCGGTCTTTCCGCTGCGGGCGCAACCGCCACGCCGGCGGCCTTGCCTGCCGTCGAAGCAGCACCTGGCGATCCCGATCCGGCGCCGGTGTTCGAGATCAAGGCCGAAGGAAAAAGCTTCGTCGACTTCCAGCATGACGTGACGGCGGATGACGTGCGGCTGGCGCATCGCGAAGGCTTCGTCTCGGTCGAGCATCTGAAGCGCTACACCACGCTCGGCATGGCAACCGACCAGGGCAAGAGCTCCAACATACCCGGCCTGGCCATAATGGCCGAGGCGCTGGGCAAGCCGATCCCGCAGGTCGGCACGACGCGCTTTCGCCCGCCCTTTTCGGCGGTGTCGATCGGCTCGCTAGCCGCCGAACGCTTCGGCGATCTGAAGCCCGAGCGGCTGACGCCGATGCATGACTGGCACGTCGCCAACGGCGCCACCATGTATTCCGCCGGCCTGTGGTATCGGCCGATGATCTACGGCCATCCCGGCGAGACGATCGAGCAGGCCTATGTCCGCGAAGCGAGAGGCACGCGCGAGAGCGCCGGCATCGTCGATGTCTCGACACTGGGCAAGATCGCGGTGCAAGGCCCCGACGCGGCGGAATTCCTCGACCGCCTATACACCAACATGTTTTCGACGCTGGCCGTCGGCAAGGCGCGCTACGGGCTGATGCTGCGCGAGGACGGTCTCGCCTTTGACGACGGCACCACGTGGCGCCTCGGCGAGCAGGATTTCCTGATGACCACCACCACCGCCAATGCCGGCAAGGTGATGCAGCATCTGGAATATTTCCTCGACGTGATCTGGCCGGCGCTGAAGGTCCACGTCACCTCGGTGACCGACCAATGGGCCGGTGCCGCCATCGGCGGGCCGAAGGCAAGGCAGATACTGGCTGCTTGCGTCAGCGGCACTGCCGTCGACAATGCCGCCCTGCCCTTCATGGGCATCGTCCACGGCGAAATCGCCGGCGTGCCGGTGATGATCTGCCGGCTGTCCTTCTCCGGCGAAATGGCCTTCGAGGTCTATTCCGGCGCCGGCTACGGCACCCATGTCTGGGAGGCGCTGATCGAAGCCGGCAAGCCGTTCGGGCTGGTGACCTACGGGCTGGAGGCGCTGGGCACCATGCGCATCGAGAAAGGCCACGTCACCGGTGCCGAGATCGACGGCCGTACCACGGCACGCGACCTGCATCTCGACTGGATGCTGTCGAAGAAGAAGCCGTTCATCGGTTCGGCGATGATGGACCGCGAGGGGCTGATCGCGCCCGACCGCCTGGAACTCGTCGGTATTGTTTCGCTCGACAACCAGCCGCTCAATGGCGGCGCACACATCGTCGAGGAGCTTGACGAAGCCAATCCGCACGGCTCGCTTGGCCACATCACCGCTTGCTGCTATTCGCCGGCGCTGGGTAAATATATCGCGCTTGCCCTGGTCAAGGGCGGCAAGGCGCGGCGCGGCACGCGCGCTTATGTCTCCGACCCGCTGCGCAACCGGTTCGGGCCGGTCGAGATCGTCTCCAACCATTTCTTCGATCCGGACGGGAGCCGCATGCATGGTTGAACGCCAATCGCCGCTTGAGCCGGTGCTGCATCCGGGCTCGCATGGCAATTTCGAGCATGGTGTCGAAATCATCCTCTCCGAAACCAGGCCGGGTTCGATCCTGCAGCTCGCCGCCTGGCCCGGCGAGGAGAAGAAGTTGATGGCCGGCATCCATGCGGTCACCGGCCTGGCTTTGCCCGACGGCGCCGGTGGCGGTGTGACGAACGGCGCCAGGTCGGTGTTCGGCTTTGCGCCGGGAAAGTTCACTGTGGTCGATGAAGCCGAGGGATTGGCGCCGGCCTTTGCCAGTGTCGTCACTTCGGCCATCGGTACGGTGACCGACCTTTCGCACGGCCGCACCGCGATCCGTATCGCCGGGCCGAAGGCCGAGTGGGTGCTGGCGAAATTCTTCGCCATCGACTTCGCGCTGCCGGCCTTCCCGATCGGCGCCGGCCGCTCGACCATGCATCACGACATCTTCGCGCAGATCCAGCGCACCGGCGCCGATCAGTTCGACATCTATGTGTTCCGCTCGTTTGCCCGCTCGTTCTGGAAAGCGCTCTGCCATGCGAGCGAGGAAGTCGGCTACGAAGTGCAGTAGAGCCGGACGGCGCTTCACGTCACTCCGCGAACGTCACCCACTCTTCCAGCGGCGCGCGGTCGGTGCGGAAGGCATTTTCGGGCTTGGACGTATCCTCGTGGCCGAGCGCCATGCCGCAGACGATGATCTCCTCGTCGGGAATGTTGAGCACCGGCCTGATCTGCCGGTGATAGGGCGCGAAGGCGGCTTGCGGACAGGTGTGCAGGCTCCTGCCCCGCGCGGCGACCATGATGTTTTGCAGGAACATGCCGTAGTCGATCCACGACCCCTTGTTCAGCCGCCGGTCGACGGTGAAGATCATGCCGACCGGCGCGTCGAAGAAGACGAAGTTGCGGTCGTGCTGCGCACGCATCCTGTCGACCTCGCGCCGGCCGATGCCGAGCACGCCGTAGAGGCCGAAACCGTTGGCCCGCCGTCGCGTCAGATAGGGTTCGAAGAACTGGTCGGGATAGTAGCGATACTCGTCCCACTCGGCCTTTTCGGCGCGGATGCCCGAGCTGAGGATGGCGTCGGTGATGCGCTGCTTGACCTCGCCCTTGGTCACATAGACTTTCCAGGGTTGCATATTGGTGCCTGAGGGCGCGCGCGCGGCAACGGCGAGAATATCGCGGATGATCTCGTCGTCGACCATATCGGGCAAGAAGGCGCGTACCGACCGCCGCGAGGTGATCGCGTCATCGACGATCGCCGCCGCAATCCGGGAGTTGTTTTCCAGCATGGGCCGTCCTTTTGCGTATGATCCCGAACCGATTTTCCGGAAGGATCATGCGCCGACTAGAAGTGATGGAGCATCCTTGCGCGTCTTTTTGAACGCCCGATAGCCTACCCGCCTCGACCGGACGCCCCACTCGCCGCTCGTGCGCCGAGCCTTTGCCCGAACCGTCAAAATGGCGCAAGTAAATCTTGTGGTTGCGTGAAAATCCTCTTGATTTTTTCATGAACCCGCCATCAAATGAAATTTGCTGAGAATTTTTCACCAAGACAGGGATGGCTTTGCCCTCAACCGCCGCCAGATCGGAACAGGACAGCGGCGAACGGCTGCTGGCCGGCGACATTCGCGCGTTGCGCAAGGCGCGCGGCTTGACGCTTGCTGAAATCGCACTGAAGCTCGGCCGTTCCGTCGGCTGGGTCAGCCAGGTCGAGCGCGGTCTGTCGGTCCCGTCGCTCGGCGATCTCAGGGCCTTCGCCGAATTGTTCGGCGTGCCGGTCAGCCTGTTCTTCAGCCATGACGTGCCTGTCGAGACCGAGCGCGGCGTGGTCGTGCGCGCCGGCAACCGGCGCACGCTTGGCACAAGCGATTCCGGCCTGGTGGAGGAGCTTCTGTCGCCCGATCTCGGCGGTAGCTTCGAGATGCTGCGTTCGGTCTTCGCTCCGGGTGCCGAGATGAAGGCCGAGGCGCGCCGGCCGACCGAGGAAGCCGGCTACGTCGCTTCGGGCAGTTTCGACATCGAAATTGCTGGCATCTGGCACCGGCTTGGCGAAGGCGACTCCTTCCGCTTCGACGGCAAGCCGTTCCGATGGCGCAATCCTGGAGCCGAGCCGGCTGTCGTCATCTGGGTGGTTTCGCCGCCTGTCTATTGAACGAATGCATGTCGCCCAAAAGTGCGTGGCGGTTTTGGGACAACGACATGCATCAAAACAAATAGTCGGAGAAGAACATGGCCGGTTTGCCGACCACGGCACGCGTTGTGATCATCGGAGGTGGTGCCGTCGGCGCCTCCTCGCTCTACCATCTCGCCAAGGCGGGCTGGACCGACTGCGTGCTTCTGGAGAAGAACGAGCTGACCTCCGGCTCGACCTGGCATGCCGCCGGCAACGTGCCGACTTTCTCCTCGTCATGGTCGCTGATGAACATGCAGCGTTATTCGACCGAGCTCTATCGCCGGCTGGCCGACGAGGTCCGCTATCCCATGAACTACCACGTCACCGGCTCGCTCAGGCTGGCCCATAGCGCGGAGCGCATGCAGGAATTCCAGCGCGCCAAGGGCATGGGCCGCTACCAGGGCATGGATATCGACGTGGTCGGGCTCGACGAGATTAAGCGCCGTTACCCCTTCATCGAGACGCATGAGCTGAAAGGCGCGCTCTACGATCCGAATGATGGCGATATCGACCCCGCGCAGCTGACCCAGGCACTGGCCAAGGGCGCGCGCGACATGGGCGCGAAGATCATCCGCTTCTGTCCGGTCACCGGCGTGAGCCGAGACAATCACGAGTGGGTGGTCGAGACGGCGCAAGGCGAGATCCGCTGCGAGATCGTCGTCAACGCCGCCGGCTACCGCGCCGCCGAAGTCGGCAGGATGTTCGGCCGCGAGGTGCCGATGATGGTGATGAGCCATCAATATATCCTGTTCGAGGAAATCCCCGAACTGGCGGCGTGGTCGAAGGAACAGGGCAAGAAGCTGCCGCTGCTGCGCGACGTCGATACGTCCTATTATCTGCGCCAGGAAAAGAACGGCATGAATCTCGGCCCCTATGAGCGCAATTGCCGCGCCCACTGGGTCGGCCACAACGACCCGATGCCCGACGACTTTTCCTTCCAGCTGTTTCCCGACGATCTCGATCGGCTGGAACATTACCTGGCCGATGCTGTCGCCCGCGTGCCGATCCTCGGCACCGCCGGCCTTTCAAAGGTCATCAACGGGCCGATCCCCTATGCGCCGGACGGCAACCCTCTGATCGGGCCGATGCCCGGCGTGCCCAACGCCTTCGAGGCCTGCGTCTTCACCTTCGGCATCGCCCAGGGCGGCGGCGCCGGCAAGGTGCTGGCCGAGTGGGTGACCGAAGGCCAGACCGAATGGGACATGTGGTCCTGCGATCCACGCCGTTTCACCGCCTTTGCCTCGGCCCCGGATTATTGCGTCGCCAAGGGCATGGAGATCTACGGCAACGAATATGCCATCCAGTTCCCGCGCCATGCCTGGCCGGCCGGGCGCGACCGCAAGCTGTCGCCGCTCCACGACCGCATCAAGGCACTCGGCGCCCGGTTCGATGCTTATAATGGCTGGGAACGCGCCACCTGGTATACGAACGCAGGCGACGACATCTCCGAAGAATCCACGCTGACCTTCCGCCGCGACGGGCCGTGGCAGCATCGTGTGCGCGAGGAATGCCTCGCCGTCCGCGATGCCGCCGGCATTCTGGACCTGCCGGGGTTCTCCCGTTTCAATCTCGACGGTCCGGGTGCCGCCGAATGGCTGAGCCTCCAGGTGACCGGCCTGGTGCCGAAACCCGGCCGCATCGGCCTCGTCTATTTTGCCGACGACAAGGGCCGCATCGTCACCGAAATGTCGGTGGTCCGCCACGACGAGAACCTGATGACGCTGATCACCGCCGCTGTGGCTCAGTGGCATGATTTCGAATGGCTGAAGTCGCGCATCCCGAAGGACGCCACATTCAAGCTGATCGACAGGACGGAGGAATACTCCACCCAGATCCTCGCCGGCCCCAACTCGCGAAAAATCCTCGCCGAACTCTGCGCAGCCGACCTCACCCTGCCCTGGCTGACGCATCAGGAAACCAGTATCGCCGGACGTTGGGCAAAGCTGGTGCGCGTGTCCTTCGCCGGCGAGCTCGGCTGGGAAATCCACAGCAAGGTCGACGATACCGCAGCCATCTTCGACGCCGTCTGGGCGGCCGGGAAGAGGCATAGACTAAAACCGTTCGGCATGTACGCGCTGGATTCGCTGCGGCTCGAAAAAGGCTACCGTACCTGGAAGGGCGACCTGTCGACCGACTACTCGATCCTGCAGGGCGGGCTGGAGCGATTCGTCAGATGGGATAAGCCCGACTTCCGCGGCAAGACGGCGCTGCAAAACGAGAAGCAGCAGGGCATCAAGAAGCGCTTCGTCACGCTGGTTGTCGAAAACCCCGGCGACTGCGATGCGCCCACCATGTCGACGCTGTGGCATGACGGCCGGATCGTCGGCGAGACGACATCCGGCGGCTGGGGTCATCGCATCGACAGGTCGATCGCGCTCGGCATGCTGCGCGCCGACCTCACCGAGCCGGGAACCGCGGTCGAGATCGAGATCTTCGGCGAACGTTTTCGGGCGGTCGTGCAGAAGGATGAGCCGTTATGGGATCCAAAGAACGAGAGGCTCAGAGCATGAAGAAAGTGATCCTCACCGATGGCGGCATGGGCCAGGAGCTGGTCCGCCGTAGCAGTTCCGAGCCGACGCCGCTGTGGTCGGCCAGGGTGCTGATCGACGAACCGGATCTGGTGCGCGACCTGCATGCGGAATTCATCCGCGCCGGCGCCCGCGTCATCACCATCAACACCTATTCAGCCACGCCGGAGCGGCTGGCACGCGAAGGCGCGGAAGAGCTGTTCAAGCCGCTGCAGAAGCGCGGCATCGAACTGGCAAGGCAAGCCCGCGACCAGGCCGGCGACGCGGCGATCGCCGGCTGCCTGTCGCCGCTGTTCGGCAGCTATGCGCCGGCGCTGACGATATCCTTCCAGGATACGCTCGACATCTATCGCCGTATCGTTGCCGAGCAGGCGGACGGCGTCGATCTGTTTCTGTGCGAAACCATGGCGTCGGCCGAAGAGGCGCGCGCCGCCGTCACCGCGGCGTCGGAAAGCGGCAAGCCCCTATGGGTGTCGTGGACGCTTGCCGACCACGGCACGCCGCGCCTGCGCAGCGGCGAAGCCATTGCGGCGGCGTCGGGCGCTCTTGCCGGCCTGCCCGTCGCGGCCCGGCTGATCAATTGCTGCCGGCCCGAAGCGATCGCTGCAGCGCTGCCCGAACTGATCGCTCTCGGCGGTCCGGTCGGCGCTTATGCCAACGGCTTCACCTCGATTGAGGCGCTCAAGCATGGCGGTACCGTGGAAGTGCTGCACGCCCGCCACGACCTTGATCCGGATGCCTATGCCGGCCAGGCGGTCGGTTGGGTCGAGGCCGGCGCCGGCATCGTCGGCGGCTGCTGCGAAGTCGGACCGGCCCACATCGCCGCGCTGCGCGACCGGCTCGAACAGGCCGGTTATGAAATTTCGGGAGCAGCATAATGCCCAGGCCATCATCGCGCATTTCCGGCATCGTGCCTTCGGGCAAGGATGGCTGGGAGGTTCATTCCGCTGCCTGGGCGCGCAAGCAGGCCGGCGAGGACATCATCATGCTGTCGGTCGGCGACCACGATTTCGACACGCCGAGCGAGACGATCGAAGCCTGCGTGACGGCGGTTCGCGCCAGCAATCACCACTACACGCCGCTTGCCGGCGTTCCACGCCTGCGCAAGGCGATGGCGGCGGCCTCGATGCGGTGCACCGGCGTTGCGACAAATCCCGACCAGGTCATCGCCACGCCGGGCGGGCAGGCCGCGCTTTACGCGGCCATTCAAGCGGTTCTCGACCAGGGCGACCATGCTATCGTCGTCGCGCCGTATTACGCCACCTATCCCAACACCTTCAGTGCGGCGGGCGCCGAGTTCAGCGTCGTCGAGACCCCCGCCGAGGATGGCTTTCAGCCGCGCGCCGCCGACATTCGCGCCGCCCTTCGGCCGAACACCCGCGCCATCCTGATCAACACGCCCAACAACCCCACGGGCGCCGTCTATTCGCGAGAGCGCCTGGAGGATCTGGCGCAGATCTGCCGCGAGCATGACCTATGGCTGCTGTCGGACGAGGTCTACTGGACGCTGGGCGGCGGCGAGCACGTCTCACCACGCTCGCTGCCCGGCATGGCGGAACGCACGCTGGTCATCAATTCGATGTCGAAGAGCCACGGCATGACCGGCTGGCGCATGGGCTGGCTGACCGGGCCCGAGGAGATGGTCTCGCTGCTGACCGACCTCAATCTGGTGATGACCTACGGCCTACCGGCCTTCATCAGCCTCGCCTGCGCTGAGGCGCTCGAAAATGGTTACGGCGTCAAGGAGATCGCCGAGCGCTATGCCGCAAGGCGCGCCGTCGTCCTCGATGCCATGCGCGGTATGAACAACATCACCGTGCGCGGCTCCGAAGGCGGCATGTACGTCATGCTCGACATATCGGCGATCGAGCCGGACGACGAAAAATTCGCCTGGGCTTTCCTCGACCAGGAGAAGGTCGGCGTCATGCCCGGCTCGAGCTTCGGCGAGGCTGCAGCCGGCCACATCCGCTTCAGCCTCTGCCAGCCTGAGCCGGTGCTGATGGAGGCTGCCACACGCCTGCGCCGCTTCGCCTCCTTCTATCGCTGTGAGGCCGCATGAGCGCCTCGCCCACCAAAACCATTCCGACCAAGGCCATTCCTCCCAAAGCGAGGGCGGTCATCATCGGTGGCGGCGTCTCCGGTTGCTCGGTCGCCTATCATCTGGCCAAGCTCGGCTGGACCGATATCGTGCTGCTCGAGCGCAAGCAGCTGACGTCGGGCACGACATGGCACGCCGCCGGCCTGATCGGCCAATTGCGCGGCTCGCAGAACATGACGCGGCTGGCGAAGTACTCGGCCGACCTCTACGTCAAGCTGGAGGCCGAGACCGATGTCGGCACCGGCATGCGCCAGGTCGGCTCGATCACGGTGGCGCTTACCGAGGAGCGCAAGCACGAGATCTATCGGCAGGCATCTCTCGCCCGCGCCTTCGATGTCGACGTGCGCGAGATTTCGCCAAACGAAGTCAAGCAGATGTACCCGCATCTCAATGTATCAGATGTGGTCGGCGCCGTGCACCTGCCGCTCGACGGCCAGTGCGATCCGGCCAATATCGCCATGGCGTTGGCCAAGGGCGCGCGCCAGCGCGGTGCAACGATCGTCGAGAACGTCAAGGTGACCAAGGTGCATACCAGGGCCGGCCGCGTCGCCGGCATTTCCTGGGCGCAGGGCGACGAGCAAGGCCTGATCGAAGCCGATATCGTCGTCAACTGCGCCGGCATGTGGGCACGCGAACTTGGCACGCAGAACGGCGTCACCATCCCGTTGCACGCCTGCGAACATTTCTATCTCGTCACCGAGCCGATCCCCGGGCTCTCCCGCCTGCCGGTGCTGCGCGTGCCGGACGAGTGTGCCTACTACAAGGAAGATGCCGGCAAGATGATGCTCGGCGCTTTCGAGCCAGTGGCCAAGCCTTGGGGCATGAACGGCATAAGCGAGGATTTCTGCTTCGACCAGTTGCCGGAGGACATGGACCATTTCGAGCCGATCCTCGAAATGGGCGTCAACCGCATGCCGATGCTGGCCACCGCCGGTATTCACACCTTCTTCAACGGTCCCGAGAGTTTTACGCCCGACGACCGCTACTATCTCGGCGAGGCGCCGGAGCTTTCCGGCTACTGGATGGCGACCGGCTACAATTCGATCGGCATCGTCTCCTCCGGCGGCGCCGGCATGGCGCTGGCGCAATGGATCAATGATGGCGAAGCGCCTTTCGACCTCTGGGAGGTCGACATCCGCCGCGCCCAGCCGTTCCAGAAGAACCGCCGCTATCTCAAAGAGCGCGTCTCCGAAACGCTCGGCCTGCTCTACGCCGATCATTTCCCCTACCGGCAGATGGCGACCTCGCGGAACATAAGGCGCTCGCCGCTGCACGAACATCTGAAGGCGCGCGGCGCCGTGTTCGGCGAGGTCGCCGGCTGGGAGCGCGCCAACTGGTTCGCTAGGCCCGGCCAGGAGCGCGAATACCGCTATTCCTGGAAGCGGCAGAACTGGTTCGACAACCAGCGCGAGGAACATCTTGCGATCAGGAACGGCGTCGGCCTGTTCGACATGACTTCGTTCGGCAAGATCCGTGTCGAAGGCCGCGATGCCTGCGCCTTCCTGCAAAGGCTCTGCGCCAACGACGTGGACGTGGCGCCGGGCAAGATCGTCTATACCCAGATGCTCAACCAGCGCGGCGGCATCGAGAGCGATCTCACCGTCTCGCGACTGTCCGAAACGACCTTCTTGCTCGTCGTGCCCGGTGCGACGCTGCAACGCGACCTGGCCTGGCTGAGAAAACACCTTGCCGACGAGTTCGTCGTCATCACCGATGTGACGGCGGCCGAAGCCGTGCTTTGCCTGATGGGCCCGGATTCGAGAAAGCTGATCCAAAAGGTGAGCCCGAACGATTTCTCCAACGAGAACAACCCGTTCGGGACGTTTCAGGAGATCGAGATCGGGATGGGCCTGGCCCGCGCTCACCGCGTCACCTATGTCGGCGAACTCGGCTGGGAGCTTTATGTCTCGACCGACCAGGCTGCCCATGTCTTCGAAGCGATCGCGGAAGCCGGCACTGACGCCGGCCTGAAGCTATGCGGCCTGCATACGCTGGATTCCTGCCGCATCGAAAAGGCCTTCAGGCATTTCGGCCACGACATCACCGACGAGGACAATGTGCTGGAGGCCGGGCTGGGTTTCGCGGTGAAAACGGCCAAGGGCGAATTCCTTGGCCGCGATGCGGTGCTGACGAAGAAAGAAACCGGCCTGTCACGCCGGCTGGTGCAGTTCCGCCTGAACGACCCCGAGCCGCTGCTCTTCCACAATGAGGCGATCCTGCGCGACGGCACGATCGTCGGCCCGATCACCTCGGGCAATTACGGCCATCATCTCGGCGGCGCGATCGGGCTTGGCTACGTGACTTGCAAGGGCGAGAGCGAGGCGGACGTCCTGGCGTCGTCCTACGAAATCGAGATCGCCGGCGAGCGCTTTGCCGCCGAGGCCTCGCTCAAGCCGATGTACGATCCGAAATCGGAACGGGTGCGGATGTAACTCTTTTCTTTCTCCCCTTGTGAGACCTTTGCACAGAAGCCGATCGGTGATTCTGTGATGATGGTCGAAGCAGGGAGATTCGGGATGGCGGATCGTGTTCTGGGTCAGTTGAGTCTGGCGGACG